>JBAIXM010000001.1:0-7536 GCA_037916615.1 Bryobacterales bacterium
AGGTTCTTGCCCTGCGTCAAGGTCAACGCCCTACGCGCACTTCCCAGATACTGCTCTAACTCCTGAGTGTTGCGCCGGGATTCCTCTGGCGTCAGGATTTGCGCGAGCTTCGGCGGCTGCGGCGGCGGACCGTCCACCGGCGCGGGAACCGGCTTTGGGATGGTTGCCACGGGTGGGCGTGGTGGCCTAGGAGCCGGTAGTTCCGGAAAACGCGAAGCTGGATCTGTCTGACGCGGAAAATCGTACAGGGCCGGTTCGAAGGCTACCTCCGGCGGCGCCGAAATCAGCGCCGGAGGAGGCAATGGCTCGGGAGGCTTTGGAGCCACGTACGGCGGATTGAAAGCCCTGGGAGGCCTGTGGAAAATACAGCCGGATGTCGCCAGCGCGCAGGCCAAGCACAGCGCGGCAGCGCTTCTCTTGGAAGAAGAAACACCCGCGAGTCCGCGGAGCGATTCAGGCATGACGAACGTTTCCCGGGAACTCGAGACGGAACGTTGTTCCCGAATCAGCTTCGCTGGTAAAGCTGATAGTTCCATTATGCAACTGCACGGCCCGGTAGGTCATTGCGAGGCCGATGCCCGATCCTCCCGGTTTGGTGGTGAAGTAAAGCTGGAACACCTTATTGCGAAGTTCCGGGGGGATTCCACGACCGGTATCCGACACCTCCAGAATCAGTTTATCGCCTCCCTTTTCGACACGAATCCCCAAACGGCCGCCCTTCCCGGTCATCGCCTCCATCGCGTTGCTCATCAGATTCAGGATGGCCTGCTTCAACAGGTCTGGATCGCCTCGCATCGGCAGAGGCTCCGGCGGCGCAGAAAACTCTACGGTGATGTCGCTTGCACGGGCTTGCGGAGTCATGAACTCGGTGACTTCGCGCGCCAGCGCGCCTAAGTCGACATCCTGAAGATGCACGTCTACCGGACGCGAGAAATCCAGGAACGTCTTGACGACACGATCGAGCCGCAGGACTTCCTTCGAGAGCACGTCGATCTCGCTCGCCAGCGCGGGATCCGGATCGCCCAATCGTGCGCGAAGCAATTCCAGCCGCAAGGCAATCGCGTTCAGCGGGTTTTTAATCTCGTGCGCGACGCCTCCCGTGATCCGGCTGATCGCCGCCAAGCGTGTGGCGACGTCCAATTGCGACGCCATCCGCTCCAGGAGCAGGTCCACATTGTGCCGCAGTTCGCTCGCATCCGCCCGCGCTCCCCGAAACTGCTGCCCTAAAAGGTTCAGCTTGCTTTCCACCGCGCGGAACTCTTTGGCAAGGCCGCCGCCCGGTTCCTCGGCCGCGGCCGCCCCTTGTGCGATCCGGTCAATCGTGTCCTCGATTCGTTTTACCGGCCGCAGGGCGCGTGTAGTGGCGATCATGGTGAGCAGCAGCGCCAAGCCGATGGCCCCTACGGACACCCCTCCTAACCAGACGATCTGCGGACGCAGAGCGTCGCGCAGAAACACGCTCGAGGTAACCACCTGAATCGTGAAAATCCGCTCGTTGCCTACGCCCAGCCCGACCGTAACCTCCCAGTCCGGACGCCGGCGTGTTAAGAGGTCCAGGGTCCGGCGATACCACGGCGTCTGCCCCCAGTTTTCAAAGTTCTCCCGGCGTTGCATCGGCGCGCGTACTGCCGGAGGATTCGAGGAAGCCAGAATCGTTCCGTTCTCGCCCGCTACGTTTATCTCGAGCAGGGAAGTCGAGGATGCCAGCATTTGAAGCAACAACTGGTGAAACTGCTCGTCGTCGGAGACGATGTCGTTCCACAGTGCCTTGATCCCTTCCATGCCATCCGGCGTGGGGTAGTTTTCGGAATAGCGCTCGACGTGATCGAGCAGGAGCGCGCTGACCTGTTGCGCCGTCAGCCGGCTGCGGGCGATCGCGTCCGACGTCAGAAGATCGACGAGCGTCTCCAGTTCCACCGCCGAGAGGGTTACAGCCGCCAGCGCGACCACCACCAGAATCAGCAGAATCAGGCGGACGCGTAACGACATCAGAATTGACGGATCGCAAGGAACCGGGAAGCCGGTCTCACGCGGCGCCCGCCCCTTGCGCGCCGTATTCCTTTAGTTTGTTGAAGAGAGTTTTTTGACTGATGCCCAGGATTTCAGCTGCGCGCGTTTTATTGTTCTTGGTGTGCTCGAGCGTCAGCTCGATAAGGGCGCGCTCGGCCTGTTCGATCGTCTGTCCGATCCGGATGCGAAGCTCGCCCTGCTCGATAGGGATACTGCTGGCAGGAACGGGTGCGCCGGAAAAACCCGGCGGAAGATGGAGGATTTGAATGGCTCCTTCGCCGGCCAGAATCACGGCGCGTTCCAGCACGTTTCGCAGCTCGCGCACGTTGCCGGGCCAGTCGTAGGTTTGAAATCGCTCCAGCACTTCTCCGGATAGCTCGGTGACCTTGGTCCCGTGTTTGCGGTTCAGTTCCTGAAGCAGCGCCTGGCACAGGATGGGCAAATCGTCCTTGCGTTCCCGCAAAGGGGGCAGAGGAATGGGGAAAACGTTCAGCCGATAGAACAGGTCTTCCCGGAACTTGCCCTCTTTGATCGCGCTGTCCAAGGGCGAGTTGGTGGAGGCGATCACGCGTACATCCAGTTGGATCTCGCTTTTTCCTCCCAACCGGCGCACGCGGCCGTCTTCGAGCACGCGCAGCAGCTTGGCCTGCGTTCCGATCGGCATGTCGCCGATCTCATCCAGCAGAACAGTCCCGTTCTGGGCGAGTT
The DNA here is from genome assembly GCA_037916615.1 of Bryobacterales bacterium. Classification (GTDB taxonomy): domain Bacteria; phylum Acidobacteriota; class Terriglobia; order Bryobacterales; family Bryobacteraceae; genus Palsa-187. Next base: position 2,719 of record JBAIXM010000001.1, read on the forward strand.
CGAAGCAGCCGGCGCGCCGCTCGACGGCGCCGGTGAACGCCCCCTTTTCATGCCCGAACAGTTCACTTTCCATGAGCGTATCGGGCAGGGCCGCGCAGTTGATCGCAACAAAGGGTCCGGCTTTACGCGGGCTGAGCAGGTGAATGGCGCGCGCGGCCAGTTCTTTTCCGGTGCCGCTTTCGCCCGTAATCAGGACCGCCGCCCGGCTGGGCGCCACCTGATGAATCAGGGCAAACGCCTGTTTCATCTTGGCCGAAGCGCCCACCATTTCGCCCAGAACGCCCTGATACGTAAGTTGCCGCTCCAGGCGCTCGGCGTGTTCGGCAAGGCGGCCTTGGGCCGCGGCGCGCTCCACCAGAAGCTTCAAGGCCTGCGACTGGACCGGTTTTTCAAGGAACCAGTACGCGCCCAGGTCGTGGACCGTCGCCACGGACGTCTCCAGGTTTCCGAACGCGGTCTGGACAATCACCGGGGGGCCTCCGCCCTGGGCTTTCAGGCGTTTGAGCAGTTCGGTGCCATCCATGCGCGGCATCATCATGTCGGTCACAACGACGTGATAGGTGCCCTCGGCAAGCTTCTCGAGGGCTTCCTGCCCATCGGCCGCGGTCTCCACGGCATACCCCCACAGGGCGATCATTGCGGCCAGGGCGGTCCGCTGGCTCTCTTCGTCGTCTACGACTAATACGCGCGTTTGTGCTCGTTCCGAATTCATCCTGTTACTATTCATTGTGCCAGTCGCGGATTCCATCCCGCCGGGTGCCTCATGCTATCATGCCCCCGATGCAGGTCCGGCAATCGCTCAAGGGCGTTAAGATCGCCTACGTTCTGATCGCTCTTTTAGCGGCAGCCATCGCGGCCTACTGGCTGGGAGCATCGAATCCCCCCGACGTGCCGCTCTGGGTTCCGATGCTCGCGCCGGCGGCGTTGCTCCTGTTCACCGCCATCCGGCACCTGCGCCGCCGCACTACTTCCCTAGATGTTCAGGGAGACCGCCTTCGTTACGAATCCGGCCTGTTTTCCAAAACGTCGCGGATCATGGAAATGGCCAAAGTGCAGGACGTGCGGTTCGACCAGACCCTCGGGCAGCGAATGTTCAACACCGGCGACCTGTCGCTGGAAACCGCGGGCGAGTCCAGCCGGATTGTGATGCGATCGATCGACCGGCCTCGGGAAATCGCGGAAAAACTGCTGGAACTGTCGCGCGCCCAGCGGAGCCAAACCTAGCTTTTTATGCGCTGGATTCGATTCGAGAGCCCGGCTTATTGGTTCGTTTTTGTGACCGCCTTCCTGGGAGCAGCGGTGTGGGAATCATGGGCTCCCGCAAGGAAACTCCACGCGGCCGCCGGACGCCGTTGGAGCGTTCATGGACTCGTGCTTCTGGCCGGGACCGCTTTCAGCACCGCCTGCTTGCGGCTGACGCCGGTGTTGGCCGCCGTTGCTGTGGCGGATAGCCCCTGGGGCGTGTTGAACCGTCCTTTGATCCCGTTTTGGATCCGGGCGGGTACTGCGTTTGTTCTGCTCGACCTTCTTAACTACGCCCTGCATCGATTGCAGCATTCGGTCGGCTTTCTGTGGCGCATCCACCAGGTGCATCATTCCGATTCGGATTTTGACGTTTCGACGGCAGGTCGCGTCCACCCGCTGGAATTGCTGATGGTCCAAGGCGGAACTCTGGGCTTGATCGTGCTGCTGGCGCCCCCGGCTGCCGCGGTCCTGGCCTTGGAATTATGCGCCTGCTTCTTCAGTTTCTTCGAGCACGCGAATGCATCGCTGCCACAAGGGTTGGAGAACGTTGTCCGCTTCTGCGTGGTCACGCCCGATGTACATCGCATCCATCACTCCTTGCGCGATCAGGAGCAGTTGCGAAACCTGGGAGAGGTCTTTACGTGGTGGGACCGGCTGTTCGGGACGTATCAGGACCAGCCGGCCGCAGGAAAGGACGATTTTGTGGTGGGGCTGCGCGGGTACCAGAATTCTGGCAGCCTGAAAATTACTTCGATGCTGGCGCACCCGTTCCGGCCGGTACGCCCGTCCTAGGGACTTAATCTCCTTGTTCTTTTTGTTCTTTTTTCCGTCGGCCCCGCAAAACCAGCGTCGCGCCCGACAGCAGCGCAATCGCCGCGACTGCGGAACTTCCGTCGATTTCAGGTACTCGAGAAACACCGGCAAAAGCAAACCCGGCCATTCCAACCAGCAAGATCAACGTTCCAATCATTTTCATAGTCGTTCGCCTCCGAACCACGGTAGTCTAACACGCGTGACTGTGCGAGACAATACAGAACCCAAAAATCACCCTACCAGTACTGCCATTGCCCGAATAACAGCACTGTGGCGGCCAACAGGGCATTGGTCACGGCATGCGCGGCGACGGCGTCTCCGATCCGGTTGGTGCGCCGCGCCAACATAGCGTAGAGCAGGCCGGCCATCACTCCGCCGATCCAGCGGTCCCCGTGCATCAGTCCAAACGCCGCCGCGGATACGAAAATTCCAAACCAGCTTACGTCCCGCAGCCCGACGGCTTCGAAATCCACCGCGGTCAACCGGCGCATCGCGTATCCACGGAACGCCAACTCTTCCGCTATCGGCACGGTGACGATCGCTGCCAGCATCCGGCAAGCGATCCAAGCCGCCGATAACGGTCCGTTCGAGCCGCTGAGCGCGGCGGGCACTCCGAGCGCCGGCACGCCTTTCCACCGGTCAAGTCCAATCCAAATTAGAAAGACCGCAACTCCGGCGGCTGGCGCAAGCCAGCCAAACCGCCAGTTCAGATCCCGGTACCTTGCTCGAAAAATCCACAATGTGGCCGCGGCCGCAATCAGGCGCAAAGCGTACAGCCACTCAAACGATCCCGAGGCCGCTCGCGAAATCATTCCGCTCGCGAGAATGGCCAGGAAGGGAGCCAGGTACGCGGCTGTCGGATTCTCCGTGGCTTCTTCAGGCGAGGGTCCTGCGGCCGCGCCAACCGTGACCCAGCGCAGGCGCCTGGCGAGCACAGCGAATCCGAAGGCCAGGCTGTTGAACAGGATCCAGCCGGCCTGGGAATGAAATCCGCCAACGGCGATCTGGCGCGCGCCGGCATCGCCGATCAGAAGCAGAGCGGCGATCCGCACGGCATTGAACAGATAGGCAATGGCCGCGCCTGCCGGCAGCAGCAAGATCGCTTGTGGAAACCGGAATTCGCGCCGGAACAGCAATAGCCAAACGGAACCGAATACGAGAATCAGGCCGATGCCTTCCAGGCCGGAGCATTCCTGGCTGATGATGACTGCGAAGCTCCGCCCGCGAATCAATAGCCGGGCGGGGTCGGCCGAGAGTCCGGGGATCAGAGGCCGAAGCAGTATCTGGACCAGCCGAAACGTCAGGCCTGCCGCCGATCGCCACATCGACTGGGTCAAGCCGAACATCATGCAGGCCAGCGCAGCGGCGGTGGCCGCGTACAGCCACGCAGTGCCGCCCAGTCGCGCCAGTTCCCGCCAGAGCTGGACGGGCAAAAATGCGAGACTCCCGGCGGCCAACGCGAGTATTCCGGATGCAAGCCACACGGCCGCCGCAAAATCGGAAGCGCGGGTTCCGGAATAGAGACCCGATCCTAAAACCAGGAAGGCTGCGAACGCTCCGGCGTGCATGGCGAGCGCGTTCCAGCCCAACGGCGCGCGCGACAGCTTCTCGGCCAGAGACGCGAGCGCCGTCTTCTTTTGAAAAATCGTGATGGATGCGTAGACGGCGGAAAAGACCACGATCCCACGCAAAATCCAGGGGCCGATGAGCCGAATCGCGCGCAACAGGGGGCTCCGGCGCTGCAAGGCATCGCCGTCGAACCAGATGGAAACGAGGATCAGCTCGGCGGCAAACAGGATCAGCAGGCCCGCCAGACGCATAAGCCCGGCACGGTACGCCAGAAGCCCCATCTGCGCCGTGTTCGCGGCGCCGATGCCAGAGGGCTCGCGCAAGTTTGGCGTGGTGCTCACGGAATGCGCCTATTATCGCAGGCCCGTTATGAGGCTCGCTTCGCGCCAAGACGTCGGGCTATAGCCCTTCGCACGCCTCGTCCACGGTCGGATAAAACGAGAAAACCGTGTCCAGGCGGGTGAGGCGGAACGAGTCTCTCACCGCTCCTCCAACGCCGGCCAGGCGCATCTGACCGCCCGATTTTCTGAGTTTGCCGTAGGTGTCGATAAAGCGGCCGATTCCGGTCGAATCGATCCGCGTGACGCCGCTCAGATCGAACACCAGGTTCCGCGCTCCGGCTTCGACCAGTTGCGGGACCAGTTTCTCCAGCTCCATGCATCCCGGTCCGAGCAGCAGTTTTCCGCGAATCGTAATGAGGCGCGTGGCGGGCGCGATCTCCTTGTGCTGGATCATCAGATTCATGAGAGGCGGCTTATTGCTGCTTGCCGGAAGCCGGCGCGGCCGGCTGTTCCTTGAGTTGATCCTCGGGAACCGGATCCGGCGTATCGAAGGTGATGGTCGCGTCGGAAGTGAACTTCCGGTACAGGCTGAACTGGATCTGGTTTCTGCCCAGGGCGCGCCCCGTGCGGGAGCGAACCTCAGCCGCCATGGGAAGCACGAAATCCTGATCCGAGATTTTTGTAGGAGCGTAATCGAGAGTCAAAGAGACCTGATTGATGGGGAAAGCTTCCAGGCCGTCGCAATCCATTTTGATGCGCATGACCTGTTTGGTTTCCGCGTCGACGTAAACCAATCCGTGGTATCCGGCGACGATGGTGCGGCCGGAAGCTTCGTCCTGGATGCTGTAATCGGAATTCGCCTGTGCCACGCGAAATGCGAACACATGCATCCGCCGGCGGCGCAGCGTGG
>JBAIXM010000002.1:0-22859 GCA_037916615.1 Bryobacterales bacterium
TCCGCGAGAAGAACTCGGCCCTCCGCTCGCCACCGCATGGCCTGGACCATGGGAGCGTTCAGCCGTCTGGCGATTTCTTTGAGCTCCGTTGCCCCCGCGCGCGCAGCCGGGATATCGTTGGCCGCAAGGACGATTTCGACATACGCATCCAGAACTCGAGCCCGCTGGCCTGGATCGCGCACGCTCTCGGCCACGTTGCGGATCGCCGCGTTCGCCGAATCGAGCTGGCCCTGCGCCAGGCGGAGTTGCGCCAAACCCGGCTGCGGAGTGCGTTCCCATTGACTCGCCTTCCGATACGTCTCCTCGGCTTCGTTGAATTCGCCGCGAAGCCTGTGGAGCTCGGCAACGCGATAGAAGGCGGCGCCCAGAACGGCCTTGGATTTGGCGTGAGAGAGCTGCTCGCATGCTTGCCGCGCCTGCTCCCAGGCCTGCTGCCAGTTCCCGTGCAGTTCGAGGATCTCCGCACGGCGAAGCAGGCAGTGCCCGCGAAACGGGACCAGGTCCGGCTGCGAAGCATACCAACGCTCCAGCGCCGTGGTCCACTCCTGAGCGCGCCGCAGGTCCAGGATTTCGCCGCAGGCCTCCAGAACGCTGCAATACACACCGCCGGCCATAACTGGAGACACCTCTCCGGCTGTGACCGCGACCATCGCCTCGTCTAACAGGGAAAGGCCGCGATTGACCTCTCCTTGCCGGATCAAAGCCCTTCCTTGGCCCATCCGCGCCGCCGTGATCAGGTCGGTGTCTCCGAAGCGCTGGCCGATTGCAGAGGCTTGAACGAAGGCCTGATATGCGCTCGCCGCATCCCCCTCGTGAACGGCTCGAATCGCGGCTGGCAGAAGCAGATAACCCTGCTCGACGCAATCTTGCCGATGCTCTTCAAGCAAACGGCCCGCGCGCGCCAGCCAGCCGCCTGCCTGTGCCAACTCGCCGTTATTCATCAGATCGAAGCCGAGCCAGAACGCGCATCGGGCCGCGCTCTGCGGATCGCCTTGAGCAAGAAACGCCTGATGGGCTCGCGTCAGGGCGCTGGCGCTATCGGCATCCCGGCCGGTGAGGTGGGCGGCCACGGCGAGCCACTGAAGGTCCTCGGGACTCAGTGGAGATTCGCGATCGGCGGCCGAAAAATGCTCGTATGCGGCGCCCCAGGATTGATTGTGAAACGATTCCCGGGCTTTCTCGAGGATTGCGGCGGACTTAACGACCATCCACTGTCAACTCTAGCATCGCCTTCGGACCAGGCCGTCACTTGCCGGCCATATGCCGGACGTCGCGCTCATTTTCGAGGCAAACGTATTCCAGCAGATCGGTATCGAGCACGATCGCCTGGTTCAGCGTGACCGTCCAAGGCTTGGTGTAGGCCTTGGGGTCGTTCACGGTCACCTCGATCTCAAGGTTGCCGAAATTCGGCCGCCTGAATTTTTCGGTGATGCGCGCGGCGTCGGTCAGCGGGCTGCCGTTGTAGTCCGCCCAGAGCCCCTCGCGGAAGCCTACGGTTTCTACCACCAGCGCGTCTCCATCCCACGTGCCCGTCGAGTAGCCGTTCCAGGACGGCTGCGGATCCTCGGGCAGGGGCCGTCCGTCGGTGAAGATCTGCCGGTACTCCATGTCGCGTTCATGCAGAATCGCGAGGTATCCCGGCGTCTGCATGATCCTGCGGATCATGGGATGGGTCTGCATTTGCAGGATGCCGAGCGGCAGGCAGCGCACGTCGGGATTGTCCTTGCTGAAATCCGCCATGCGCGTTTTATGCAGGTCGGCCGCCCAAGGCTGATACGGAAGTCCGCCCGGCAGCCCGAGCCCGATATCCCAGAACTGCGTCTGCCGCTGCGCCTGCCCTTCGAGGCTCTCCGGGCCGCGATTCCGGCTGATCGGCTGCCAGACTCCCGAGAAGTCCGGCTTGCCGTCGGCGGCGCGCGGAGCGGGAGCGGAGAGATCCGCCTTGCCATCTTTCGTCTTGGGAACGTTCGCAGTCGGATAGTGGAACCACTGCGCCGAAAGCAGCGGCGCAAGCAAGCCCAAGATCAGAACGACTCTCTGGATCACAAGTTTCCTGCCTGAGTATACAGGAATTTAGCAGTTTGAAGGCGTTTCCTGCTAATTTCCGTTGCACGATGGCATTCGGGTCCGTATTCTTGGTGAGCAAGGAGCAACCAGGATGAACCCTCAGCAAGAGAAGCAGGCGGACCGGGCGACGCTGGAATCGTGGAAAGAGATCGCGGCGTATCTCCAGCGGGACGCCAAGACGGCTCGCAAGTGGGAAAAGGAAGAGGGATTGCCCGTTCACCGGCACACCCATAACGTCCGAAGCAGCGTGTATGCCTACCCGGAGGAGATCGACCGTTGGCGGGCGACGCGGAGGGTGGTCGCCGAGCCGGCTGCGAGATCTCTGTGGAAATTTCCGGCGTTTGCCGCGACGATGGCGCTGTGCCTAGTGATGGTCGGCAATGGAGTCCGCCCCCAAGTAGTGGAAGCGCAGCAGGGGCAGACGCGGACACTCCTTTGTTCTGGGGAGGGCTGCCTCCCTGGTGCAATCTCTCCGAACGGGAAATTCTCCATCGCGGTCGTGAACAATAGCCTGACCCTGGGGGATCTGGCGGCCAAGAAAACCCGCATCCTCGTTCCGGCTGTTTCGGGAGCCCGTGTCTGCTGTGGCGTCTTTTCACCCGATTCTGGGCAGATAGCATACACTCGCGTGGTGGCCGGAAAGGAGGCCGAGGCGATGCTTGTGAGTGCGGACGGCACTCGGTCGCGCAAAGTGTTCACCGGTGGTGACCCCTACGCATGGTCGCCCGATGGGAAACGACTGCTAGTCGCACAATACGAGCACGCAGGCGAGGACCACTACTCGGCTCACCTGATGTGGGTGGATGTCGGGACAGGCGCGGTTCAGAAGCTTCCTACTTTTCATTTCCATTTGGACGGCGCAATTGTGTCTCCCGATGGCAAGGCTATCGCGTTCACGGCTAGTAAGGACGGAGATGCGCAAGACAACGTGTACGTCATGGCGAGCGATGGCGCCAGTGAGACGTTGGTTGCTCCCAGCCCCACTTACCAGGAACCCGTCGGGTGGACTCCGGATGGAAAGTATCTCTTGTATGCGCAGTATGGAACAACAGCCACGATGTACGCCATCGCGGCCTCAAATGGCAGAGTGCAGGGCTCTCCCATCAACACTCACGTAGAGGTTCCCCGTGGGGCCTTCATAAACGTGTCGCGCTCGGGAGCGATTTACTATAGGAGCGTTACCGGCGAAAGCGACATCTTCACCGCCACCATGGACGCATCGACGGGCAAGGTCACCTCGCCGCCGATTCCCGTACCCGTCGACCGGGGCGGAGGCAACGTGCTCCCGCGATGGTCGCCCGACTCTCGCCGGCTGCTCTATTCCTGGACATACACTCTTCCGTCGGGAGGGGCTGTCCGCGACTTAAGTGTCTACTCTTTCGACACGGGGAAGCAGGAGCGCATTGCGACTCAAGCAAAGTCGGCTACTGGCGGTATCTGCTGGAGCCGGGATGGTGCGTCCATACTGTTCAACAACGGGGAGGATGCCAGGCGCGCACAGCCCGTTCGCTACACTATGTCCACCAATGAAATTGCGCCTCTTTTTCCGATGGCCGCGCCATTCCTTTTGCGGAGTTGCTCGGCTGAACTTGTCGCCGGCTTCGACACGACTGGCATCAAAGTTCGCGATCTCATGAACGGTTCTGAGAAACAGGTTTACAAGTTCGGCGGATCTCCGGGCGTTTTCCTGCCGGTTCTTTCCCATGATGGCCGAACGATCGCATTTGCCGAAGGGACATCCTCGCTTCGCATCGTTTCAAGCGAGGGCGGGCCCGCGAGAGATCTTGCGACCGCGAAAGCTCCTGCAGAGGTGCAAACGCTCTGGGGTGCGGCTTGGTCGCCCGATGACCGTTTCGTCTACTTTGCCCGGCGGCCGAACGACAAGTCCCCTTACGAGTTGCTTCGCGTGCCCGCCGCGGGAGGAACGCCGGAGAGTGTGGGCCTGAAGGTCGAAGACTTACGCGATCTCGACATCGCGCCCGATGGGACGCGGATCGCCTTCTCCATTGGCGCCGTCAGCCGACCGGAGATCTGGGCGATCCAGAAATTTCTACCGTCTCGGTAGCGCGAATGCCATGTACCCACCTGGACCCGGCGGAAGCTCCTTCGCGCTGGCTGCGCGCGGAGGCGTCATGCCGGCGCCGCCGACCGGAATCACTACATATTCGCGGCCGCCGGTCTCGTACACAGCGGGGATGCCATCGGATCCCGCGGGCAGATTGTAATCCCAAATGACCTTGCCGTTGTCCTGATCGTAGGCGCGGAATTTGCGGTCGGACGAGGTTGCGACGAATATCAGGCCGCTGCCGGTTACCACAACGCCTCCGCGCGGGAAGTGCGCGCCCGTCGGAGGATCCTGCGGAATGCCGGCAACGCCGCCGTTCGGGACCTGCCACTTGATCGTTCCGTTGTTCAGATCGATCGCCGTGAGCTGCGACCACGGCGGGCCGATCGCGGAGAGTCCGTTGCTCGGCTGCATCATGAAGTTGTAGGGCACGTTGTAGGGAGTGAAATCGTGTTGCGGAGGCGGCGGTGGAGGCGGAGCGTTCGGATCCGGAGCCTTTCCGCCACGCCCTTTTCCACCGCGCGGGGGACCCGGGGGCGTCACCGTCAGCCCCATGGGCAGCTCTTTCGAAACGATGTAGATCATGCCCTTGGTGGGATCGACGGCGGAACTGCCCCAGTTCGCGCCGCCGTTGTTGCCCGGCATCTCGACGGTGCCTTTGAAGCTCGGCGGCGTGAACAGACCTTCGTTGCGCCAGGTTTGGAGCATCTCGCGCACCTTGGCTTTCTCGTCATCCGAGATGTAGGGATTGATGTCTTTCTCCGTAAATGACTGCCGCGCGAACGGTGGCGGCTTAGTGGGGAACGGCTGGGTGGGCCAGGCTTCCTCGCCGGGAACGTCGGATTTCGGAACAGGCCGTTCCTCGATCGGCCAAAGCGGCTTGCCGGTCTCGCGCTCGAACACGAACAGGAATCCTTGTTTTGTAGGCTGCGCCACCACGTCCACGTTCTTGCCGTCGTGCTTCACGGTCAGCAGCTTCGGGGCGGTGGGTGTGTCGTAGTCCCACAGATCGTGATGCACCATCTGGAAATGCCACAGTCGTTTTCCCGTGCGGGCGTCGAGCGCCAGCAGACTGTTACCGAAAAGATTCTGACCGTGCCTGTCCGCCCCGTAGAAATCGTAGCGAGCCGTCCCTAAGGGAATAAAAACGATGCCGCGCTTCTCGTCCACGCTCATCTCGTTCCAGTTGTGGACTCCGCCGGAGGTCTTCCAGGCATCGGGCGGCCACGTCTCATAACCGAACTCGCCCGGATGTGGAACGGTGTGGAACACCCACTTGAGCTTGCCGGTGATCACGTCATAAGCGTGAATATCGGCGGGCGTCGCCAGGTAGTTGTCGCCCTGGTTGGCGGGCATCAGCGAAATGAAGATCGTGTTCTCGAAAACGTGCCCCGGGTTGCTGCTCGAGACCTGGCGAACATCGCGGTCGAGGCCGATCTTCAGGTCCTGGCGTCCGTTGTCCCCGAACGACAGGATGGTCTGGCCGCTGGTGGCGTCGATCGCCGTCAACGCGCCCTGATTCACGAAGAGAAGACGACGGTCTTTGCGGTCCTTGCTTTCCCAATACGTGATGCCGCGCGCCACGCCGCCGCCCGGATGCCTCCAGATCTCTTTGCCAGTGGCGGCGTCCAGAGCCACGATCGCGTTCTGCACGCCGGCGTACATGGTTCCATCGATGATCACCGGATTGAAGGTCGGATTGTTTCCCGATTCGTACATCCAGGCGACCTGGAGCTGCTTAACGTTGCTCTTGTTGATCTGCTTGAGCGAGGAATACTGGGAGTGATCGGCGCCTCCGCCCATGGCGTCCCAGGTGGAGAAGTTGGGTTCTTCGGCGAACATCAGCAGGGCGGCCGCGCCGACTACGGCCGCCAGGAAAACGCGCTGGCGCATGCGGGTGAGTATACACCAGCGAGGCGGGCGCGATGAGACGGGCGCCTCCTACTTCGCGTTGAACCGCTTTTCGGCTTCTTCCCAATTCACCGTGCTCCACCAGGCGGAAAGATAGTCCGCGCGGCGGTTCTGATATTTCAAGTAATAGGCGTGCTCCCACACGTCGACACCGATGACGGCGTGCTTACCCTCCATCGCGGGGTTGTCCTGGTTCGGAGTGGACATGATGTCCAGGCCCGATGCGGTTTTGATGAGCCAGGCCCAGCCGGATCCGAACCGGCCCATGCCCGTCGCGGCCAGCTTCTCCTTGAATGCATCGAAGCTTCCGAACGTGCCGCTAATGGCGGACCCCAGATTCCCGACAGGCGCTCGGCCTTTGCCAGGACCCATGATCTGCCAGAACATGGAGTGGTTCCAATGCCCGCCGCCGTTGTTGCGGACCGCGGTGCGGATGTTTTCCGGCACGATCGCGCAGTTGTTCGCCAGCAATTCTTCGATGCTTTTCGAAGCCAGCGCCGGCGCCGATTCCAGCGCCTTGTTCAGATTCGTCACATAAGCGCCGTGGTGCTTGCCGTGATGGATCTCCATGGTCATTTTGTCGATATGCGGCTCCAGCGCGTCTGGAGCATAAGGCAAAGCAGGTAGAGTGAATGGCATAGTTCGATTTTCGCTCAAATGCGACGAAGCAGGGCAGAGCCTTGAACCGGGGAGTTCCCTGGGCGGTTTGTTAGCGGGCGGATGCGCGCTCGAACGCATCTGCCACGCGAAACATGGCCGTCTCGTTGAAGTGATTCGCCAGGATCTGCAAGCCCACCGGCAAGCCCTCGCGCGTCTTCCCGCTTGGAACGCTCATGCACGGAATCCCGGCGAGATCTCCGGTGACCGTGTAAATGTCAGAGAGATACATCGCCGCGGGATCGTCCAATTTTTCGCCGAGCTTGAACGCCGGAAAAGGCGAGATCGGGCCGGCGATCACGTCCACTTGCTCGAAGGCTTGCGCATAGTCGCGGGCTACCAGCGCGCGGACTTTCTGCGCCTTCAGATAATAGGCGTCGTAGTAGCCCGAACTCAGGACGTAGGTTCCGAGCATGATCCGGCGTTTGCACTCGGCTCCGAAACCCTCATCGCGCGTCCTGCGGTACATCTCCGAAAGCGTTCCGGCGCCTTCGGAACGCCGCGTATAGCGCGCGCCGTCGTAGCGTGCCAGATTCGAGCTCGCCTCGGCCGTGCAGATGATGTAGTAGCAGCCGACTGCGTAGGGAGTATGCGGAAGACGGATCTCGCGGATCTCGGCGCCCAGCTTCTGAAGCGCCTGAATCGCAGCCTGGATGATATCTCCGGTCTCGCTCTCGAGGCCGTCGAAAAACTCTTTCGGCACGCCGATTTTCATGCCGCGAATGTTGCCGTCAAGCGCGGCGACGTAATCGGGGACGGGAGCGGACGCCGAAGTCGAGTCCATTTCGTCGCGGCCGGCGATGACCTGGAGCAGCCGCGCAGAATCGCGCACTGTTCCCGAGAACGGCCCGATATGGTCGAGCGAGCTGGCGAATGCCGTCAGCCCATAACGCGAAACCCGGCCATAGGTCGGCGTGACGCCGGTGACCCCGCAAAATGAAGCAGGCTGCCGAATTGAGCCCCCCGTATCGGAGCCCAGAGCGAGCACCGCGGTCCCTTGCGCAACGGCCGCCGCAGATCCGCCGCTGGAACCTCCGGGAACGCGGTCGGGAGCCACGGGATTGCGCACAGGTCCGAACGCGGAATTTTCGTTGGAAGATCCCATCGCGAACTCGTCGCAATTGGTTTTGCCGAGGATCACGCCGCCCGCCTGCTCGATGCGGACCACGGCCGTGGCATCGTAGGGGGGAATATAGTTTTCCAGCAAGCGCGACGCGCACGTGGTGCGGAGGCCCCGCGTGAGGATCACGTCCTTGATGGCGATCGGGACTCCCGCGAGCGGCCCCGGATCTTCGCCCGCCGCGATTTTGCGATCCACTTCGCGCGCTGCTGCCAAAGCCCGCTCCGGAGCGAACGTCAAATAGGCGTTGGTCTTCGGATTCTCGCCTTCGGCGAACTTGAGCGCCTCGCGGGCGATCTCTTCTGCGCTGATTCTTTTCGATAGAAGATCGGCGCGGATGGAATCGATGGTCATTTCTCTATAACGAGCGGAACCTTGAAGTATCCTTGTCCCGCCACCGGCGCATTCGCGAGCGCGTCCGCATTGCTCAAAGGTTTGCGTTCGACGTCGGCCCGCAGCGTGGCGGTCTCTTCGGCCTGGTACAGAACCTGAGACATCGGCTCGACGCTGGACGTGTCCAGTTCGTTCAGCTTGTCCATGTGCTCGAGGATGCCGTCCATGTCTTTCGTCATGCGGACGACCTCTTCTTCGGTCAAGGCCAGGTTGGCGAGTTCCGCCACGCGCCGGACTTCCTGTTCCGTGATTTTCACGCAGTGCCTCTTTTTTGCGATTTCCGGTACAGCATGGCCATGACCGGGTCTTCGATCCCGCTTCTGTCTCTTCGGGGCGACTCGGCGCGCTGCGGTTTTCGGCGTTCGGGCGCGGCGCCGCGCATCGGACGGAAATCGATCTCGGTCACCAGTTCTTCGCCCAGGATCTCGCGCAGGTTTCGCAGCAGAAAATGGCGCAGCGTGTTAAGCTGCCGCTGCCACACCATATCTTCGACTTCGACCACGAGTGTTCCTCGGACGAGCGCCGTCGCCAGCGTATGCCGCGAAATTTTCTTCCCGGCTGCGACCGCCCAGGCCGCACGAGCCCGCGCTTCCGGATCCGCGATGTCCGGCGATAGTTTCAGCTTCCCAATGACAGATCCGGCGCGCTGCATGCTCGTTGGGGGGAGACTTCGATTCTAACATCGAATCACAGGCGACCCGGTTGCGGGTAAACGAGATCGTCCGTGCCACTCCGGCTTATCGGGACAAGACGGCGGGCATCGTATCCCGCAGCACGGATCGCAGCAAATCGGCGAGATCCGAGCCGCCCAGCAGAACCCGTTCGACCTCGATTCCGGTACGGAACGCGTTGCGCTTCCAGGTGGAATAGATGACGTGACCGTAGAGGGTGCTATCGGCCGTTTCCAATTTCACCAGTTCTTCCGGCCAGAATTCGCACGGCATGATCAGGCACATGCCCGAATCGGAGATATCCGCGATCCGGCCGGCGACGCTCGGCTCGAGTTTTCTCAGGCGCGTCAACTGGACGTCCAAGTCGGCCAGGGAACGGTTATGCAGGCGGCGATCCACTCACCTCACCATCGGTCAATTCGCCGGACGCCTGTAGAGTTTCCTGCATCCTGGAGCGCGATTTCCTCGTAATAGTGTTTATGATGCCGCTCCAACATGTATTCCGGCGGTTCTGGATGACGCCGGGCTTTACGGCCATTGCTGTGGTGACGCTGGCATTGGGCATCGGCGCGAATACCGCGATTTTCAGCGTCGTGAACGGAGTGCTGATCAAGCCGCTGCCCTATCCGCAAGCTCAGGATTTGGTGGAAATTCGACATTCGGCCCCCGGAATCCCGTCCATCGGTGGAACGCTGAACTGTTCGCCCAGCATGTACTTCACCTATCGCGAGGAGAACCATGTCTTTCAGGACTTCGGGCTCTGGTCGAATGGCGGAGGAACGATTACCGGAGTAGGCGACCCCGAGGCGCTCCGGGCCGTTATGGTCACCGACGGGGTATTACAAGCCTTGGGTGTGCGGCCGGCGGTCGGACGCTGGTTCTCGCGCGCCGACGACACCCCCGGCGCGCCCGATACCGTAATGCTGATGTATGGGTATTGGCAGCGAGCGTTCGGAGGAGACAAGTCGGTGGTCGGACGCGCCCTCACGATCGATTCGAAGCCGCGCATGGTGATCGGGATCATGCCGCAGGACTTCCGGTTCCTGAATAACACGGCCGAGATTCTTCTGCCGCAGCAGTTCGACCGAAATAAGGTGTTTCTGGGGCAGTTCGGTTTTCAAGGGGTCGCCCGGCTGAAACCTGGAGCGACGATCGATCAGGCCCAGACCGATGTGGGACGCATGCTGGGGACGTGGCTGAAGGCCTGGCCCACGCCTCCCGGATTCGATCGGGCGCTGTTTGAGAATGCGCGCCTTGGTCCCGATCTCAAGCCCTTAAAACAGCAAGTGGTAGGCGATATCGGAACGGTGCTGTGGGTGCTGATGGGGACCATCGGGCTGGTGCTGTTGATCGCCTGCGCGAATGTGGCGAATCTGCTGCTGGTGCGCGCGGAAGGCCGTCAACAGGAGCTCGCCATCCGGGCGGCGCTGGGGGCTGGATGGGGAAGAATCGCGCGCGAAATGCTGCTGGAAAGCGTGATTTTGGGATTCATGGGCGGCGCGCTGGGCTTGGGACTAGCCTACGCTGCCCTTCGAATCCTGATCGCCAAAGGTCCTGCCACATTACCACGTTTAACCGAAATCGGAATCGATCCTATGGTCCTTGCTTTCACGGCCGGAGTGTCGTTCTTCGCTGGCTTGCTGTTCGGTTTGATTCCGGTGCTGAAGTACGCGGGACCCCACCTGGCGACCGCTCTACGGGCAAGCGGGCGCACGCTCAGCAGCAGCCGTGAGCGTCACCGCGCCCGGAACACGCTGGTGGTGGTGCAAGTGGCACTTGCCCTGGTGCTTTTGATCGGCTCCGGTCTGATGATTCGGACGTTTCAGGCTTTGCGGAATGTTCATCCGGGATTCACGCATCCTGAAGAACTGCAACTCATGCGGATTTTGATTTCCGAAGGGCAGGTGAAAGAGAACGAACAGGTTACGCGAATGCAGAACGCGATGCTCGACAAGCTCGCGGCGATTCCGGGAGTGATTTCGGCCGCCCTGGCGGGCGACGCTCCCCTGGAAGGGTTCTCGAATAACGATGTTCTGTTTGCTGAAGACAAAACGTATGCCGTGGGACAGATTCCTCCCGTCCGCCGGTATCGCTCGGTCACGCCCGGATTCTTCAAAACCACCGGCACGCCAATAATCGCCGGGCGCGACTTCACCTGGACGGATATTTATGAAAAACGGCGCGTCGCAATGGTTTCCGAAAACCTGGCGCGTGAACTGTGGGGGAATCCATCTGCCGCTCTGGGAAAAAGGATTCGGGAAGGCGCTGCCGACCCCTGGCGCGAGATTGTCGGCGTGGTAGGCGACGTTTATGACGATGGCACGCAGAAAGAGCCGCCGGCGTTCGCCTACTGGCCCGCTCTTATGGAGGCATTCTACGGTCCGCGGGGCACCGTCACGCGTTTCGCAGTTTTCGTGATTCGCACTAAGCGTGCCGCTACAGAAGGCTTTCTGAGCGAGGCCCGGCAGGCGATCTGGTCAGTCAACTCCAACTTGCCGGTCTTCGCGGTACGGACTCTCCAGGACCTTTATGACCAGTCCATGGCGCGCACGTCGTTCACGCTGGTGATGCTGGCCATCGCGGGCCTGATGGCGCTGGTGCTCGGCGTCGTGGGAATCTACGGCGTGATCGCGTATGCGGTATCGCAGCGAACGCGCGAGATCGGCATCCGCATGGCGCTGGGCGCGCAACCTTCCGGCTTGAAACAGATGTTCGTCCGCCACGGGCTGGTGCTGGCGGGAATCGGCGCGCTCATCGGACTTGCCGGAGCGGCAGGGCTCACGCGGCTCATGTCTTCGCTGCTGTTCGGGGTCAGTGCGTTAGATCCGATCACCTATGCCGGAGTAGCGGCGCTTCTGATTACGGCCGCAGCGCTGGCGAGCTATTTTCCCGCTCGCCGCGCGACAAGCGTCGATCCCGTGGAGGCGCTGAGAGCGGAGTAGGAGGCGGCGTTGGCCGCCTCCGGCGTCCTCAGTTGTAATTGGAAGTAACGCCGATCTGCACCTGGCCCAGGGCAGTTCCGAAATCGATTCCATTCGCGGAGAAGAACACCGGAATCGTGTTGTTCATCAACGCCGTGGATCCATTTCCAGCGGGAAGGCTCAACAGAATATACGAGGGAACGGTGAAGGAACCCGCGGCTTGGGGAGCAATACAGACATAGATGCCCGTCACCGTGCCGCCCGCACCCGTGGTGAAGGAAGATCCGGAAATGGTCACGTAAGTTCCCGGGACGCCGCCAGACCATGTGACCGTCAATCCCCCAGACCGGCTGACGGTCGCGGCTGCGTTTTGATTCGTCCAGGTGAATACCGATCCCGTGAAGTTCACGGTCGCGCTGAAAGAGCCGACGTCTGCGCCGCCGGATCCGTTGAAGACATACGATCCGCCGTTGGCCGGTATCGCGCCTATGGAAGCAGTGTAAAGGCCGGGAAATAGCGAACTCGCTGTCAGTGCGACGGGCCCGCTCCCTGGCCCGGTCAAGGTGATGTTCCCGGCATTCAGGCCGGTTGTGGAACCGGTGCCCGAGCCGTTCCCGGTGGCCGGAATGACGATGCATCCGCCGATGGAAACCGACTGCCCGCCCGCAAACGACGCACCGGCGATCTTGAAGAAGAACGCCCCCGCGCTGGTCGTCGTGCCCAAGGTCGGCTGGGTCACTTGGGTAACCGATACGGATCCTACTTTTACCGTGCCCTGACCGCCGAACCCACTGAGCTGATCGCCGCTTGTTCCGTACTGCGGATCGGAGCACACGCCGCCTCCCGCGTGGATGGGCAGCGTCGCAGTATTGCTCGCTGTGCTGACGCCGTTCACTGTGGAGACGGCCACGGTCGGCACGTAACAGCCCTGCGGAGCGTTCTGAGGTATCGTCAGAACGAACACACTCACTCCTGGATAAACCGATCGTCCCGCGTAGGCAATGTTCGTCACCTGGACGCCGCCGATATAGATGGCGTACGAAACGCTGGTTGCGTGCGGCGAGCCCGTGTAGGCCGTGTCGCTATCCGATGTGGGGCCGAACCCGGATCCCCAGATGACAATGATCGCCCCAGGGGCCGCCGATTTGGTGAAGGTGATCAAGCCGCCGTACGGATCGTTTGGGCGCGCCGTATCCTGCGCCACGGCCGTGCCGTTTTGGTAGATGGTGATGCCCGGGGCGGCAGCCACCACCACGATCGTAAACGGGGTGCTCGAAACGCCTTTGTAGGTCACCACCAGGGTTCCCGATCCGGTCGGAGTATTCGCCGGCAGAACGCCGTCGATCTGCGTCGGTGTTGCGTAATACAGCGCGATGTTTACTGTGGTCGCGCCAACGGTTACCTTAACCTGCGCGTTGTTCAGCGTAAGCGGAAGTCCGCCTGGTGCCTGGCTGTCGTGGAGATTCGGATCGCCGTCGTCCGCCAACCCCGATCCGACAATCTTGAAGAGAGCACCTTGTGAAATTCCGGAATTCGGTAGCCCTCCTGGAATATCACTGGAGTTGTTGGTAACGCGGCTGATGGTCGGCGCGCCCGCTCCGCCGCCCGCAACAAACGTGGTGAACTGAATGGTGACCGAACTCCCGCTGACCGCGGTGATCAGTGCTTTGGCGTAGTGCTGGCCATTCGTGTAGACGGCGAAGACTTCGTTGACGGCCAATGATGTGCCGCTGATCGGGTTCTGATTGAACGTCGCCAATGGAAACGCCGATAGCGTTGCTTGGCTAAGTGCATTGTAGCCGGCACTTCCTTGCGGGCCGAGATCGAGAATCATGGCCGCGTTCACGGGCCTGACGCTTGTTCCCGTAAACCGTATGTCTCCTCCGGACGAGCTCGTCGCGCCTGTGTCCATGTTGACGTTTTGGCTCGACTGAAGCGTCGTGGTTTGCACCAAGTCCGCCAGTGCCGCGCCTGAAAATGCGCACGCCAGCGCCGCCAAACCAATCGTTTTCTTCAGAAACTGATTCATTCCGTCAATCCTCCGGTCGTTTTAGTTGATGCGTCCTTGGGGGAGGCGTTGGCCGCCTCCCAGCACGCTCTTAGTTGGTGTAATTCGAATTCACGCTGATCTGTACCGACCCGAGCGCGGCGGCGAAGTCCAGACCGCTGGCCGAGAAGGTCGTCAGATTCGTCGAATTTGCCACTGCGGTGGTTCCAGATCCGGCCGGCATGCTGAGCGTGATATACGACGGAACGGTGAACGTTAAGGCGGATTGAGGCGCGTAGCATACGAACGTCCCGACGAGCGTCCCGCTGGTGGAAGATCCGGTGATCAGGACGTAGCTGCCCGGTGTGCCTCCCGTCCAGTTGACGGTCAACCCCTGGCTGCGGGCAACCGTTGCGGCCGCGTTCTGGTTGGTCCACGTCATCAAGGGGTTGGGAAAGTTTACCGTCACTCCCGAAAACGCCCCAACTTGGGACCCGGCCGTTGAGCTGAAAACGTAAGTTCCGCCGGTTGACGGTATGGATGAGAGGGTGGCGGCATAGAATCCCGGAAGCAGTGGAATCCCTGTGAGCGTCGCTTGAGATCCACCCGGTCCGCTTACGGTTATGGTCCCGGCGCTCAGTCCGTTTGTCGTTCCTCCTCCTCCGCCTGTCGTCCCCTGCGTTACAATGCATCCGCCGAGGGAGGCAATCCCGCCTCCGCCGGGCGCGGATATTCCAGTGGTTTGCTGGAAGATTCCGATGGCGTTATTGCTGACCCCCGCTCCCGGAGCGCTCGACTGAGAAACAAGCAGGAACCCGCTCTTGACCGTTCCGGTAAGGCCGGAGAGCTGACTGCCAGAGATACCGAACTGCGGATCGGAGCATTCACCGCCGCCTGCATGAATCGGTAATGTCGCCGTGTTGCTTACGAAAGTTCCGGTGACCGCGACGATGGGAACATAGCAGCCCTGAGGAGCGTTCTGCGGTATGGTCACGGCGAACACGCTCACGCCGGGATAGACGGATCGTCCTTTGTAGGCGATGCTGGCCTGGATCCCTCCGACGTAAATCGTGTAGGAAACGCTGGTTTCATGCGGCGTTCCCGTGTACTTCACGTCGTCGTCGACGGTTGCTCCGAAGCCCGAACCCCAGATGATAATGACGGCGCCCAGGGGAGCGGATTTGGTGAACGTGATCAGCCCGCCGTAAGGATCGTTGGGCCGCGCGGTGTCCTGCGCTACGGCCGTGCCGTTATTGTACGTGGTGATGCCCGGTCCGGCGGCGACCACCAGAATCGTGAAGGGGCTGCTCGCATTCCCGTTGTGGGTCACCGTCACCGTGGCCGTGCCGGTCGGCGTGTTGGAGGGCAGGACGCCATCGATTTGCGTGGGCGTGGCGTAATACAGGGCGATGTTTACGGTCGTGGCGCCGACAGTCACCTTGACCTGCGCGTTGTTCAGAGTGAATGGGAGTCCGTTCGGGGCCTGACTGTCGTGGAGCGTCGCGTCGCCGTCATCGGCCAAACCCGATCCTACGATCTTGAACAAAGCGCCTTGTGAGATACCCGAGTTGGGGAAACCCGCGGGAATATCGCTGGAGTTGTTGGTGACGCGGCTGATGGTGGGCCCGCCACCGCCGCCCCCTCCGCCTCCCGTGGCGCCATACGTCGTGAACTGAAGTGTGATCGAGCCACCACTGTTTGAGGTCACCAGTAATTTGGCGACGTGAGAGGCATTCGTCTGAACCCCCACAACCGTTCCCACTGTAAGCGAACCGCTGGGGATGGCCGCGGATGACCCGAGCGCGGGAAGAGCGCTCTGAAGAACGATCTGATTCACGGCATCGAAATTTAAACCGGGAAGGACAGCGGCTTTCGCGGTACCCTGCGGCGTCAGGCTGCTTCCGTTCCAGAGGAGATCGCCTCCGGAGGCCGCCGTCGCGCCCGTCTCCAAATTCAGTGATTGCGTCCCTGTCAGCGTTTGCGTGCCACTCACATCTGCCAGCGCCAGACCCGAAAATGCGCACCCCAGCGCCATGAGCGAAAGTATCTTCTGCTGAAATTGATTCATTCGGTAAACCCTCCGATCGTTCTAGTCTATGCTTCTTTTGACCCGCTTGCCTGAATGCTCCTAGTGAAACGTCACTGGCGCGTCATAGTCGATATCCGCGTCCACCGTCCCTACATCGATTCCCGTGGCCGTAAGCGGCGCGAACACGGCGTTCTGAAGGTTCAGCGAGCCATTCCCTGCAGGCAACGAGAGCAGTATGTACGATGGCACGGTGAATTGTCCCGCCTCCACCGGAGCCATACAAGTGAAGTCGGCCTTCACCGCGGGGTTCCCCGTCGCAACCGAACCGCCTGCTATGAACACGTAGCTCCCGGGGTTACCTCCACTCCAGGTCACGGTTAGAGGCTGGGTCCGGTCAACGGAGCTGAACGACGCCTGATTCGTCCACGTCATCAGCGGATTCGTCAGAGTAACCGTGGAGGTGAAGGAGCCGACATCGGCTCCGCCCGAGCCCTTGAAAATGAACGTTCCGCCGGTGGACGGAATTGCGCCGGCGGCCAAAGGCGAGTAATAGGCGCCTATGATCCCGAACTGATTCGCGAGCGTCACATCCAGCCCGTTCGGTCCTGTGAGGGTGATGACTCCGGCTTTGAGGCCCTCAATCGTCCCGCCCGTGCTTGGCAAGAAATTGACGACACATCCGCCCGGCGAAACCTGCCCGTTCGGTGAGAAGATGCCGGTGTATTTCTGGAACGCAGCATCGGTGACATTCACGGTGCCGTCCTTCGCGGAATTCGTTTGAATCAGGGCCAGCAGCCCGGTCTTCAGACTCTGGCTGCTCTGAGGGGTAAGCTGGCTGCCGTTCAATCCGCTAGGCACGTCGACGCAGGCTCCTCCACTTGGATTGATCGAGAACGTCACAATGTTGCTCACCACAACGTTCGTGCCATTCGTGGTGACGACAGCCATTGGAATCCAACAACCGCTGGGCACCGAGTTCGGAATCGTAAGGATGATGACATCCACTCCGGGGTAGGTAGACGCGCCCTGATAGATCGCCGTCGTGAGAACGCCGCCGAAATAGATTTGCACCTGCGTATTGATCGCGTGGGGAGAATTTGTGTACGTGGTATCGCTGTCGGCGGGATCTGCGCCGAGTCCCGTCGCCCAAACGATGATTGCTTGTCCGGGCTTGCCCGAGTTGGTCATCGTGAGCAGATTCCCGCTGAGGTCCGTAGCGACTCCATAATTGCCGTTGTAGTCGGTAAGCCCCACTGCACTGGCCACTACGACGAAGTTCGCGGCTGCGCTCACCGCGTTATTGTACGTCACGGTCAGCTTCGCTGCGCCGACGGGAGTGTTCGCGGGCAAAACGGCATCGATCTGCGTGGGCGTCGCATAGTACAGCGCCGGATGTACAACCGTGGCGCCGACGGTTACCGTGACGCTCGCTCCGTTCAACGTGATCTGAAGTCCGGCTCCTTCGCTGGAGTGGAGCGTCGCGTCGCCACTGGCCGCCAAGCCGGTTCCCACAATTTTGAAAAGGCTGCTCGGCGCGATTCCGTAGTTCGGGAAACCTGATGGAATGCTGCTCGAGTTGTTTTGAATCTGGGTGATCGTGGGTCCGATAGGAACCACGGTTACGTAGGTAACGAACTGGACCGTGATCGAGCCGCCGCTCTTAGACTTCACCAGGACGCCTGAGGAGCTTCCCGCATTGGTGAATACGATGACGACGTCGTTGACATTAACGGAAACAGGGTTCGAGGTGGCAAACGATCTAAAGGCATCGAGGACAGCCTTGGTGAAAGTACTAATACTGCCGATCGCGGTTGGAAATCGGTACGCTGTCGCCGTGCCCTGGGGAGCGAGTCTAGTTCCATCCCACAGAAGATCACCCCCCGAACTGGCAGTCGCGCCGGTATCCAGGTTGAGTGTCTGATTGGTTTGGAGCGTCGTCGTCTGGTTCAGGTCAGCCAGTGCCGTAAAGGGAAACGTAAGCGCCAGAAGAACTGGAGAGAGAGCTCGAGAACCGAGAGCTTGCAGCATGAAGAGTCCTCCGTGGCTCTCCATTTTAATGAATTCCTAATGCGTGGAAGTATCCCCGCCCGTGAGGGCGGGGTCTGTGGGTGATGCTAATTGGTGGCGAAGCAGTACAGCTTGCCTGCGCCGCCCGTCGCGACCAGGTTTTGCTGGCTGCAGCCCTGGCTGGGATGCACTGAGTTCCAGGAAGCGTTCGGGCCGCCGAGGCGGTCGAGGTGCCCGAGTTGCGCGGTTCCCATGCCGTTGCTGGTCCAGTTATTGCAAGTATGGTCCATGCCGTCGGTATAAGCGCGGCCGTCCGGCTGCGAACCGGTCAGGATGTCATGCTCGTTGGGCTGATCGCCCACGCCCTTCTGGACGTCGCCCTTCTCGTCCAGCGCCGTCGTCTTGCTGAGACGGTTGCCCAGACGCGCCTGCTCCAGCGTGTCGCCGTGCAGCTCGGCGACGTTCGCCGCGATCTGCTGGCCTTTGGCGTTGTACCACGGGCCGCTGCCGATGCGATCGCGCGCGTTCACGGCGTTGGGACCCTGCGTGCTCAGATAGGCGTGCCAGGTGGCGCTGCCACGTCCAGCGGCTGCGGCCAGCATCTGGCAATGCGCGTCGGCTCCGGCGAGCCCGCCCAAATTCGCGCCGTCGCCCTTGCCGACGCTGGTGACGAAGAAGCTCATCTGCGGAGGCGGGCCCTTGGGAGCGCCTTTTCCGCCGCCCTTGCCATCCTTACCCTGTCCGAACGCCAGGGACGCGCTGATCAAGATCGCGGCCGCGCCCAGCATGAATCGAGTGTTGCTCATAGTGTTCTCCTTAATTGGTTTGTGTGAAATGAGGACTACTCCAGCGCGAACGCCAGTAGCACGTTGCCGAAGTTGCTTCCGCTGACTGCGTATCCGGATCCTATGAATAACATCCCGTTGACAATGGTCGGACCGATGGAATTAATGCCGCCGCCGTGGGCGGAAACCTTGTTCACAGTATCAAACTCACGAGCCGTATTGTATTCCCAGATGATTTTGCCGTCGGTTGTGGAAAGCGCGTGCAGCACGCCATCGGCTCCGGCAACGAACGCCACTCCGGGAATCGCGCTGACCGCAGCCGCGTTATTGCCGCGCGTGCCTTCCTTGGAAAGCGGGGTGTACCAGACCTTTTCGCCGGTGGTGAGCTTCAGCGCCGACATCCCGCCGGAACTGAGACCGTAATAGACATTGCGGTCGTCCGCGGCGCCGCCCCAGACGATTCCTCCGAGCCGCGCGAAAAATCCGGTGGTTCCCGGCGGAGGCGGAGGCGCCGCATTGGTCATCCAGACCAGCGCGCCTTTCTTATCCGGATCGAGCGCGAACACGCGGCCGTCCTTGGCTCCCGTGATTAGGAGGCGCTTGCCGTCGGGCAGAGTCTTCAGAATCGGCGAATTGCCGATATCGAGATCGGGCCCGAGAACAGACGGGCAATTGTCGGACTTGTTCTGGCCGCCGCAGCCGCCCAGGAACGCGTCGTTCTCCTCGATCTGGTAGTGCCAAAGCTCCTTCCCGGTTTTCAGATCGAGCGCCATGATGGCGTCGCTGGTTTTCGCCGCAGGCTCGGTCTCCGCGTCGCCCGTGCCGAAGTAAATCGCGTTGAGCTTGGTATCGATCGTAGGAGAATTCCATACCGATCCTCCCGCGGGCGCGTACTGCTGCACGCCTTTGGAATTTTTTCGCGTGGGCTTGGGCTCGTCCATCACGTAAGTTTTCCAGAGGCGCTCGCCGTTGCTGGCATCGAACGCCAGCACGCTGCCGCGCGATGTGCAGCAGGGGTAATCGAGATTCGCGGCCTGAAATTCCTCGGAAGACGACACGGGCACGTACAGCTTTCCGTCATGGAACGTGGGAGCCGCGGTGATGCGCGCGATGAAGTGATCGTCGGCCTTGGTCATCCATAGTTGCTGTCCCGTTTGCGCGTCCAGGCCATAGACGTACGTGCGGAAATCGCCGAAGAACACGCCGTATTTCGCCGAGCCCTTGCCTTTCACGGCTCCGACGCTCAGAGCGCCGCGCACCGCCGCCTTGGTCTGGTAGGACCAGTAGAGGCAACCGGTCTTCGCGTCGAGCGAGTAGACATACCCGGTATCGGTTCCGAGGAACACGCGCCCGGAGACGATGGTGGGCTGATTATAGGAGGATAGACCTGTGGGAACGCCAAAGGCCCACTTGAGCTTGAGGTTCGGGACCTGCGCCGCCGTGAGTCCCGCCGCGCGAGCCGTCTGGAAGCGGGTGTGCGCCAGATCGACGCCCCAGCCGTTCCATGCGGGTCCGGACGCCGGATCGGCCATGGGAGGATTCGAGGCGCAGCGGTTCGGCATGTTCTGCGCCGAGCCTTCGTTCAGGCTGCCGAGCGGCCGTCCCGCCATGAACGCTGCGGTCATGCGGCGCTGATCTTCGGTGAGCGCGTCGCCTTGCGCCTTCATCACGCCGGTGGTCAGAGCCGTGTAGATCCGCTCGGGCGGCATCTGGCGGATTTGTTCCGGGGACGGCGCTCGCTCCACGTTCGGATTGCCATGGCAGCCCATGCAGCGCGTCTGGAAAACGGCGAATCCGGATTCGGTTCCCGCCGATCCGCCTTGTTTTCCTTGCTGCTTGGCTTTACCTTGCGCCGGGGCTTGCGCAAGCGTCGATCCGGTCCAGGCGAAGTAGCTGAGGCCGGCTGCGGCAAGGAGTGCTCCAGCGTGGAGAATGCGTTTCATAGGACTCTTATTTTACTGCGGCCAGGCCTTCACTCATTTCGATGTAAGTACCGAACGGATCGGTGATCAGGCACACCGCCAGATCCATGTTCTTGGCCTTGGTGTAGCCCTTGCCGTCGAGCTTGATTCCGCCGGCGTCGAGCTTCTTGCATTGATCCTCGAGGTTCTTCACTTCCAGCCCAATGCGGTCGAAGGCGCGCCCGCGCGTTCCCACGACCGGAGTTTTCGTTTCCGCAAACAGAATACGGTGGCCGGGGATATCGGCGTAGGTCTCCTTGCCTTCCTTGACCAGCTTGGCCCCGAACCACGTTTGATACCAGCGCTGCGCTTCAGCAACGTTTGGCACGTCCATCTGAATCATGTCGGACGCGATCGGCGTAGCCAGCTTGCGGTCTTCGACCAGTCGGACCTTGATGGCGTCGGGCGTGAGGAGGAATGCGCGGGTCGAGGTGGCTCCAGGCATGGGCTTGAATCCAGCAGCTTCCATCTTTGCCAGAGTGTCCTTCAGGTCTCTCACCTTGTAGCCGAGGTACTCGACCGAGGAGCCTTCCGTGCCGCCTTTGTTATCGCCCTGCCGCATCAAATAGAGGACTCCTGGCAGCTTGGTCAGCTTCAACGTGCCCAGCGCAGCAGGCTCCCCGCCGAGGGCGGTCCAGAAGCGGTTGGCGCCGTCCAGGTCCTTGACGATCATGATGTCGTGTCCGGCTGAGACTCCGGCGGCGTTGGGAGCGGGGAGTTGCGCGAACAGCGCGAGCGTCGCCAGAGAAAGAGCGAGCATCAGCCAGATTTTCATACTCAGGCAAGCATATCACTCCACAGCGAACGACTAAGGTGAGGACCCGAGTGTCTCTTCCCGGCGGTATGCTTGAACGGAAGTGGCCACTCAGTCCAGGCTCGTTTCATCCGCGGACCTTGTGCGGGTGTCCAACCTTCGCAGGGTGGTCCGAGTCGCCGCGGGAAACGCGCTGGAGATGTACGATTTCCAGATCTTCGGCTACTACGCCGCCGCGATCGCCGTGACATTTTTCCCCAGCGGCAACGAGTTCGCATCTCTGATGCTTTCGCTCGCGACCTTCGGCGCGGGATTCCTGATGCGGCCGCTGGGAGCCGTGGTGCTGGGTGCGTATATCGACCACCACGGCCGTAGAAAAGGTCTGCTGCTGACACTCGCGCTGATGGCGATCGGGACGCTGTCGATCGCCATCCTGCCCGGCTATGCCGTGATCGGGCTGGCGGCTCCCCTGCTCGTGCTCGTCGGGCGTCTGCTGCAAGGATTCTCGGCTGGAGTCGAGTTGGGCGGAGTATCGGTTTATCTGTCGGAAATCGCGACGCCCGGGTGCAAGGGATTCTTTGTGGCGTGGCAGTCGGGGAGCCAGCAGGTGGCGGTGATGTTCGCAGCGGTTTTGGGACTGGTGCTGACATCGACTCTGTCGGGCGGACAGATCCAGCAATGGGGCTGGCGGATTCCGTTTCTGGCCGGGTGCACCCTGCTGCCGTTCCTTTTTCTGCTGCGCCGCTCGCTCGAGGAAACCGAAGCCTTCCTCCAGCGCCAGCATGCTCCGCGTCCGGCGGAAATCGCGCGATCGGTGGCGGCCAACTGGAAACTGGTGCTCCTCGGCATGATGATGGCCACCATGACCACGGTGAACTTTTACTTCGTTACGGCCTACACGCCGACGTTCGGCGCCAGCGTGCTGCATCTTGCTGCTTCGGGAAACCTGGTGGTCACATTGTGTGTGGGCGCGTGCAATCTGCTGATCCTGCCGCTCTCCGGAGCTCTGTCGGACCGGATCGGCCGGCGTCCGATTCTGATCGCGTGCACGCTGGCGGCGCTGGCAACAGCGTATCCGGCGCTGAGCTGGCTGGTGAGCGCCCCTTCGTTTTCGCGATTGCTGGCGGTCGAGCTGTGGCTGGCGCTAATCTACGCGGCTTATAACGGCGCGATGGCGGTCTATCTGGCCGAGATCATGCCGGTGGAAGTGCGCACCTCGGGATTTTCGGTGGCCTACAGCTTGGCGACAGCGGTTTTCGGCGGGTTCACCCCGGCCGTCAGCACCTATCTCATCCACGTCACCGGAAATCCGGCCATGCCGGGTGTGTGGCTTTCGCTTGCCGCAGCCACGGGACTGACAGCAGCGCTGATCCTGTCGTCTACCAAATTCCGGGAATCAGTCCCTTGATGTCGCGGCGGTAGTCTCGGTATTCGGCGCCGAACTGCTGGATCATATAGCGCTCTTCCAGCCTCGCTTTGTAGCCCCAGGAAAGTACCACCAGAGCCGTGGACACCAATCCGCCCACCGTGC
>JBAIXM010000003.1:0-49506 GCA_037916615.1 Bryobacterales bacterium
TGACCAGGGGCTTGCCGAGCAGCCTGGCGGCGAAGTCGCGCGCCTCGTCCGCGCTGTTGACGATCTTCACGCCTCCGGCCTTGCCGCGGCCGCCCGCATGGATCTGTACCTTCGCCACCGCGCGCGGCAGGCCGAGTGCGCGGAATGCGACGGCGGCCTCATCGGGCGTGGTGGCCGACTGCCCCTTCGGCACCGGCGCGCCGCGACGCCTCGGACCTGATGCGTCTACTCTTCCGGGCCGCGGAACATGCGCAGGAGCCGCTTCAAGGGATCGTAAAACTCATCCGCGACGCGCTCCTTCAGCGGAATGATCGCGTTGTCGGTGATGGTGATGCTCTCCGGACACACCTTGGTGCAGCACTTGGTGATGTTGCAGTAGCCGATGTTGTACTCGTCCTTGAGAGCTTTCAAGCGGTCGCCCGCGTCGATCGGATTCATCTCAAGCTGCGCCGTGTGGATCAGGAAGCGCGGACCGATGAACTTGTCGTGCAGCCCGTGGTCGCGCAGCACGTGGCAAACATCCTGGCATAGGAAACACTCGATGCACTTGCGCAATTCCTGCGGACGATCCACGTCGGCCTGCTGCACGCGCCACGTTCCATCGGAAGCATCCGGCTTGCGCGGCGTGAATTTCTGGATCTTTTTCTTGACCTGGTAGTTCCAGGAGACGTCGGTCACCAGGTCCTTGACGTGCGGAAACGTCTTCATCGGCTCGACGGTCACCGGCTGCGACAAATCGAGCTGATTCAGGCGCGTCATGCACATCAGCCGCGGCCTGCCATTGATTTCGGCCGAGCATGATCCGCACTTGCCCGCCTTGCAGTTCCAGCGGACGGCCATATCGTTGGCTTGCGACGCCTGGATGCGGTGCACGACGTCCAGTACGACCATACCGGCTTCGTAATCGGTCGTGTAATCGACGAACTTCCCCGCGCCGCGGTCGCCGCGCCAAATCCTAAAGGTCGCCGTCGCCATTACTTCTGCTCCTCGATAATCTGTTTCATCTCATCCGTCAGCGGCACTACCGGGACCCGCTCGATCTTGGGCCGCCCGTCCGATCCGCGGGAAATTCTCAGATTGTACTTGCCCCACTCGGCGTCTTTCTGCGGATAATCGTCACGAAAATGAGCGCCGCGGCTTTCCTTCCGCTCGATCCCTGCAATCGTCACGATCTCGGCTATCGTCAAAAGGTTGTCCAGGTCGAGCGCTGTATGCCAGCCGGTGTTGTATTCGCGATTGCCGCCGATACCGGCGCGTCCGGCTCGCGCCTGCAGCTTGGGAATCGACTGGAGCGCCTGCTGCATCTCCTGCTCCAGACGTACGATGCCTACCAGCTTCTGCATCGCTTCCTGCAATTCGTGCTGGATGGCGAAGGGATTTTCGCCGGCGGCCCCGCGCTCAAAAGGCTCCAGGGCATGCTTCGCGGCCCCGTCCACATCGGCGGGATTGATTCTGCCCGCGCCGTGCTCTTTGGCGAATTTCGCAGCGTACTCGCCGGCCCGCTTTCCGAAGACCAGCAGGTCGGAGAGCGAATTGCCGCCGAGGCGGTTCGCGCCGTGCAGTCCCGCGGCGCATTCCCCGGCGGCGAACAATCCGGGCACGCTCGACATCTGCGTGTCGCCGTCCACCTGAACCCCGCCCATGACGTAGTGCACGGTTGGACCGATTTCCATCGGCTCTTTGGTGATATCCAGATCCGCAAGCTGCTTGAACTGGTGATACATGCTGGGCAGCTTCTTCTTGATGTGCTGCTCGGAGTTCGGAAGCTTTTCCTTGATCCAGGCGATATCCAGAAAAACGCCGCCGTGCGGACTTCCGCGGCCTTCCTTCACTTCGCGATTGATGCAGCGGGCTACATGGTCTCGAGTGAGCAACTCGGGCGGACGCCGCGCGTTCTTATCGCCCTGCGTGTAGCGCCATCCTTCATCCGGATTATCGGCGGTCTGGCTGCGATAGTTCTCCGGAATATCGTCGAACATGAACCGCTTTCCTTCTTTGTTGCGCAGCACGCCGCCTTCGCCGCGCACGCCTTCCGTCACCAGAATTCCTTTGACGCTCGGCGGCCAGACCATGCCGGTGGGATGAAACTGGACGAATTCCATATCGAGCAGCGCCGCGCCGGCCTTGTACGCCAGCGAGTGCCCGTCGGCGGTGTACTCCCAACTATTGCTGGTGATCTGAAACGCGCGTCCGATGCCGCCCGTCGCGAGCACCACTGCCTTGGCGTGGAAAACAAGGAAACGCCCCTTTTCGCGGTCGTATCCGAACGCGCCCACGACGCGCTCGCCGTCCTTGAGAAGCGTGATTAGCGTCGTTTCGGCGTGAACCTCGATGCCCTGATGAATTCCGTGATCCTGCAAGGTGCGGATCATTTCGAGTCCGGTGCGGTCGCCTACATGCGCCAGCCGCGGATAGCGGTGGCCGCCGAAATTGCGCTGAAGAATCTTGCCATCCTTGGTGCGATCGAAAATCGCGCCCCAGGCTTCGAGTTCCTTGACGCGAGCCGGCGCTTCCTTGGCGTGCAGTTCGGCCATGCGGGAGTTGTTCAGATATTGGCCGCCGCGCATCGTGTCAGCGAAGTGAACGCGCCAGTTATCCCGGTCGTCCACGTTGCCCATCGCCGCCGCCATCCCGCCTTCGGCCATGACCGTGTGCGCTTTGCCGAGCAGCGATTTCGTGACCACGCCCGTTTTCACGCCCGCGGCGGATGCTTCAATCGCCGCGCGCAGCCCTGCGCCGCCGGCGCCAACGACCAGGACATCGTATTCGTGAACCGGATATTCCGCCATTTAGAGGATCCTCCAGTCCGTCCAGACGCCCGAGGCGCATAGGCGGATGTACAGATCCACAAAGCCGACGTAGAACATGCTGACCCAGGCCCACAGCATGTGACGCCGGTTCAACCCGGAGACACAGTCATAGCAACTCTTCCGAAGCGGCGAGCCCGAAAGCACGTCCTTGCGCCCGCCGACCAGATGCCTGAATGAATGGCAGCCGAACGTGTACAGTCCGAGCAGAATCGGATTCAGCAGCATCACCAGCGTGCCCACGCCGATGCCGAACTGGCCGTTGAACCAGAACGCCCGCCACGCGTCGTAGGAAAGAATCCCGATGAACAGGATCGCGAAGTAGAGGAAGAAACGGTGCGAATTCTGAATCAGCAGCGGCCATTTGCGCTCGCCCCAGTACGTTTTCCGGGGCTCGCCCACGGCGCAGGAGGGCGGATCGGCCCAGAATCCCTTGTAGTAGGCGCCGCGATAGTAGTAGCAGGTGAACCGGAACCCGAGAGGCGCCCACAGAATCAGCGCCGCTCCGAAGAACGGAAAGAACCACGGCCACCATGCAGGGTTTTCGGTGGCGAGTAGCGGCGAAAACATCGGCGACAAGTAACTGGTGCCGGGGACTTCGTAGCAGGGCCGATTGCCGCAGGTCGGATGGAAGATCGCGTAATTCGCGTAGAGGATGAAAATTCCGTACCCGAGGAAAATCAGCAGCGGCTCGGCCCACCATGCGTCTTTGCGCGAGGTTTGGCCAAACTTGGCTCTGCCGGAGCCGCCGCTTTTTAGCGGAACGTCAATTGAGGACATTTCTGTTCAGGGAGACCCAACGAAATTTCAGGATAGCGCCGCGGCGGTCCGTTTCTCAACTCGCGACGATAAACCTACTCGGCCCGAAGGGCGTCCGATGGCAGCACCCGCGACGCGCGCCAGGCCGGGAGCCCGCACGCGATCGCCGAAACGCACGCCAGCGTAAGCACGACGCCTGCATAGGTGAGCGGGTCGAGTTGGGAAACGCCGAACAGCAGAGACGCCAGCGCACGGCTGGTGAGCATCGCGCCCGCCAAACCGATCGCCAGACCCAGTCCCACCAATTTCATACCCTGGCGCAGCACCAATGTCATGATCCCGATTCGTGTAGCCCCCAGCGCACTCCGGATGCCGATTTCGCGCGTTCGTTCGATAACGCCGCCCGCAAGGAGGCTGTAGGTGCCGGTCGCTGCCAGGACCAGCGCCATCACTGCGAACGCCTCGAACAAGAAAAACACGAACCGGCGCTCTGCCTCAGTTACGCGCAGCCGATCCTCCAGTGTGGCCACGCGCACAATCGCCTGATCTTTGTCGATGGACCACACGGCCTTCCGGATCGCCGGAGCAAGCGAAGCCGCATCACCCTGTGCCCGAATTATCAGCCACCGCGCACTGTCAGCAAACCGCGCCCACTGCGCGGCGGTGACATAGATTCCGTCGGCGCGCGTTAGAGCCAGCGAGGTCTGCTTCACATCCCCCACCACGCCGACCACGGTGAACCACGGCCCTTCGTTCGGCCCGACACGTACGCGTTGCCCGATCGGATCGAGGCCCGGCAGCCGCCGCCGGGCGAACGATTCGTTGATCACGGCCGCCAACGGCGCGCCTTTGCTGTCATGTGCATTGAGAAATCGTCCGCGGCGAAGTGGGATGCGCATCGCTTCGAAGTAGCCGGGACTGACCGCGTAGCGGTATCCATCGTGATCTTCCTCGGCGGCCTCAGCCGGCGCCGATTCAAAGTGCACGCCCCAAATGTCTTCATCGCCGGTCAGTGGCAATTGACTCGTAAAGGCAGCGGCCGAAACCCCCGGCACGCGCTTTACCGCGTCCAGCGCTTCCTCGAAGAAACGATACGTCGCCCCGGCGTCCCGGAATCGCGCGCCCGCAGTCTGCACTTGCATCGTCAGAACGCGGTCTGGATCAAACCCCGGCGGAACATCGAACAGGCGCTTCAGGCTCCGCAAGAGCAAACCCGCTCCCACCAGCAACACAAACGCGAACGCGACTTGAACAACCACCAGCCCGCGCCGCAAGCCCGGATGCCCCGGTGCAAGCCGCGCGGACCGTTGCTGAAGGGTGCCATACACGTCGGCGCGAGCGCTGGCGAGCACGGGAATCAGCCCGATCGCAAAACCGACCAGGGCCGTCAAGCCGAGCGCGAAAGCCAGTACGCCTCCGTCGATCCGGATCGAAGCCACGCGCGGAAGTTCGGCCGGAGCTAGGGCGGTGAATGCGTCCATGGCCGCTCGCGCGAGCGCCACGCCCAAGGCCCCGCCCACAACAGCAAGCAACAGGCTCTCGAGAACCACCAGGCGTGCCAAGCGCAGTCGCGGCGCTCCGAGCGCCGCTCGTACAGCCAGCTCGGCGCGCCGCTTCGCCGCGCGCGCCAGTAAGAAGTTGGCCACGTTCACGCACGCGATTCCAAGCAGCAGGGCAACCGCCCCTACAACGGCCAGCAACGCAGGACGAACGCCGCGCGTGAGCTCATCCTGCAGACGGCCGGCGATGAAGCCATCCGGCAACCTGGCCCACTCGGGACGCGGAAAGTCCGCCAATCTCGCAGCGGCCATCGTGCTGAGTTCTTGATAGGCCTGGCCCGGGTCTAAGGCGCTTCTCAGGCGGCCCACCATCCGCAAGTGATGGCCCCACTCACGGCCATTCAAAGGAAGGGACCGGTCATATTTCAGAGTTGTCCAGATTTCCGCCGAGGGAGCCAGAACATTCTCAAATTCGCGCGGCATCACGCCCACAATCGTGACCGGCGTATCCTGGATGAGCACCTGACGTCCCGCGATTGACGGATCGGCATGGAAGCGGCGCCGCCATAGTCCATCGCTAATGACGACTGCGGTGGGCGCGCCGGGCTGATCGTCGGCGTCCGCGAAGTCGCGTCCCAGCGCCGGGCGAACGCCCAACACCCGAAAATAGTCCGCGCTCACATACTGCCCGTCGATCCGTTCCGGCTCCGCGGGACCGGTCAACGTCATTTGCGCCGGCCGCATCACCGCCAGCGACTCGAACGAATGAGTCCGTTGGACCACTTCGCGATAGGTTCCGAACGTCACCTCGCCGCGCGAACCGTTCTGGCCGTCCCAGATCATGACAATCCGCCCTGCCTGGGGGTACGGCAGCGACTGAAACAACACGGGATTCACCACACTGAAGATCGCCGTACTGGCTCCAATGCCTAAAGCGAGCGTCAGGACGCACATCGATGAGAACGCCGGGCTCTTGCGCAAGCATCGAACGCAGTACGTCAAATCGGCCAGCAGCGCATCCACCCGCGTCTCCCAATGGAGCTCGCGCACCTGCTCCCGCACCGCCGCTCTGCCGCCCAGGTCCACGCGAGCCACGCGCGCCGCTTCCTGGCGCGGAAGTCCGCGCGCCTGATGAGCTGTCGTGGCTTCTTCCAGGTAGTGTTCGATTTCGTCGGCGATGTCGCGGCTGGCTGCCTCGCGATTCGAGAGCCCCCGAGTCCCGCGTGTGAGCTGGCGCCAGAGCGACATGGCTAGGCTTCCGCCTTCAGAATCCGGGCCACTGCGCCCGCACGGCGGGCCCAATCGGAAGTTTCGGCCTCGAGCTGTTTCCGCCCCGCGCGCGTGAGGCTGTAGTACTTCGCGCGCCGGGCGTTCTCCGTCTGCCGCCACTGAGCATCGAGCCAGCCCTCGCGTTCCAGCCGATTCAGTGCCGTCAGCAGCGAGCCGGGGTTCACCTTGAACACGCCCCGCGAGATCTGCTCCACGCGGCGGGCGATGCCGAAGCCATGCATCGGCTCCAGGCTGAGCGTCTTCAGGATGAGCATGTCGAGCGTACCCTGGATCATGTCGGTGATAGGCGCATCCATGAACGCCATGATACGCATACTCATTATGATTGTCAAGATGTGAGAATCAGGATGTGAGGATCAGGATATTAGGATCGAGTGGGGCGCCTGGATGAGGCTGCAGCGTGACTACCGGCGGATAATCCCGGGCGACAGTACTTCTCGATTGTCGATCACCGCGTCGGCTTTCTGTTCGGGACGCTCTTTGCGCGCATAGATCTGCCAGCCTGGCTCGTAGCGCTCTTGGTACTTCCTGCGAATTAGGTCCGCCTCGGCGCTCCCATCCGGATCACGCGTCAGTGCGCGCGCCAGGGACGTCTTTGCGTCCACGTCGACCAGATTCTGTAATCCCAGTATGCATTGATTCGGCTGCGGAAAACGAAAATCCCGTCGAACAGGAGAATCGTATTGGCGTCCACACTGACGGCCGGTTCCTCGGCCGGCAATTCGGCGCGCAGATCAAAACTGACCTGGCGGCACAGTGCGGGGAATTTGGCGCCCGATAACGGGGCAAGCAGGCGCTCGGCGAGGGCCTCGTAATCGAACGCATCTTCATAATATCCGAGAGCCGAGAACTCGCCCTGGCGATAGCGACGGGCTCGCGGATGATGAAACCCGTCCACCGACGGGCGCAGCACAACACAGCCTCCCGCGCGAAGCACGCGTCCCAGTTCGTCCGCCAGCGTCGTCTTGCCCGCGGCGCAGCGTCCGTCGATGCCGACCTTGAGCGGCCGGGCGGCGCGTTTTCGCGCGATTATCTCCGCGGCGAGAAACTCCAGCAGTTCGGCACGGCTCATTTCAGCTTCGGCGCAATCGCGCGACGGTTTCCAAGTGAAATGTCTGCGGAAACAGGTCCACTAACGTCAGCGATTCGATTCGGTACCCACGTAAGCCGGCCAGATCGCGTGCGAGCGTCGCCGGATCGCAGGAGACGATCGTGATCCTCGGAGGCGAGAGACGGAGCAGGTGGCCGACAACTTCTTTCCCCAGCCCCGCACGGGGCGGATCCGCCAAAACAAACGCCGGCGCGGCTTGCGACCGGCTCAAGAAATTCTCCACGCGGGCTTGCTCTACTTGTACATCTGCACCCGCGCGGCCCGCGTTGAACTCCAGATCCCGCGCGGCGCTCGATCCGGATTCGACGGCGATGACAGACTCAAACCGGGCTGCCAGCGGAAGCGCGAACAATCCGACGCCCGCGTACAGATCGAGCGCTGTTCCGCCGCCCTGCTCCGGGAGCGCCGCCTCCACAAGCCTGTCCACAAGGAAACGGTTCACCTGAAAGAAAGATCGCGGACTGACGCGGAATACGCCAACCGAGGTCGCGTAATCGACCGGCTCCTTGGATCCACACCATTCGTAAAACCTGCGCGCGACGGGCCGCTCCGATTCGGCGACATTGATCTGAACATCTGTTTCATCGGTGAAGATCTCGAGCGATCGCACAAAGCGCGGGAAGCGGGAATCGTTCAGCCGCGCGCGCATTTCCGCAAGCGCCTGGTTCAGCCGGGGGGATGAGATCGGGCACTCGCCATCCAAGGAAACCAGCTCGTGCGAGCGGGACGCCAGGTATCCGATCTTCCCTCCGCCTTTTTCAAACGAGACATGGAACTGCGCCCGATTGCGATAGCCCAAAGGAGGGCCGCTGATCACGCCGATGTCGCCTGCAAACGGAATTTTGCCGACTCGCTGCAACTGCTCGCGCAGAATCTCGACTTTTCGCGCGAGCTGGAACGCGTACGGCGCGTGCTGGTAGTGGCATCCGCCGCAGATGGTAAACAGCGGACACGGCGGCGTAGCGCGCTCCGGTGCCGGCGCTAGCACCTCGGCCAACTGCGCGTGAACGTCTCCGCCAATTTCAATGCGAGCCGTTTCGCCCGGCAAGACGAAAGGGGCCATAACGACACGGCCATCGATACGCGCCAAGCCTTCTCCGCCGTAAACCCACTTTTCAATCAGAACATCATGCACCGGCATCGTTTACGATAGAAATTTCCCCGCCAAATGAAGAAACGCGTTTTATCCGGAATCCAGCCCACAGGCAATCCGCACATCGGGAACTATCTGGGCGCGCTGAAAAACTGGGCCAAGATTCAGTATGACTACGATAGCATCTACTGCATCGTCGACCTGCACGCGATCACGGTCTATCAGGATCCGAAAGAGCTGAACGCCAAGATTCAGCAGCTCGCCGGAATCCTGCTGGCGATCGGCATCGATCGAAAATCGCTGGTGCTTCAGTCTCGCGTCCCCGAGCACGCCGAGCTCGCCTGGCTGCTGACCTGCGTGACACCGGTCGGCTGGCTGGAACGAATGACGCAGTATAAGGCCAAATCGCAAGCCCAGGAGACTATCGGCGACGGCCTGCTGCAATACCCGGTGCTGATGGCCGCCGATATTCTGCTGTACCAGGCTGACGTCGTGCCGGTCGGGGATGACCAGCGCCAGCACGTCGAGCTGACTCGCGATATCGCCCAGCGCTTCAATTCGCTCTATCCGGAGCACGGCGAAACGTTCACCATGCCTGCGACGCATTTACCCACGGTCGGGGCGCGCGTCATGGGGCTGGACGATCCGGAAAAGAAAATGAGCAAGTCGGAACCGGGCGCGGGCCACGCTATCGGCTTGTTGGACGAGCCCCCGGTGATCCGCAAAAAGATCATGCGCGCGACTACCGACTCGCAACCCGGCGTGAACTTCGAAAATCCGGGCGCGGGCGTGCGCAACCTGCTTGCGATTTATCAGGCATTCACCGATTCGTCGGACGAGGCCATGCGCGAGCGTTTCTCCGGCATGCGTTACGGAGATTTGAAAAAACAAGTCGCCGAAGCCGTGGTGGCCGGGCTGGAGCCGATCCAGCAGCGCTACCACGCGATAACCGTGGACGAAGTCTCCGAAGCCCTGCGCGAGGGCTCGCAGCGCGCGCGCGTGATTGCGAACGACACGCTAAAAAAGGTCAAGAGCGCGATGGGCCTGTTCACCGTGGACTAGCGCTTCCGCAGGAACGCTAGCAGCAGCCTGCTGACTTCCTCCGGCTGCTCTTGCTGCACCCAATGTCCGGCGCCGCCGACCAGATGGAATCCGGTCATTCTGGTGCAGGCGCTGCCGCGCATTTTATTGACGGCGCCCGGCGTCTGATAGACACCCCAATCGCTCTTGCCGGCGATAAATTGCGACGGCACGTCAATCGAGCGCCCGGAAAACGTCTGCATCTCGGCCATGCTTTTTGGATTCGAGCCTCGCCGGACGCGATAACCCTGGAGCGCGCCAGTAAATCCCGTCCGGCCGTATTCGGCCGCATACACGTCCACCTCAGCTTCCGTGAGCCATTTGCATTGGGCGATATAGTCGGCCGAAGGCATAAAGGCTGCGGCCGTAGCCGCCATTCCCTTGTCCTTCTCCATCACGTAATACGTCGGGATCTGGGCCATCTCTTCGGCCGTGCGGGCCTTCAACGGATGAGGATTGTTTCCCTTATAGTCTGCGCTCTTGCAGAAGTAGTAAGCGCGGAAGAACGCATGCAGGCCCTGCGGCGCGTGCAGCATGTCGTCGTTCGCTCCGCGGGTGCGCTGATAATTCTGGTAGTACTTCCGCGGCGGATGGAGCTTGGCGAGCTCGGAGTCCAGCTCATCGTCCGTGATCGCGCGGACAGGCGGAGCCGCACCATTCGCCGTATCGAACGGCAACTGCGGCGGACCTTCGAAGGGCGAACTCATGATCGTCACCGAACGGAACACATCGGGCCGGATCAGTGCGCACCAGGAAGCGACCGGCGCCCCCGCATCGTGACCGGCAACCATCGCGACCGAGCGGTAGCCCAGAGCGGAAACCAGCGCCATCGCATCGCGCGTCATGTTGAGGATGCGGAACGGATCCGGATCGGCATCGTAGGAGTCGTCCCAGCCGAGCGTGCGGCCGTATCCCCGCTGATCGGGGGCGATCACGTGATACCCGGCGGCCGCGAGCGCCGGCATCACCTTGCGCCAGCTATAGGCGAGTTCCGGGAAACCGTGGAGCAGCAGAATTGCCTGCCGGCCGCGCGTTTCATAACCGGCCTCCAGGATGTGAACCGTCAAGCCGTTCACGTTTGCGATGTGGCGCGAGCGGACTGCCGGCGGCAACGTGCCGTTCCCGTACGGCGGGAGCTTTGAAAAATTTGTGCTGACGATGGCGCCCCGAACCCGGACGGCAGGACCGGCCGCCAGGCCTCCGATCGTCGCCGCGGTTGTCTTCATGAATGCCCGACGGTGAAGCTTTGCGATCGTCTCCGGACCCGTTATGACGCTTGCCTCATCAGTCATTGCTTTTCGAGACGAAGATACCGCCGGTCGCCCTCGACCCAGTGTTCGATCATCGCGGTCACCGCGCCCTGTTCGTCTTTCACGAACTCGATTCCGGTTCCTTCCATCGTGAAAGCCGTCTCGGAGTGAGCCGTGAGCGGGGTCTTGCCCGATTGTCCTTCCGCGATCATCAGGCGGCCATCTTCGAGCGTCACCACCGCGACGGGCCGCCCCGGAGCCTGGTAGGCTCCGGCATAACCGACCAGCCGATCGGCGGTAATCTGGAATTCCTCTCCGCTCTTGCCCACCAGGTGCCTCGAATCGCGTTCGTTCTCACAAACGTATTCCATCAGGTCCTGGTCGGGAACCAGCGCAAACTCCATCGGGAGCGTCCACGGCCTGGTGTACGCCTTGGGATCGTCAAATGTGATCTGAACATCCAGATGGCCGATGTCACGGCGATGAAACCGCTCGGTCACCCGCAACGCCTCCGTGTGGGGATGTCCGGCCAGATCGATCGTGCTTCGATCGTTGAATCCCGCTGTCGTGACGACCAGCGTGTCGCCCTCCCATCGTCCGACCGAATAACCCATCCAGGTCGGATTCGGGTCTTCCGGCAACTCCCGGCCGTCGGTGAAGACCTGCCGGAATATGGTGTCGTACTCGTGAAGGATCACGATCAAGCCCGGATTTTGAATTATCTTGATCGGAAATGGACCGACTCCAATTGCGGCTTTCGGGCCCGGCGGAAGACAGGCGATCCCATCGGTCTCCCGGCGAAAATCGGCTTCGCGCTGCTTATAGAGAGCTGCCGCCCAGGGCCGCATCTCTTCGGGCTGGAGATCCCAGGTGAGGTAAAAGTTTCCGTTCCGAACCACCCACACTCCGCTCAGGTCGGGTTTGCCGTCCCCCGAGCGCGGAGTGGGAGCCGAAAGGTCTGCCTTTCCATCCGGTGTGCGAGGCAGGGCCGGATTGTCGCGTTTCGGCCACTGCGCCAGCAGGGAAACGCTGACCGCCAATACAAGGGCTGCGAGCTTCAGCATCAGTCCTCCTTTCGTCACGAAACGGGACCGCCAGACTCGTCGGAATTCTAACACAGGATGCAACTCTGGGGTGCGAACCGCAACCTGGCCGGCGATTCGTCACAACTTCCTGCATTGCCAAGAGCTTACTGACAGTTGAACCAGCGGGGGTGGGGCTTGCGCTGGTCGTTTCCACGGTTTATCTTAAGGTGCGAGTACCGAGGGAGGACTGTAGATGCACAAGGCGACAACAGCGGGCGTAAAAAGGACGTGGTGGAGCCTGCCTCTCATGCTTGGATTCGTTTTCATCGGGCCCGGCGCCCTCTTGCATGCAGCTTCCAACCTGGCCGCCCTTGTGGACGCCGCCCGGGCTGATGATCTGCCCGCGGTGCAGAAGCTGATCAAAGAGCACGCGGACGTCAATGCTCCCGCAAACGACGGATCCTCCGCGCTCTTGTGGGCGTCCTACCATTCGAACCTGGAAATGACGAAAGCCCTGCTTGCGGCCGGAGCCGCGGTCGACGCGGTGAACCACTACGGCGTCACGCCCCTTCTCCAGGCCAGCCGGAACGGCGACGTTGCGGTGATGCGGGCGCTGCTCGATGCCGGGGCCGACCCGACGCGCTGGCACGCCGAAGGTGAGACGCCGCTCATGGCTGCAGCGCGCACGGGCCGCGTCGACGCGGTCAAATTGCTGCTGGATCGCGGATCGTTCGTCAACGCCGCGGATCCGTTTCAGGAAGAAACCGCGCTGATGTGGGCGTCCTCTGAAGGTCATCTGGAGGTTGTAAAGACGCTGCTGGCCGCCGGGGCGGATCCCAATCAGAAAGCCCACGTCGCCCAGATCACGGATCGCAAGAACGCGGATCATCCCTCGGGCGGCTTTACGGCATTGATGTTCGCGGCTCGCAACGGACACAGCGATATCGTAAAGGCGTTAATACAGGGCGGCGCCGATCCAAAACTGACCAACGCCGACGGCGCCACCGCGACCGTCGTCGCCATTGTCAACGACCGGTTCGATCTCGCCAAAGAGTTGCTCGATCTGGGGGCCGATCCCAACGATGGATCCTTGTACTGGGCTGTAGACATGCACGACGCCACCACCGATATGCGCGCGCACGACGGCTCGCGGCTGCAACCCAATCATCCGAATCAGATGACCTCCTTGGGTCTCGTGAAGGCCCTGCTCGACCTCGGCGCGGATGCGAACAAACCCTTCATCGGCGCGTTGCACTCCACGACTCTGTGCTGCGGCGCTGCGGTCAACAGCTCTCCGTTCTACCGTGCCGCGACCGCTGCCGACATCGAAGTCCTGAAGCTGCTGCTGGCCAAAGGCGCGCAGATCGAATGGAGCCCGAGCGAGATCAAGCCTAAGGACGGCAAGCCTGCCGGCCGCGGAAATCCGAACGTCGGAAAGACGCCTTTGATGGCGGCCCTGAAAGGCGGACAGGGCGCGCCGCTCGCAGGCGGGCCCGGATTTACTCGCATGGCTGCTCCTCAATTCCGGGAGCCCGGTCCTCGCGATCCGCTGGAGGCAGTCAAGCTGCTCCTGGCGGCGGGGGCGAATCCCAACGCCAAAGCGGCCGATGGATCGACGCCGCTCCATCAGGCGGTGCAAGAGCAGCAAGTCGCGATCATTCGGGCGCTGGTCGCCGGCGGCGCGAAGCTGGACGCAGTGAACAAGGACAATCTGACGCCGCTGCTTCTGGCGGAAAAACCGCAAAAGGGTCCGGACCCGGCGGACATGGGAGACGTGGACGCGTACAAACCGAAGCGGGATTCGAAGGAGGAGGTGATCGCCGCATTGCGCGAGCTGATGCACCTTGGCCCTAACGATCCTGCGCCCCAACCTCCACCTGCTCCGGCGAAATCTAAGCCGGCAGACGACAAAGAAAAGAAGGATACTCCAAAAGCGACGGCGGCGGCTACGGAACTGAAATAAAATGAAGCACCCAGAAGGCAAGCTCAGGAAAATCGGCATCGCGGCGCTTCTGGTTTCATCCTTCGCCGCAGCGCTGGTCCTCGTTCAGAGTATCGTCGCGCAAACCAAGAGCGGCACGAGCGCCGCTCCCGTTCGCGCAGCAGCCGCCGCTACCAGCACGACGACGCCCAATACAGCCGATGCGGCGAAATACCGCGCAATGTTAGACAAATACTGCGTGGGGTGTCACAACGAACGCACCGTGACCCCGTCGGAGGATCCGATCAATCTCAAATCCGCGAGCTTCGATGATCTCGTGGGCAGCGCGGCAACCTGGGAACGAGTCATTCGGAAATTGAGCGTGCGGGCGATGCCGCCTCCCGGCATGCCCCGCCCCTCCGAGGCCGAGTACGCGGGCTTTACGAACTGGCTGGCCGCATCGATGGATCGGGCTTGGGAAGGAAAGAGCAACCCCGGCCGCTATGTTGTGCATCGCTTGAACCGCGCCGAATACGCGAACGCGGTCCGCGATCTGCTGGCCGTCGACATTGACGTGTCGGACCTGCTGCCCACGGACGGAGCTGAGTTCGGATTCGACAACATCGCCAGCGCGCTCAAAACGTCGCCGCTGCTGCTGGAGGGATACGTGACCGCGGCGCAGCGAGTGGCGGCAATGGCGGTAGGCGATCCGCAAGTCCGGCCGGGAACGGCCGAGTATTCCATCAGCCGCGAATTCAGCCAGAACGGGTATATCGACGGCCTGCCGCTGGGAACGGTTGGCGGCACGGTGGTCCATCACGTGTTTCCGGCGGATGCCGAATACAAATTGTCGGGCCGGCTGGTCCGTGGCGTCCAGGAAGGTTATGCCGGCGTCGAAGGGAATGATGTTCCCTACACCTTTGTCATCACCGTGGACGGCGTCGAAGTCTATTCGGCTCCGATCGGGGGTCCCAAGGATCACGAAATGCAGGCGGCCGATCTGGCCGCGGCCCAGCCGGTGATCGACAAGAGGATGACCGGACGCGCGCGCATCACGGCCGGTCCTCACGACGTCGGCTTCACGTGGCAGGAGCGCCCGTTCGTGCGGCAGGACGTCTGGGAGCCCGCAAGGCGCGACAGCCAGGAAATCCACTTTGTGGGAGGCATGCCGAAGTTGAGAAGCGTGTCGATCGACGGCCCCTACAACGTAAAAGGAATTAGCGAAGGACCCACCCGGCGGAGGCTTTTCGTTTGCCATCCGGCATCCGCCGCGGACGAATCGGCGTGCGCGACAAAGATTCTCTCTACCCTGGCGCGCCACGCCTACCGGCGTCCCGCCACACCTGCCGACGTCGAAGCGCCGGTGAGCTTTTACAACCAGTCGCGGAAAAGCGGCGGCAGTTTCGACGACGGAATTCGGGCCGGCGTGGCGCGGATTCTTTCGAGTCCCAATTTCCTGTATCGAATCGAGAAAGATCCGCCGGAAGCGCGCCCGGGAGTCGCGCACCCGGTCAGCGAGATCGAGCTGGCTTCGCGCCTCTCTTTCTTCTTGTGGAGCAGCATCCCCGACGAAAAGCTGCTGGATCTTGCGATCGCCGGCAAGTTGAGATCGCCCGAAGTACTTACGGCGCAGGTGGATCGCATGCTCGAGGATGAGCGGTCCGACGCCCTGGTCGAGAATTTCACGGGGCAATGGCTGCAACTTCGTAATCTGGAGACCAAGGTAGTTCCGGATATCCTGATGTTCCCGGATTTCGACGATAACATTCGTAAAGGATTCCGGAAGGAGACCGAGTTGTTCTTCGGCTACATCTTGCGCTCAGATCGCAGCGCGCTTGACCTCCTGAATGCGGACTACACATTTGTCGACGAGCGGCTGGCCGCGCATTACGGCATTCCGGGCGTCTACGGCCCGCAATTCCGCAAGGTCAAGCTGACGGATCCAAACCGCCGCGGCCTGCTGGGGCAAGGAAGCGTTCTGGCCATGACGTCGGTGGCGACCAGAACGTCGCCTGTTTTCCGGGGGAAGTACATCCTGAGCACGTTCCTCAATACGCCTCCGCCTGCTCCGCCTCCGAACGTCCCGACACTGGACGAAAGCAACAAAGAAGCGGCGGCAGTGCCGAAAACCGTGCGCGCGCAGTTGGAATTGCACCGCAAGAACGAACCGTGCGCGACCTGCCATCGCGTGATCGATCCGCCGGGATTTGCGCTGGAGAACTTTGATTCCGTCGGGAAGTGGCGCGACAAGGCCGCCGATGGTTCGCCGCTGGATGTGGCGGGCGTGCTCGCGGATGGATCGAAGGTGAATGGTCCTGCAGCGCTGCGGGAGGCCATCGCGAGCCGGCCCGTCGCTTTTGGGACCGTGATCACGGACAAGATGCTGACCTACGCGCACGGCCGCGGGCTGGAGCCGAGCGACATGCCGGTGGTCCGCAAAATCGTGAAGAAGTCGGTGCAGAACGACTACCGGCTGTCTTCCATTGTCATGGGCATCGTGGAAAGCGCCCCTTTCCAGATGCGCACCAAGCTGGAACCGGAACCTGCCCGGGGGCAGGCGGATGTTGTAAAATTAGCACGGACGAAGTAACGAGGAGTAGACCATGTTCATTACGAAAAAGCATCTCTCGCGCCGCACGTTTATGCGTGGAACTCTCGGCGCCACGATTGCCCTGCCGTTCATGGACGCCATGGTGCCGGCCCTCTCCGCGGCGCCCAGCGCGCCGTTCCGCTTCGGCGCGGTCTA
The DNA here is from genome assembly GCA_037916615.1 of Bryobacterales bacterium. GTDB lineage: Bacteria > Acidobacteriota > Terriglobia > Bryobacterales > Bryobacteraceae > Palsa-187. The sequence goes on from JBAIXM010000003.1 coordinate 16,582, forward strand.
CTTCCCTTGCGGCGTATGGCCCGCTACCTGGCATCCCGACAAGGAGGGGAGCGATTTCGAGTTTAAGCCGGTGATGGCGCCGCTCGAGCCGTTCCGCAACCAGCTCGTTACGGTCAGCAAGATGAAGGCTCCGTGGGGCTCCTCGGTCCATCTCGGGGCAAGCTCAGCGTTCCTCAACGGCCTGGGCCCGGCGACGAACCGGGACAAAGAACGCGGCGACGTGTTCGGAAAAATCGAGTCCAAGAAGACCATCGACCAGCACATCGCGGATAAGAACGCCGGCGATACGCCGCTGCGATCCATCGAAGTCGGCACCGAGGACATGGGCACCGCGGTCGGCGCCTGCGACGGTTTCGCCTGCACGTTCTTCAACACGCTCGCCTGGCGCGACGATGTGAGCCCGCTGCCCGTAGGCATCAATCCGCACGTTACCTTCGAGCGCATGTTCGGAGAAGCCGATTCCAAAGAGCGGCGTTTCGCCCGGCTTAAGGAAAAGCAGAGCCTGCTCGACTCGGTCACCGAGGAAACCGCGAAGCTGAAGCGCTCGCTGGGGGCGCCGGATCGCGCCATCCTCGACGAGTATCTCGGAAACATCCGTGACGTGGAAAACCAGCTCGCACGCATGGAAACGCGCCTCAACACGATTACCGGCAATCCGGAAGCGCCGGTGGGCTTGCCGGAGGCGTTCGACGATCACATGAACATCACGTACAGCCTGATGCACCTGGCGTACCAGGGCGACATCAGCCGCGTGTTCACGTTCATGACCGGTCATGAGGCCAGCGACCGCGCCTACACGCACATCGGTATTCCCGAGCAGCACCACACCATCTCGCACCATGGCAACGATCCGGAGAAGCTGGCGAAGTACGCCAAGATCGCCACGTACCAGATCCAGAAGTTCGCCGACTTCATCGCAAAGCTGAAGGCGACGCCGGACGGCGACGGCAACCTGCTGGATCACGCGGTTCTCTACTGGGGCAGTGGCATGAGCAACGGTAATGCGCACGACCGCAACAATCCGCCCGCGGTGCTGGTGGGCGGCGCGAATGGCCGGATGAAAGGCAGCCGGCACATCGTGGCCAAGGACACTCCCACGGCAAACCTGCTGCTCGCAATCGGGCACTTGGGCGGAGCGGAGATCGAGAGTCTCCCGGCGAGCACGGGAAGAGTCGATCTCTAGTTCGGCAAGGCTGCGTTCATCACGCTTACGGGCACTTCGGGGCCGCGCGGGTCACCGTCGTCACGTTGATGCCGTCGATGCCGCCGGCGCCCATCAGCAGGCCGTTCACCACAACCCTTGAGCCCGCCAACGGATCCAGCTTCGTGACAACGAACTTGAGCGACATCGTGCGGTTGCCGAGGGGTTTTGTGGAGTCCTCCGCAGCCGAAGCAGCGCTTTCGGCACGCTCGGGCGTGGTCGCATTCGTGACCACCCAGTCCGATCCGCTGCGGGCCAGGCACCCCACCACGCGGACCAGCGCGTTGGCCGGAAGCTCCGCGTTTCCGTCCTTGGGTACAATCTGGACCTCGGTCATCGCCCCGCGTTCGAGCTCTGTGGTCCCCGCCGGAAAGCCGTTGGATTTCAGCATCAGCGCGACGATATCCTCGTAAGCGCCCTTGCTAAGCGATCCGGGCGAGCCGTTCGGCATGTACATGCTCACGAATTCCAGCAGCTCGCCGACGGTCTTTTGCTGGAAACTCTTCCAGAAGGCTTCGCCCACCAGCGGAGCTTTCCCTGTGGCGGCAAGCGCATGGCACCCGGCGCAGCTTTGGCCGAACGTCATGGCGCCGCGGGCCGCCTGAGCCTCCGTATATACGCCGTCCCAGACGGTTCGGCGCGGAGAAGCACTCTGAGCGGCTCCAAGGAAGGCCAAGGCAAGCAACGCTGCTGTGGCGGGAAGCAGTTTATAGCCCGCCGATCGCGGCGCACCGGGAGCCGACATGCCCTGCATCTCGTGATGCTCCCAAGGAATCAAGGGCATGTCAAGCCCGCGGAGGCTCCTGAGAATACCGCTCGTTATTCCCCGCCAGCCGGTCTACGACGCGTTCGCAGCGCTTAAGACCGAGCCGACTTTGGAGAATATCTGGCTGATCGTTACCGAGACGGGCGGGAAAGCCGCCCCTGCCGCAACTGCCACAAAACCGGCCATCAGGGCGTATTCAATCAGGTCCTGACCGTGCCGGTCCCTCCAGATTTTGAAGCGCAAAAGTGTCTTCATGTTGGTTCCTCCAGCTCCCGATCTGAAAGTAACATTGCCCGGATCGCCATGGAATCAGCATTAAGCCCTAACGAAACAAGGAAAACACCGCCTGGCAGACCAGGGTCCTTAGAACTCCGGACAGCTTAGTACTAACCGGAGTTCCTTGGGCTCAGACGGTTCGGTAAGCGTTTCGCGCCACTTCCGCATAGGGCACCGGCGACACGGTAGCGCGGATTTCCACCTGGACGTGGCTTTCCACGGTGGGCTTCGATCCGCTTCCGGGCTGCTCGCCCCAGATGAACGTCACTTCGTCGCCTACCTGCGCGTGTTCATTGTCGAGGATCGCGAGGGTCAGCATCTTGCCTTCATTCGAGCTGTAGCCGATCCAGGTGGAGATGCCGATCGTCTTGCCGTTCTTGGTCACCTTGTCATAGGGCCAGGTGGCGTAAACCGCGGAGGGGAAGTCGAAGTACTTGGCCCGGTTGCTCTTCTGGAACATCGTCCCCATCGCTTTCAGGACGTCGTCGCCATCGAGCGCCAGCGTGACTTTTGTGCGCTTCGGATTCTTTGAGATTCGCTCGAGAGCTTCGCGGCCTACGAAGTCGTGATCGAACTTCACGGTCGGTCCGTAGCCGAGATCGTAGGGGGTGAGATAGTAGTCTTCGATATTTTCGGAATAGAAGCTTCCTCCCAGCGAGGCGATGGCTTCATAGCTGGTGACCGGCAGCCACTGACGGTAGGCTTTCAACTTTGGACTGGTATAGACGGCCGGCAGCGGCGAAGGGATCCACCCCGATTCCAACGTGTTGGAAGAATACGCGCGAGCGCCCACCAGACGCATCCCGAACTCCTGGCCCGCCGCAACGATCGCGTCCTTAACCGCTTCACCTTCGGCCCACGGCCCGAAGAGTTCGAAACCGGGCTGCCCGACCATCCCGTGACGCAGCGCTCGCACCCTCTTGCCCGCGATGGTGAAATCGGCCATTTGGAAAAACTTCACCTCTGGGATCGCGCCGCCCGTAACTTTCTCCATCACCTTCACGGCGTTGGGACCCTGGACCTGATACCGGTACGCCTTCCGTACGATGGGGCCTTTCTGCGCCGCCGCTCTCTCGTCGCGAGTACATTTCGCGTTATAGCCGCCCGTTTCGCAGTTGTACTGAACCCAGTTATGAACCGAGGGCCGGCCTACCAGATTAAACAGGTTCGGCTCCAGGCCGAACAGGATCACGTCGCCGATTACGTATCCTTCGGGATTGCAGACGATGTACTGTTTGGCCTTGTTCGGGCCGAAGTTCTTAAACGTGTTGACTCCCAGATCGGAAAGGAGCCGGAGGGCGTCGGGACCTTCCACGTACATGTCCGTCATGTGATACGACTGATTGAACAAGACGCAGGTCTGCTGCCAGGCGCGCTGCTCGTCTCGCCAGTTCGTGTATTCACTCGCCACGACCGGGTAGACGTATGGCCCGATCTTCGAATTTCGTAAGAGTTTCACTGGAGTGGACCCCTGGAGGAGGTCTTCCAAACTCTGCGGATTCACCATTCTAAAAACACCTCTTTCTCTTTGCGCATGATTTCAGTTTCACGCAAATGGGCCTGTGCGGCCACTTGTTGTGGCCATTTTGCCCGCCCCCGGTTTTCACCAGTGTAACTGGAGAAACTCTGGTTACGATACCACTTCAGCGCACCTCTTCGCCGCCGGCGATTGAAGCGCGCGCGCCACGCCAGAGCAGGAGACTATTTTTTCGAGGCCGCGCTCTCCAGGAGAGTCCGGATTTCGGCCGCGGTTGCCGGATTCGCGCCAGCGGCAGCGCGTCCGGCAGGGGGAGGCGTTCCCGCACTGCCTGCCGCGGCCCGCGCAGCGCCGGTTTCGACCAAATCGATGGCTTTGTGGCCCTCAGCGTCGATGAGCCCGGGATTGGCTCCTTTTTCGAGCAGATACTTCACCAGGTCCGCTCTGCCGGTCTGCGCCGCAACGTGGAGGGCCGACTTGCCTTCGTTCGCGGAGGGAGCGCGGGAGACGCGCATGGAATAGGTGGTCGTGCCTGTAACCTGGGCATTCACGCTGGCCCCATGCTGAAGAAGCAGGTCCATGAGCGCGGTGCTGGCTGCTCCTCCCGCGGAACCTTGGGCCGCCAGTCCGGTTCCACCGCGGTTGCCGGGACCCACACCAGCGGCGAGCAGGAACGGCGTCAACCCCATGTCGTTGATGTTCGGGTCGGCGCCTTTATCCAGGAGGGCGCGCGCTGCTTCGATGTCGCCCGCCTCGACGGCGCGCGATAAGGGCGTCGCACCCGTGCTGCGAAGGTTCTCGATGAAGCGCCCGCTGTTGCCGCCACGGCTCGGACGATGCATGTTCAACTGCGTGTTGACGTCGACGCCGGCTGCCAGGAGCGCATTGATGATATCCATACTGGAAACAGCCGGACCGGCATTGCGAGATGCAGGCGGCGCACCGCGGCCCCGGCCACGTCCTGCCCCGGCGCCGCCTCGCCCCCCGCCGCCCCCGCCAGGAGCCGCCGCCGCCTTTCTATCGATGGCGATGTACAGCGCCGTCCGTCCCCACCAGTCCCACACATTAGGATTGGCTCCGTGATCGAGCAGCAGCTTGGCGACATCGTTATGGTCGTTGTCGAGCGCGATCATCAGAGGGCTCACGCCTTCCGGAGTCGGCACGTTCACGTCCGCGCCGGCGCCGATCAGCGCCTCGACGCATTCATAGCAGCCCGAGCGCGTCGCATACAGCAACGCTGTTAATCCTCCCACGGGGCGATACTGCGCCCGAGGCTCGGACGTAATCTGGCTGGGCCAATCGGTGAACAGGGCCCGGGGTTTGACGTCCCCGCCCTTGGCGAGGAGCACCTTTACGATCTCTCCCGCATTCTTGGGCGCGTCGGCGGCGTACATCAACGGCGTCTGATTGTGGAATTTCTCGACCGTGTTTACATTCGCGCCGGCCTTGATCAGCAACTCGACGATGGGCAGCTCGCCGGTTTTGATCGCCAGCATCAGGGCCGTTTCGCCATCGGGATTGGGGGCTTCCGGTTGCGCGCCCGCGTCCAGCAGCATCTGTACCATCCGCGCATCGGCCACCTTGACGGCCTCCGTCAGCGGATAGGATCCGAACTCGTTGGCGACGTTTACATTCGCCTTCTTTGCGATCAGCGCTGCGAGCAATTCGTAATCGACACGATAAACCGCCCAATGGACCGGACGGGTGCCGTCGGGCTGCGCCTCATTCACGTCCGCCCCCGCGCGGACTTGTTCCCGCGCGGCCTTGAGGTTTCCCGATTCGATGAGGCTGGCCAGGGAGCCCGGCGTAGACTGCGCCCAAGCAGCCATCGCCACGAAAACCCCTGGTAGGAAACGCTTCATGTGATTTCTCCTAGACGACATTGCGGTCCATTTTGTCATGGTGGGCCCAGCAACCTTTGGCTGCGTCATACAGGAACTTATAGGGATCCTTCCACTCGCGCGCCAGCCCCTTCAGCACGCCTTCCTCCAACATGTCCTTCGGGCCGTCCCCTTCGCGAACTTGCTTGAACAGCCGTGCGCGGACCTCTTCGATCATGTCCCGCTCCGCCTTGAATTCGGCCTTGGTCATGACGGAGCCATACGCGGGCACGATCCTGGTCTGATCGTTGGCGAGCTTGAGCACGTTGTCCATCGCGTCCACGCGTCCGCCGATCCAGGCGCCGGTGAACCAATCGAGCGCCGGATCGCGCAGGGGCGAGGCGACATCGCCGACGGCGATCACGTTCGAATTCTTGAAGTGAACGTAAATGTCGCCATTGGTGTGGGCCAGAATCAGGTAGCCGTAGTCGATCTGCTCGTTTCCCGCTTTCAACGAGCCGGTTGTCTGGAACGTCTGCGTGGGGCGCGCGGCCTTGGTACGGGCTTTCTCGTAGCGATCCTCGGCCGGAACCCAGTAATCGGTGGACATCCACTCGCGGGTGCGCTCGTGCGCGATGATCTTCGCTCCGGCGGCCGCGAACATTTCGTTGTTGCCGGTCTGATCGAGATGGTAGTGCGTGTTGAACAGCGTCTGCACCTTCGCGCTGGAATCCAGGTTCTTCAGCGCGGCCATTACGGCGTCGCCGGATTTCGGAGCACCGCAATCCACAAGCACGAGACCTTCGCCCGAGGAGAAAGCCACAACGTTGGCGCCGCCGCCGTCGAAGACCGCTAGTTTGTCCGTGAGGCGGCCAGCGCCGGTCTCCTGGCCACGCAGGATTCGCGGAGCCGCCCACAAAGCGATCGCGCCCGACTTTAGAAAGTGTCTTCGATTGACCACTTGGATCCCGCTCCTAGACCTGCGAAATCACGCCCGTGCTGTCGCCGAACTTCTCGCGCTGCACTCCAATCTTTTGCAGGATCGTCAGGTGCAGATTCGCGATCGGCGTGCGATCCGGCAGGGCGATGTGCTGGCCGCCGAGCTTCACTTTTCCGTTCCCGCCGCCCACGATGATGTTCGGCTCGGGATAGTTGTTATGCAGATCGCTGTTGCTCATATTAGATCCGTACATGAAGATCGAATGATCCAGCAGCGATCCGTCTCCGTCCTTGGTTTCCGCCATCTTCTTGACGAATTCCGAGAACTTCTCCACGTGCCAGGTCTGGATCTTGACCAGCTTCGCCATGCGCTCCAGATCGTTGGCGTGATGCGAAACGGGGTGGAATGCGTCCGGAACGCCGATGTGGTTGTACGTCCGGTTCGTGCCTTCCGCGACCATAATGTAGGAAGCCACGCGCGTGAGATCGGCCTGGAACGCGAGAGCCAGCAGGTCGAACATCAGTTTCACCTGCTCCGCGAAATCTTCCAGCTCGCCTACCGGAGCATTCGGAATCTTCAAGCTCGAAAGATTCGTTCCCGCGGCCTTCTGCGCCCGGCGCTCGATTTCCCGAACGCTTTCCAGGTACCCGTCTAATACGGCGCGATCGGTGCTTCCCAAATCGCCCTGGAGCTTCTTGGTGCGGTCGAGAATCAGATCGAGAATGCTGCCGGTCTGCTTGTGGATCGACGCACGCTCCTGGGCCGTGTCGCCTTCTCCGAAAAGCTGCAAAAATACCTTCCGGGGATTGTACTCCATCGGCAGCGGGGATTCCGCGTCGCGGAAGGACAGCGTGGTGTAGGAGCCGCCGCCACCCGCGGCCGTCTGAACGATAGTCTCCGACGCGAGTTCGAGTGACGGCAGCGGCGTTTCCTGGCCGATGGCTTTCGCGATCACCTGATCGAGGGTCGTCGCCATGTGCGCGCGCGGCCCGCCCGTATCCGGACGCGTCGCGCTGAGCCAGGTCGCAGGGTTCAAGGTGTGAACCGAGCCCGCGCTGGCGGCGTTTTCCAGGTTCCCGAAGGAATTCACGTATTTCTTATAAGGCTCGAGCGGAGAAAGAATCGGGCTCAGCTTGAAATCGGCTCCCGCACCGCTGGGAGTCCACTTGTCCGCCGAGGGCCCGTGAGAGGTGTTGCCCATGATCGCGCCGTGCGGGAGGTAGAAGAACGCAGCCCGCACCTTCGGCACGGCCGCGGTCTGGGCCAGAGCCGTGCCGGCGGGGATCATGGCATCCAACAACGGCAGCGCGACGCTGACTCCAGCGCCCTTCAATACCGTTCTGCGGGAAAGATGTTTCTTGGTGAGGAACATGGTCGTCTCCTAAAGACCCGATTTCGCCGCGCCTGGCTTTGCAGCAGGCGCCGGACCCTGCTTACGGAATGCATCCGTATTTATCACTCCCAAAACGATCGACGAGAATTTGTAATTGTCCTTGGCGGCGTTGCGAACCACCGCCCGCACCTGGGGCATATCGAAATATTCCAGCTCCCGGTTGATGGCGTACATCAGGAGCCGCTCGGTCAGCGCCTGCGCGAACATCGCGGGTTTGCCGGCCAGTTGCTGGCGCAGTTCCACGGGACCATTGATGGCGACGCCATTCGGCAGAACCGTGCTGGTATCGATCACGGCGTTGTTGGCCTGGCGGTCCACGGTCCGCCATTGACCGACCGCGTCAAAGGATTCCAGCGGCAGCCCCGGCGGATCGATCACGCCGTGGCACTGCATGCACAGCGGCTTCGAGCGGTGCTGCTCCAGCCGCTCGCGGATCGTCTTCGGCTTCTCTCCCGTTACTTGATCCAGATTGGTCGCGACGTTCGGCGGAGGCGGCGACGGCGGCGTTCCCATCAGCTTGTCCAGCACCCAGGCCCCGCGCAACACCGGGGATGTCCGATCGCCGTAGGAAGTTCGCAGCAGCACCGCGCCCTTGCCGAGCAGGCCCCAGCGTTCCTTGTCTGCTAGCGTCACGCGGCGGAACTGCGGCCCGAGCACGCCGTTGACGCCGTAATGGCGGGCGAGACGCTCGTTCAAGAACGTATAGTCGGCGGTCAGGAGATCCACCACGCTTCGATCTTCCAGCAGGATGCTCGATAGGAACGCTTCGGCCTCTTTTGAAAAATCCCGGCGGATTTGGTCGTTGAATCCGGGGAAGATGGCAGGATCCGGCTTCACCGCGTCGAGATCCGCGATGTTCAGCCACTTCATGGCGAAACTGGTCACCAGGCTGGAAGCCTTCGGATCGGTCATCATGCGCTTGACCTGCTTCTCGACCGCGCCCGGTTTGGTCAATCCGTTCGATGCCGCCAGCGTCAGCAGCTCATCGTCGGGACCGGTGTTCCACAGCAAGTAAGAAAGACGCGAGGCCAACTCGAGATCGGTGAGGGAAACCTCGGAATTCGGAGGCGCGCCCTTAGGCCCCCGGATGCCGCGGTAGAGAAACTCAGGGCTCGCCAGCACTGCCGCCACCACCTGCTCGATTCCCTGATCGAAGCTGCCGCCGTCCTGACGCCCGGCTTCGTAGAACGGCATCAAACGGTCGACATCCTCGGCGGTGACCGGCCGGCGAAACGCCCGCCGCGCCAGGTTTTCGGTGATCTGCCTGGCGCACGAAGGCTCCTCTTTCCCTTTGGGATCGCAGACAAAAATCAGCGCGCGGCTGGGCGTCTTGGAAATGCCCGTAGGATTGTACGGCCCGAGGATCTCGATGCCGTCCCGCAGGCTCGCCATGCGGCCGTTTCCGCCGCCGAACCCAAGATTGCCCACTCCGCCGAATCCGCCGGCCACGTTTTCATCGGATTCCACATGCGCGCGGTCGATGAATGCGATGATCACGTCGCGCACGCCGGCCTGCACCTGCACCGGAATTTTCTGGAACCGCTCCATGATCATGGCGCGTCCGTCGGCGCCCTTGCGGTCCGCCAGCGCCTGATCCGCGGGCCCGCCGATCGGCTTGCGGAACACGATTTTGCCGTCGATCATCCCGATCAGGATGCTCTCATTTTCCGTTTGGCCGGTGTAGAGTCCGACGTTCAGATCCAGGATGTTGATCCGGTACTCGCCGTCCGCCGGGAAGTTGTGCTTGAAGCGAATTCCGCCCCGCGTCCCCGGGGGCAAAGGAAGATCGCCTTCCTGGTTGGCCGCGATCAGGTATTTCACGTTCGAGACGCGCGGATTGGGACTGCCAACCGCGAGTTTCGCAACCTGGCGCGCGGCGGTGATGTACTGGTCGAGAAACGCGGGCGACACGCTTAAGGCAGCCGCGACGTTATCGAATCCCCCGACCTGAATATCCTGAGGCAGGACGTCCTTCGCGTTCACGTCCACACCCACCAGAGCTTTGACCGATGCGGCGTATTCGGTGCGGTTCAGGCGCTCGATCGGCACGTAGCCGGCCTTCGGGCCTTGGGCGTGCGTGTCGAGGTTGTTCTCCATCCAGGCAACGAAGGAATCGACATCCTTCTGTTCCGGCTGAGGATTGCCGGGCGGCGGCATCAGGCGCCCCCGCAGCTTGCGGATGACCTTTTCCCAGATCTGGGCGCTATCGGCCGCGGCCTGGAGGTTCAGGGCATCGAGAGCGAGCCCGCCGGTTTTCATGGTGGTGTTGTGGCAATCGACGCAGTACGTATCGATCAGCTCGCGGTATTGATCCGGCGCCGCGGCTGGCGCATTTGCCCGGGTCTGGGCGACGCTCTTCGTTTCGAAGAACGCCAAAGAGGCGATCAAGGCCAAAAGAGCAGCGCTGTAAAGGAAGGGCTTCATGAGTTGCAACCTGTCGCCGGATCAACAACTTGCGGGCGGAGTGTCGTCATGCGAGACTCTTCACTTTTATCACAATTGCAACTGGGGATAAAGCGGGCAGAACCCTCGATCCACAAGCCGACTGAGTGCATATAGAATATTGAGGACGGGTTTCGTTCCATCAAGGTAACCGGGCGGCCACATGAAGGAGAAGCCGAAATGAAAAAGCTTGCTGTAGCTGTAATCTGCGTCGCGTGCCTGTGCGGGAGCGCCCTGGCGCAAGATGCCAAGACTGTAATCGCCAGTGCGCAGAAAGCGCTGGGCGACGTGAAGTCCATTACGTATTCCGGGTCGGCGAAAGACGTCGCCTTCCAGCAGTGCGGAGCCAACTCAACCGACATGCAGTGCCGCGGCACGCACGATCCCATGCGGCCGATCAACAATTACGTCCGCGTGATCGACCTCTCGGCGCCGGCATCGCGAGCCACAGGATCGACGATGAACATCGGGGCCGGCGGCTCGACCGCCGTCACGCCCGGAACGTATTTCGACGTGGTCACCGCGCAGCAAGCCGACGTCTCGCAACCCTGGACCAACTCGCTCGAGTTTTACATCACGCCGTGGGGCTTTCTGAAAGGCGCCTCGGAGAACAACGCGACGGCCAGCAAGCAGAAGGGCTTCACCGTCCTCACGTGGAGCCCGAAGGTCAAAGCGCCTTCCGGCAAGAACTACGTCATTAACGCCTACGTGAACGATAAGAACCTGATCGATCACATCGAGACGTGGCGCGAGGAAAACATCATGGGCGACATGCAGGTTCTGGCTACTTACAGCGGCTGGAAGGATTTCGGCGGAGTGATGGCTCCTGCAAAGATCGAGCAGAAACGCGGCGGCTGGCCTTATTTTGAAGTGACGGTTACGTCGGCGAAGGCGAATCCTCCGGATGTCGCGTCGCTGGTTCCCGCACCGGCCGCGAAGGGCGGAGGAGCGCCGCGCGGTCCCGCGCCCCTCGTGGTTACCACCGAAAAGTTGGGCGACGGGATCTACCGGCTCACCACTGGACCCGGCAGCTACGATTCGGTCGTTGTCGAGTTCAAGGATTACATCATGATGCTCGAAGCCGGGCAGTCCGTCGCGCGCGCTGAGGCTTACGTCGCCGAAACCAAGAAGCTGTTCCCGAACAAGCCGATCCGGTACGTGTTCAATACGCATCCTCACTCCGATCACACCGGAGGGCTGCCCGTGCTGGTCGCAGAAGGCGCGACTATCATCACTCAGCAGAACAACGTGGCGTTTCTCGACAAGGCCCTCAACACGCCCCGAACGCTATTGACCGACCCCTTGGCCAAGAATCCTAAGAAAGCAAAATTCGAAGCCATTGGGGAGAAGAAGGTTTATTCCGATGGGACGCGAACCGTGGAGTTCTATCACACCTGGCCGGTCCCGCACTCCAACGGCCTGGCAATCGCCTACCTCCCCAAAGAGAAGATCCTGTTCCAGGGGGATTTTTCGGTGAATCCCGGGGAACCGGCGAACGATCACGTGAAGGCGCTGGTCCCGATCCTCGAAAAGCTCAACCTGGACTTCGACCGGTACATCAACGTGCACACTTCCGCGGCTCCGCAGCATAAATCGGACGTATGGAAGGCCGTTGGGAAATCCTAAGGAGAGCGCTCCCATGAAGAAAACAATTTTCATGACCATGGCCGCGCTGGGCGCCTCCGCGCTGCTGTTGGTGGCGCAGGACGCGTCGAAGTTTAACGGCACCTGGAAAGGCGACAAGGGCAACCAGGTGCGTAAGCTGACCTACAAGGGCGGCGTCGTGTACATGGAAGAAACACAGCCCAACGGCAACGTGATCCTGCGTCAATATCCGACCCAGGGGCAGGAAGTCACCATGACAGAAGGCGTCTGGAAGGACTCCAAGGCTACCGGCAAGATGGAAGGCAACAAACTGGTGGTCGATACCACCATGCCGAATGGCACGAAGTGGCACGACGAGTGGACGCTGGCTGAGGACGGTAAATCGTATTCGGCGCTGCGGCAGCTTGTGGCGGCGGGTGAGGGAGGGGCATTTGGAAAAGGCGGCGGCAAAGGCGGTGGTAAGGGCCCCGGCGGTGGCGGCGGTCCGGAAACATTCATCAAGGTTGAGTGACCGGCACAATGGGACGGATTATACTTGCTCTCGCGCTCGGCGTGGCGGCCTTCGGGCAAACGCCGCTGGTTCCGCCTCCGAACGTTCCCTACGGCGTCTCGATCGCTCCGGATGCCGCCAAGAAAGTCGCGGCCGCGGCGATCGCCGAAGCCCGCAAGAACAATTGGGCGATGGCGGTTGCCATCGTCGACACCGGCGGCTACCTCGTGTACTTCGAACGGATGCCGGATACGCAGCTCGGCAGTGTCCAGATCGCGATTGAGAAAGCCAAGTCGGCGGCGCTGTTCCGCCGCCCGACGAAATCGTTTCAAGACACGGTGGCTGCAGGCGGGGCCGGATTGCGTATTCTTGGGCTCACCGGCGCGGTTCCGGTGGAAGGCGGGATCCCGCTCATCGTGGACGGCAAGCTGATCGGCGCCATCGGCGCCTCGGGCGGCAGCAGCGATCAGGACGGCCGCACGGCGCAAGCTGGAGCCAGCACAGTATCGAAATAAGCAAAGCGGCTCACACGATCGGGGGCTGCACGGTCTGGCGATGGAATCCCGTAGCTGAAGCCAGCGCCGCATTCGACCGCGAGTGCGATTGCGACAAATTCGAGAAGAGAATCAAGATGCTTGTCAAATCAGCTCGAATTCGAGCAGAGCCGAAGCGATCCGCCTTCTGCGAAAAGAGGACCACTATCTTTCCGTGATGGTTGGGCACCCGGCACCCATTTCGTCACCCGGTGATCGACCTGCTGAGGGCTGTCGGTACGGGCCTGGCAGTTTCCGCCGTTGGCGCTGCCATCTGGATATTCCTGAAATCCAATTTCGAGATCTTCCACACGAGAGAGGGCACAGCTTTCGTTGCCTGGCTTATCTCAGCCGGATTCGTCGGACTGTACTTGCTGGGATGGCTTCTTTTCGGCCGGGATCATGCCAGCGCGATTGTAGACGTGATTGTCGAGATGATTATCGAGCCACCGCTGAGTTTGATCTTTCGCGTTCTTGAGTGGGGTGGATTGACGGACAAGTAGGGCAGATGACCCGGTCAGGACTGGAAGGCAGCCTTAAGTTGGGCTGCGAGCCAGGCGAGGTCCTCGCGCTCGATCACCAGCGGCGGCGCCAGCCGGATCACGTGATCGTGGGTTTCTTTGCACAAGACACCCAGGTCTTTGAGCCGCTCGCAGTAGGGCCGCGCCGGACCCAGCAGTTCGATTCCCAGCAGCAGCCCACGACCGCGGATCTCTTTGATGTGCGGGTGCTGGATCTTGCGAAGCTCGTATAGCAGCCACGTCCCGAGTTCCTCGGAGCGCTCGGCCAGCCGCTCGTCTTCGAGAACCTGCAAAGCCGCGCGCGCCACGGCGCAAGCCAGCGGATTCCCGCCATAAGTGCTGCCGTGGCTGCCGGGGCGGAACACGCCAAGAATCTCGCGGCTGGAAACAACGGCCGATACCGGATACGTTCCACCGGAGAGAGCCTTGCCGAGGATCAGCACGTCCGGCTGAACGTCTTCGGCGTGGCAGGCAAGGAATCGTCCGGTGCGGCCGAGGCCGGTCTGAATTTCGTCGGCCACAAGCAGCACGCGCTCGCGGCGGCAGATCGCCGCGGCGTCGCGGATGAAGCCATCGGGAGGAATCAGAATTCCCGCCTCGCACTGGATCGGCTCGAACAGAAAGGCGCAGGTGTTCGGGGTGATGGCGCTCTCCAGCGCCTCGGTATCGCCAAAAGGAATCGAGACGAATCCCGGCGTGAACGGCCCGAAGCCGTCCTTGTACAGAGGCTCCGAAGAAAAGCCGGTAATGGTCGTCGTGCGCCCGTGAAAATTGTTCTCGCAGACGATGATCTCGGCCTGATGCAGCGGAATGCCTTTGCGCGTGTAGCCCCAGCGGCGGGCGGCTTTGATGGCCGTCTCCACGGCCTCCGCGCCGGTGTTCATCGGCAAGACCATTTCCATGCCGCACGCCTGCGCGAGCTCGGCCTCAAACAGCGGGAGCTGATCGTTGCGGAACGCCCGGGAGGTGAGCGTCACCCGCTCGGCTTGCTCCTTGAGCGCGGCGATGATGCGCGGATGGCAATGACCCTGGTTGACCGCCGAATAGGCGCTCAGACAATCCAGGTACTTGCGGCCGCCAACGTCATAGACCCACACTCCGGATGCCCACTCCACGACGACGTCCAGCGGATGATAATTATGCGCTCCCCACTGATCCTCGAGAGAGATCAGTTCTTCGGCTTTCGACCGGCCTCTAACTGGCTGCATGAAGGGTCGCCTTAGTGGCTGCTCCCGGAACCGGCGCGCTGGCTGGCGGCGTTCTCTGAAATTTTCGATGTCGAGGTTCCGAGATGAGCAGCGATCTTAGTCGCTTCCTCGACTGCCCGCGCGAGCACAGAGCGGATGCGCCCGTCTTCCAGCATCAGCAATCCGCCGATGGTGCATCCTGCGGGCGTCGTCACATCGTCGCGCAACGCCGCGGGATGCCGGCCCGAGTCGAGCACCATGCGAGCCGCGCCGAGCGCGGTCTGCGCCACCAGAGTCAGCGCGAGTTGCCGAGGCAGGCCGACGCGCACGCCGGCATCCGCAAGCGCTTCCATGATCAGAAACTGGTATCCAGGTCCGCTGCCGCTCAGCGCGGTCACGGCGTTGAAGTGGACCTCATCGAGTTTGAGGCATTTACCCACGCCTTCGAAAATACGCTGTGCCCGGTCCAGATGCACGCCGGATGCGCTCGAACCCGCGCACACTACGGTCATCCCTTCCCCGACCACAGCCGGCGTGTTGGGCATGGCGCGCACCACCGGATTTTCCGTACCGAGCACGGATTCGATCCGGTCGGTGGAAACGCCGGCCAGGATCGAGATCAGCAGAGTTTCACGGCGCAAGCCGGCGTTGCGCAGGGTTGCCAACACGATGGGCGCGTCGGCGGGTTTCACGCACATCAGGATCAGGTCCGCCGTCGGCACGCGATGCTGAAAATCCTTTTCGACCGGAATGCCCAGCGCTTCGCTGGCGTTGGAACAGGCCGAAGGGTTCTTGTCTCCGGCCCAGACACGATCCTTCGAAATCACGCCGCTGGTGATGAGTCCGCGGATCAGGGTCTGGCCCATCACCCCGGCTCCGATGACGCCCAGCGTCATGCCTTCGGCGACTACTGGCGTATTGTGCGATGTGGAATGCTTTGTCATATTGCCCTTCTGGCGCGTTCGGTCGATTCTTTCGATTCTAATACGTGCCGGGTCGAGGTTGATTTTGAGAGCATTGAGAGAATGCGGAAGCGCACATCGCGAGCCGGGATTCGTGGTATCGCCATCCGGCCGGCGGCAAGGGGCGAGATGAGCCAGATCCGCGGCCTGATCCGCTTATTCCCGGAGCAGTTGGTTCAACGCAACCTGCCTCACGTGGCCTCGTTCTTTGTCGCCCTGGCGGGCGGCGGCCGCATCGTCGGATGCTGCGCGCTCCAAATTTACTCCAAGAGAATGGCCGAGGTGCGCAGCCTGGCGGTTCATCCGGATTTTCAGGACCGGGGCGTGGCCTCCAGACTGGTCCAGGAGTGCATCCGGCGGGCGAAAGATCGCGGCGTCCGCGAATTGTTCGCCGTGACCAGCCAAACGTCCTTTTTCGGACGCCAGGGGTTTGCGACGTTTCGCCGGGAAAAGACCGCTATGTTCTATGAAGTAGGCCCCCCAAAGTAACGTGAGCCAGCCCAAATTCCGTCGATGTATGATGATACGTGCTCGCCGATTCGAAGGATCGTAGGAGTGGGGTCAATGAGAGCTGGATGGTTCGCTGTTTCCTGTTCTTTCGCCGCTTTATTCGCGCTGGTGCTGCTATCTCCGCTGCCCGTAGCGCTCGATGCGCAGGAGAACGGCAAGGGCAAGCAAGGCAAGGGCGGCAGAGGACAAGTAGACGGGCAACTACAGCCGCCCATCACCGGCGCACCCTTCGGGCGAGCAGCTACGCCGACTTTCGCCGGACCGCCTGCCGGGATGCAAGCCCTCGCAACCGATTTGTTCACGTCCAAGAATTTCTACAAAGACCGGGCGCTGTGGTCGGACAAACGCTACTTCCGCTGCAACACGCCCCGGCAGATTACCGATAGCTGGACTTCCGGGCGGATCGGCAAGAATCCGCCGCAGTCCGCCGCATGGGGCGACTGCAACATCGACTATCCACGGGAAAAGATTCTGAGCCCGTACCCGTACAAGACCGCGAAGGAACACTACGAAGCGTTGCTCGCCGCGGCGAAGGCTAAGGGCGGCCCCACCGTTTACACCAAAGCAACCGTACCCGATTGGGACGGCTGGTATGGCCGCGATAATTCCTATTCCAGTTCGCAGTGGACCTGGGGCACCATTAACCAGGTGCCCACGATCCTTTCACTGCTCACGCCCGAATATCAGAAGCGGATGGTGCAGATGAATTATCACGAGGGCGTGGATAACGCGCCGCAGTGGAACGCGTCGTTCTGCTATCCGGAAGGCTTCATGCGGTGGTGGTCGCAGGCCTCGGCGGGCGGCAATTTCCAGCTCACGATGAACGTCAATCAGGTCCAGTTCCTTTCCGGATTGGCGGCCAATTTCCTGCGCCAGGTACTGATCGGGAAAGAGCACGTGCAAAAGGTCCCGCAGTGGTACGGCGAGACGATCGGATTCTGGGAGGGAACCACGCTGGTGACCTGGACGGCCAACATCCAGGGCTGGACCATTTCGCACTCGATGTTCGAATTCAGTAACCGGCTGGAGACCGTGGAGACCTACAAGCCTGCGCTTGACGCGAATGGCCGGTTTATCGGGCTCGATCACGAAGCGGTGTTCTACGACCCCGAAGCGTTCGTCGCGCCGCTGCACGTCACGATGCGGTTCCTTCGGGCCGCAGGACTGGACAACGCCACGCGGCGCTACACTTACATCGAATGCTTAAGCAATCTTCGGAACGTCAACGGACATCCCACCCAGCTCACTGCCGCCAGCGATCAATTCATCGATTATTACGGGCGGCCATGGGCCAAGAACTGGGAAAAGTACTTCGAAGCCGGCTGGGATAAGCCGCAGGACGACGTTCCGCAGGAAATTCTCGATATCTTCAAATAGGAGCTCAGGATGAATCAGCGCGCACTCAGGACCTTGGCCATGGCAGTACCGCTCGCACTCACACTCACGTTATTCGTAACACCGGCTTTGCCGCATCACTCGTTCGCCATGTACGATCAGACGAAGACCGTCACGCTGACGGGAGCAGCCAAACAGTTCGTGGCGCAGGCCAACCATGCGGAACTGCACTTTATCCTGATCGCGCCCGATCGCAAGGGCCTCGCCAAGGGACCGGACGGAAAATACATCGAGTGGGGCGTCGAGATGGCCGGCGCGGCTGCGGTGGCGCAGCAGGGGATCACGGCGGAGAGTTTCAAGGTTGGCACAGTGTTTAGCGTGAAAATGAATCCGCTGCGCGACGGCAGCAATTTCGGATCCCGGGTCGGCGCCATCGCCAAATGCCCGGTGGATCCGGCTACCAACAAACCAAAACTGCCCGAGGCCGATAAGCACTGCGATTCGGTCCCGGGGGCAACGCTGCTGGGCGGAAATACATTCTGAGTTAGCAGTGAAATCCTTCGCCGAGTGGTTGTCGACCACCGCCCTGAGTGTTTTCCTTCAGAACCACAACAGTTGGGCGATTCCAACCATCCAATCCATCCACATTGTCGGCATAGCGATCGTATTGGGATCCGTCCTGATGATCGATTTGCGAATCCTGGGTTGGGCCGGAATGGATCAAACCCTGCGCCAGACCGCGAATCGCTTCGGGCCCTGGCTGACGGGCGCTTTGTGGCTGATGCTCGCCACGGGCATTCTGATGGTGATTGGAGAGCCCGTTCGCGAGCTGATCACGTTCTCGTTCTGGCTGAAGATGGTTTTGGTTGCTGTGAGCGCCGCGGTGGCGATCATCCTTCAACGAGCCGTTCGCAATCACGAAGAAATGGTGGCGAAGCGTCGAGGAGTGAAGCTGCTGGCGATCGTGACATTCCTGGTTTGGGCGTGCATCATCATCCTCGGACGCCTGATCGCCTATGACCACGTTTGGGGAGCGTGGTCGCCATCCGCGAAACAGTAGTCATGGATATCGCCGCAGTTCTCCAGTGGATTGAATCGACCAGCCTGGCCGCCAGGATTCGAGACTCGCTGCTGCTGTTTCCGCTGCTGGAATCGATCCATGTGATCGGTTTGGCTCTGGTGTTCGGAACCATCGCCATCATCGATCTGCGGCTGCTCGGGACGGCGTCCACGGAGCGGCCATTCAAGCGCATGGCCGCGGACATCATGAAATGGACCTGGGGCGCGTTCGCGCTTACGGCGCTGACGGGCTCGCTGATGTTTACTACGAATGCCACAGTGTACTATCACAACTTCTATTTCCGGACGAAGATGCTGCTTCTGGTGCTCGCCGGGATCAACATGCTGGTGTTCGAGTTGACCCTCGGCCGCGTGGTTCATCGCTGGGACACGGCGCCATCGGCTCCCAAAGCAGGCAAGGCGGCTGCGATTCTGTCGATCGCGATCTGGATCAGCGTGATCTTCGCGGGACGATTGATCGGGTTCACGACCAGCCGCGCGAAACAAGCAGCGCCGGCGCCGCCAGATTCGAGCCTGGAGGAGTTATTCCAAAGCGCGCCTTCGGACACGCCGAAAGCTCCGCCGAAATAGAAGCCGGCCTATTTGAAAATGTCGAGGATCTCCTTTGGCACTTCCTCGTCCGGCTTTTCCCACCCGACCTCGAAGTACTTCTCCCAGTTCTTGGCCCATGGCCGGCCGTAGTAATCGACAAAGTGCGGATCCGAGCTGGTCAATTGCGTTGGCCGTCCGTTGACATTCTGGATGTTGCTTAAGCACTCGATATAGGTGTAGCGGCGGTTGGGATCTTCGGGCGTCGCCCGGCGGGCGAAGCGATAGCTGGCGCGGACCGGCGCCACGAACGCGTCCGGATCATAGAAGATGGCTTCATGATCGAGCCCGATAAATTTCCCGGAAGCGTCGTAGGCGGGCTTGAAGGTTTCCACCGTCTCCATTTTGTCGCTGGTCTCGAACATGGAATGCGTCAGCGTCCAGCCCTGGATATTCGCCGTCCAGGTGACGAGCGTAGTCCCGTCCCAGAATCCGATGGTCTCGCCATACCACTGCGGGACCTTCTGGACGTGCTGGGGCTTGCCGACCATCACCTGCCGCAGAAAATTATCGGCGATTCCCGAGATGAACTGGACGTTCCAGGTGGTCATGGTGAGCTGGAAATTCCCTGCTTGAGAAGGTTGCGACCACCAGCGGATGAATCCTTCCGGATAACAGAACGACGCATTCCATTGCGGCGCGTTGGTCACGGCCTCGTGATAGATCAACTGCACCATTCGCTTTTGATACTCCGGAGTGAGCAGTGACAGCACGGTCGGGGCCTGGCTGACTCCCCAGATCCATTCCGATCCATGATCGGCTTGGGCGTCGCGCTGATAATATCCATCCCAGTCGGGCACGGTCGCCTTGGTGTAGACCGTCGGACCGCCCTTGGCCTTTGCGGCCGCTAACAGCGCTTCATAGTGCTCCTTCGCCGTCTTGTAAGGATACGGACTCAGAATACTCTCGCGCGTGAGATCGGCGTTGCAGTCGCCCCAGGAAGCCGATTCGGGCGGATTCGGACCAATGCGCTGCTGATTCCACATCTCCGACAGCAGGCGAGGCGTATTGCAGCGGTAGTAGCGCTTGTCCATCCACAGAGCTTTGTCTTTGTAGAAGTTTTTCGACTTGAACAGATCCAACGGCAGAGGCTCGACGCCTGCGGGAGGCCCCAGGATCACCGGCGGAGCGCCCCGCCCTTTCCCTTGCTTTCCCTGCCCCGGCGCCTGGTTCGGCGGCTGTTGTGCAAGGGAAGCCCAAGCGAGCGCGAGCAGGGCCACGGTGGCGAACAGGATCATGAATGATTTCGGTCTCATTTAGCCTTAACTCCTTGCGTCGTTCCATCATACATCCCGGGTTGTGGGCTCGTGTTACGGAATCAGGCCGTCTTGCTTGGCGGCTTCCACGGCCCGCTTGTCCTTCGGATACCAATAGCGGACATGGCAGCCCTCGCAGGCCTTGTCGATTCCATCCAGCGCGCCGAGGAGCGCGGCTTTATCTCTCGCCTTCGCCGCTCTCTGCGCGACGGAGGCCGCATCCTGAAGAATCTGCGCGCGGCGGTTGAAGTCTGCACGATTCGCGTCCATCAATTGCTGGATTTCCTCGGGCTGGTTTTCCACCTCGGGATTCTTCGAAAGATCCCTGGAGCGCGCGGCTCTGCGGCCCATGAGGAGGTCCGGAGACTCGCGCAGAATCTCAGCGCGTTTCCAGACATCGTCCCATTCCTGGTCGGTGCGGGGCGCCTTTTCGCGAACTCCGTGCTCATCGGAGATGGTCTGAACCGATTCGAACAGAAAGTCCCCGCTCGGATCGACCATGGAGTGCATGACGTCCTTGACCGTGGCGGGTCCACGCGCGGCAAAAACGGCGCCGGTCCATAGAAGCAGCGAAACTCCCGCCGCGAGCTTCGCACGATAGCCCGGCTGCGCCTGATTGTAGGCCGCGCGCCGGAAAAGCAGCGAATTCACGGCGATCAGGGCCAGCAGGATAATCTTGATCCAGGACCACGGATTCCCGAAATACTGGCCGGCTCTCGCGCCAAGCAGCAACACGCCGCAGGCAGCCGCAACCGCAAAGCTGATTTGCTTGGGGACACGAAGCCGATTCATCAGATCGGACGCCGAATAGCCGCGCATGGCCAGACCGAGCAGCCGCAGATCCGTGACCAGAATCATGCCCCCCAAAAAGATGAGCGCGACAATGTGCACAGACAGCAGAACCGGATAGGTGGCCACTCCGACGAAACCAATCAGGATCCCACCCATCGGAACAAGCGACCAGAGCAGGAACGAAATGCTCGCAACGGCCCGGGGCACACGCGGCTGTTCCAATGCGACGGTCTTCCGAACCACGGTGAAGTAAAAGCCGATGGCCAGGACGAGCACCAGCATCTTGAGACGGAAGGCCGGGCTGTTGTAATAAACCGACGGATCGATAGAGAAGAGCAGGAGTCCCGCAAAAATCGCCAGGGCGAGGCCGCTCAAGGTCCACGGCTTCAGATCGCGCCACAGCCGCGCTCCTTTATTCTGCGTGAGTCCAATGCCCAGCAGGCTGAGGTTCAATATCGCGGCTGTCCCGACACCGCAGGCCATTCCCAAAATATGCACGCATTCCAGCGCCGGATAAGCCCATGCACGCTCATTGAGCGGATTCAGCATCTGCATGGATTTCGACTTGCGGCGGCGGATGCGCTCAGTTCGCGCCCAGGACGCGGGCCGTGGCGCATTCTTCCGCCACTTTCAGAAAATTCAGCGCCTTTGCATTCCCCACAATGTAGGGATTCGGAGTGCCGGGTGATCGCTTGGCGAGCAGCGGCAGGTTTATTTTCGAACGGTCCCAGTCGGTGTGGTTGGCGAGGATAATGTCGGCTCCGGCCTGCTTCACGATGCCACTGAAGCGTTCGGCCGACCGAATGTAGGCCTGCACGGATTCCTTATCGGCATTGAGGCCGACGCCGCCCCAGAGAGCCGCGATGTGCGGCGTGCCGTTATCCCTTACCGGAAACACAGTCGAGAGGGTGCCCGGCGTGTGACCGGGCGTGATGTAGAGAGTGATGGTGGTGTCGCCGAGTGTCAGTTTCTGGCCGTCGGTAGCCTCGAGATCGCGATTCGGCTTGGCCCCGTTTGTCCTCTTATCGAGCACCTCCCAGTCGGCGGGCGACATGAGCACGCGAGTGCCATAGTGTTCCTGAAGAAACCGGGCGCCTCCGTCGTGATCGGGATGAGGATGGGACACCACGGCGTACTTGATGTTGGCCGGATCCAGTCCGAGCTTCTTCATGCCGCCGGCGACTTCCTCTTCAACCGAATAATCGAAGATCGTGTCGAGGACGATGATGCCTTCCGAAGTCGTAATCGCCCACACCGCGTATTCGGACTGTCCGAAAAAGTAGAGGTTGTCGAAGACCTTCACGGGTTCGGCGTACCAGGTGGAGCGCTCGGGCGGGCCTGCCGCGCGGCCGCCGCCGCGTCCACCTGCCTGACCTCGGCCAGCGCCGCCCTGAGCGCGCCCTGCCGGCGCTCCGGGCGCAGTTCGCTGGCCACCCGGACCGGGACCGTAGCACTGGAAATTGAACAGATTCTGAAAATCGTCGCCGGCTGCGGCCTTCGCGGCGGCGATATGCGCTTCGGGAGTGTCGTTTGCGCTCTGGGCCGCCAGGATCGGGATGAAAACAACGGAAGCGGTCAGCAGGATCAACGCGATCTTCATAGGGGTCATTGTAGCCTGCGCTGCGCAAAAGCGAATGGCAGGCGATGCCGCTTACGAGCGGTCGCCTGCCAAGGTGTCAAGGAGTTAGACCAGCTTTAGAACGTGAACCGTCCGATAAGCAGGCCGGTACGCTGTCCAGCGCCCAAACCCAACCCACCGCCGCCCAACGCCCCCGCGTTGCCTAAGCCGAGGTTGCTGCCGAAACTGGTGAACGTGCCTAGACCAGAGGTGTAGCTGCCGTTCACGGACGAACCGGTGCAACCGGTCACGCCGCCAGAGCACCCATAGGTCGGGTTAACCGGACTGAACGCCATGTTGGGAGCCGGCAGGAAGCTACGATTGAAAATGTTCGTGAACTCCATGCGGATCTGGAAGGTGTATTTCTCCTTGATCCTGAAGTTGCGGGCGAAGTTCATCGATTCCCTGGGCACCCGGACGCCGCGGAAGAACGTGTAGGTGCTCGTATCGGCTGTCCACGTCGCGTCCGGAATGGTTTGCCAGGCGTTCGGGTTAATCACAACTGTCTTATTCGGATCGAAGCAATGGCAGTTAATGTCCAGCGGATCGGTGTGGTGATTGCCGTTCAAGTCGTACCAGTCAACGGACCACGGGTTCATGTAGCTCCCGTCCGCGTTCTTCTTCAACTGCGCGCTTCCCGGACCGCGTCCGAGCCAGCGGCTGATGGCGTTCGTGGACCCAGCCGTTGGACGGGCGAGATAAGGCCCAGTCTGATAGTAGAGAGCGCTGGACCATCCCCAATCGCCGAGTATATAGGAAACAATTTTATTACCGAGCACAGGCAAGTTGCCTTTGTATCGCGGCGTTACGTATTCAAACGAGATACGCAGGATCTGCGGCGGATTCGCAGCCACCACGTCTTTTCCAACCGTCGGATTGAAGACGTCCGGATAACCGGTCAACGCCAGGTTCTTGGAGTACGTATAGCCGCCGGTTGCCGATAATCCGTGCGAGAATCGCTTCGTCAGAGTGACCTGCAGGGAGTCGTACCAGGATTTACCCAGAGGTGCGGAGGGCTGTAGGGCGTTGCTGAATTGTGGGAACGGCTTCAGGGACTGCAACACCGTGGGAGCCGTGGCTCCGGTCGGGTATCCGCTATAGGGCAGGAATACTCCGTAACTCGCTAAGGTCGACTGTTGTGCCTGTGTGAGGCGATTCAGGTTGGTGTTGAGAAGCGTCGCGTCGCTCAAGCCTTTTGCCGACGTATCGATGGTGAAACCATAACGTTGGAGCAGGGCCGGCGAAACGGCATTGAAATCCTGAAACCCGGTAGCGGATTGCCAGACATTACGGTTGCCGACATAGGCCGCTTCAATCACCAAGTTACGGGTGATTTCGCGTTGGAGGCTGGCTTGCCACTGAAGCGTTCGGTCCGGCCGCCCCGCGTTCGGGTCGATGAATGCGGCTACGTTCGTGTTCACCGCGCCGGGGATGAAGGCAGCGGCAGGGTTCGATGTCGCGAGAACGGGATTGTAGCGATCTCTCGGAATACCGTTCTGCAGTTTAAAATCATCGAATCCATTCGGCAGAACAGGCGTTGAGATCGAGTTGATCACGCCGCCTGGAGTAAATGGGACAGCGTCATACGCTACTCCGATGCCGCCGCGGAAAACCGTCTTCGAGTTGATGGTGTACGCGATCCCGATCCGCGGAGCGACTGCATAGGGATAATTCGAAGCAAAATTGCAGTTGCAGGTCGCTTCGTAGATGTAGGCTCCCAGCCGGCCTCCGGCCGCGGGATTGGGAGTGGTCGGGCTGAAATCAACCGCTCGCCCGAAGTCTTCCTTTGCATACGTGCCGTAGTCCCAACGGACGCCGTAGTCGAGCGTCAAATTCCGCCGCACGCGCCAGGTGTCCTGAACGTAGAGCCCCGTCTGCGTCTTCCTTTTGCGGTATTCGGGAGGCGTAGCCAAAGTCACGCTGGTCACGCTGCCGATCAAAAAGTTGGCAAATGCGAAACCCACGGCGTTCGAGTTTCCGGTGAAACCGGTCAGGCCATTCAAAGCCGGCTGCCAAGTGACGCCGTTGCCCGTCAAAGGCGGACTCGAGCCGCCAGGCGCAGCGTTCCCGAAACTGAACAGTCCTGCGCTGTTCGTGTTGTTCAGATTGACCTGCTGATTGATGCGGTAGTCGGCGCCGAATTTGAGGGTATGGTTTCCTTTAATCCAGGTGATGTTGGCCGAACCTGAGGGGTGACGTTCGAGCTGCCGCAGAGTGCCGCTCCCGGAGCCCATCGCGTTGAGGCCACCCAGTGCCGGGCTGGTCACGACGGTCGAATTGAAGCGCGGGAACACCGAGTTCTGGGTGGCACCGGTTAAACCGATGTCCGCCGCTGGATTGTAATCGGTGGTCACCGGACAACTGCAGAAATCGTATTCCTGCCAGCCGACGCCCAGGTGGAACAGCATGGCGGGCGTGACGTTGTAATCAAGGTTCACGCGGTAGGTTGGCGAGGCTTCAAAGGTACCGGCGTTTGCAGTGATTGGTTCCGGGAACCCTTCGCCGAGTCCGAGCGCCTGCACCGGGGACTTGGTTACCGCATCCACATACGTAAACGAAAGCCGCGCCTTGGCGCCGAGGCTCTGATCCATCTTCAGGGTCGGCATGCTCGTATGCCGGTATCCGTGGAACGGATTGAAGTAGTTGCTGGTCAACAGGCCCAGGCCAGCGTTCGGACCCTGCGGCAGCGGCACGTACTTGTTCAAAATGTTCAGCGACACCTTATCGATGGACGTCGAGGGAACTCTGTTGCCCACGTACGGGAGCCGCACTTGCAGCGCAGATCCGGGCGTGCAATCGGAAGTAACCGCCGGGTTGCACTGGACGGTTTGAATGTTGTTTGGATCGAAGATGGTGCCCAGCGGGATCACATTTCCCAGAGGGTCTTTATAATCGTGCGTACCGATCCTCAAGTTGGGATCCCCGCCAGGGCCCCCGGCTTGAGCGATGGGGAGCAGACCAGAGAAGTCTCCCGCGCGGTACGCGGCGGTCGGCACCGTCGGAGCCGTAAAATCCGAAAAATGATACTGGGCGTCGACGTACTGCTCCCAGTTGAAGAAGAAGAAGGTTTTGTCTTTACCGTTATAAAGTTTGGGAATCCAGACCGGACCGCCGATGCTTGCCCCGTAGTCATTGCGCCGGATGCGGCCCCGGGTGTGAGAAGAGGCGTCGTCCGAGTTTAGGATATCGTTGCCGAAATAGTTGAAGGCGCTGCCGTGATACTGGTTGGTGCCCGACTTAATCACCTGGTTGATCAACGCGGATGAGACTCCGCCGAATTCTGCGTTGAAATTGCTGCTCTGAATCGCGACTTCCTGGATGGCGTCAGGGCTCACATTGTTCCGCGTCGTAATGGTGGGGGCGCCGACGTTGGTGACAGGCTCGCCATCCACGCGGTACTGGTTATTCTGGATGTTCAGACCGTTGATTCTCGGGCCGAAGCCCTGACCGGATTGGTTCACACTGCCCGGCAGCGTGTACGCGAGAGCCAGCGGATCCCGAGTGAAGGTGCCTAAGGGCAACACTGGAAGATCATTGAGCTGGCGAACGGTAATGTTGTGAGTGAGCGTGCCGCTTTCTGTCTGCAACAGCGTCGACTCCGTTGTAACCGTCACGGATTCGGTAGCCGCACCGATTTCCATGGTGACGTCCAGGCGCAAGGTCTGCGCCGCGGCGACCGTCACGTTTTCCTGACGGAAGGTCTTGAATCCGGATTGATTGACGGTCACCACGTACTTGCCGACGGGCATTTGCGGGATGGTGTAATTTCCCGTTTGCGAGGTGACGCTCGTGAGTCTGGTGCCAGTGTCTACGTGGGTGGCGACCACGGGAATACCCGCGATCACGGCCCCCGATGGGTCAGTTACGATACCGGTCAGCGTTCCCGCAGCCGTTTGGCCGTAGCTTATCCCGGCCAGAATTGCGAGCAAAAAGAATAAAGCGCGAAATTTCACAGACAAACCTCCCTGAAGCCTTCTTGCCCCGAATCAAAACCCCAATGTCGTTGACTATATTCTTGTGCTGCCGTAGTTGTCAAGGCTTCGGCATGAGGCGCGCCTCTTGCTGAGCAAGTTTCGCGTTTTCCGGGTGATATTCTCGGGGTATGATGTGGAAATTTTTTCTCATGGCTCTCGCTGCGGCGGCCGTACTCACCGCGCAAGTGAAAACGTTTCCGTTCCCCTACACGCAGCAGGACCTTCCAAACGGGTTGCGCCTGGTGACCATCCCCACCGACTCTCCCAACCTGGTGACCATTTTCATCGTCGTGCAAACGGGATCCCGGAATGAGGTGGAGTCCGGAAAATCGGGCTTTGCCCACCTGTTCGAGCACATGATGTTTCGGGGAACCGTGAAGTATCCTCCCGAAAAATACAACCAGATTCTCCAGCGAGCCGGCGCCGCTTCCAACGCTTACACGAGCGACGACCTCACGGCTTTTTACACAACTTTTTCCAAAGAAGATCTGCCGCAGATTCTGGCCATGGAAGCCGATCGTTTCCAGACGCTCAAATACTCGCCGGATGTTTTTAAGACCGAAACGGGCGCGGTGCTCGGCGAATACAACAAAAACAGCTCGGATCCCGAAGAGAAGCTGGACGAGGTCCTGCACGATACGGCCTTCGATCGTCACACCTACAAGCACACCACCATGGGATTCCTGAAAGATGTGCAGGACATGCCCAACCAGTACGACTACAGCCTGAAGTTTTTCGATCGCTACTATCGGCCCGAATACACGACCATCGTCGTCGCCGGCGACGTGGATCCGAAGCGGGTTCGCTCCCTGGTCGATCAGTATTGGGGAAACTGGAAGCGCGGCAACTATCATCCGGACATTCCGGTCGAGCCGCCACAACAGTCACCGCGCGAGAATCACGTTGACTGGCCGTCGTCGACCCTTCCCCTTCTGGAAATTGCCTATCATGGCCCGGCTTACTCGGATACCGACAAAGACTGGGTGGCGTTGGACGCACTCGCGACGCTGGCGTTCTCGCGAAACTCGGATCTGTACGAGAAACTGGTCGTCCGGGAGCAGAAGGTGGACCGGCTCTCGGCCGATATGTCGCAAAGCGTCGATCCGAATCTGTTCGAGGTCGATGCCCGCATCAAAAACGCCGGCGACATTGACTACGTCCGCACACAGATTCTCGACACAATCAGGAAGTTCCAGGACGAGCTGGTCCCGGCCGAGAAGCTGAACGCGGTCAAGAACCGTGAGCGGTACGCGTTCACCATGCAACTCGATAACAGCCAGTCCGTAGCAGGCACGGTTGCCAGGTACGTGGCCCTGCGGCGCACGCCGGACACGATCGACAAACTCTACGCGCTGTACGCGCAACTGACTCCCGAAGACATCCGTGCTGCGGCGCGGAAATTTCTCACCGAGAAGAACCGGACCATCGTCACGCTCACCGGCCCGGCCGCTCCAGGGGGTGCGAAATGAAATTTGCCGCAGTCAACTTTCTGGCAACATTGCTTCTTGCATCCAACGGATGGGCGCAGATGAGAACCGTCACCCTCCCCAGCAAATTACCGGTGGTCAACCTTCGGATCGTTTTCACCACGGGCGCGATGATGGATCCGCCCGATAAGCCCGGCCTGGCGCACTTGACTGCCGCGATGCTCGCCGGCGGCGGCACCAAGGATCTCACGTATAAGCAGGTCGTGGACGCGATGTTTCCCATGGCGGCGTCGCTCAACAGCCAGACCGACCAGGAGATGACGGCGTTCGGGGGGACCACGCACCTGGACAATCTCCCGGCGTACTACAAGCTCGTGCGATCGATGCTGCTCGATCCGGGCTGGCGCGAAGACGATTTCAAGCGGATCAAGGACGAGACGATCAATGCGCTGCGCGTCGGACTCCGGGGCAATAACGACGAGGAACTCGGCAAGGAAGTGCTCTACGCAACGCTGTACCGCGGAACGGCCTATGGGCATTACAGCCTCGGAACGATCTCATCTCTCCAGAAGATGACGCTCGATGACCTGAAGCAGTTCTATCGTCAGCACTACACGCAATCGAATTTGATCCTGGGGTTGGCGGGCGGCTACCCGGCGGCATTTCTCAATGAGATGAAGAAAGACTTCGGCACGCTGCCGGCGAAAGACGAATCCCCGGTGCAGTCGATCAGGCCCGAGCCGGTCGATCACACGCGTGCGCTGATTGTCCAGAAGAACACGCGCTCGGTGGCGTATTCGTTCGGGTATCCGATCGACGTGAAACGCGGCGATCCGGACTATCCGGCGCTGCTGCTGATGCAGTCTTATCTTGGGCCGCACCGCATGAGCGGAGGCCGCTTGTTCCAGCGCATCCGCGAAATCCGCGGGATCAATTACGGCGACTACGCCTATATCGAGTATTTCCCGCGCGGGATGTTCCTAATGGAACCGTCGCCGAATTTGGCCCGGCGCAGCCAGATTTTCCAGATCTGGATCCGGCCCGTCGAGCCGCCGCAGGCTCCGTTCACCTTGAAGCTGGCGTTCTATGAACTGGATAAGCTGATCCGCAACGGAATCCCCGCCGAGGATTTCAACCGTACGAAGGAATTCCTTTCCAAGTACGTCAACGTTCTGACGAAAACCAAGAATGCGGAGCTCGGCTACGCGATCGACAGTCTTTATTACGGCATTCCCGATTACAACAGCTACATCAAGAACGCCATCGCGAAGCTGACTCTGGAGCAGGTGAACGCGGCGGTTCGGAAGCACCTGCGCGCGGACCGCATTCAGATTGTCGCTGTGTCCGCCAACGCGGAGCAACTCAAAGAGCAACTCACCGGCCCCGCTCCCACGGCCGTCGAGTACAACTCGCCCAAGCCTGCCGAGATCGTGGCCGAAGACAAGATCGTCGGAAAGTACGATCTGGGCCTCCGTGCCTCGGACGTCCAGATCGTACCGGTATCGAGCATCTTCGAATAACGTCAGAACGTAAACCGTGCGATCAGCGTCCCGGTTCGAGGCAAACCGCACAAACCGGATCCGCTGCATGCGCCGTTGACCGTCGCGGGCGCTCCGGGCAGCGAGTTCGTAAACGGCGCGAGCGTCTCATTGATCGTCCCGAAGCCATTGATGATCTGACCGGCGGGATTATGGGAAACCGGCAGCATCACAGTGCTCGGATAAGCCAGGTATGTCCGGTTCAAGATATTCACGAACTCCGCGCGGATCTGGAGGTTCATGCTTTCCTTGATTCGGAAGTTGCGCCCGATATTGAAATTCTCCTGCGGCTTGCGGGATCCGCGGAAATCGCCATAGTAGGCGTTCCCGCCCCATTGCCCGTTCGGCGGATTCACCCAGGCCGCCGGATTCAGAACCTGATCGATGTACGGATTTACGCAGTGACAGTTCAGATCCTTCAGATAAAGCGGCTGACCGGGAACGCGAAGCATGTAACTGGTGCTGCCGTTCACGCTTGCCAGCGGATTCAGGAATCCGTTCGTCACGCTGGGCGGCGTCAGCAGGAATCCGCTTCCATAAGCCACGTAGGCACCGAACTGCCAGTCGCGCACGGCCCAGGAAAGCGGCTTGTTGAACGACTGGAGCAGGACAGGAACCGTGTACATGATGTTGGCGTTGAACAGGAAGGGCTGATCGGTGGCTTGCAGTGTCTTCGTCGAGCTGTTCGGATTGAAGAAATCCTCTCGCGTCGAAACCAGAGCCTTGGACCAGGTGAACGTCCCAAAGGCTTCCAGCCCATGAGAGAAGCGCTTGGTCACTTTGGCTTGCAACGAATCGTACCAGGTGTTGCCCGTAGGTGCATTCGTAACGGCCAGCGGAGCTCCGAATGTTCCGGCAGTGCTGAACTGCGGATACGCTTCCAGAGCCTGGAGCACGCTGCCGCTGAATCCAGCGTAGGGCAATAATGGGTGTCCGAAGCGCGCAATCACTGCGGGCGACGTGTTGAGATTGCTCAGGAACTGATTGTCGGCTGGATTTCTGTAGGGATTCAATCCGTACGCGGCGAAGGTCGCCGGAGAGACTTGTTGGAGCAGGCCCAAGTTTGGACCTGCGCCCGTCCACCACACACCACGGTTGCCCACGTAGGATGCTTCGACAATCAAGTTGCGCTGGAGCTCGCGCTGGATTCCGATGCTCCATTGCATTTGCCGGGGAGGACGGCCCGCATTCCGGTCGACGGCGGTGGGAGCCGAGTTGGTCGAGCCGGGAACCGTCGGAAACGCTCCCGGATCGAAATTTGGGAATCGCGGCTGCGGAATCGCGGCGCCTCCCGCGATGTTTACGAATGGATTCAGTCCGCCCGGCTGATTGATCCCTTGAAGCGGCGGCGAAATGTTGAGATCGGGAACAAAGGAATAGACCACGCCCCATCCCGCGCGCAGCACCGTCTTGGGAGTGATCTGGTAAGCAACGCCGAGGCGCGGTCCGATTGCGTAAGGATAATTGTTCGTGAAATCGCAATGGCACGTGGCGCCGTAGATTGCGGCTCCAGGATGTCCACCCGCCGATGGGTTCGGAATGTTGGCGAGCGCGGCCGCGCGGCCGTATTCCTCCCTCTGCGCGGTTCCATAATCCCAGCGTAGGCCGTAGTCCAATGTGAGCCTGCGGTTCACTTTCCACGAATCCTGAACAAAGACCGCCCATTGCTGTTTGCCGAGGTGATAATCGGCAGGAGCGTTTTGCTGGATGCTGTTGTAATCGCCCAGGAGGAAGCTGGCGTAACCGAAACCGATCGATTGCCCAGCCAGATTGAGTCCCGTGAACGGCAGAGCCGTGGCGTTCGTTCCCGTGGTCCAAATGTTGCCGTCAAACGGCGCCTGCACGGTTCCCTGAAGGTACATCTCCGCTCCGAATTTGTATGTATGGCTGGATTTCACCCAGGTGCCGCTCGCGTTGAATGAAGGCGTCTCCACATAGGGATGCCCCTGGATCGCTGCGGCGGTTCCAACGGCCTGCATGCCTCCCAGGGCGCCGGCGCATCCGACTCCGAGAAAGCCGGGCACGCACATCCCCGAAATGTACGGGAAATTACGGTTCTGCTCGAGTCCGGTCACGCCGATCTGTTGCTGCGCGTTGAAACTCAGGAACGGCGCGTCATCGAATCCCGCAATCTGGTTGTAGCCACCGCCCAGGTGAAGTAAAACCGTCGGGGACACAGTGTAGTCGTAATTCAGCCGCGCGACCCAATAGTGAAAAAACGTGCCGCGGGCGTTTGTGATGATGTCGGGCAATCCGTCGGCGTTGCCGTAAGGAGTGGAATATTGGCTGTCCGTCGCGGTCTTGGACCAATAGAATGACAACTTGTTCGTGCTGTTGAGCGAATGATCGATCTTGATCGACGGGATGATCGTCGTCCGATCGCTCGAATTTGAGCCCGCTCCGTTATTCACCAGGCTATTGCTTGTGGGCAACGGGAACAGCGCTTGAATCCGCTTAGAAACGGGATCGATTTGATCCGGGGGGATGATATTGCCGGGGAAAGGATCGGCAGTTTGCGCCGCAAGATTACGGGTACGAGGATCGTAAATCGTATTCGCATAAATCGGGCGT
The DNA here is from genome assembly GCA_037916615.1 of Bryobacterales bacterium. Lineage (GTDB taxonomy): Bacteria > Acidobacteriota > Terriglobia > Bryobacterales > Bryobacteraceae > Palsa-187. The sequence continues at coordinate 48,884 of JBAIXM010000003.1, forward strand.
CCCGCCGGATCCTTGGAGGGCAACGGACCCGTGGGGATGCCGAGCTGCGCACACAGGCTGCATGTGCCGTTCGGAGAGATCGCGGAGAAATCCCCGGCTCGGAATGCCGCGATCGGAAGGGTCTGATTGAAGCTGATGGTTGAGCTTTCCAGAAATTCTTCCCAGTTGAAGAAGAAGAATGTGCGATTGTGGCCGTTGTAGACATGGGAAATCGCCAAGGGGCCGCCTAGCGTTCCGCCGTAGTCGTTGCGGCGGCTCCTGGGCCGATACTTGTTGCCCGCCGGATCGAGCGTAAACGGGTACGCGGCGTTCAGGTCTTCATTGACGAAGTAATCGTAAGCGCTGCCGTGATATTGGTTGGTTCCCGACTTCATCGTGATGTTGAACAAACCTCCGCCGGCCTGTCCGAATTCGGCAGCGTAGTTACTCGTCTGCACGGCGACTTCCTGAACGGAATCCGCACTGGGCTGCATCTCCTGCGGCGAGAAACTGACGAAGTGATTTGTCGTGGGCTGGCCTTCCACGCGAACACCCTCGGAATTGGCAGGGGCTCCGTTGACGACCAGCGTGTTGTTGGCGACGTAATCGGTTCCCGGAAGCAGAGTTGCCAGATTGTAAACCGT
>JBAIXM010000004.1:0-4542 GCA_037916615.1 Bryobacterales bacterium
TCCAGCTTCGAAGAAGGCTTCGGCTTCGACGGCAGCTCCATCCGCGGGTGGGCCGCCATCAACGAATCCGACATGCTGCTGGTGCCCGACCCGGCCACCGCCTTCGTCGATCCCTTCTACGAAGTCAAGACCCTGGTGATGGTCTGCAACGTCATCGATCCCATCACCCGCCAGAGCTACGACCGCGATCCGCGCTGGATCGCCCGCAAGGCCGAACTGTACGTCAAAAACTCCGGTCTGGCCGACACGGCTTTTTTCGGCGCCGAAGCCGAGTTCTTCATCTTCGACAACATCAGCTTCGATCAGACCGCGCATGCCGGCTACTACTCGATCGATGCCGAAGAAGGCCGCTGGAACTCGGGCCGCAAGGAAAACAATCTGGGCTACCGGCCGCGCTACAAGGAAGGCTATTTTCCGGTGCCGCCCACGGACCATCACCAGGATCTGCGCGCCGAAATGGTCGAGACCATGACCAAAGTGGGACTCGATATCGAGTGCCACCATCACGAAGTCGCCACTGCGGGCCAGTGCGAGATCGATCAGCGCTTCAACACGCTCACCAAGTCGGCCGACAACATGATGCTGTACAAGTACGTGATCCGCAACACGGCGTATCAGTACGGCAAATCGGTCACGTTCATGCCCAAGCCCCTGTTTGGAGACAACGGCAGCGGGATGCACACGCATCAGAGCTTGTGGAAGGACGGCAAGCCGCTGTTTGCGGGCGATCTCTACGCGGGCTTGAGTCAGATGGCGCTGTGGTACATCGGCGGGTTGCTGAAACACGCCCGGGCGCTGGCCGCGATCATCGCGCCCACGACGAACAGCTACAAGCGATTGGTTCCGGGATACGAGGCTCCGGTGAACCTGGCGTATTCCAGGCGCAACCGCTCGGCGGCCTGCCGGATTCCGATGTACTCGGCGAGTCCCAAGGCCAAGCGCGTCGAGTTCCGGCCTCCGGATCCGAGTTCCAATCCCTATCTGGCGTTCGCCTCGATGGTGATGGCCGGCTTGGATGGAGTGCTGAACAAGATCGATCCGGGCGAGCCGCTGGACAAGGACATCTACGATCTTTCTCCGGAGGAGATGAAGGCGGTGCCGTCGATGCCGGCCAGCCTGGAAGAAGCCCTGAGCGCGCTCGAAGACGATCACGCGTTTCTGCTCAAGGGCGATGTGTTCACCGAGGAGCTGCTGGAAAACTACATCGCCTACAAGCGCAGGAACGAGGCCGATGCGGTGCGCCTGCGGCCGCATCCCTACGAATTCGCCCTGTACTACGACATCTAAAGGACGACCCATGCGTCGCCCCTACAACGCTGTGGGGGCTGGACATTCATCCAAACGCAACCTTTGCATTGGCTGGATCAAAAATATCTATTGGACGTTTGGACAAACTGCCTTTAGTCTTAGAACTTAGCAAAAAGCTCAGTCCGCTTTCTGTAAATCCATAACCTCAGGAGGTCGTAAATTGTATACCGGCTTGAAGTGTGTCTTCTCTTTTCTGGCAGCGATGGCGTTTCTCGCGATGTCCGCATTCGGACAGGACGCGCCTGCCCAGGCGCCGGCCGCAGCGGCAACGCCCGCGGCAGCTCCGCCACCCTGGTCGATCGGTGGCATCGATTTCAGCGGCTTGATTGACGGCTACTACTCATTCAACTTCAACCATCCAGCATCGCAAACCAACGGACTCTACAACTTCGATACCAAGGCCAACCAGTTCAGTCTGAATATGGCCAAGTTGAGCATGTCTCACGCAGTGGATCCCATTGGGTTCCAGGTCGATTTCGGCTTTGGCCGGGCGTTCGATATCATCAACGGCGGTGAACCGGCGCTCGGGACTAAAAACATCGAGCAGGCGTATGTGAGCTGGAAGCCCAAGGGGAAAGACAGCGGGTTCCAAATGGATTTCGGCAAGTTCGTCACCAGCGCCGGCGCCGAAGTTATCGAGAGCAACGCGAACTGGAACTACTCCCGGTCTCTGCTGTTTTCGTGGGCGATTCCCTACTACCATTTCGGCTTCCGGGCGACCGAAACCAAGGGTCACTTCACCGGCGGCTTCCAATTGGTCAACGGTTGGAACAACGTGGAAGATAACAATAGCGGCAAAACCATCGGCTTGGTGGGCAACATCACGACCAAGAAAATCTCCTGGAATAACAACTACTACACCGGCCCTGAAAATCCGAACACCAACACGGGTTGGAGGAATCTTTACGACACGACGGTGCTGTTCACGCCCGCCGACAAATTCAATGCCTACGTGAACTTTGACTACGGCCAGAACAAGTCCGGGAAGGGTCCCGCGGAGGCTACCGCGAAGTGGTACGGCGTGGCGTTCGCCGGCAAGCTCCAGATGAACGATCACAACGCGATCACGCCGCGCTACGAATGGTTCAAGGACCGCGACAACTTCCTTGGAACTGGCATGGTTTGCGCAACCGGGAAAGAATGCGATGCCCTCCAGGAGTTCACCCTCACCTACGAATACAAATGGACCAAGGGTCTGCTCGCTCGTCTCGAGTATCGTCGGGATTGGACCACGCTCGCCCAGCCAAACATTTTCCAACGCGGTGCGACCGGCGCTCGGGATCATCAGGACACGCTGGCGTTAGGTTTCGTGGCCTTCTTCGGGCCGCACTAAAACTCTCTCGGGAAAGCTCCAAACCCCTTGCCGCGCGTGGCGGAAACGTCGCGCGCGGATTCCTTTTTTTGAATCGCGCACAACGCTGAACCCCGCTGTGCGCTCGTTCCGAATTGCGCCAACTCCGGGACCCAGCGGGCGCTGGTTTTGGCTCGTCGCGGCCCGATCTGCTTGTTTTCACACCGCTTGATCCCACCGTGCCCGCCTTATAGAACCGATTGAAATAATCGATTGGACACCCTACCTGTTGCCCGTTAGACTGAGAATCACTCGATCGGTCCAACTGGCCAGGTGTAGCTGGATGGTACCGATCGGCAGCAGTTAAGCCCGCATCGCAACCACGTCTTCGTCGCTGGCGGGAAGTAGTTCCAAGGTCCAGCGGCCAATCAGAATCGACAGTTTCTTAAGACCGCCGGATATTTGGCGAGTGAGTCCATAGACTTCGGGCCCACAATCGAGGCCCGCGGGAGCTGATCTTACTTCAGCAGTACAAGGAGATTTTCATAAATGGCCGAAGACAAAGCACCTCAAATGCAAGCGACGTTGGGCTTGACGGGCCTAACGATGAACGCGATGGCGCTCATCGCACCGGGCGCCTTCCTCTGGCTGACGTTTTTCATCCAGGCAACCGCCGGAAATTCGCAGCCTGCCATGTGGGCCGGGATTGTACTGGCTTTGCTGCTGTGCCTGGCGACCGCGGTCTGCTACGCGGAAATGGCCAAACTCTACCCCGGGACGGGCAGTTCCTACTACTTCGCCGAACAATCGTTCTTGAATCACGAGAAACACTGGAAGTATGCCCGGCTCTCGAAGTTCATCGTGGGCTGGGGCTCGCACCTGTACTACTGGATCTATCCGGGCGTGATGTGCGGGGTCATGGGCGTTCTCTGCGGCTATCTGGCCGGCACGCTGTGGCCGAGCTTCATGAGCGCTTCCCTTCCCGGACCCGTATTCATGGCGCTGGTCGCCGTGGTAACCTCATTCGGCGTTGCCTATATCGCCTATCGCGGTGTTGTCGGCGCGACTTCGGTGAACATCGCGATCAACGTCATCCAAATCAGCGCGCTGCTGGTGTTCTCGGTGATGGCGATCGGCTATCGCATGAATCACCCCGCGGGCAGCGAAGCCTGGCAGTTCGATCCGCAGTCGGGCGACGCGTACACGTACCAGTTCGCCACCATCAAACAGACCGTTGACGGCAAACAAGTCGACGTTGTGGATCGGGATGCCAGTGGCGTTCCCAAGCCGATGCTCGATGCAAGCGGGAAGCCGGTGCCGTTCAAGGTCGATTATCCGGAGAAGGACGCCAGCGGGAACTTCCTGAGCCACCCAACCGGCAGTTCCGTGATCGGCATCCACAATATGGGTTTCGTTTTCGTCCAGGCGACCATCGCGATTCTGATTCTGGTCGGCTTCGAATCGGTGACCGCCATGGGTGGCGAGGCCAAGAATCCGAAACGCGACGTTCCCATCGCGGTCATCGCGTCGCTGCTGATACAGGGGGCGTTCTGCTACCTCATCGAATATTTCGCGGCCAACTACCTGTTAAGTAGCGGCTATTCCATGCAGAGCGCGACCGGATCGGCAGCCCCTATCGGCGACATGATGATCATTGTAGGCAACGCACTGTTTGGCGCGGGCCACGGCAGGACGTTCATGCTGATCCAGGCGTTCACCGTGTTCCTGGCGATCATCGGAACCACGCTCTCCTGCATGAGCACGGGAGCGCGCGTCACTTATGCGATGGGCAAGGACGAGGAGCTTCCCGATCATTACGGTTTGCTGCACAACGAAAACCTGACGCCCCATCGCTCCATCTGGACGCTGGCGGTGCTGTCCGCGATCGTCGGAGTCGTCGCGGTGACGGTGGCCTTCGGCGATGGGTCGGCGCCGAAGGATAG
>JBAIXM010000005.1:0-40762 GCA_037916615.1 Bryobacterales bacterium
CGGAGACGCCCATGGCGCCGATCACCTGCCCGTTGACCACGATGGGCAGCGCGCCGGGCTGCGGGAAATCGTTCATGAAGGTGGGCGCGAGGTTCTCGCCGCTTTTGACCATCTTGTTGGTCTCCGAAGTGGGACGGCGCCAGCGCAGCGCCGACTTGGCCTTGAGCAACGCCGTCTCGATGGCGTTCATCGGCGCGCCTTCCATGGCGTGGAACTCGATCAGGTTTCCGCCCCAGTCGATGATCGCCATCGCGACGGTCTGCTTGTTCTGTTCGGCCCAGGCGGTGCACGCATCGGCCAGGGCGCGCGCCCCGGCGCTGGAGATGACTTTGATGTCGCGCGTGGGTGGCTTTTGCTGGGCGCACAACGGAAGCACCAGCCCGATGATGACAAGAAGCTTCTTCACGTTTTTATTCGCGTGAATTCGCGTTGATTCGCGGCTAAACCAGGTCCGCGGGCCGGATGGGCAGCATCCGGACGCGCTTCTTGGTCGCTGCGTACACCGCGTTGACCACGGCCGGAACGATCGTCGGAGTGCTCGCCTCGCCGATGCCGCCAGGATTCTCGCGGCTTTGCACGATGTGCACTTCCACCACCGGCATCTCATCGATGCGGATCGGGTCGTAGTTGTTGAAGTTCTTCTGCACCACGCGCCCCTTGTCGAGCGTGATGCCGAGTTTCGTGACCGTGCCCAAACCGTAGACGATGCCGCTCTGGATCTGCTGCTCGACGATCGCCGGGTTGACCACCTGGCCGCAATCGACCGCGCAGACCACGCGATGCACCTTCACCTTGCCTTGGCTGACGGAAACTTCGGCCACCTGCGCGTTGAAGCTGCCGATGTTGTTCACCACAGCGACTCCGCGGAACCGGCCGGCGGGCAACGGCTTGCCCCAATCGCCTTTTTCGGCGGCGAGATTCAGGACGTTCAGCAAGCGAGGCGTCCCGGCGAGCAGTTTGCGGCGGAACTCCACCGGATCGGCTCCGGCAGCAGCGGCCATCTCATCGATGAACGCTTCCATGAAGTAGCAGTTTTGCGAATAGCCCACCGAGCGCCAGTAGCTCACCGGCGTTCCCGTGTCGGGAGCTGTGAATTCCACCTGCACGTTCGGGATGGCATACTTCATGTCCTGGATGCCTTCGACCGCTGTGCCATTGCCGCCGAAGGGCGGGCACACGATCCGCGCGCTGAAGGATACCGGATTGCCCTGCGCATCCAGCCCGCCCGAAAACTTCACGTACGACGCCGGACGATACGTGTCGTGCTGGAGATCATCTTCGCGCGTCCAGGTGAGTTTCACGGGCGTGGGCGACATGGCCTTGGCGATCTCGACAGCCTCCCCTACGTAATCCGCCCCGCCGCGGCGTCCGAATCCGCCACCCAGATACTGGGTGTGGATCTGGCACTTTTCGGCGGGCAGGCCGGTGATCATGGCCGCAGTTTGCTGCGCGACGGTTTGAATCTGCGAAGACACCCAGATATCGCAGCCATCGGCGCGCACTTCCACGGTTGCGTTCAGCGGCTCCATCGGAGCGTGCGAAAGATAGGGCGCTTCGTAAACGGCTTCGACCTTCTTGGCTGCGCCGGCGAAGGCTGCCGCGGCATCACCTGCTTTGCGCATGGACATCCCAGGCTTGGCTGCCAGCGCCGCCCATTCCTGACGGAGGCCGGGCGTCGATACGTTGGCCCACTTGCCCTCGTCCCACTTGACGGTCAGAGCCTTGCGGCCTTCCATCGCGCTCCAGGTGTTGTCGGCGATCACAGCCACGCCGTTCGAAATCTGCACGACCTTCTTCACGCCCGGCACGGCCATGGCTTTCGAGCCGTCGAAGCTCGCGACTTTGCCGCCGAACACAGGACAGCGCTCGAGCGAGGCGTACAGCATCCCCGGACGGCGCACGTCAAGTCCGAATCCCGCCGAGCCGTTGACCTTCAGCGGCGTATCCAGGCGCTTGGGCGACGTTCCGATCAGCTTGAACTGCGCGGCGGGCTTCAGCGGAACGTTCGTCGGCGCGGGCAGCTTCGCGGCAGCCGCAGCCAGCGATCCGTAGCTCAGGCGCGCATTTGTGGCGGTGTTCACCACGCTATTGTTCTCGGCGCGGCACTGCGATTTATCTACTCTCCACTGCTGGGCCGCGGCCTGGACCAGCATTTCGCGCGCGGCTGCGCCGGCCTGGCGGAGTTGGTTGTAGGAAGTTCGGATGCTCAGGCTCCCGTAAGTGCCCATCATGGGCGTGCCGTACACCGGCTCGACGCCCGGAAACTCGGTGCGGATCTTCTTCCAGTCGCATTCGAGCTCTTCGGCCAGCAACTGCGAGAGCGAGGTCACCGTGCCCTGCCCCATTTCGGATTTGTGGATCTCGAGCGTGACCGTGTCATCGGTTCCGACCTTCACGAACGCGTTCAGCTTGAGCGGTCCGGCAGTCTGGGCCTGGCCTTTCTCGGGCAGGTGGAACCCGAGGACGAGTCCGCCGCCTACGGCCGCGCTGGATTTCAGAAAGCCACGGCGGTTGATCTTGGTGAGGGTTTTCATCGCGCACCTCCTTTGGCCTGGGCTCCGCCTGATTGAGCTTGATAGCGTGCGGCCAGATGCACCGCCTGGCGGATCGACTGGTACGTTCCGCAGCGGCACAGGTTGCCGCGCATGGCCTCGTCAATGTCGTTATCCGAAGGATTGGTGGTCTTGGCGACCAGCGCCGCCGCCGTCATGATCTGGCCCGACTGGCAGTAGCCGCACTGCGGCACATCGGCCTCGATCCAGGCTTTCTGGACAGGATGGCTGTTATCGGCGGACAAACCTTCAATGGTAGTGACGGACTTTCCGGCTACGGTCGAGACCTGCGTGACGCAGGACCGGGTCGGCTGGCCGTTGATGTGCACGGTGCAGGCGCCGCACAGCGCCATGCCGCAGCCGAACTTGGTGCCTGTCATCCCCAGGTGGTCGCGCAGGACCCACAGCAGCGGCATCTGCGGGACTACGTCGACGGTTTGCGATTTTCCGTTCAGAGTAAATTTGACGGCAGCCACAAGGGCCTCCTTTCGGATACGTCATTCAGTATACAGAGACTGGCTCGACCGCGGAAGGGGCGTGCGAGCGTACAAAGATGCAGTAAAATCGGAGCGGAACATGAGTCCTCTGGAAACCGTCGGGCTGCTCTTGATGGTGGGCGCAATTGCCAGCACTGTCTGGCTCGCCCGCGCGAAGGGCGCTCAGATCGGCACGATGATCCAGGATTTCGCGGACCACTTAAGAGGTGGGCCGAAACCGCCGTCCCATCCGCTGCCGGCCGAGGGTCGCTAACCGGCATGAATACTTTTGCCAGACGCCGGCGAAGGTGACCTACACCTTCGACCGCTCGATCAGCACGATATCCGAATTGTCCTTGATACGGTCGAACACGATGCGCTTGCCATCCGGGGTTATATCGAACGCCAGCATCGCCGCGGGATTCTTGAACTGCGTAAGCTGTCGGGCCTTCTTCGTCGCCAGATCGGTTCGCTCCCTACGCCTCGAGCGCTCGATCAGAACTTACGTAGTCGATATTGTTACTAATTCGATCGAGAGTATATCGCGTGCGCAGACGCGGCGCGGAATCGCCACGGGGCGCGAGACACCGTCGTACTCCACGCCACACCCGTCAGCGATCCCAATCCGCCGTGACCTATGCCGCAGTTCGGCCGTCCCTGAATTGCAATGTAATTCGATCGATTTCGTGAACACAGGGTAAACCACAATAGCTGGCCAGACGAAACCGTGCCGACCCGGACTGCGGGCCCGGCGCCTTCGCAACTTGGCCCGTACAAGATTGAAGGACGACTCGGCCCGGGAGGCATGGGCGAGATCTACCGCAACCCACATCCGTTTACAGCGGAGCGTCGCGATCAAGATCCTGCGCCGGCAGAATTCGGTGAATGCCGCAGCGCGCGAACGATTCCAGCGAGAGGCTCGGGCCGCCTCCGCGCTCAATCACCCGAATATCCGCACGGTTTTCGATATTGGCGAAGCAGAGGGGCGTATCGTCGCCGGAGTCCGGCGGCAGTAAGAGCAACTTCCGCCGGAAGCGCAGTAGTCCGGGGCATTCCCCGTGCGATCGGGCGTAATTTCCATGTAAACTGTACCGAGAGGAGAACTCCTTCCATGAAGACATCTCTCGTCATTCTCAGTTTGGCCGTGGCCCTGTCGCTGGTGGTCGTGGCCGCCTACGCCACCGAACCCCCGGCCGCCGGAACCAAGGCTCCCGATTTCACGCTCAAATCGCAGGAAGGCAAGAACGTCAGCCTGCACGATTTCAAAGGCAAATGGGTCGTGCTCTACTTCTATCCGAAAGACTTCACCCAGGGCTGCACGATCGAGGCCCACAATTTTCAGGCCGATCAGGACAAGTACACGAAACTGAACGCCGCCATCGTCGGCGTGAGCGTCGACACTGTCGATTCGCACCAGCAGTTCTGCACCAAGGAAAATCTCACCTTCAAGCTCCTGGCCGATGAGAAGAAGGAAGTCGTGAACACCTACGGTTCGGTTCAGTCACTTGGGAAACTGGGCGACGTCGCCGCGCGCAACACCTTCCTGGTGGATCCGCAGGGCGTGATCCGGAAGGTGTTCCTGAAAGTCGATCCGAATCCGCACAGCAAGGAAGTCCTACAGGCTCTGGCGGAGCTTGAGCATAGATAGCTACGGCTCTTCAACAATTTCGTAACTGGTAACAATCTCTGCGGTGGGCCGCACCGTCGCGGCCACACCGCAGTATTTGTCTGTGGAGAGCTGCACGGCCTGCGCCACGGCCTTCTCTGAAATTCCCTTCCCCTTCACGATGTGGCGAACTTCGAAGCGGCGATAACTGCGCGGATGCTCCTCGCGCCGTTCTCCGCGCACTTCGACCCGATACGACGTCACCTGCTCCCGCTTTTTCCGCAGCACCGAAATCACGTCGGCTCCGGTGCATCCACCCAGCGCGATCAGCAGCAGCTCGAGCGGTCCTGAGGCGGCCGAGCGCTCGCCCCGGATGTCCAGCACCTGGGCATGGCCGCTGGGGGTAACCGCGACAAAAAAATCGTCGCCGGCGTATTCCACGCTGGCGTAACTGTTTTTCATCCCATTAGTCTTGCACGGCTAGTCCCCATTACACTGAGAGTTCATGTCCGACGTTCTGACCCTCAGCGACGTGCAGCGCGCACGCCAGCGGATCGCTTCCTGCATCCGCCGCACGCCTCTGGCCGCGAGCGCCACGCTCAGCGAACGCCTGAAGACCAACGCGTACGTGAAGCTCGAGCTGTTTCAGAAAACCGGCTCATTCAAAGTCCGAGGGACTTTCAACAAGGCGCTCAACCTGGCGCCGGAAATGCACGCCAAAGGGCTGATCGCCGTCAGCGGCGGAAATCACGCTCTGGCGGTGGCCTACACCGCGCGCGCTTTGGACCTGGTTTCCACGGTGCTGATGCCGGAAAACACGCCGCGCATGATCGTGGAATCCGCGCGCGGCTACGGAGCCGATGTGAAGTTCGCCGCCTCGGCCGCCGAGGCCTTCGCCCAAGTGGCCGCATACGAGCGTGACGGCCGGATCTACATGCACCCTTTTGACGATCCGGACCTGATGGCGGGCCAGGGGACCATCGCGCTCGAAATTCTCGACGATGTCCCGCAGGTAACCGATCTCGTGTTGAGCATCGGCGGCGGCGGGCTCATGGCGGGCATCTCCACCGTAGTCAAATCATTGAAGCCTTCCGTGCGGATCTGGGGCGTCGAAACGCAGGGAGCAGACTCGATGGCCCAATCGCTGGCCGCCGGAAAGATCGTGACACTGGAGGCGATCACTTCGGTGGCGCGCAGCCTGGGGGCGCCGGCGCCCTCCGAGCGCACGTTCGCCCTGGCTCAGAAGTATCTCGAAAACGTCACGGTGGTGTCGGATAAGGACGCCTTGGATGCCTCGCGCTTCCTTCTGGAACGGCTCAAGGTGCTGGCGGAGCCCGCAGCTTCGTGCACGCTGGCCGCGGCCACCCGGCTGCAGGGACATTTTTCCTCAGGCAAGCACGTGGTGCTTTTGCTTTCCGGCGGAAATGTCAGCCTGGACACGCTGGTTATCTAGCTAGTAGTCCCGCATCTACCGGAAGCGCGTGTCCTGTGATGTAGGACGACTTGTTCGAGCACAGGAACACCACGGCGTCGGCGACTTCCTCGACCGTGCCAAAGCGGCCGAGCGGATGCAGCGCCAGAAGGCGTTGCTCGTGATCGGTGTTGAAAATCCCGGCCGACATGTCGGTGCGGATCACCGCCGGACACACCGCATTCACGCGAATCCCCTGCTTGGCGTACTCGATCGCCGCGGCTTTTGTAGCGCCGATCACGCCATGTTTGCTGGCGTAGTAGGCGATCCCGATGGGTCCACCAATCAATCCCGCGACGGAAGACATGTTGACGATGGCCCCGCCGCCGGACTTCAGCATGTGCGGGATCTCGTACTTCATCGCCAGAAAGACGCCCTTCAGATTGATATCGATCACGTCGTCCCAGACCTGCTCAGAGTAATCGGCGATGGAGACGAACGCCGAGCCTCCGATGCCCGCGTTGTTGAATGCCAGGTCCAGGCGGTTCCAGCGTTTCACGGCCGCGTCCATCAAGTCTTTCACTTGATCCGCGCGCCGCACATCGGTTGCCACAAAAATCGCCTCTCCGCCCTTGGCTTCAATCTGCCGGACTGTTTCCTCGCTCTCTGACGCGCGGCGGGCGCCGATCGCCACACGCGCGCCTTCCGCCGCGAACGCCAGGGCCGTGGCCCGTCCGATCCCCGAGCTGCCGCCGGTCACTACCGCGACCTTACCTTCAAAGAGTTGACTCATATCAGTGCTAGAATCGCAAAACACCCCGCCGTTATGCACTGGAGCAAGCTTTCTATCCCGACACTGCGGGAGGATCCTGCCGAAGCCGAGGTCGCCAGCCACAAGCTACTGCTGCGGGCCGGCTATATCCGGCAACTTGCCACTGGGATCTACAGCTACCTGTACCTGGCGCAGCGCTGTCTGCTTAAGACTACGGCGATTGTGCGCGAAGAGATGGATGCGATCGGCGCCCAGGAGTTTCACCTGCCTGCGTTGAATCCGGCCGAGATCTGGCAGGAATCGGGCCGCTGGGACGCCATGGGCGACAACCTGTTTCGGTTGAAAGACCGCTTCGGCCGCCCCTTGTGTCTCGCGATGACGCACGAAGAAGCGATGACAGCGATCGCACGCGGATTGCTCCGCAGCTACAAGCAGCTTCCCCAGATCTGGTACCAGATCCAGACCAAGTTCCGCGACGAGACGCGCCCCAAGAGCGGTCTGCTACGTGTGCGGCAGTTCACGATGAAGGATTCCTACTCCTTCGATATCGATGCGGCTGGCCTGGACGACTCCTATGAAAAACATCGGGCCGCGTACTGCCGGATTTTCAACCGCTGCGGCCTGGAATACATCATGGTAGAGGCGCACTCCGGCGCAATGGGCGGAAGCCAGTCGCACGAATTTATGGTGGCCTCCGATGCCGGCGAGGATTTCATCGTGCGCGGCGGGAGCTACGCTGCAAATCTCGAAAAGGCGGTCGGCATTCCGAAACCGCCCGCGGCGCCGGATCCAGACGGCGATTTCGAACCGGAGGAGTTTCCCACGCCCAACGTGAAAACCATCGCCGAGGTCGCGCAGTTCACGGGCCTCCCGGATACGTCGCAGATGAAAAGCCTGGTGATGATCGCCGAGGGCGAGCCTGTGTTGGCGCTGCTGCGCGGCGATCATCAGTTGAGCGAAGCCAAGCTGGCGGGCGTGCTTGGCGCGGAGACTCGTCCGGCGCGCCCGGAGGAAATCAGGGAATGGTTCGGCGCAGACGCGGGATCGCTCGGGCCCGTGGGCATCGGGAATATTCGCATTCTCGCGGACGAGGCTCTCCGCGGACGCCGCAACATGATCGCCGGCGCGAACCGGAACGATTACCACTTGCGAAACGTCACGCCCGGCGAAGATTTTCAGGCTGAGTTTTACGACCTTCGTCAGGTCGCGGAAGGTGACACGTCGGTCCCCGACGGCGTGCCGCTCACGATTCAGAAGACTGTCGAAGTCGGTCACATCTTCACGCTGGGCTACAAATATTCGAAGTCGATGGGACTGCATGTCACAAACGAATCAGGCGAGGAGACGGCGCCGATCATGGGTAGTTACGGAATCGGCATTGAACGGATCCTGAGCGCGGCGGTCGAGCTGTATCACGATGCGGACGGCATCGTGCTGCCGAAAGCGATCGCGCCGTTTGATGTCGTCGTCACACCCGTCAACATCAAGGACGATGCCCAGCGTAATGCCGCGTTCGAAATTTACGCGACGCTCAAGCAGGCCGGCCTCGACGCGCTGCTGGACGACCGCGACGAGCGCCCCGGTGTGAAGTTCAAGGACGCCGATCTGATCGGGATTCCCTGCCGCGTCACTGTCGGCAAGAAGCTGCCGCAAGGGTTTGTCGAGCTCGTCGAGCGCAGCCCCAAACGCTCCTCCGACGTGCCCATCGAAAACGTGGTCGACGCGGTGAAGTTTTTATGAATTGGCCGAGCGTCCGCGCCGAGTTTCCCGCGCTGGCCCGCTGGACGTACTTAAACTCCGCTACTTACGGCCAAGTTCCGCGGCGCGCCGTCGAAGCCATGACGCGCCACTCCGCGCATCGCGATGAACTCGCGTCCACGGATTTCCTCGACTGGTACAGCGATGCCGACCGCATGCGCGCCTCGATCGCAAGGTTGATCCACGCCGAACCAGAGGACATCGCTTTCGTGCCCAACGCTGCCGCCGCCCTGTCCATCGTCTTCTCGGGACTCGCGCCGAGCCCCGGCGAAACAATTGTCACGCTCGACGACGAGTTTCCAAACTATCTGTACCAGGATGCGGCGCGCAGGGTTCCCTGGGGCCGGTTCTACCAATCGATTGACGATCTCACGCGGCTGGCCGCATTCAGCGAAGTCAACTACGCAACCGGTTTTCGTCCGCCGCTCGCCGAAATCGGGCGATTTCTCAAGCAACGCGGCGTGCCGCTGTTTGTGGACGGATCGCAGAGCGTGGGCGCGCTGACCTTCGATATACGCAAAACACCCGTGGACGTTCTGGCGGTGCACGGATACAAGTGGCTGCTCGCGCCCACCGGCGCCGGCTTCATGTACGTTTCGCCGGAGTTTCGCAAAAAGCTGCCTCCGAACATCATCGGCTGGCGGAGCCATCATGATTGGCGCAACGTCGATCGCCTGCACAGCGGCACTCCCGAATTCAAGGACTCGGCCGAGAAATACGAAGGCGGCGGGCTGCCGTTCCATCTGCTGTACGCGATGGACGCGTCCGTCAACTGGATGCTGGAAATCGGACCGGAGGCGATCGAGAAGCGGGTTCTGGAGCTGGCGGCGGCCACGAAGCAGATGCTGCGTGGGCTTGGGGCCGACGTCGAGGATACCGGTTCTCAGATCGTGATCGCCGGCTTCCCGGGACTCAACGGGTTCGACGCTTCGCGCATGGCGCGCGCCCTGCGGGAACAGAACGTGGTCGTCGCGGCGCGGCACGGCCGTTTGCGCATTTCGCCGCACTTCTACAATGATGAGGAGGATTTGACGCGCCTGGAGGAGGCGCTGAAGCGGAATCTGTGAGCGTTGTGCTGGAAACCGTCTGGCGGGAGCTGCGATTCGCGGCCAAGTCGCTGTTACGCGCTCCCCTCGCCACCGTGGCGATGATCGCGATTCTGGCGGCCGGAATGGGCCTCAATACGGCGGCTTACAGCATCCTGTACGGAATCCTGCTGCGGCCGTATCCTTACGCCTCGCCCGAACGGCTGGTCCGGATCGCCTCGGAACCCGTGAAGGCGCCCGGTACACGCGTGGGCGTTTCGCTGCCGGATTTCGAGGACTTCCGCAGGGGCTCGCGAACTCTGCAGGACCTGAGCGCGTGGTCCACCGAACGCATCAATCTGGCCGAAGGCGGCGCGGCTCCTGTGGATGTGGGCGTGATCTCTCCGGGCCTCTTCGCGATGTTGGGCGTAAAGCTGGCGATGGGGCGCGAATTTCTGCCGGACGAAGATGTTCCCGGAGGCGACGTCAACAAAGCAATCCTCAGCCACGCGCTCTGGGAAAACAAGTTTCAGCGCGATCCCAGCATCCTGGGGCGCGTGATTCATACTTCCCTGGGTTCGTTCACGGTGGTAGGCGTGGCGTCGCCGGGTTTCGAGTTTCCTCGAGATTCCGCTCTATGGATTCCGATCGAGAGCGAACTCCACGCGCGCAACGGATCGCGCGAGATGCGGTTTTACCGGAAGTACCGCGTGCTGGGACGGCTCCGCGAGGGCGCCTCTCTTCCAGCAGCCAAAGACGACCTGCGTCAAATCGGAATCCGGCTTCAACAGGAGCAGCCTCGTACGAATGGCGAAATCCTGCCCGTGGTGGAGCCACTTCGTTCGGTGGAGACGGCCGAAATGCGCCCGTACGTGCTGCTTCTGATGGGCGGGGCTGGATTGGTGCTGCTGGTCTGCTGTATCAACCTTGCCAATCTGCTTCTGGCTCGCTCAGCCGTCCGAACGCGCGAGTTCGCGGTGCGAGCCGCCATCGGAGCAGGCCGTCGACATCTCCTGCTTCAGCTTCTGAGCGAATACGCGTTGCTGGGCATCGCCGGCGCTCTGCTGGGACTGGCCCTGGCCGACGCGTTCCTCGCGGCGCTTCCCCGGATCATTCCCGCCCAGCTCCCGTTCTGGATCCGCTTTGATTTGGATCGCAACGTTCTGGCCTTCACCAGCGTAGTGACGCTGGCCACGATCATAGTCTTCGGGCTGGTTCCCCTGTGGAACTCGTCGCGAGCCGATCTGGAGAGTCTGCTGCGGGAAGGCGCCCGCGGCTCGCTTTCCGGCGCGCGGCCGCGGCGCGTTCTGATAGCCGGTGAAGTGGCCCTCTCGGCCGTCCTCTTGGTTTGCGCAGGGCTGATGCTGAAGAGCCTGAACCGGCTAGAGCGCGTCGAGCCCGGATTTCAGCCGCACAACGTGCTCGTGCTCCAGCTATCACCCTTCCGGCGGGGGTCTGCGCAGCAGCGGATCGATGCCGCAACCGGCTACTTCCGGCGCGTTATCGCGAGTCTGGCCGCGGTGCCCGGGGTGAGCGCTGTAGGCGCGACGGACACGCTGCCTTATGCCGATGCCGGCGATCGCGCCAGCTACAACATGGAAGTGCGCGGCGAGGGCGCTGTCGAGCGATCCTATCGGGGGCCGGGGAACGTCATCGATATCACGCCGCAATATTTTCAGGCAATGGGCATTCCGCTGCTGGCGGGCCGCGCGTTCGATGATCGCGACCAGCGCACGTCGGAACGCGTGATCATTCTCAGCGAGCGCGCGGCGAAGCTGGTATTCCCCGGCCGGAACCCCATCGGGGGGCAGGTGCGTCACAACACCAACGGCATGGCCGATCCCTGGTCGCGCGTGGTGGGGGTTGTGGGCAACGTTAAATATCGGGCGGATGAGCCTGACGGTATCGAGATGTACTATCCGTCTTCGCAGTGGGAATTCGAGAGCGCCTACGTGGCCGTCCGGCTTCAGGGCTCGCCCAAAGGATATGAGAATGCCGTGCGCCAAGCGATCGCTTCGGTAGACGCCGAAACCGGCATCGACGAGATGAAATCGATGGAAGCCTTGATGGCCGAGACGCTGTGGCAGCAGCGCTCCTGGGGATACGTGCTGGCCGGGTTTGCCGGAGCCACGCTTCTACTGGCGGCGATCGGACTCTATGGGGTGATGGCCTACTCGGTTACTCTGCGGCGCACGGAAATAGGGATCCGCGCGGCACTGGGGGCGACCCCTCGAAAGATTTTTCGCGATGTCACCCGCGAGGGCGTAATGCTGGCCGTCGCCGGGGCCGCCATCGGACTGCTCGCGGCCCTGGGAGTCACCCGGCTTTTGCGGACGATACTGTACGGCGTTCCCGCGGGTGACCCGCTGACATTCGGGCTGGCCGCCGCGGTTCTGATCGCCGTGGCGCTGATCGCGTCGGCTTTGCCGGGCCTGCGTGCGGCAAGTGTAGATCCAGCCCAAATCATGCGGAGTTAGCTGCGATACTCGACGCCCACCAGAAACAATCCCCACGCCGGCGCCGCGGGACCGGGGGGGATCCCGCAGCCCGGCCGAAGCCGTGCTTCGACATCGGCGCCCGTCAAATTTCCCTTCCCGGCCTCCAGCAGCACGCCAACAATATTGCGAACCATGTGTTTCAAAAACCCGCTGCCCCGCACGCGATAGATCAACCGGTCGCCTTCCCGCCTCAGGCAAGAGGAAAAAATCCGGCGCACCTTCGACCGCCCGGCTTGGTCCGTGTCATCCGCGGCCGCGAACGCAGAGAAGTCGTGCTCGCCTTCCAGCAGCCGCGCCGCTTGCATCATCCGACCTTCATCGATCGGGTACGGATAGTGATACACGTAGCGGCGCTCAAAGGGCGGACAGATTTCCGCCCGCAGGATGCGATACTCGTAGGTCTTCGCAATCGCGTCGTAGCGCGGATGAAAATCCATGCGCGCTTCGGCTGTTTCCAGCACGCGGATATCGCGCGGCAGCAGGCGATTCATCGCCTTTTTCAGATTTGGCGGCGGGATGGGGTTCGTCAGATCGAATGACGCGACCTGCGCGAGAGCGTGAACGCCCGCGTCGGTCCGGCCCGAACCATGCACAAGCACTTCGCCACCCTCGATCTCCAAGAGCACGCCTTGCAGGACGCCCTGGACGGTCGGCAAGCCCGGCTGCACCTGCCACCCGTGATACTCGGTGCCGTCGTAGCTGACGGTGATGCGAATGCGGCGCATTCAGACGGCTACGCGGGATCCTGGTTTCTCGACCGGCAGACCCTGCTTGCACAGCGGGCACTCTTCCGGCTTCCAGGTGACCGGATCGAGCGTCGCCAGCGCTGCGCGGGGAATCCCCAGATCCACGCGTCCGCCGCTGCGATCGATGATCGAGCCGACGCCCACCACACGGACTCCCGCCGCCTGTAACAGATCGATGACTTCGCGCGTGCTGCCGCCGGTGGTGACCACGTCTTCCACGACCACAGCGGTCTCTCCAGCGCGCACGGAGAATCCCCGCCGCAGAACCATCTTGCCGGAGGCATCGCGTTCGGTAAACAGAAACCGGGCGCCCAGGGCGCGAGCCACCTCATGACCGATGATCAGGCCGCCCAAAGCGGGCGACACCACGATTTCCGGAGCCTGGCCTTTCGGCATACGCTCCGCGAGTTCCCGACCGAGCCGCTGGGCCAGATCGGGGTGCTGGAGGACCAGCGCGCTTTGTAAATATTCTCCGGAATGGAGGCCGCTGGTGAGCCGGAAGTGACCCTTCAGATAGGCTCCCGTCTCAAGAAATGTATGCAGGGTGTCGTTGGCCACAGGTGTCTTCATATATAATAGTGCGAGTTCGACTTAACATCGACTTAACATTCCGGCGGGACACCCCCTGTAACAACCGTAGCGTCTCAAGTCGTCATCTCTAGTCGAAGACAAGAAACTAAGGGGAGCAGTCTACTACGATGAAGAAGCTCAAATGGCTCACGGGTTTTACGCTGCTGATCGTGGCGTTGGCCCTGGGCGGCTTCACTTACTACACTCGTTCGCAGAAAGTGGTTTTTTTGAAGGCCAAGGTGCAGCGGGGCGACCTCGAATCGGCCATTTCCGCGACTGGCTCGCTGGCGGCTGTGATTTCGGTCCCGGTGGGAAGCCAGGTCTCCGGCAACGTGGCGGGCGTGTATGTGGATTACAATTCTCCGGTAAAAAAAGGCCAGTTGGTCGCGCTCATCGACCCGGCTCCTTTCCAGACCAAGGTCGATCAGGCCAAGGCCAACCTGGATAGCGCCAAGGCTCAGATCACCAATGCCGAGGTGGCTTTGAAGAAAGCCGATCTGGACATCGCCAACGCCGAATTGAACGTGACGAATCAGAAGGCGGCTCAGGTTCGCGCCGATTCCCAGGTCAAGGACGCCAAACGCAAGCTGGATTTGCAGGACAGGATGTTCAAGGAAGGCGTCGGCACCCAGGATGCGCGGGACTCCGCGCAGGCCGCTTACGACCAGGCTGTCGCGAACCTGGAATCGGCGGTCGCCCAGGTGAAATCCGCCCAGGCCAATCTCGATTCAGTCAAGGCGCAGCGCGAGGTCGCGGTGACGCAGAAAGTCACTGCGCAGGCTCAGGTCGCTACGGCGGATGCGAACCTGCAAAACGCGCAGCTCGATCTGGATCACACCAAGATTACCTCTCCGGTGGATGGAATCGTGATCGCGAAAAACACCGACGTGGGCCAGACCGTGCAGGCTTCCTATTCGGTGGCGACGCTGTTCAACATTGCCAAGGATCTCTCGAAGATGCAGGTGGAAACCAACATCGACGAGTCCGATATCAGCCGGGTTCAGGACGAGCAGGACGCCACGTTTACGGTCGATGCCTATCCTGGGCAGGTATTCCATGGAACGGTAATGCAGGTCCGCCATTCGCCAACCAATGTCCAGAACGTGATTACGTACACGGTGGTGATCGCGGTGGACAATCCCGATATGAAGCTGTTTCCGGGCATGACCGCGAATGTGCGCTTGGTCACGGACCGGCTCTCCAATGTCGTGAAGATTCCGGCTGCGGCGCTGCGCTTCCGGCCGCCGGATGATCTGCTTCCGGCTGACGCCAAGAACGACAAGAAGTCCGGCAAGGGCGGCGATGGAAAATTCGATCCCAGCCAGGCCAAGGGCGGCGACGGAAAATTCGATCCCAGCCAGTTTAAAGGCCGCGGCGGCGGCGGTGGCGGAGGATTCGGCGGTGGCGGCGGACGCCGCGGCGGCGGAGACGGCCAGTTCAATGCGAACGCACGGGGCGGGGCGCCTCGCGTTGGCCAGTTCCAGACCGTCTACACCCTGGACGAAAAGGGCCAACTCAAGGCCGAGCGCATCCGGACCGGGATCAGCGACGGAAACTTCGTCGCGATGCTCAACGGCAACCTGAAGGAAGGCGAGGAGCTGATTACCGGCATCGAAGGCGCGCGCGCCAACCAGAACAAGAACAATAACGCTCCCGGATTCCCGGGCGGCAACAATCAATTCAAGGGTGGGCGCGGTGGCTTCCCCTTCTAAGCTTCGTTCCGATCGAGAGGTTCCGTCACCCGAGTCCGCGCTTATCCGGATCGAGCATCTGCACAAGACGTATCACATGGGCGACAACCATGTGCACGCTCTTCGCGGCGTCTCGCTCGAGATCGCCCGGGGCAGCTTCGTAGCGATCATGGGCGCGTCCGGTTCCGGCAAATCCACGCTGATGAACATCATCGGCTGCCTGGACAAGCCGAGCAGCGGAAAATACTATTTGGACGGCGTGGATGTCGGCGCCCTGGACCGCGACCAGTTGGCCGATATCCGCAACAAGAAAGTCGGATTCGTGTTCCGGCAGTTCAACCTGCTGGCCCGGACCTCGGCGCTCGAAAATGTCGAGCTTCCGCTGCTCTATAGCGATTCCGAAAAAAGCACGTTCAAAGACCGCGCCATGGCTGCCCTGACAGCCGTGGGGCTGGCCGAACGCTACGATCACCATCCCAGCCAGCTTTCGGGCGGCCAGCAGCAGCGCGTGGCAATCGCCCGCAGCCTGATCAACGATCCGCAGCTCATCCTGGCCGACGAACCTACCGGCGCGCTGGATTCAAAAACCAGCGTCGAGATCATGGGAATTTTCCAGAGGCTGAACCGGGAAAAGGGAATCAGCATTGTCGTCGTCACGCACGAGCCCGATATCGCCCACTACTCGGACCGCATCATCCAGTTCAAGGACGGCCACATCATCGTGGATGAAGCCATTACCAGCCCGCGGAACGCCGAGCGCGAACTGGCCGAATGGCCCGAGGAAGTGGAAGAAAAGGAACCCGTCGCATGAACAAGATCCTGCAAAGCATGAGAATCGCGTTCCGCGCCTTGCGCGTGAACAAGCTGCGTTCCGCCCTGACGATGCTCGGCATCATCATCGGCGTCGGCGCGGTGATCGCGATGGTATCGGTGGGCAGCGGAGCGACGGACCGCATCCACCAGCAGATCGCCTCCATCGGCAGCAACGTCATCATCATCCAGCCGGGCAGCCAGAACACCGGCGGCGTCCGCACCGGGAACGGCAACGCGCAGACGCTCACCGAAGACGATGCGCGAGCGGTGCAGGAAGAGTGCCCGAGCGTGATGTACGCCTCGCCGATTCAGCAGAATCAGCAACAGATCGTATATCAGAACAACAACTGGGCCACGCGGATCTACGGCGTCTCGCCGGAATACCTGACCATCCGCGATATCCGCATCGAGGAAGGCCAGCCGTTCACCACCGACGACGTGCGCTCCACGAACAAAGTCGCGCTCTTGGGCAAAACTGTGGTCGACAGCCTGTTTGCCGGCGAGGATCCGATCGGCAAGACCATTCGCATCCGCAAAGTACCCGTTACGGTTGTCGGGACGCTCGTGCCCAAAGGGCAGAACTCCAGCGGCCAGGATCAGGACGACCTGATCATCATGCCCATCACCACTGCCAAGAAGAAAATCATGGGCGGCGGGCGCCAGAACAACTGGCAGCAGATCGGCCAGATTATGGTGCAGGCACGCGACGGGCAGAATCAGAATGCCATGGACCAGATCGAGGCTTTGCTGCGCCAGCGTCACCGCCTGCAGGCCACTGAAGACAACGATTTCCAGGTCCGCAGCCTGGAGGAAATGGCCGCCGCGCAAGAGCAGGCTACGCAGATCATGGGCCTGCTGCTGGCGTCGATCGCATCGGTCTCGCTGATCGTCGGCGGCATCGGAATCATGAACATCATGCTGGTGTCGGTCACCGAGCGGACCAAGGAAATCGGCCTGCGGCAGGCCGTCGGCGCAAAGACCAAGGACATCCTCTCGCAGTTTCTGGTGGAGGCAGTCACGCTCGCGCTGCTCGGCGGCTGTATGGGCATTATGATGGGCGTGGTAGCGAGCCTGGGCATCTCGTACTTTGCCGGATGGAATACGCTGGTCAGCCTGCCTTCGATTGCGGCTGCGTTCCTGTTCTCCGCCCTGGTGGGCGTCTTCTTCGGATACTACCCTGCCCGAAAGGCTGCTTTGCTCGATCCGATTGAAGCGCTAAGGTATGAGTAATACGGGCGGGAGACGCTCCGCTTTCGCACGCCGGAATTCCAAAAACGGACACTGCGGACAGACCTAGAAGGATTATTTTGAGTTACATAGCCCTGGCGCTCGAAATGCAGCGCTGGAACGAATAGATTTTTTCAAGCCACTTGAGGTAACCCTAGCCATGAAAACATTGAAGCCTTTCATCGTATTGTTGCTGTGCGTGCTGCTGATGGTCTCGCCGGCGACGTTCGGGCAGAGCTTGAACGACCGCGGCCCGTCGCTCTCCACCGAGCGGCAGCACTGGTACTCGGGATTCACACGCGACTACACGACGAAGTACGTGCCCCCCATCAACGTCTCGAACAGCGGCCGCGCCGATTCGCTGATCCGGGCGGGCAATCTATATCTGTCGCTCTCCGACGCGATTGCGCTGGCTCTCGAGAACAATATCGATATCGAGGTTTCCCGGTATTCGTACCCTCTTAGCGACGCGGCGGTTCTAGCCGCGCGAGCAACCAACGGAGCCGGCCTGAGCTACGATCCGGCAATAACCAGCAACATAAACTGGGGCCACAACGCTACAATCAACACCAATACGATTACGGGCGGCGGAACGGCTACCAACATCGCCGACACCCGGACTAGAAACTTCGGAGTCCAACAAGGATTCATGACAGGCGCCACAGCGACCCTTGGGTTTAACAACCAGATATCAACGACGAATAACACCAACTCAATCTTCTATCCGTCTTACACCTCTGGCTTAAATCTGCAGGCATCTCAGCCGCTCTTGCAGGGTTTCGGCATTGCATTCAACACCCGCAACTTACGCGTCGCAAAAAACAATGTTCGTTTGACGGACTTCCAGTTCGAGCAGCAGCTGAATACGACGCTCAACACGGTCATTGCGGCCTACTGGAATCTGGTCAGCGCAGCACTCGCCGTAGACGTCGCCCAGCAGTCCCTTGCCCTTTCGCAGAAGCTCCTGGAAGACAACAAAAAGCAGTTGGAAATCGGAACCATGGCGCCTTTGGACGTGACCACGGCGCAAGCGCAGGTCGCCACCAATGAAACGAATCTGCTCATCGCCCAGACGGCTGTGCAACAGCAAGAAGTGGTCCTGAAAAATCTTTTGAGCCGGAACGGTCTTGCGAACCCGGCCATCGCCGACGCGCACATCATCCCGACCGACCGGATCACGATCCCCGATACGGAGCCCATCCAGCCGATTCAGGACCTGGTTGCGAAGGCCCTGGACCGCCGCCCGGAGCTGGCCCAACTGCGTATTCAAGTGGAGAACGCCAAGATCAATCTGACCGGCGCGCACAATGCACTGCTCCCTCAACTGAATCTGGTGGGGAACGTCTCGAATCCCGGAGCGGGTGGCCCCTTCAATACGGCTCCTTACATCAACCCGATCACGCAGCAGCCTGGGACGCGTCCTCAGCCCCTCAATCCGGACCTTATCGGGGGATACGGCAACATTCTAAGTCAGCTTTTCGGAGTTCCCAACGTAAACTACGCGGTTGGTTTTCAGCTCAATATCCCGCTGCGGAATCGTTCCGCCCAGGCCGCCTACATTCAGCAGGACCTCCAGCTCCGGCAGACCGAACTGAACGTACAAAAGCAGATTAACCAGATTCGCGCCGACGTGCAGAATGGACTGATCGCCGTCACCAATGCCCGCTCGCGCTACCAGTCCGCGCAGCAAACCCGGGTCCTTCAGGAGCAGGTTGTCGACGCTGAGCAGAAAAAATATGAACTCGGCGCGTCGACCTCCTACCTCGTCATTCAGCACCAGACCGATTTGGCGAACGCCCGGCAAGCCGAGGTCGCCGCGCTGACGACCTACGCCTTAGCTAAGCTGCAGATGGATCTGGCCACCGGAACGATTCTCGACAACAACAACATCTCGGTCGATGAAGCGAAGAACGGACGCATGTCCAAGTCGCCGAGCCCGATCCCCGATGTGACGCCGCAGCAGAACGGACGTGCCGCAGGGGCAACTCCCGGGACGAACAGCCCCGTCGCGAATCGCTAGGGCAAACCCCGATGCAAATCCCGCTGCGGTGATGCAGTTTCTAACGGTAACTCTTTCCAGGTCGGAAAACGTCCAACTTGGAATCAGTTGTCGTCGCGGTCGAAGCAGCCGAATTACGGCTTCTTCATCAACAACATAAATTCGAGGCGGAGAATCGGCAGCCGGATTGCTCCCTGGGAGCAGCGTAATGCAAATGTCGCAGGCTCAAGGAACCCGGCTGTCCCCCCAGTCAGAACCCCACAGTTTGAATCACCTCTGAACCCCTCTATAAACCCTCTAAAACCCCTCACAACCGCGGTTCCTGAAGCCTGGGCCACCAGGCTTCGAGTCTTTACGTCTCGGGTATAATCGAGAAGGTCGTATGCGATTCAGCGCAAAGCACACGGTGCGAACCGTCGTCGTGCTCTCCATGCTGGTGGCGCTGGCGGTTGCCCAGCAGCCGCAGCAGGCTCCATCCGGCCCCCAACAGTCGATTCGCGTTCAGGTCAACGAAGTGGTGATCCCGGTAACCGTCACCGACGAAAAGGGCCGCTTTGTTTCCGACTTGGAACAAAAAGACTTCAAGATTTTCGACGAAGGCAAAGAGCAGACCATCCGCTACTTCAACCGGGAGCGCAACCAGCGCGTGGTGGTCGGATTCCTGGTGGATTTGAGCAACCGGAGCCGGGGCCAGTGGAAAAGCCTCCAGGAAGCGACCATCGAGCTCGTCTACAACCTGCTGCCTGAAGACAAGAAATACGCCGGCTATCTCATCGGTTATGGGAACGAAGCCGAGCTGATGGTAAACACCACGTCGGATCCGGACCTCATCGTGGATAAGCTGCGCAAGATTTCGCCCAGCGGCGGCGCGGCGTTCTATGACGCGCTGTATATGGCCTGTACTTCCCGCAAGCTGGTGGAAGGCGAGCCGGTGGATCCCCGGCGGGTCATCATCGTGATCGGGAGCGGCGACGACAACGCCAGCAGCAAGACGCTGGACCAGGTCCTGGAACTGGCGCAGCGCTACCAAGTCACGATCAACGCGATCAGCACGGACGCCTACGGCTTCACCAGCGACGCCGGCAAGAACCTGGTGCGCTTGGCGGAGGCAACCGGCGGCCGCGTGGAATATCCCTTGATGAACGTTTACAAGGACACCTCGGGGTTCCTCTCGCAGCCCTCCGACGAAGGGAATTACCAGATCAAGGTCGGCACGGGCGGCTATACCGCGGCGATTCTGGGCTCCATCTACAAATCGATTGCGAACATCGCGGGCGAAATCACGGTCCAATATGTCCTGCGATTCGTTCCGAGCGATGCTGACGACGCAAAGGTGAAGCGAAACCTGGAAGTGAAGGTCGATATCCCCAATGTGATCGTCAAGGCCCGCCAATATTACTACCCGTTTAGCCCGTAGAGATCGGCTAGCGTGATATTCCGGAATATGCCATGATTCCTTAACGGAACATGGCCATTCTCGCTACCCAGGTTGGGCGAATTTCCGTCTTGCAGTTGCAATTGCCTGGACAAGGGCTGGTCAACGCAGGAGTTCTGCTGGAAGATCTCACCACGGATCGCCTGTATTTGCGCGTTCGGCGCGACTGGGATGCGATTGCGGCAGACGAAGCAACCGTCCTATCCGAGCTCGAATCGGATCTGGCTGCCAAGGCCCGGGAACTGGGCGCATCCCAGGTGCTTGGGCGGCTTCAGGACACGCTCTCGAACACGCTGCGGATCAGCGATCCCCGCGAAGTGATGGTCGAAAACTTCAGCCGCGCGGTGCAGCGCTTTTACGCCGAGATGGTTCAAGCAACGGTGCGGCCGTTTGTCACGCATGTGCCGCGATATTCGCTGGCCGTGGCCGCAGGCAAATTCCTCGAGAACCAGGAGGTTGTCGAAGAAGGCTGGGAGGAGACGCCGCCGGAGCTAAATCCCACCGGATCCATGTTCGTGGCGCGCATCGCGGGCAGGTCCATGGAGCCGCGCATTCCGGACGGCAGTCTATGCGTCTTCCGGGCGGGCGTCGTTGGATCCCGCGACGGACGCCTGGTCCTGGTGGAATACCTGGGCGGAGGCGCGAACGATCGCCATACCGTAAAGCGCTACCACAGCATCAAGCGCCAGCGGCCCGACGGCTCGTGGGAACACGCAACGATACGCCTGGAGCCGCTGAATCCTGAATTCGAGGCCTGGGAGCTCAACCCGGAGGAAGAGCGCTTCCGGATCGTCGCGGAATTCGTACAGGTACTTTATTAAAGTGTTCCGGAAGTTTTCCTGGATACTGTTCGCGCTGCTCCTGGCCGCAGGACTGTACGGGTTCCTGCACGAGCGCCTTTGGGCGCAATCCATGTGGAGCCAGGCCGGGCAGGATCGGTTTTTGGCCTACACGGCCGTTTTCTGGATCTCAGCGGGCGCGATTCTGTTGCTGCGGCCCCGCTGGATGGGACCGGTCGCCTGGGCCGCGGCGCTGCTCTACGTGGCATGGTGGAGCGGACCCGCCGCGCCAATCGCCGTGCTCTATTTCCTGGGATCGTGTTTGTGCCTGGGCCGCCTGTTTTCGGACGATTCCGAGGCTCCCGTCGCGATCCTGCTGGGCGCGGCCGTGTGGATGTCCGTCATCTGGACCGCGCTGCATTTTCCGATCAACGCGCGCGGGGTGTACGTTGCGGGGCTGGCGGCGCCGTATCTGCTTGGTGTCCGCTCCATGACTGTCGCGGCTCGGAAAATCCGGCTACCAGGACGAGCGGAGGCGGCGGCTCTGGCGGTATTGCTGTTTGTCTTGTTCGCCCATCTTCTGGCTGCACTCAAGCCGGAAATCAGCGCCGACGGGCTTTCGATGCACCTCGCCCTGCCGATGGCGGTGGCGCGCGAGGCTCGCTGGGGCTTCGATTTCCGGCTCAACAGTTGGGCCGTGATGCCCGCCGGAGCCGACAGTCTCTACACGGCCGCGTACCTCATGGGCGGGGAAGCCGCGGCGCATCTACTCAACTTCGCGTTCCTGGTCTTGACCTGCGTGCTGTTGGCGAGCGCGGCACGGCGCTGGGTTTCCCCCGCTCAGGCGTGGCTGGTCGCGGCGCTGTTCGCATCCACGCCGCTCGTTCAGCTTGTGACCGCGTCCTTGTTCGTCGAAAACGTGTGGGCGGCGATGATTTTGGCGGCGACGCTGTCGCTGGCGCGCTATTGGGAAGAAGGCCGGCTCCGCGCTTTGCTGCTGGTTGCTGTCTTCACGAGCGCGGCGGTGTCGGTGAAGTTGATCGCGGCCGCATTCGCAGCGCCGATCGTGTGCCTGGCAGCTTTCGCCCTGTTCCGCCGACGCGCGTGGCGAGTCCTGCCGATCGCCGCGGGGCTGCTGATCCTGTTCGCCGCGCCGCCTTACGTCTACGCCTTCGCGAAAACCGGCAATCCGATTTTCCCGTTTGCGAACGCCGTCTTTCGATCTGCCGATTTCGACACGACGAAATCGTTTTCCGACCCACGCTTCACGACACCGCTTTCCTGGAAGACGCCCTACGACCTGACGTTCCAATCCAGGAATTTCATGGAAGCGCAGGGTGGGGCCAGCGGCTTCCAGTATTTTCTGCTGCTGCTTCCTGCGATCCTTTGCGCACGGCGGAGGGATCAATGGATCGTCGTTGCCGTGATCGCTGTCGCCGGTGGGATCATACTCGCGATCCTGCCGAACTTGCGGTATCTGTATCCGGCCTTGCCGCTGGCCGGGCTGGCCCTGGCGTGGCTGGAACCGCCCGTGGTCTTATGGGTGGGCGCGCCCCTTCTGGTCGCCCTCAACCTCTGGTTCCTGCCCTCGTCCGGTTTTTACAATGGAGACTTTGCGCTCTTCCGCCATGCGGACATCCAACCGTACATTGAGCGAATGGCTCCGGCGCGCGTGCTGATTGCGGATTTGAACCTTCGCGCGCCCGGAGAACCCGTAGCGTTCTTTTCGACCGACGAAACAGGCGACTTGCGAGGCCCCGCGTACACCGATAGCTGGCACAGCGAGCGCTACTGGCATCGCATCCAGCAGGCGCAGAACCCGCAAGAGATCGCTTTGATCCTGCACGAACTAGGGATTCAGCACATCGTGGCGCCCCGCTCGCGCCATGCGAGCCTTCTGACAGTCGAGCTGTTTCTGAGGCGCTGGCTGGAACCGGTTCGCGAGCCCGTCGGCTCACTGGGGTTGTTTCGGATGTCGTCCGTCGTCCATGAGCCTGACCATACGCCGTTCGACCCCGGCCGCTACGACGATCTGGAAGAGCGGATCCAGTACAGCGGCTCCTGGCTGCACGACGTGCAGTTTCCGGAAAGCTGGGAGCAATCCATCACTTATTCCAAGCGTCCGCAGGACGCATTCCGCATCGATTTTAAAGGCACGGCGATCGCGTACGTCTTCACGCGAGCGGCGAACCGGGGAATCGCGGAAGTGAGAATCGACGGCCGGCTTCAGGACCCGGTGGACGAATATTCGGCGCGTACCGAATGGCAGTCGAAACAGCGATTCGCGGGGCTCGCTCCGGGCCGGCACAGCCTGGAAATTCGAGTATCGGGCCAGAAGAATCCTCAGTCCTCGGGTGTATTCGTGGACCTGGACGCCTTCGTAGTGGAACCTTGATGTAACCCGTTCCGCCACGAGGGGGTCTAAAATGTTGACATGCGGTACTTAATTGCTCTACTCCTGGCGACCCACGGATTGGCGACGCTGCTGTTCGCCGCCGAGGACTACACCGGTCCGCGCCCGCCCAAAGCCGACATTCCCTACCTGGTGCATGCCTCGAACCTGATCGCGACGGAAGCGACAGAGGCGCAACAGGAAGGAAAGAAAGATGAAAGCACGTATGCGGTAGCCGGCGCCGCATCCCCGGTTCGAACGCCGCTGGCCGAGCCGATTTTCCTGTTGCGAAGCGAAAAGATCCGGGCGGATTCGCTGGAGCTGTACCGGTTTGAAGTAAAGAACGGACGCCGCCAGCTCACCTTGTCAAAGAAGCGGTCCGAGAAATCCGGCCCATTCCATCTCTCGGTCACCAAGCTGGACAAGGATCTGTACCGGGTGGAAGCCGATGAACCTCTTGAAAACGGGGAGTACTCTCTTTCGCCCAGCGGCTCGAACGCCGCGTTCTGCTTCCAGATCTATTGAGGTAGCGGTAGTTGCTGTAACGCCCGACCTGCTAAAATCGCCTGTATAGCTTCTTGCCGGAGTTTACGTCCCCTGGCCCATCCCACTGAGCAAGATAAAGCGGTTGCCGAGACACAGTCGTCCAGCCTGTTCGGGCGGGTCTTCAAGGCGTTTCAATTCCGCGATTTCCGCCTGATGTGGACGGGGGCCTGCACCTCCCAGGTAGGAACGCAGATGCAAACCGCCGCGCAGAGCTGGCTGGTTTACGAGCTCTCGAAACACTCCTCGGTATATCTGGGCATCGACCAGTTCCTGGGCCAGTTGCCTATCGTGCTGCTTTCGCTGATCGGCGGCGTATTCGCGGACCGGCACGACCGGCGGCGGGTTTTGCTGGGTTCTCAGTATACCCAGACGTTCTGCGCCTTTCTGCTGGCCGCCCTGGTATTCACCGGTGTGGTGCGAGTCTGGCATATCTGGTGCCTTTCGTTTATCGTCGGTGTCGCGCAGTCCTTTGGCGGTCCGGCGTATTCCGCTCTGGTGCCGACGCTGGTTCCCCGAGAGCACCTCCAGAACGCCATCGCCCTCAATTCCATCCAGTTCAACCTGGCGCGCGTGATCGGACCCGCGCTGGGCGGCGTCGCGCTGGTCCAACTCGGCGCGGCCTGGAACTTCACCTTCAATGGGATCTCATTTATCGGCGTGATCATCACGCTGTACGTGATCAAAACGGCATTCGTTCCGGCCAAATCCAGGGAACCGATTCTGACCGCCATGAAGCAAGGCATCCGGTTCATGCGCCAGCAGCCTGGGATGGAATCGCTGATCGTGCTGGCGTTCTGCATGACGACGCTCGGTTTCCCGGTGATCATGTATCTGGTGGTCTTCGGCGAAGACGTATTTCACGGCGGGCCGCAGACCTTCACGCTCCTGTTGAGTTGCTCGGGCGCGGGCGCGGTTGCGGGCGCGCTGATCGTAGCCGGGCTCGGCCGGTTGAAGCGCCAGGGCCGTTCGGCGCTGATCATGCTCGCGGTACTGGGCTTCTTCACGATGGCGTTTGCGCAATCGCCCACCGTGCCGGTTGCCTGCGCCATGCTGTTCCTCGCCGGCGCCTCCCTGATGGCTGTGTTTTCCATGATTACGACGTTGGTCCAGACCATCATTCCCGACGACATGCGCGGCCGCGTGATGAGTGTTTATAACCTGGCTCTGCGCGCCGGCGGACCAGTGGGGAGCCTCCTGGTGGGGACGCTGATGATCCCGCGCTTCCACGCGCCTATGACGTTCACGATCGCCGGAGCGCTGCAAATCCTGCTGGCCTTGTTCTTTGTGACCGTCAACCGCAGGGTCGCGGCATTGTAGTCCGGCGCGTCTGCTACGCTCTCATCAGGGATGTATCCATGCGAATCCCGAAAATCTGCCCGAAAGTCTGGTGGTTGGGAGCGGGCGTCATGACGCTGTTCGGAACTCTGCACGCTTTCCAGCGCCCGTTCCGGGAGTTCCCGGGCATGGAGTACAACGATTTTCCGCTCCCGGCGGATTACCGCGAGCAGACGGAGTTCGTGTTCGCCCGCTTGATGTATCCCGAAGTGCCGTTCAGCGTCGGATTCGGGCGCCGCACACGCGGGGATTGGCGCGAAGGCTACACGTACTGGACGCAGGACTATCCTCGTGCCGACCGGCATTTCCTGACGGCTCTGCGCCGGCTCACGCGCATCCAGGCGCGCTCCGTCGAACAGCCCGTCAATCTTGAAGACGAAGACGATGTCTACAACTGGCCCTGGCTGTATGCCGTCCAGCCCGGTCACTGGGAACTCACAGACGCGATGGCCGCGCGCATGCGCGATTTCCTGCTGCGCGGCGGATTCTTCATGTGCGACGACTTCTGGGGCGCGGATCAATGGGAAGTTTTCGAGGCGAGCATGAAGAAAGTCTTCCCGGACCACGAAATTGTGGACCTGCCCGATAAAGAGGCGATTTTTCACTCGGTGTACGACCTGGATGACCGTTACCAGGTGCCCGGCGCGCGCTATCGCTACACCGGCGTTTCGTACAAGTGCGAGGGCTGTCCCGCGAAGTGGCGCGGCATTTACGACGACAAAGGCCGCGTCATCGCCGCGATGACATTCGATTCGGACCTGGGCGATTCCTGGGAGTTCGCCGACGATCCCAGCTATGACGAGAAGTATTCCGCGCTGGGGATTCGCATCGCGCTGAACTACATCATGTATTCGATCACTCACTAGTTACACATGCGGAAGTTGGTTGTCTTTGTAATCCTGCTGGCAGCCTTGCCTGCCAGCGCCGAGTGGATTCGCCTGCGCGGAACCCACACCGAACTCCTAACCGATGCGGGGGAGAAAGAAGGCCGGCGCGCGCTCAGCCGGCTGGAACAGATCCGCGCGATCCTGCCTGCTGGCGGCAACAGCAGCGGCCGCGAGCTCCGTGTGGTGCTGTTCGATTCCGAGAAGGAATTCAGGGATTCTGCGCCGGGCGAGACGACCGCAGGGCTGTACCTGAGCGGCCTCGAATACGATTACATCGTCACCCACGCTGGCGGCGAGCTTCCGCGAGTGGTCACTCATGAATTCGTTCACTTTTTGCTGAACCAGACGCCTGCGCCCCTGCCCCGCTGGTTCGAGGAAGGCACGGCGGAACTCTACTCGAATACGCAGATCAACAATAAGCGCGTGCGGATCGGCAAGGAAATCGAGTCGCACACGAAACTGCTGCTCGCGCGGCCCTGGCTGTCCGCGGCACAGCTCGCGGCCGAACGGCCGGCCGCGAATCAGAAGCAAAACCAGGAGCAGGAACTCGCCGAGAGCATGTTTTACGCCGAAAGCTGGGCCGTGGTGCACATGCTGAATCTATCGCCGAAGTATCGCGATCGCCTGCCGCAGTTCGTTCAGCTTCTGGCTGACGGCCGCGAGCCGGACGACGCGTTTCGCACGGCCTTCGGCCGCGATCTCGCCCGCGCGGTCGCGGATTTGCCCTCACATCTAAAATCACTTCGCAGCGTGAGGCTCGATATTCCACCGCCGGCTCCGTTTAGCGCGGGCAGCGCAGAGCCGTTGTCCGAAGTGGACGCGCTATTGGTGCGGGCCGACGTCCTGCTGCGGGCCGGGCGCGCTCAGCAGGCGCAGGCTTTGTTCGAACAGGCCGCGCGGGAGCATCCCGATTCCGCGACTGCGCAGGCGGGACTTGGCATGCTAGCGCTGACCCAGAATCGTCCGGGAGACGCGCGGCGGATGTTGGAACGGGCTCTCCAGCTCGACGAGAAGGACGCCGGAACTCTGTTTGAATATGCGCTGCTCGAGCGAGACTCGGGAGCGGGCGTTGAGCGCGTGCGCGAGTTGCTGGAAAAGGTGGTCGCCCTGAATCCGACTTTCGGAGAGGCGCAACTGCTGCTCGGCGTGCGAGCCACGGACGATGGCCGGTACGACGCCGCGATCATGTACCTGCGCGAGGCGGCCAGGCTCTTGCCACGGCAGTCTTACGTCTGGTACGCGCTGGCGTACGCGCAGCAGAAGGCGGGCCGGAATTCCGAGGCGCTCGATGCGATCCAGCGAGCCGTTCGAAGCGCAACCAGCGACGAGCAGCAGCGTTCGGCAGAGGCCTTGCGGGACGCGCTGCGCGCCCGATGAGCCCCTGCCTGGCGGGGATCAGATTCGCTAACATAATCCATGCGGAAATGCCCCGAACTTTGCTTCGGCGGGTGTGGGATGCCGTCAAGCCCCCGCCTGCTCCACCGCGCGCCGCCGCCTGAATCGAGCCCAGCGCCGCCTGATACGCGGCACCGTCCTTGTGATTGTTCTCGGCCTCAGCGCCTGGGGAGTGTTCGCCTTTATCGCCGCGGCTCCTGAGCGCGCCTTCGACCATTACCAACAAGGCATGAGTCTAATCAGCGCCGGAGATTTCAAAGACGCTGCCGCGCAGTTCACGAAGGCACTCGCGATTATGCCGGGTTATGCCGACGCTTATGTCGGCCGCGGAAAGGCGCTCCAGGCCATGGGACAGAGCGATTCAGCGGCGGGCGATTTCGAGCGAGCCATGGCCGCCAATCCGAATCTGAATGTTGCCTACACCTCACACGGCGAAA
Organism: Bryobacterales bacterium; assembly: GCA_037916615.1. Taxonomy (GTDB): domain Bacteria; phylum Acidobacteriota; class Terriglobia; order Bryobacterales; family Bryobacteraceae; genus Palsa-187. The sequence goes on from JBAIXM010000005.1 coordinate 28,351, forward strand.
TCCAGCGCTCGCGAGGCGATTCCCAGGCAGCCCTGGCTGATTTCACCCGATCCATTCAGCTCCGGCCAACCCCCGATGCGTATTATCAGCGCGGGCTGACATATCAGATGCTCGGCCGACCGGGCAAGGCTGTGGCGGATTACGATCAGGCGATCTTGCTGGACCGGGTCGCACCGGGCGTGTATCGCGCTCGCGCCAAAGCGAAGCGCGATCTAGGCGACCTGGCGGGCGCGCAGGAAGACGACGAAACCGCCGAACACGCGGAACGGACAAAATAGTTGTCATGTTTGTTCCGCTCACGCCGTTGCGCTGCCTGCATCGCGCCGTCGATCTGTACGGCTCGAAAATCGGCGTGGTCTGCGGAAACCGGCAGTTTACGTTCGCCGAACTCGGCCACCGCGCCGGGCGGCTCGCAACGGGCCTGCGGAAACTGCGCATCGCCGCCGGCGATCGGGTGGCGTACTTGAGTCACAACAATCATCAGTTGCTCGAAGGATACTTCGGCGTGATCCAGGCGCGAGCGATCCTGATGCCGCTGAATATCCGCCTTTCCGAGGCGGAGCTCGCCGGAATCGTGCGGCATTCCGGCGCGAGCCTGGTGATGTTCGAAGACGGCTTCACAGACACGGCGGCCTCCTTACGGCGAACCTGTCCCGAAGTTCGGCATTGGGTCTCGCTCGGCCAGCACAACCAGCCAGCGGATCTCTCTTACGACGAAATCCTGGATCAGGGGTGTCCCGAACGCGCGGACGTTTTCTCCTACGATGAGATGTCCATCGCCGAGCTCTTCTATACCAGCGGCAGCACCGGCACGCCCAAGGGAGTTACGCTTTCGCACCGGACGCTCTATCTGCACGCGCTGGGAGTGGCTCTCGAGTACCGCGAGCCGGAAAGCATCGTCGAACTGCACACAATTCCTTTATTTCATGCCAACGGATGGGGCCACCCCCATGCGTCCACCATGCTGGGCGTCAAGCAGATCATGGTGCGGCAGTTCGAACCCTCGCTGATTTTCAAGCTCATCCAGGAACATCACGTGACCAACCTGTGCCTGGTGCCGACCATGGCCAACGCTCTGGTGAACGCTCCGGATCGAACGCAATGGGACCTTTCCAGTTTGCGGCTGATCAATATCGGCGGCGCCGCCAGCTCCCCCGATCTCGTCGAGCGCATCGAGCGGGCGTTCCCCGGATGCCAGTGCACCTCCGGCTATGGATTGACGGAAACATCTCCAGTGATTACGATGGTCCAGCCGAACGATTCGATTCACATGGATGACCCGGGCCGCCGCGAGCGGCAGGCAATGACCGGGCGAGCCGTCACCGGCGCATCGGTCCGCGTGGTAGATCCGGATCTTCAGGACGTGCCGCGGGATCGCAAGACCATGGGAGAAGTGATCGTCATGGGGGACCAGGTGATGGATGGATATTTCGGCGATCCCCAAGGCACATGCGCGGCGATGAGCGACTCCTGGCTGCACACCGGCGACATGGCGGTCTGGGACGAGGACGGCTACATCCAGATCGTCGACCGCAAGAAGCAGATCATCATCTCGGGCGGCGAGAACATCTCATCGCTGGAAATCGAAGCCGCCGTTTCCGCTCATCCGGCGGTGCTCGAATGCGCCGTGGTGGCGGCACCCGACCCTAGATGGGGCGAGGTTCCTGCCGCGATCGTGGTTCTGAAGCCTGAGGATCCCCTCAGCCGGGAAGATCTGCTGGATTTCCTGCGGCCGCGCTTGAGCCGTTTCAAGCTGCCGCGAATCGTAGAATTCTCGAGCGATCCTCTGCCCAAGACCGGAACCGGCAAGATCCGCAAGCAGGAACTGAAGGAGCGCTTCTGGGCGAATAAAGCAAAGCGGGTGCAGGGCTGATGTTCTTCGTTCGTTTGGAGCCGGATCCTGGAGACTACGACGAGCTGATCGCGAATTTATGGGATGCGGGGACGCTCGGCGTCACGGAGGGGAACGGATTTCTGGACGCATTCTTCGCGGATGCGGAGGTCGCCAGGGAATTCGGCGAGCCGCAGCCAGTCGAGGACCAGGATTGGGTCGCCCGAACGCAGCAGGCCTTTCCAGCGCTGCCGATCGGGGATAAATTCTTTCTGGCGCCGCCCTGGTGCGCCGATCCGACGCCGCCCGGCCGCATGCGGCTGGTCATCAACCCGGGCGGGCAGTTCGGGACCGGATATCATCGAACCACGCAGCTCTGCCTGGAAACGATGGAACGCGTCATTCGCTCCGGCGATTCTGTGCTGGACGTGGGCAGCGGATCCGGCATCCTGTCGATCGCAGCGAAGATGCTGGGGGCGGGCCGTGTGGTTTCCTGCGATATCGATCCGGAGGCCGCGCGTACCGAATCTTTCTTCGTCGGCAGCGTGGACGCGGTGAGGTCGAGTGCATTCGATGTGGTCGTCGCCAACATCAGCGAGGACGTGTTGAGTTCGATGCGCCCGGATTTCGAGCGCGTCGCGCGGACTCGGATTCTTTCGGGCTTTCAGAATGAGGCCGGCGAGTGGGATTGTGTTGTGATTTAGACTGGCTTTTCCGGCCATTTGTGCTTGGGATATCGCCGCGACAGCTCTTTGCGGACCTGCGGATACAGCCGCTCCCAGAACCCCGCCAGGTCGGTGGTCACCTGCACGGGCCGACGGTTCGGCGCAAGAAGATGCACCACGACGGGAGTCCGGCCGATTCGAGGCGTCTCCCGCATGCCGAAGAAATCCTGCAAGCGCGATTCGATCCAGGGCGGTTTACCGGGCTCGTAATGAACCTGAACTTCGCGCCCGCCCGGCAGCCGCAGGCGTTCCGGAGCGGCATGGCTGAGATGTGACAAACGGATCGCGCCGAGAAGGTTTGCCGCTTCGAGCTCGGCGAAACTGGTGCGCCCCTGGCACAGCGCGGCCAGCGCGCCTTCTACGTCGATCACAATCCCGGCAAACACCGCGCGGGAGCGCAGTTGCTCGATGGCAACGGGGTCGGCAAAACGCGCGATGCCCGCTTCCAGGGCTTTCTGCGCGAGCAACTGTGAGGCTCCCTCGCCGGGTGTCGCTGGCGAGCGCGACTCTTCGACGACGAGCTGATCGTAGAGCAGTGCCGTCGCCTGTTCGACGCGCTCTGCCACGCGGTTCCATTCGAGCGTCACGCATTCCGCCGCGTTCTCGAGCAACCATTCGGGCTCAACCGGCGCAGCCAGACGAACCAGCGGCAGCCCGTGCTCGCGCCGCTCCTCGATATCGATCGCGACCAGAAACTCCCAGTGGCATCCGGGAAATCGAGCCGAGCCGCCGGAGGATAGCAGCAGCTCGCCGTCCCTGCGATGGCGCGCGACGCGATCGGGGAATGCCGCGAAAACACTCTGCAGGATTGCGCCGTCGCTCGAGTCGCGGCCGTCGCGTCCGGGTATGCGCCTGCGGAGTTGCTCGAATACGCGTCGTGTCTGCGGCTGCCAGTCGGATTCGGCCAACGCCAGCAAATCGGACGATCCCCGTTCGCCTGCGCTGAGCACCGCCGCTACGGCACAGCCCTTCTCGGGCACACCGCGCCGCTGGGCTTCGAGCACCAGCTTGGCGAGCCTCGGCGGCAGCGGCAACCCCGCCATTTCCGAAGTGACGCCCAGGCGATCGAGCAGCGCCTTCGCCGCGCTGAGGGCAGCTTCGGGAGGCGGATCGAGCCAGGCGCATTCCTCTGGCGCGATTTTCATGGCGCGCAATTGGAGAACGACTTGCGAAAGCTCGCGGCGCAGGATCTCCGGAAGATCGGCCGTCGGGCGTCTATGGAAATCCTCCGCGGTGTACAGGCGGACCACTCGGCCCGGCGCAGTGCGGCCCGCTCGTCCCGCGCGCTGGGTCGCCGAAGCCTGGCTGATGCGGCGGACTTCAAGCGAAGGCAATCCGGTCCACGGCGAATCGACCGCCACTCGCGCCAATCCGCTATCGATGACTGCCGTGACGCCCTCAATGGTGACCGAACTTTCCGCGACGTTGGTCGACAGGATGATTTTCGTGCGATCCGCCGGGGCGACCGCGCGATCCTGCTCGGCGGGCGGAAGGTCGCCATGGAGCGGAGCAACCAGCAGGCCCAGGCGGGACGCGAGCGGCTCGATGGCACGCGCGGCGCGCCGGATTTCGGCCGCTCCGGGAAGAAATGCGAGCACGTTGCCCCCGCCCTGACGGGCGCGGCTGGAGAACAAGCGCTCCGCCGCAGCAGCGACCTGTTCTTCTAGGGGCGTGGGCGCATGGGGCGTGTATTCGATCTCCAGATCGTACAATTTGCCTTCCGATCGCAGCACGGGACAATCGCCCAGGAACCGTACGACGGGCGCAGTGTCAAGTGTGGCGGACATGACCGCAATGCGCAGCTCGGGTCGCGCAGTTTTCTGCAACCTGCGCAGGAGCGCGAGCGCCAGATCGGTCTCGAGGTGTCTCTCGTGAAATTCGTCCAGGATCGCGACGCCGGCGCCCGACAGCTTAGGATCGGACAGCAGACGCCGCGTCAGCACGCCCTCCGTCATAAATCGCAAGCGCGTGCGCGGGCCGCTCACATCCTCGAAGCGAACCTGATAGCCGACGGTCTCGCCCACACGCTCGCCCCATTCGCTCGCCACGCGCCGCGCCGCAAGACGAGCCGCCAGACGCCTGGGCTCCAGCACCAGCACTTCACCCAACCCGAGCGCCAGCAGAGCCGGAGGAATGCGCGTCGTCTTCCCCGCCCCCGGCGGAGCTTCGATCACCAGATTCGAGCCGGCGCGTAGCGCTTCGAAGATGCGCGGCAAGAGCGCGTCAATCGGAAGCTTCATCCCTCGACGACCGCTCGAATCGTTTCCGGCGCGTTCCCTTCCAGACGGTTATTGACGAAAATGTAGGCCGCGCGGCGCTCCTCGCGCATGCGGCGAATCAGGGTCCGCAGCGCGTCGCGGGCTTCGGGATTCTCATCCTGTATTCGATCGTAGGGCGTGAACTGCTTCACGGCATCCTCGTACGCGCGCCCTTGCCGCAAAAGCCCGCGCACCACGGTGAAATCCGCCGGGAACGCGTCAGGCATCGCCATCTGCTCGGAAAGCAGAGGCATCCTGGTCCAGGCGTTCAATACGTGCGCCGCGCGATGCTCGCGAAGGCAATCGAAGTAGCGAGGCTGAAGATACTCGCGGTTGCGCACCTCGACCGCATAGCGGAACGTATCCGGCAGCTCGCCTAGAAACGGATCTAGCCTTGCCGCGAACTCGCGCGGGCTCGCCCCGCGCGCGCCGAATTCGAAAACCAGCGCCGGAATGCGGGCGCGATACGGCTCCAGGGGCTCCAGGAACAAAGCCGCCAACGCATCCGCGTTCAAATAGCCTTCGTTCTCCATCCCCGCGCGCGCGCCGTAGCGGGGATGCTTCGGAAATATCTCGACGGTGACTTCCTCGGGAACCTTCAACACGAACCGCAGCTCGAGCGGCGCCGAGGCGAACAGCTTCTTCCAGAATTCGGGCGAGGGGAACTGGTAAAACGAAAAATCGCCGCACACGATGGGGAACGTTTCGGCGTATTCCGCCAGACACTCGGCTTCAAAACGTTTCTGCGAGAACCTGCCGCGGCTCTCGTACCGCTCGCGCGTGTAGATCTGCCGCAGCCACCCAGGATATTTCCAGGAGCTGGTTCCGATCCAGATATCCTGCCGCGCGAGCGACTGAAGTTGCGCGGCCAGCGCCGCCCTATCAAAATAGGGCCCGAAAGAGGACGGCGGCTCAAACAGCGGCAGCGTCACCGCGCGCGCGCCGAGCGGTTGTAGAAGGGATCGGCGCCGGCTTCGATGGTTCCTCCCGGCAACAGCCGGATCATCACCGGGGCGGCGCCGTTGTTGTAGCGCGACATAATCTGAACTTTGTGCCCGCGGCCGGCCAGATCCATCGCGACGGGCCGAGGAATGCGCTCGTCCAGCATCAGGTTGCCGACGCTCCAGGCGTGCTCGTCGAGGCTGGCCACCAGGTGCCGGGTTTGATAGCGCGGATTTTCGATGGCTGCTTGCGCGTTCATGCCGTATTCGATCACGTTCATCATGAGCTGGATCAGCGCCTGTTCCTGATCGTCCGCCCCGGGTGTCGACAGCGCCAGGAACGGCTTCCCCTCGGGCTGCATCACTAGAGTTGGACTCAGCGTCACGCGCGGGCGCTTACCGCCAGCGAGCTCATTCGGATGGCCTTGAATTAGCACGAAGCTCTGCGCCCGCTGAGTCAGCGGGATTCCCGTGTCGCCGGCGATCACGCTCGGCATCCAGGCGCCGGACGGCGTTGCCGAAAATACGATCCCTTCGCTGTCCATGGTATCCACACAAGTCGTGTCGTGGGCCATCAGAACGTCATCGATCTTGTAGGAAGCCATCTCCGACAGCGCCGGATGCTTGCCGATTTTTCCGTCAATCGGTCCCGGCCGGAATTCGAGCGACGCTCGCGCGCCGATGAGCTTGCGCCGCTCCGCGGCGTACTGCTTGGTGAGCAGCTCCTGTACGTTCAGCTTGCTGAATTTCGGATCGGCGTAGTAGGTGTCCCGATCGGCGTAGGCCAGCTTCATCGCTTCCACTTGGTCGTGCAGGTAATCCGCCGAATTGAGCTCCTGCTTGCCTTCGAATCCCTCCATGATGTTCAGCGCCTCGAGCATGGCGGGACCTTGGCTCCAGAATCCCGGCTTGTAGACCGTGTAGCCGTGGAAGGTTGTGGAGACAGGCGCTTCCGGCGTCAGCTTGAACGCCGCCATGTCTTCATAACGCAGCAGGCCGCCGTTGGCCTTGCTGAATGCATCGATCTTGCGCGCGATTTCGCCGCGATAGAAATAATCGCGCACGGCGTCGATCGCGCCTTGCCGGCTGGCGCCTCCCGCCAGCGCCTTCTTCTCTGCCGCCGCCATCGCACGCAGCGTGCGGGCCAGATCGGGCTGATGGAAGATTTCGCCCACAGCGGGCGTTCGCCCGTTGGGCATGAAGTGCGCCTTCGAGCTCGGCCAGAGCTCGAAGAACGGCACCGCACCCGCAAAACTGCGCGCGCGCATGTCGTCCACAGCGTAGCCATCCGCCAGTTCGATGGCCGGCGCGATGACCTCAGCGAACGATTTTGTTCCGAACTCCCGCAAGGCAACCAGGCCGGCGTCCACCATGCCGGGAACCAGCGCGGGCATCAGCCCCGCATCGGGAATAATCCCTTTCAGATGCGTCTCGCCGCTTTCGCGAAAGGTGATGTCGCCGAGTTGCACCGGCCGCTTGCGAAAATAGTCCGCGCTGGCGAGCTTCGGCATCGTGCCGACGCCCGCGATCGAATACACCTTGCCGTCCTTTGTGCGGATCAGAATCGGCGCTTCGCCGCCCATGCCGAAATGCGAGAGCTCGGTGACCGATGCGGCGAACATCGCGGCGATCCCGGCATCGACGGCCGTGCCGCCCTGATCGTACATGCGCATTCCCGCGTTGGTCGCCCAGTCGCTGCCGGCCGCAACCGCGCCATGCGTCCCTCGAACCGGCTGCCGAAGCAGGGGCTCGGGACGGCGCGTCTGGGTCTGGGCGCTGCAAGTGCTGACAACGAGCGTGGTGGCGATAAGGAACAATCGTCGCTTCATGAGACTACTCGGCCTTCATTATAATGGTTTCGCGGTGGAACACACTCCAGGATCTGCAACTCCTGAGCGTCTCAAATCGGGTGCGGAGGAGGAACCAATGCTGTACTGTCCCGTATGCAGCCGCCGCTTGACCGAGCGAAAATGCAAACTGCTGTGCGAACAGTGCGGTTACTACATGAGCTGCGCCGACTACTACTGATTTCATGAGTGAACTAGCCGATATCCTGGAGCGTTTCCGCCGCGGAGGCGAGTTGCTGGCAATGTCCACCACCGGCGCGGCCGGACCCGAACTCGATTTCAAGCCCGCGCCTGAAAAATGGAGCGTGCGGCAGGTGGTGTGCCACATCGCCGATTCGGAAGCGGTCGCCGTGATGCGAATCCGCCAGATTGCGGCCGAGGACAATCCGACCTTGCAGGGCTTCGACGGCAATCTCTGGGCGGATCGCCTGGATTATCAGCGCCGCAAGATCTCGCAGGCGCTCGAAACATTCCGTAAGCTGCGAACGGAAAATCACGAGTTGCTGAAATCGCTGCCGGAAGAGGCTTTCGCGCGGACCGGCACCCACACCGAAAGCGGCCGGCTGACGCTGCTCGAACTGGTGAAGGGCAACGCCGAGCACGTCGAGGAACACGTCCAGCAGATCCAGCGCACGCGCGCGGCTTACCGGGAGCATCGAGCGAAACAGACCGCTCAAGCTCCGGCGCAAACTCCCGCCCAGTCCTGACGCGCATACCATCCGAGCGGGTACCATCTGAAGATGACCCGTCGGACCCAATGCGCCCTCCTGGTGGCCGCGCTGGCATTTGTCGCCATCGGGATGCTTTTCGTTCCACGCCTGGGGATCGAAGCCGACGAGGCGATCATCGCCAACGGCATCTACGATCATGGGGATCCCTGGTATTCCTGGAAATTCGCCGGAGTCGAGCTGCCGATCATGCTGATCAGCTACCTGGGCGCGCTGAAGGCCTGGCTCTACAACGGGCTGTTTCTCTTCGCGCCGCCGCGCCCGATCGTACTGCGGCTTCCGATGTTGCTCTTCGCGGCCGGGTCGCTGTGGCTGTTCTTCGAGATTCTGGATCGAACGATCGGACGCCGGGCCGCGTGGATCGGCATGCTGCTTCTTGCAACCGACACCAGTTATCTTTTATTGAACACGGCGGACTATGGTCCGGTGACTCTCCAGTTCCTGTTCAAGCTGGGGGCGCTGGTGCTCCTGATCCGATTTCGCAAGACTGGATCCAAACCAGACCTGGCTTACGCATTTTTCCTGCTGGGGCTGGGATTGTGGGACAAAGCGGTGTTCGCCTGGGTGCTGTTCGGCCTGGCCCTGGCGACTGCCGCGGTCTTCCCACGCGACATACGGAAGCATGTCAGCCCGGCGAATATTGCCATCGCGGTTGCGGCCATGCTCGCGGGCTCATTGCCGCTGGTGATCTACAACATCGCTCGTCCTCTGGAAACGCTTCGATCGAACGCACGGGTGGAACAAGCCTCGGTGCTCGGGAAAGCTACGCTCTTGCGGACCACCATGGACGGGTCCGTGATGTTCGGATTTCTGACGTCCGCAGAGCCAGGACCGCAGCCCGGCCAGCCGAACCATTGGTATCAATCGCTTTCGCTTGCGATTAGCCGCTGGACGCTGCACCCGCGCCACAACTTCATGCTGTTTGCCGCGGCAGCGTCGGCGTTAGCGCTGATCTGGCTTTGGAACTCGCCCGCGCGCCAGCCCATCCTTTTCGGCCTGATAACGTGCGCCGCGACGTGGCTTCCCATGGTGTTGACCGCGGGCGCTGGCGCTGCGGCACAGCACGTGATTCTGCTGTGGCCGTTTCACCTGATACCGGTCGCGGCGGTTTTAGCGCGGATTCCTGTCCTTCCGGCATTGCTTGCGAGCGCGCTTTCATGCGGCTCGAATCTCGCGGTGACCAATCAGTACTATGCCGATCTGATCGTAAACGGTCCCGCGATCCGCTGGACCGACGCGATGGACCCGCTTGAGCGCTATCTGGCCGACCTGCACGCGCGGAAAATCATCGCGGCCGATTGGGGCTTCATCGAAACCATGAATCTGCTGAGCGAAGGCGAGCTTCCGATGTCCTATGCCGACGCCGCCAATGAGCCCGCTCTCCAAGCCCTGCTGCGAGACCCAGCGAATGTGTTCGTCGCGCACGCGCAGGGATTCGCGTTTCATCCGCAGGAGCGAGCTGCCCTGGAAGAGTTAGCGCGGCGCGAGAATTATCAGCAGGAGCGACTCACCACTATCTTGGATCGAAACGGGAGACCGACGTTTGACATATTCCGATTCCGCAAAGTTCACCTGTAACGTCTGCGGCGCGGATTGCGAGCGTCCGGCCGCGGCGCCCGGCCGCGAGGTGCCCGGCTGCCCGAAGTGCGGCTCCACGGTGCGCCTGCGAAGCCTGATCGCGCTGCTCTCGCGCGAGCTTTTCGGCGTGGATCTGGCGCTGCCCGATTTTCCAGCGCTCAAGGGCATCCGCGCGTTCGGCATGAGCGATCCGGACCCGCTGGCCGAGCGGCTGGCAGAAAAATTCGACTACGTCAACACGTTCTACCATCAGGAACCCCGGCTGGATATCGTGAAGCCCCCGCAAGAGCACGCCGGCCGCTACGATTTCATCCTGTCGAGCGAGGTCCTGGAGCACGTTCCGCCGCCTGTCGAGCACGCGTTCGCGAACCTGAACCGGATGCTCAAGCCGGACGGGCTCCTGCTGCTGACGGCGCCTTACAAACTCGGGAACGGCACCGAGGAGCACTTTCCGGATCTGCACGAGTATGCGCTGGCTGCTCCGGGCGGGCGCACCGTACTCGTTAACCGGCGGCGGGACGGATCGATTGAAGTGTTCGAAAATCTCTGCTTCCACGGCGGCGACGGATCCACGCTTGAAATGCGCGTCTTCACCGAAGGAGCGCTCAAGGATCTGCTCGCTGCCGCCGGATTCCACACCGTACACGTCGCGTCGGAAGATGTTTCGGAATTCGGCATTCACCACAGCGAATCCTGGTCGCTGCCGATTGTCGCGCGAAAGCGCCATTTTCAGCCGCCCTCGATCGAGATCGCGGCGGCTTACCGGGCCGCTGTGCATCGGGCCACGGGCCTCCGGCGCGATCTCGAGCAGTCCCGCCGCGCCCATCAGGAAGCAGAGCGGGCCCTTGTAGAGCGGCTCGAATGGGTTCGCAAGCTCGAGACCGAACTGGAATCGCGCACGCAATGGGCTCGCAAGATGGAATCGGATCTCGAAGAGCGCACGCAGTGGGCGCTCGCACTGAGACAGGAGAAGGCGGAAGCTCTCGCCGCCTTCGAACGCGGCCAGTCCGAAGCCGAAAATGCGCGCAAGCACATTCAGGCTCTCGAAAAGGAACTGGCCGAGGCCCGCGCAGCACGCGCGCAGATCGAATCCAAATTCTGGACCCGGGCCGGAAGGAAACTTGGAACGATCTGACACCCCCTTGCTTGCGCCTTGTGCCGGGAATATCATCTTCCGGTCGTAATCCTGGCTCATAAGGAGGGCTCATGGAACGAATCAATCTCAGCCGCGTGCTTTTGGGCGGCATCGTAGCGGGCATCGTTGCGAATATTTTGGGCTATGTCGTGGACGGCGTGATCCTGGCGACGCAGTGGACCGCCGCAATGCGAGCCCTGGGCAAGAGCGATTTCTCCACCAACCAGATCCTGGCGTTCAACGTCATCGGACTGACATTCGGGATCTTCGCCGTGTGGCTCTACGCGGCGATTCGTCCGCGCTATGGCGCCGGACCGAAAACCGCGCTGTGCGCAGGCCTCGCCGTCTGGGTGGCCGGCGTGCTTCTGCCGAATGCGGCGCTCATGGGGATCAGCGGGCTGTTTCCATCCAGCCTGACGACGATCAGCACGCTGGCCGGTGCGGTCGAATGGGCTGCAGCGATTCTGGCGGGAGCTTCGCTCTATAAAGAAGGCGCGGAAGCGGCCCGGGCGGCGGCCGCCCGAGCGTAAGACTCCGGAACAAACCAGCGGGATTAGCGTAGTATATCCAGACAGGAGCGTGCCATGGATCTGCCTGCGCTTATCCCGTTGGTTGTGATTCTGCTGTACCTCATCTCCAGCATCAAGATTCTTGCGGAATACGAGCGCGGCGTAATCTTCCGCCTGGGCCGCGTGCTGCCGATGCCCAAAGGCCCCGGCGTCGTGCTGGTCTTCGCGCCGATCGACCGCATGGTGCGCATGTCGCTGCGCGTCGAGGCCATGGAAGTCCCGGCGCAGGACGTGGTCACGCGCGACAACGTCACGGTCAAGGTCAACGCCGTGATCTATTTCCGCATTGTCGACCCGACCAAGGCAGTCATCGAGGTTGCCAATTACCTGTACGCCACATCGCAGCTCGCTCAGACCACCCTCCGCAGCGTGCTCGGCGAAACCGAACTCGACGAACTCCTGAGCCAGCGCGAGAAGCTCAATATCCGGCTGCAAAGCGTGCTCGATCAGCACACCGGTCCGTGGGGCATGAAGGTCACCATGGTCGAAGTGAAGCAGGTGGATCTGCCCGAGCAGATGATCCGCGCCATCGCCCGGCAGGCCGAGGCCGAGCGCGAGCGGCGCGCCAAAGTGATCCACGCCGAGGGCGAGCTGGCCGCCGCCACGAACCTCGAACGAGCCGCCGAGATGATGGCTCGCCAGCCGGTCGCGGTCCAGCTTCGTTACCTGCAAACTCTGGTCGAAATCGGCGCGGAAAAGAATACGACAGTTGTGTTCCCCATCCCGGTCGATATACTCTCGTCAGTAACGAAGCTTTTGGAACGAGCCACAAAGGAATCCTAGGTGCCAAGGAACGAAGA
>JBAIXM010000006.1:0-75647 GCA_037916615.1 Bryobacterales bacterium
GCCTGCGATCACAACGGTCCAGAGTCCCTCGCTCTGGGGCGCCGCAGCGAGTTCCTGAAGATGTTTTTCGAGCGCAACGGCGCCGGCCAAAGTATCGATATCGAACCCATGGGCGCCCAGCGGTCCCGATGGACGAACCAACTGGCTTCCGGTGGCGAGCACCAGGCCGTCATAGGGGACGGGTGTTCCCGTTCCGATCGCGACGTGCTGCGCGTCCGTATCGATCGAACGGATCTCGCCCTGGAGAAAACCGGCCCCGATCGCTTCGAGTCTCGGAATCAGAGGGACCGCCATGTCCCTGGGGTTCGGCTCATACAATCGCGGGCGGATCGTCATTTGGTCCTCGCGGGAGATGAGCACAATCTCCAGCGATTCGAGCGCGGAAACATCGCGCCGGAGGCGAGCGGCGGCCGCTGCCGCCCAGAAACCGGCGAATCCTCCGCCCGCGACAATCAGACGCATCATGAGAGCAGCTCCCGATCCAGCCAGGCCAGATAATCTTCCGAGCCATCGACTACCGGGACGGCAAGCAATTCGGGCACTTCGTAGGAGTGCACTTTCCCGATCGCCGCCCGCAACTGGTCCATCAGGTCGCGGCGCGACTTGATGAGCAGCAACCACTCGGCGGCATCTTCAATTTGTCCCTTCCAGCGGTAGATGCTGCGCGCGCCGGGAAGGATGGTGACGCACGCGGCCAGGCGTTGTTCGAGCAAGGTGCGCGCGATCGCTCCGGCCTGCTCCTCCGAATCGCAGGTGGAGAACACCACGATTTTATCGGTCATCGCTTATCTGCCGTTTTGGTGCCCGCCGCTTTGGATGCGCCAGCGTCCGGCCACTTGGCCATCCTCTTGCGAATCGCGTCCTTTTCCTTGGCGTCGTCGGCCAGCTCGAGATACTTCGAGAATGCCTCCCGGGCGGCGGAGTAGTCGTGAAGCTTTTCGCGGGCTTCGCCCAGCTTCAGGAAAGCTTCCGGTGATCCGGGGTCCCAGCGCGTCGCTTCCAGATACCGTTTGGCCGCCGCGCTATAGTTCGGCTTCTTGAAATAGTAGTCGCCGGCGGTCATCTCCTTCTTGGCTTGTACCGGATTCAGGGCGTAAACCTTGGGAGCAAGCGATTCATCTTCTTCCGGCGGTTCGGGGATTTGGGTTTGCGCCGGGGCAGGCTCGGGAGATTTCTGCGCGCTCGCAATGCAGGCCGGAACTGCGCCCACCAGCAATGCGGCGGCGAGAATAGCGCGTGCCACAATTTAAGTATAGGTCCCTCTTCCGAGCTTCGCGCGCGTGCTGCCGAACTTCCGGCCTTGCCGGGAGTGTATCTGTATAAGGATGCGAACGGCGCGGTCATTTACGTCGGAAAAGCGAAAAACCTTCGCGCCCGCGTCCGCAGCTACTTCCTGGAAGAACGCCTGGCGGACGCCAAAACCGGGACGCTGATTCACGACGCGCGCCAGATCGACTTTATCCAGGTCGACAACGAAAAAGAAGCGCTGGCGCTCGAGAACAACCTCATCAAGCAATGGAAGCCGCGCTACAACATCCTGCTGCGCGACGACAAGACCTACCCGTACATCAAGCTCACAGCCGAACGCTATCCGCGCGTGTACGTCACGCGCCGCCTGAAGAAAGACGGATCCACCTACTACGGCCCTTATTTCCCCGGAAACCTGGCGCACCGCCTGGTGCACTTCATCCACCGGCATTTCAAGGTGCCCTCGTGCAACGTGGATCTGACGCGAAAACATTCGCATCCGTGCCTGGAGTATCACATCCACCGCTGCCATGGACCGTGCGTCGAGGGCCTGGTCGCCGACGACCGTTATGCCCAAGCCGTTCGGGACGTCCGTTTGTTCCTGGAAGGCCGCCACAAGGACCTGGAGCAGGAATTGCGGGCCCGGATCGAGCTCGCCAGCGAGGCGATGCGCTACGAGGAAGCCGACGCGTTGAACCACTTGTTGCAAACCGTCGAGGAAGTAGCCGAGAAGCAAAAAATGGCGGCTGCGGAGGGCGACGATACCGACATTTTCGCGTTTTACGCCGAGCCGCCTCTGGTCGCCGCGAACCTGTTCCACCTCCGCCACGGCCACATCGTCGACCGGCGCGAGTTCTTCTGGGAAGATCAGCGCCACTTCGATCCGGCCGAATTTTTCTCTTCGCTGCTCAAGCAGGTCTATCTGAACGAGCCGTATGTCCCGGCATTCATTCACGTGCCGGTGGAATTCGAGGAACGCGAAATCCTGGAGGAGTACCTCACGGAAAAGCGCGGCAGGAGAGTCGAGATCCATTCCCCCCAGCGTGGGCAGAAGAAAGCGATGCTCGCGCTGGTGGAATCCAATGCGCGGCACAGTTTCGAGCAGCGCTTCCGCGTCATGAAGCCGTCCTCCGGCGCGATTCAGGAGGCTCTGCGCGATGCGCTTGGTCTGGAAAACGCGCCCCGGCGCATCGAGTGCTTCGATATTTCCCATATCCAGGGCACCGACAAGGTCGCCAGCATGGTGGTCTGGGAAGACGGCCGGATGAAAAAGTCGGACTATCGAAAGTTCATCATCCGCACCGTCGAGGGAAACGACGATTTCGCGTCGATGCGTGAAGTCATCACGCGCCGCTATGGCCGCTTGCAGCAGGAAGGCGCCGCGCGGCCCGGATTGGTTTTGGTGGACGGCGGGATCGGGCAGTTACATGCAGCGGCGGCTGCGCTCGAATCGCTGGGAATCACGGATCAGCCGCTCGCGTCGATCGCCAAGCGCGAAGAATGGATTTACGTGTACGGCCAGGAAGACGAGCCGGTGGTGCTGGACAAGTTTTCGCCGGTGCTGCACCTGGTGCAATTGGTGCGCGACGAAGCCCATCGCTTCGCCGTTACGTTTCATCGCACGCGCCGCAATGCCGACCGGTTACGCAGCGAGCTCGCGCGAATCCCGGGGATCGGGGAAAAGACGGCCGCGAAGCTCTTGCGCCATTTTGGCAGCCTGGAGCGTGTGCGCGGTGTTTCCGAGGAAGAGCTTGCCGCGGTGATTGGACGGGCGGCAGCGCGCAAACTCCGCGCGGCACTCGCGCCGGTTTCGGACAGCGCGGCGCAACTGACGGTCTTAGAATAATTCGCCGATCTGCCTTGCCGTATCGCGTGCTTCCAGGTGAATGAGGCCGGCGTTTCCGCCTTGGGGGCTCAGGACCGCCAGCACCGCTTTGGAGCCCGCCGAGTACACGAACAGGGCGCCCTCTTCGGCCTGAACCGAAACTTCGCCGAGCGTGCCCGCGCTCATGGTTTCGCTCACTTTGCGGCCCAGCGTCGTCGCAGCCGCAGCCATGGCAGCCACTCGATTCGGATCGGTCCCATTGGTCAGGGAGTGCGCAATCGGCAGTCCTTCGCTGGACGCCAGCAGCACTCCTTTTAATTCCGGAATTGCATTTCGCAACGTTTCCAAGTGATTCTTAAGTGCTTCGACTTTGGCCATAGCCTTCCACCTTTGAGCTCCGTCAGACGTCGATCTGCCGTGATTGATTCATCGTCAAGTAGGAAAAGAACTTTAGACATTGCTCCTGGGGAAACCCTTTACTCGCTGTAGGGCCTTCGGCCTAACTTGCTGGCAATGGGCGAAGTTATGCCTGCCGATTCGGGTGGCTGGTGGAGCAACCCGGTTTACGACTCGAGGACGGTTTTTCCCCCTACCCGAATCTAAGGTGTCTCACCCAAAAATACTAAATAAGTGCTTTACCGCAGAAAAAACCTTAGGCGTCCTCTTGAGCAACACGCGGCAAGTGACGATGTAGCATTCGTATGCGGTGTCTTTTCTGCGGGAAGGAGCTCGCCCTCCTCAAACGTTTGCGGGGCGGGGGGGAATTCTGTTCCGAGGCGCACCGCAAGGAGTACCAGGAACAGTACGAGCAACTGGCCCTCGCCCGCCTTCTCCAGGCAAAACCCGCAGATGCGGCGAACCAAAGCCTGCTTCATCCGGTCAGCGCGCCGGAACTTCCCGTTCCGCAGCCGGCCGTGAATACGGTTTCGTCCGAGCTTTCTTCTCGTCCTCCCGCCCCGAGCGTCGCGATGATCGAGGCGGCCCCGAGTCCGCGGCCTGCCCTTGCCGAGGCTGATCCCGCGCCGCTCGCGGGTTTCCTGGGCGATCCCGTGGTTCCAGCCGTGAGCTCGTTTGCCCGGGCAGGCACGCTTGAGCTTCATAACGTGACGACGCCCACGCTGCCGGCGGCAGGAGCCGATCCTGCCTTGGAGACGTCCTTCGCTCCCGCCGCGCCCCTCGATCTTCAACTTTCGCTTCGGGCCCTCGACCAGCACCTTCACGCAAGGGAGCGCGGGATGGAATTGCGGGAGTTCTCCAGTCCGGACCCGCGAATCGATTTGCACTTGCAACCCGCGACCGGTACCGAACCCGGGGGCGAGGCAGAAGCGATGGAGATTTCCATGTCACCGCATCCCCCACAGAAAGCGAACTCATGGCTCGCGCCGCCCCGGCCCTTCACCGCAATACCAGTACAACTGGGCGAATGGACTCGCTTGGACTTCCCCACGATCGGTTTCGCTTACACGGATCGTGCCGCCCCGGATCGCGTTCAAAAAAGCGATTCCGCTGCTGCCCTCCAGGTGGCGGCCACTCCGGTGATCGAGAACGCGGAAGCGGCCATCCCAGATGCCCCCACGCCCGTCCAGGAGTCGGCTCCAGCGCTCGAGCCTCAATGCGAACCCGAACCTGCTCCGCCGGAGCTGGTCACGAAAACTTTGCCGGTCACACTGCACGGGCTGGCGGCGTCCCGAGGGAAATTTGCGCAGCCGTTCGCGGCGATGGCCTCGTCCTCCGACGTCCGGATTCCGCCTTCTGCCTCGCTTCCGCTCCGTCCCCTGATCGTGCTTGGTCCCCCTCCAGCGAAAGAAGTGGCTCCGGTGCCCGCAGCTCCGCGGCCGGAAGCAGTCAAGCCGCAGGAGAAGCCGGCGCCCAGCCCTCAACCATCTGTGGTCCCTCCGCCGGAAACGGAGCGTGCGAAGAAGCCTGCGGCGGCCGAAATTCCCGAGACCCGGACGGCCAAGGCTGCGCAGGCCAAACCCATCCCGAAGAAGCCGGAAGTCGCGACTGCGCCGCCGGGAGTGTTGCCCGCTTCCGATGCTGCCATCCCCTCGCTGCGCATAGAAGCGACCGAGAGCGCCTGGTCCAAATTGTCGACGGGCGTAAAAATCGGAATCGCCGCCGGCGTGATCGCGGCGATCGCGGGAATCGGTTATCTGGTCACTCGGGTCGGGAACAAACCAGCGGTGGAAACGCCCGTTGCGGATCGAACCGTTTCTAGCGCCGCCGCGGGCGTGCCGATCTCCGGCGGCTGGATCGACGATTGGGCGAATGCCGCGAAATCCAAGCGTCATGTCTCGCTTCTGAGTGGTTCCGCCAAGCTTAGCGATTATCGAATGGAGTTTCAGGCGCAGATTGAGAGCAAGGCCATCGGTTGGATCTTCCGGGGCCTGAACCCCAGGAACTACTACGTTGCCAAGCTGGAAACCATAACTCCCGGTCTCGAGCCCACCGTGGCCTTGGTGCATTTCGCTGTGGTCGACGGGCAAGATGAGCCTCGCGTCGTGGTCCCCTTGCCGGTGAAATCGCGCGTCGATACGACGTACAAAATCCGTTTCGACGCGGTGGGGAACCGCTTTACCGTCTGGGTGCAGGATCAGCAGATCGCGGAATGGTCCGACAGCCGCTTCGGTTCCGGAGGCGTCGGATTCTTCTCGGATCGCGATGAAAAAGCAGCGATGCAGGGGCCGGTCAACGTAGTGGCCCTTGTCCCGAAAAATTAGCAGAGGAATTGCCATGCCGGAAAATAACGAACACGCGTTTTTTGTAGACGACGAGCTGATCGAACGACTGATGCGCGGCGATTCCGCGCCTGCAAAGCCGAAGACGCAGCGCGCGGCGGAAACCGGCGCTCTCGGGAAAGCTGTGAGCCTCGCCTCGGCGGGCCGGCTGGACGAAGCGGTGAAGGAACTGGAGGCAGCCGCATCCCGCGGAGAAAATCCTGCGGAAGTTTACACCGGGCTTGGCCACCTGCGCTTCGAACAGCAGAAGTGGGGCGAGTCGGCCTCGTGCTACGCGAAAGTCCTCGCCGTCGAGCCGAAGAATGCGGTGGCCCACTACAATCTGGGACTGGCCCTGGAGCGCCAGGGCCAATTCGATCACGCCGCTTCCGCGTTCGAAAAAGCCGCTGGTCTCGATTCGAAGCTCTGGCAGGCCAATGCGGGCCGGGGAATGTGCCTGTTGCACCTTGGCCAGCCGGAACAAGCGTTGTCGCAGTTCGAACAGGCTCTACGTTCGAGCCCTGGGCAGGACCGGAGCTTATTCGGAAAGGCCGTGGCTCTGCAGCAGCTAGGCAAGCTGGAGGAAGCAGCGGACCTGTACCGAAAGCTGTTGCCCGGCAACGCGAGTTCGGAAGAACTGCTGACGAACCTCATCACGCTCTCGATGGCGCGCAAGGACGATGCAAAGACCAAGGAATACTCGGACCGGATGCTCAAGATCCGGCCGCAGTCCCGCCAGGCGCTGGAAGGGCTGGCTGCGGTGGCGCTTTCGCGCGGGGATTACAGCGGGGCGGCGCAACATTGTTCCGCCCTGGTGAAGGCCGCCGCCGATTCCTATGAGGCTTGGTTCAACCTGGGCCTTGCCTATCAGAAGACCGGGCGCATCGATCAGGCGGGGAATGCCTATCGGGAAGCGGCGAAACTTCGTCCCGAAGCCGCGGAGGCCAACGCCCATCTGGGAGTGCTTCTGCAGGAACGCGGAGATCTGGCGGGTGCACGCCGCGCCTGCGAAGCAGCGCTCGCCTCGGCGCCGGATTCTCCCGGAGTGCTTTGGAATCTCGCGCTTCTTTCCGAGCGCGAAGGCCGCGCGGAAGAGGCCGAACAGCTCTTTGCCAAGCTGATCGCTCTCAAACCGGACTGGGAAGACGCGGCGTACCGCCTCGGATTCCTTCAGATCCAGCGGGGAGATTTCGCTTCGGCAGTCGATTCGTTTGAGCTCTGCATCCGGCAGCGGCCGGACTGGGTGGAAGCCTTGATCAACCTTGGACTCGCCTGCTGGAAGTTCCAGGATCTTGAGACCGCGGCGGAGACCTTCGAACGCGTTTTGAAAATTCAGCCTGAGAACCCTGACGCCCTCCGGGCGATGACGGCAATCGCGATCGAACGCAAAGATCATGCCGGTGCATGGGAGTTGCAGCAGAAGCTGACAGGCTTAGGGGCGGCTACGCCTGAATTGTGCTACAACCTGGGACTTCTCCTCCAGTCCGCTGGCGAGCAGGAGAAGGCTGCTCAGTGTTACGAACAGTCATCCGCGATGCAGCCGGATTTTTCGGCCGCTCTCACCAATCTCGGCCATGCCCTGAAGGCGACGGGGAAAGACGAAGAAGCCCGGGCGGCCTGGAGCAAGGCAGTGGAAGTAGATCCGGAGCTCGCCGCCAAGTATTTTCGGTAACGAGCCGCGAGTCCCGGCGAGTTGCTATCGGACGCGCCGCGCGGTTCTGGCGTGCGCTGACGAACCAGTCTCGGCAACCAGCACCCGCGAGGGATAAAATCCCTGGCGCACGAACCGGTCCGTGATCACGTGCATGCCGGCCTCGCGAATGAGCTCGGGCACGCTGTGTTCCACCTGACGTCCCCAAAACGCGGGCACCAGTTTCCCGCCCACTGCATACAAACGGTTGAACATCCTCACGTTCTGCCCGATGACCACCAGCGAGAATCTGCCGCTTGGCCGCAGCACCCGCCGGATCTCACGCAGGGTAAGGTGGATGTCCTCCTGCGACAGCAGTTCCAGCAGATAACAGCACATCACTGCGTCGAACGTGGCAGAGCGGAAAGGAAGACTGCGGACGTCCACGGCGCCGGTATGCGCCCGCGCGTCAGGGCAGGCCTTGCGCGCTACGCGAAGCGTGTGGGCTGCCATGTTCGGCGAAAGATCCAAGCCAAACGTGCGTCCGTCCGGATTCGCCTTAACCAGACGCCGGAACATCTCGCCGCTCCCCGTGGCCACTTCCAACACGCGCATACCATTGCGGATCCCGGAATGGCGCAGGGCGCAATCATGAGCCTTGGAATGAAAGAAAAAGGTGCTGACGGGGTAAACCGAGGCGACCATGTCGTAAACGCGGCGCGTCCGCTCGGCGATAGTGCGCGGCATCCGATCCGCGCTGGGAAGAAGTAAAGAATAATTTAGATTGCTCAGATAGCGCTCCCATTCGTGGGCTACCCGCTACCCACTAAGGATTCAACTCCAACTACGGTACCACTGACTTGCTCCGGAATTTCGATGCCCGTGCTGGTGCCTTCTCCGGGTCGGCTGTCGATCCACATCCGGTAATTGTCCCCGTAGAGCACCTTGAGGCGTTCGTTCACATTGTTGACTCCGATTCCGCCCTGTTCGAACATGCGAGCGAGCTGCGCTTCCGGGATGCCGACCCCGTCGTCTTCCACCAGGATCTGCAACTGGTTTCCCGAGCGCCGGCTGCGCACCCGGATCGTCCCGCCGTCCACCTTGCTGGCCAGGCCGTGACGAATGCTGTTCTCGATTAGCGGCTGAAGCAGCATGCTGGGCACCAGCAGATCCAGCGTGTCCGGATCCACTTCCTTAAGGAAGCGCAATTTTTCGCCGAACCGGACCATTTCGATGGAAAGATAGTCTTCAATAAAGCCGAGCTCTTCGCCCAAGGGAACCAGGTTATCCTGCTGCCGCAGCAGACGCCGCAGAATCTTCGAAAGCTTGTAGACCACCTGGCGCGCCTGGTCGGGGTCGAGGCGGATCAGCGAAGCGACCGAATTCAGCGTGTTGAACAGGAAATGCGGATTGATCTGGCTGCTCAGCGCGGCCAACCGGGCTTCGTTGAGCCGGAGCTGCTGCTGTTCCAGCTTTTTCTCGTTGAGATTGCTGTTCCAGATTTTGATCGGCAGCGCCACGGAAAAAAGAGTCGTCACGTAGACTCCCACCAGCATCCACGGTCCGTCGGCGCTCCAGGACTCCTGCAACGCGAAGACCCCGCGATTTGGAAAACTGGCGGCCAGGATGGATCGAAGGACCTCGGTCAGAACGATGAGCCCGACGCAGGCTACGCTGAATCCCGCCAGGCGCAGGTCGCCGCGGCGCAGCAGGCGCACGATCACCAGGTCAGGGAAGGGCGTGAACTTCCAGATAAACTCCTTGCTGGGAGCGAGATCGCGAAGCAGGCCGCCCATAACTCCGGCCGCGGCGAATAAAAGCATCGTGAGGGGCCGGCTTTCGAACAAGGCCGGAAGAGCGGTCATGACTCCCGCGACCAGACCCGTGACATAGCCCCCGAGCATCCCCATGACCAGGCTGCCCTCCATGCCGAGATCGACGGCCTGGTATCCGCCCCGGCTGCCGACCCGGACCGCCACGCCCGCTCCGTAGATCAGCGCGCAAACCAGAGCCATTTTGATGCGCTGGGTGAGGGTGCGCTCCTCGCGCATCAGCATTCGCTGGAAACCCGTGGATCGCGTCAGGATGCTGGCCAGAGAGGCAGCCACGGCGAGCTTGACCAGCAGAATCAACAAATGCTGTGCAGGCATGTAAGGCCCGGACAGCCGCCCGCGCCGGGAGCCGCCCTGCGGACATTATAATGAACTTAACCCGCCTTTTTTCATTGCGGACCAGTAATGTCTCCTACAGCCGACCACCCATCCGAGCTTCGAAAGGTGGCCGAAGCGGATTTTCCCAGCCGTTTCGGGCATTTCCGGATCTACGGCTTCGCCTACACCTCGGGCGGGGAAACCGAAGAAGTGGTCGCGCTCAAGATGGGAGACCTGGGCCGCGGCGGACCGCCCTTGGTCCGAATCCATTCGGAATGCCTCACCGGAGACGTGTTCCATAGCCTCCGATGCGACTGCCGCGCCCAATTGGAACTGGCGCTCGAATCTATCGCCGAGGAGGGACGGGGCCTGCTGGTTTACGAAGCCCAGGAGGGCCGCGGGATCGGCCTGCTGAACAAGCTGCGCGCTTACGAGCTTCAGGACCAGGGAGCGGACACTGTGGAGGCCAACGAGCAGCTCGGGTTCGAGGCGGACCTGCGCGGATACGAGGCCCCTGCCGCGGTTGTCCGCTACTTCGGCCTGTCGGCGGTGCGGCTGATGTCCAACAATCCGGAAAAAATCGAGGCGCTCGAGAAGGCCGGAGTCCGCGTGGCGGAGCGGGTGCCCGCAATTACTGAGCACGTCGATTCGTCGGCCGAGTACCTGCGTACCAAGCGCGAAAAACTCGGACACCTGCTGGATCGCGGCTAACTTCCCGATCACGGCGGATTTCAAATTCACACTTTTTTCGCGCACGCTTCTCCCAAAAGCCATAGATCAATCCAGTTGATAACCGCTATCAAGTCTGATTGGTTGACCAGATTCTTCCGAAGGTGCGAAATAGAATAGATCTCCAAAAAACCCTCGGTGGGGGGGTTGGGGCGCCGGCATTGCCCGGCGCGTTGGACGTAGTTACGAATCATGAGTCACCCGGTTGCAACCGGTCCGCTCATTTGCTTGGGGGCTTACTTCATGAAGCGAATTTCGTTAGTAGCTGCACTTTTTCTTTCTGCATCAGCCTGTTTCGGCCAAACCGCTTTGGCCACAATCACTGGAACCATTTCGGATGCGACGGGAGCCGTGGTTGCAAATGCCCCGGTCACCGTTAAGAATCTCGACAATGGACAAGTCTATAGTGCGGCCAGTTCGGAAACCGGTAACTATACGGTTACCCAGTTGCCCATCGGCGACTATGACCTTACCGTGACGGTTGCGGGATTCAAGACCTACACGCACAGCAAATTCCATCTGTCCGCTGCCCAGATCCTGCGCGAAGATATATCGCTCCAAGTTGGTCAGAATACCGAGTCGGTAACAGTCACCGCGGAGTCATCCCTGCTAAGGACCGAAAGCAGCGAACTGGTGCACAACGTAACGCTGTCGCAGCTTGACAATCTTCCGGTTCTCCAGGTCGGGCAGACCAATGACGGTGTCCGCGATATTTTCAGCTCCTCGCGGCTGCTTCCCGGCATTCAGTACGCCAATAGCGGCGCGTTCAGCGCGGTGGTTTTTGCCGTGGTCAACGGAACCCCGAGCAATACTCTTCAAACTCGCCTGGACGGCGCGACGATGAACCCCACCAGCACGCGTCTCGGCGGGGCCACCATGGAGACGCAGCCATCGGTGGAGGCGATTCAGGAAGTGGCCATCCAGACCAGCAACTTCGCCGCCGAGTTCGGCACTTCCGGCGGTGCGATGGTGAACCTGGTCACCAAGAGCGGAACCAATACGTACCACGGTACCGCCTACGACTACATCAACAATGAAGTCCTGAACGCGGCTCAACCGGACACTGGAATCCGCAACAAACTCCGCCAGCACGACTACGGATTTACGATCGGCGGGCCCTTCCGCATTCCCAAGGTTTACGACGGAACGAACAAGACGTTTTTCTTCTGGAGCTGGGAGCAGTTCTATCAGAAGAACATCAACAATACGCTGCCGGACACGGTGCCGATTCCCGCTTATCGCAGTGGCGATTTTACGAATCTGATCACCACGGAGAATCGCCTGGTGACGACATCCGCAGGCGCGTATAAGGACCCGCTCGGCCGGACCATCCCCAGCGGGACGATCTTCGATCCGGGCACCGAACGTCTGGTGAACGGCGTCCCGGTTCGGGACCCCTTCACGAACAATAGAATCCAGCCAACCGCTTTCGATCCGGTTGCCGCCAAGATTCTGACGCTGGTGCCGCTGCCGCAGGGTCCGAACGCCGCGCAGGCGGGCTCAAACTATCTTGCTCCTTTCGATCAGAGCCGGAACTCTTACATCCCCTCGATCAAGGTCGATCAAACGCTGAGTTCCAAACTGCACCTGGCGTTCTATTTCCAGCGAACCAGCACCAGCACACCGCGCACCATCACGGCCGCGGATGACCTGCCGAACAACATTACCGGCTCGGCCATTTCCGCGAACGCCGCCAGGACCGTGCGGGTTAATCTCGATCACACTGTCACGCCAGTGCTCCTCATGCACTACACCTTGGGCTGGAACGACTCGGATTTCTTGCTCCAGAGCCAAAACTATCCTTACGACCCCTTCAAGGAACTGGGCATCCCCGGGCAAACCGCGGCCCGCACCTTCCCGATCATCAATACCCAGGTCTCAACGAATACGGGGCTCGGCGGGATGAGTAATATCGGCGGGGGATTCGATCAGCATTTCTTTGAGCGCCGTCCCTCTTTCAATACCTCCGCTACCTACGTGAGGGGCGGGCACACCTATAAGGCCGGCTTCGAAATTCGTCAGGAGAAATTCCCCAACTACGATTTCAGCTCCTCGGCGGGAAGCTATGCAATGAGCAATGCTTGGACGAACCAAACCTCCCTGGTAGGCACGACTCTAAATAACGGTTTTGCCGGATTCGGTTTCGCTTCGTTTCTATTGGGCGGCCTGAGTCCGGTCGCCGGTGGTCCGCCCTTCTTCATCACTTCCCAGGGAGCGTCCGTGAACGCGCCGATCGCCGCCGAAACAGCCAAATTCCAGACCGCTCTTTATCTGCAAGATACCTGGAAAGCCACGCGCAAATTAACGGTGGACTACGGGCTGCGGTGGGATTACGGAACCTACCAGGCCGAGCAGTATGGCCGCGTGGCTTCGTTCTCGCCCACAACGCCCAACCCGGCGGCTTCCGGAAGACTCGGTGCAAAGATCTACGAGGCAACCTGCAATTGCAACTTTGCGCACCCCTACCCCTATGCGATCGGACCACGCCTGGGTGTGGCGTACCAGATTAACAGCAAGACCGTAATCCGCGGCGGCTTCGGCGTGGTGTATAACTCCACGTCCAACCAGACTGGCAGCTATTCCAACAATGCTGCTACCGGCACACCCGCGTTTGGGCAGGTGGTCGGACTTCTGAAGAACGGCATCCCGGCGGGCGTGAATGCCGTGTGGCCGACATTTTCACCGAGCGCGGGTCAGGCCGTTGGACAGGTCACAGCCGCGCCTACTTATCTCGACCCGAACGAGGCGCGCCCGGCGCGCCTGTTGCAGTGGAACGTCACGCTTCAACGCGAGATCGGCCGCAACCTGGTGGTCGAAGCCGGTTATGTTGCGAACCGCGGCGTCTGGTGGGAGAGCGGCAGCAGCCTGGCTCCCAATAATGCGCTGAGTCAGCAGACTCTGGCGAGCTACGGGTTCACGGACCTCGCCAGCAAGGCCGAATCAGATTTGCTGACAACACCGATCGCGAGCCTTACGGCAACGCAGAGGTCCACGCTGGCGGCTCGCGGAGTGAGTTTCCTGCCCTACGCGAACTTCCCCGCCAACCAGACGGTTCGCCAGGCGATCTTGGCGTACCCGCAATACACGGGGCTTCTGACCTCAGCGGGCGCCCCGCTCGGCAAAACCTGGTACGACTCTCTGCAAACAACGCTCAATAAGCGCTTCAGCCATGGGCTGATTCTCAATGCGAATTACACTTTTTCCAAGAATCTGGACCTGATCAGCACGCCCGATCCGTTCAACCGGAATCTGGGAAAGAACATCAGTGCCAACGATATTCCGCACCAGTTCCGCATTGGCGGACAATATGAAGTGCAGCCCATCCACTCGAATCTCCCGGTTCTAAAGAATAAGGCGGCGGCTTTCGCTCTGTCCGGATGGGGGATCGGCTGGTCTTTGAGCTACCAGAGCGCGCGCCTGGTAGGCCTGCCTACGAGTTCGGGGGCCGTTCCGATCAGCAATTTCCTGGGATACGGACCGGGTCCCGCGCAACTCATCCCCGGCATGAGCCCCTGGTCTGTTGACTGGACCGATTATAGTGGCACTCACCACACCGACCCGCTCGACATCAACTGCCATTGCTTCGATCCGACCAAGACCCAGGTGCTGAACCCGGCAGCTTTCGCGAATGTTCCCGACGGGCAGTTCGCGGCAAACCAGAGCTCGATCCGCTCGTTCCGGGGCTTCCGCAGGCCCGATGAAAACGCCAACTTCGGCCGCACCTTCCGGATCAAAGAACGTGTGAGTTTGAATGTTCGCGTGGAATTCCAGAACGTCTTTAACCGGACGCTCTATTCCTCACTCGCTACCCCGATCACTCTCGGAAACATGGCGAGCAAGCCCACGCAGTTCACCTCGGGGCCCAACAAAGGCCTGAACAGCGGCGGCTTCGGCACGGTGGTTCCGTTCACCACGACGGGCCTCACTGGCCAGCGTAGCGGCTCCTTCGTGGCGCGCGTGCAGTTCTAACTCGGGTTCAGAGTCATCGGCGCGGAGGCTTCGGCTTCCGCGCCTTTTTCTTTGCCCAGAGCTCAATAGAACAGGTATTTCCGCCACTGATCGTCGCTCTTGCCGAGCAGGCGCATCAGGTGGCGGCTGGTGTGGAGGCTGAAGGGCCGCGGGGCGCGCGCCAGGCGCATGCCTGCTTCCTCGGGCGTGCGGTTGCCCTTGCGGTTATTGCACGGGTGGCAGCAGGCAACCAGGTTTTCCCACGTGGTCTCGCCTTTGCGAGAGCGGGGCACCACGTGATCCAGAGTCAGATCGCCCGAACTCATCGTCTTCATACAGTATTGGCAGGTGTACCGGTCCCGCATCAGGATGTTCTTGCGCGAGAGCGCGCGCGTCTGATGTGGAATCCGCCGGTATTCGAGCAGCCGGATCACGCTCGGAACCTTGATGGCGGAACGCGCGGAATGGACGTGCCCATTCGAATGCTCCTCGGCCGCGGCGACGCCCTTGAGCACGAGCACCAGCGCGCGGCGCGCTGCGCATACATTGATTGGCTCGAAACTGGAGTTCAGCACGAGCACGGGCCGGTGCAGGCGCTCCTGCTGGTTGTGCGTGAACGGGTTGTGCGTGAAAGTGGGTGCGGCGCTCATACGAGTCCTCCTGCGGTTAATGAAAGTTCGACGGCGGCGCGGCGATCGGTGCGCGCCAGGGCGATCAGCGCCACGTGCGCGGCTCCCGCGCGCTTCAAAACGCGGGCGCAGGCGCTGGCCGTGGCGCCCGTGGTGACCACGTCGTCCACCAGCAGCACGCGCATCCCGGCGAGCGATTTGCCGTGGATCATTTTAAATGCGCCCTGCACATTTTTCCGGCGTTTGGCGTTCGTCAATCCTGCTTGCGGCCGAGTCGCACGGTTCCGGCGAACCAGGTTGCGCACCGGAACCCGCCACTTCTTGCCGATCTCCCGCGCCAGCAAGTCAGATTGATTGAATCCGCGCTGCCACTGCTTGAACCAGTGGAGCGGCATGGGAACGATAAGGTCGAAGGCTGCCTCGCGCGGCAGCGCCTGAACCAGGTAGCCCCCGAAATGCCCGGCCAGCGGCCGAACGCGCTCGTACTTGAACAGGTGAACCAATTTCCGCAGTGTGCCTTCGTAAGATCCGAACGAATACACCGCGTCGAATCCATGCAGCCCCAGCCGGCAGAGTGCGCACCGGCCGGTTTCGTCCAATGGAAAGCGGTTGACGAACGGCATCCGGCAGGAGACACAGAAATATTCCGCGGCGAGCGGCGCCGGTTCCGCCAGACAGCGGCTGCACACCGGGATCCTGGAAAATTGTTGAAGCGATTGGCCGCAGACGCGGCAATCCTCAGGGAAGAGGATACGGGAAACGGAGTCGAGAAGGCCGCAGGATACCCTTTTTGCGAACCGGCTCATGCGGTCCGCCGAAATCAGGTGGCTCCAACAAGGGAGCAGGCTACTCGAGAAAACCCACCTCCGAGTGCTGACCTAAATTTCAGTGTACACCAGCGCTACAGAGCCATATAGAACAGGCTCAGGCGCGGCAGGCCGGCGTTTTCCAGCACCTTGCGGTCGAGAAACTGGCGCTCGATCGTAGCCAGTTGCGCGGCGTTCATCTTGCTCCGGTAAGGCTTCAGCTCCTGATCGAGAGCCCGGCGCGCTTCGAAAAGAGCCTCTTCGCTGGCCGAGGCTCGCGCTCGCGCGGTCATCTTTTCCTCGATGGCCGTGAGCCGTTGTTCGAGCTGCTCAAGGTCTTGATACAGGTCTGCGAGGTTCAGGCTTTCGAGCGATTCGGCGAGATCCGCCTGGCCGGCGGATCGCAGGGCGGCGGCATTTCGGGCGACATGAGTCCGGACATCGTCGAGCGAAAAGGGCGGCGGGGATCCGCGGCGCTTCGCGGGAGCGCCCGCGGCCATGGATTGCGCTTCCTCGGCGACAGCCTGGGCGCAGTATGCCACGGAGTTGATCATTTGGAATCGCGCGCGCGGCGGACGAGCCCGCCATTTCTCGAACGCCGCGTCGATGCCGCGCAGCACGGCCTCCAGCGGCACGCCGGAATTTTTCCAGGACTCGATCAGCGCCCAATCCAGGGGCGAGAGCAGAAACAGCCCGGTGCCGCGGGCTTTCTGAAAATGCTCCTCGATTTCGGTGAAGTAGTTGAAGTAGTTTTCCTGCACGCTCAGGGCTTCGCGTTGCGCTGCCAGATCAGGCGCAGGCCGTGCAGCGTCAGATCCTCGTCATACGTCTTTACGAAGCGCGAGGCGCGTGCGATTAACTGCCCTTGTCCGCCGGTCGCGACAGCCTTCGTTTCCGGCCCGAGCTCATTCGTGAGGCGCTCCACGATGCCGTCGATCATTCCTATGAAACCGTAAAAAAGCCCCGAGGTGATCGAGCCCACCGTGTTTGAGCCGATCAGCTTTTCCGGTTCCCGGAAATCCACCATGGGCAGCCGCGCGGTCTTGGCGAACAGGCCGGAGATAGACATGCCGATTCCGGGACAAATCACGCCGCCGAGGAATTCGCGGTCCTTCGAAACGATATCGAAGTTGATGGTAGTTCCCAGGTCGACCACCACGCAGGGGCCGCCGTACTTGCAGAATCCGGCGACGGCGTTCGCCAGCCGGTCGGCGCCGACTTCGCGCGGGTTGTCGTAGTGCACCGTGAGGCCGAGGTCGGCCGCGTAGTTCACAAACATCGGCTTGCGGTGAAAGTACCGGTCGGCCATCGCCTCCAGCGGCTGATCGACCGCGGGAACCACGCTCGAGATGACGACTCCATCGACGGAGGCTAAGTCCAGCTTCGAGAGCGTGAACAGGTTCCGGATGAGAATGCCCCATTCGTCGGCAGTCTGCTCCTGAATCGTCCGTAGACGCCAGCGCCCGGCCAGCGCCTCGCCGTCGAAGGCGCCGATGGTCACATTCGAATTGCCGACATCGAGTGCCAGAAGCATGTCTTAAACTGGCCGCACCCCGCCTGCCAGGATCGTGATCTCCGTCCCATTATCTTCGCGCACTCGCAGGAACCCCGCCGGATCGAGGCCGCAGGTGACGCCTTCGATTCCCGTTTCCACGCGCACCCGTTTCCCGAAGACGTAGCTGGAGGCTTGGGCGAACCGCCGCAGGGTTTCCTGCGGCGAAAGCGCCCGATAGCGGTCCACCGACTCCACCAGCGCCACCAGCAGATCTTCGCGCGAGACCTCGACGCCTTCGAGCAACAGCGAAGTCGCGGGCGTTTCGAGATCCCGGGGAAAGGCGGTCTGGCTCACGTTGATTCCGATTCCGGCGACGATCGCCTCGCCTTCCACCTGCGCCAGTACGCCTGCGCACTTTCTTCCGTTCAGAAGAACATCGTTCGGCCAACGGAGATCCGCGCCGCAGCCGATGGCCTCGCGAGCCGCCAAACCAAGGGCGAGCATGATCACGGGTACGGGTTGCGCTGCAAGCACGATGGACACATACAAACCCTCGCCTGCTCGGGAGATCCATTTGCGCCCATGCCGGCCGATACCCGCGGTCTGCGCTTCGGCCCCGACGATCCGGCCGGGCTCCAGCGAGCGCCGCGCCTCCAGCATGGTGGAATCGAGCGATGCGAACCAGTCGATGCGCCGTCCGGGCAGCCGTGCGCAGACTGAATCGAGATCAAAGGGACGCACGGAGTTTGGCAAGCTGCGCCTGGTATTCGGCTTGTTTTGCGAGCATCCCGGCGACCACTTTTTCCGGCGCCTTCGCGCGGAAGGCGTCGTTCGAAAGCTGGCGCTGCGAGTTGGCGATCACTTTTTCGAGTTCGGCGATTTCTTTTTCGACCTTCGCGCGGTCCACCTTCAATGCGAGCTTCAGCAGGAACGCAGCCTGGACTCCCGGCGGCGGTTCATTTCGAATGTTCAGATCGATCCTGGCAAGCCGGCTGATCGATTCCGCGTTGGATGTAGCCACGTCATGGGCCCGGCCCGTGGCAAAGAGAACACCCTCCACTGTTTGTTTAGGGTCCACGCGGTTTTCGGCGCGCAAGGCTCGTGCCGAGGTCACGATCTCTTGGAGGATCGCCATCTCCGCGTCTACCCCAGTCTCCGGGATAGCCTCGCCGCGGGGATACTCCGCCAGTGCAATCGATTTCCCCGGCATCCCCAGCCGCTGCCACAGCTCTTCTGTCAGGAACGGCATCAGGGGATGCAGCAGGCGCAGGGCCTTCTCGTACACGATGTACGCGAAACTCCAGTCTGCGTCGAGTTTCTTCATCTCCAGATACCAGTCGCAGAAATCGCCCCACCAGAAGTGATACAGCTCGTCGGCGGTTTGATCGTAGCGATGCTGCGCGAAATTGCGGTTCGCCGATTCCGCACAGGCGTTCAGACGATGCGCGATCCAGCGGTCGGCCAGCGATACCGGCTTGCCGGATCCTTCGCGCGGTTTACTGAACAGCAGGCGTGATGCGTTCCAAATCTTGTTCGCAAACGCCCGCTCCGCGTCGATACGTTCTTCGCTGAGCGCGATATCGCCGCCCGGAGCCGCGCTCACCAGCAGCGCAAATCGTACGGCGTCCGTGCCGTACTTGTCGTTAATGACAAGGGGATCGATGGTGTTGCCCTTGGTCTTGGACATCTTCTGGCGCTCGGCGTCGCGCACCAGACCATGAATGTGGACTTGGCGGAAAGGAACGTCGCCCATGAATTCAAGCCCGAACATGATCATCCGCGCGGCCCAGAAGAATATAATGTCGAAGCCCGTCACCAGCAGAGAGGTCGGATAGAACGCCCGCAGGTCCGGCGTATCGTCCGGCCAGCCGAGCGTTGAAAACGGCCACAGGCCACTCGAAAACCAGGTGTCGAGCACGTCCGGATCCTGCTCGATCTTGTCCGACCCGCAATGCGAGCACTTCGTAGGATCCTCGCGCGCGACCGTGAATTTTCCACACGCCGAGCAGTGCCACACCGGAATCCGGTGCCCCCACCAGAGCTGCCGCGAGATGCACCAGTCGCGGATGTTGCGCATCCATTGAAAGTACGTGTTCGCCCAATTCTCGGGAACGAACCTGATGCGCCCGTCCTCGACCGCCTTGATCGCGGGCTCGGCCAGCGGCTTCATCTTCATCCACCACTGCTGCGAAACCAGCGGCTCAACTACGGTCTTGCAGCGATGGCATTTTCCGACGCTCAGCTTGTAAGGCTCGATCTTTTCCATGAGCCCCAGTTTTTCGAGTTCGGCCACCACCTGCTTGCGCGCCTCGTAGCGGTCCAGCCCGGCAAATTGGCCTGCGGCAGCCGTCATCTTGGCGTGATTGTCGATCACCTGGATGCTCGGCAGGTTGTGGCGCTTGCCCGCCTCGAAGTCGTTGGGATCGTGCGCCGGCGTAATTTTCACCGCGCCCGATCCGAACCCGAGCTCGGCCATCTCGTCGAGCACAATGGGAATGTCGCGGTCCATCAATGGAAGCGCGACCGTGCGGTCGCGCAAGTCCGGTGCCCGCGGATCGCGCGGGTTGATCGCCACCGCGGTATCGCCGAGCATCGTTTCGGGTCGCGTGGTGGCTACGACCAGCTTCATCGAGCTTCCATTCACTGGATACGCGATGTGCCACAACTGCCCTTGCGTCTCCTCGTGTTCGACTTCCAGATCGGAAAGCACCGTCTGGCAGCGCGGGCACCAGTTCACGATGTAATTGGCGCGGTAGATGAGCCCTTTCTCGTACAGGCGCACGAAGGCTTCGCGCACGGCGTGCGAAAGCCCGGGATCCATGGTGAACCGCTCGCGCGCCCAGTCGCAGCTATCGCCGGCGCGTTTCATCTGCTCGACGATCCGGCCCCCGTGCTGCCGTTTCCAGTCCCAGACGCGCTTGAGGAATTCCTCGCGGCCCAGGTCGCGTTTGTTGATTCCTTCCTGCTGAAGCTGGCGATCGACCATCAGCTCGGTGGCGATGCCGGCGTGATCGGTGCCGGGCAGCCACAGCGTCCGTTCGCCGCGCATCCGATGCCAGCGGATGAGCGCGTCGATGATCGAGTGCTCGAACATGTGGCCCATATGCAGCGAGCCGGTGACGTTGGGCGGAGGGATTACCAGCGAAAAATACGGATCTCCTGGGGCGGGTTCGACGTGGAAGAGCTGCTCCTCCACCCACCATTTGGCCCAATGCGGCTCGAAGCGCTGGGGCTCGTAGATTTTCTCGATTTCCATGGGGGAATTTCAATGTTACCAATCCGGCCTCGGGCGGGCTTAAAGTTAGGCCAAATTCGCGACGATCCAACTTCCATGTGGGCTCGACGCGCAGCGTTCGTCCTTTGCCTCTCCGCCATGGCTTTGTGGGCGGTTGAGCTTCCCTGGCGCCGTGTCTTGGCGGGGCACAACGATTTCTTGTCGTTCTACACCGGCGCGCGGCTTGCTGGCACATCCCAACTGTATTCATCCCAAGCGAATCGCGCCATCAACGAACAGATCGGCTATTATGTGCCGTCGATACAATACCTGCGGCCGCCGTATTACGCCGCGCTCTTAAAACCTCTGACCGCGTTCCCGTACACCGTGGCGTACTGGATATTTCAAGTGTTCTGTCTCGCGCTCCTGGCCGGTTTCGCATGGGCCGCCCGCAGGAGATCGCCCGCCGTTCCCTGGCTCCTGCTAATCTCCATCCCGGCGCTCACCGGTTTCGCCAACGGGCAAGACGTAGCCATGATCCTGGTGCTGAGTGCCGCGGCTGTTTTCCTGGATGAGGCCGAGCGGCCCTGGCTAGCGGGACTGTGCCTGGCGCTGTGCACGATCAAGTTTCATTTGTTCGTGTTCACCCCGATCGCCTTGCTCGCCCACCGCAAATGGCGGTTCGCGGCCGGCGCCGCGCTCGGAGTAGCTGGGGAACTCGCCGTCAGTTTCGCTGTCGCGGGCCGCAGTTGGCCATGGCAATACGCCGAGTTTTTGCGGAATCCCGCGCTGCATCCGGCTCCCTACACCCCGCCGAACATTTTCGGAATCGCCGACCCCACGGCAATAGGCGCCATTCTCGTGATGGGTGCAGGCCTGGTCTGGGTTTGCCGGCGGACGAAGACGTTTCCGGCTGCATTCACGCTGTGCATTCTGGGCGCTCTGCTCGCTGTCCAGCATTCGTACATTCAAGACTACGTTCTGCTGTTGCTAATCCCGCTGTTCCTCCGGCCCAAATCGGATCAGGTGCGTCAATTGAGCCTGGTCCTTCTGACGCCTTTTCCATATTTCGTTTTGTTAGCGGAGAGGCCTTGGGGCGGCATCACGCCTCTTCTGTTCCTGGCGTGGTTTCTGGCGCTGGCCGCGGATGAATGCGGGTTGCTTTCCAGAGGGGAATCAAAAAGCGAGCTGGCTGGGGCAGCTTGGTCGTTCCGATAAGACCGGTCTTTTACAATGTGGTCATGACCTACTACTCCGCTAAAGAACTGGCCGCGGCCTTCCGCACGGTCCGGAATAATACCATCAAGATTGCCGAAGAAATCCCCGAAGACAAGTACGATTTTCGAGCCGCTTCCGACAGCCGCAGCGTGGCGCAGACTCTGGTGCACATCGCCATGGGCACGCGGTTTGCCACCGTGGTCCACGCCGAGCAAAAGCTGAACACGCTGGCAGGGTTCAACTTCTACAGCTTCATTCACCCGATTCTGGCTGAGGAGCAGAAATCTCGCTCCAAAGCCGAAATCATCCAGCTTCTGCGCACCAGCGGCGATCAGTTCGCCAACTGGCTGGGAAGCCTTTCTGAATCCTTCCTGAGCGAGCAGGTGAGTTTCCCGGAAGGCGCGCAGCCGCCGACGAAGAGCCGGTTTGAAATGCTGTTGGGCGTCAAGGAACACGAGATGCACCACCGCGCGCAGCTCATGGTGCTTCAGAGGATGATCGGCCTCGTGCCGCACCTGACCCGC
This sequence comes from Bryobacterales bacterium, assembly GCA_037916615.1. Lineage (GTDB taxonomy): Bacteria > Acidobacteriota > Terriglobia > Bryobacterales > Bryobacteraceae > Palsa-187. Next base: position 22,134 of record JBAIXM010000006.1, read on the forward strand.
GAAATGCAGGCTCGCATGGCGAACATGCAGGCCGCCAGGAACTGATCGATTCGCTTACACCGGAAGCGCTGTAGGGATCGGTTGCTTCCGCCCTGTGGATTCCACGGTCTCGATCAGACGTGCCGCCTCGAACGGCTTGGTGATGTAACTGTCCATTCCGGCTGCGAGGCAGCGGTCGCGGTCCCCTTTCATGCTGTGGGCGGTGACGGCGATAATCGGCGTGCGCCGCCCACGCTGACGTTCCCATTCCCGGATCAGTTTGGTGGCTTCCAGGCCATCCATATCGGGCATCTGCACGTCCATAAGGATGACGTCGCAATCCTCCTGCTGAACGCGCTTGAGGACTTCGGTTCCGGTGGCCGCCACCATAACCCGGTGGCCGCGTCTTTCAAGGATCTTGACGGCGAGCCGCTGGTTGACCGGGTTGTCTTCCGCAAGCAGAATACACAGCGTGATTGGAAACCCCGGGGCGGATTCGGTCGCCGGGGCGCCGCGCTTTCGTATCGGTTGAAGATTGCCGGGGTTCGATTCGCTCACCGCGCCGAATCGGGCAGTGAAGTGGAACGTGCTGCCAAGCCCGGACTCGCTTTCCACCCAGATGCGGCCGCCCATGAGCTTCACCAGACGCGAGCAGATGGCGAGCCCGAGGCCCGTTCCGCCGTATTTTCTGGTCGTGGAGCCGTCCGCTTGCCGGAACGCGTCGAAGATCACCCCTTGTTTCTCAGGCGGAATTCCGATTCCCGAATCGTGTACCGAGAACAGCAGCTCCACGCCGTCTTCCGCGTGCTCGCGCCGGACGGAAATCGAAATCCCGCCCTTTTCGGTGAACTTGATCGCGTTGTTGAGCAGATTTACGAGAATCTGCCGCAAGCGGTCCGGATCGCCTACCAGCCGGCCGGGCACATCATCCAGAACCGAAACCGAATACTCCAGCTTCTTGTTCGAGATCTGCAAGTGGAGCATCTTGCCCACCTGGTCCAGGCACTGGCTCAGAGAAAAGTCGATGGGGTTCAGGTCCAGGCGTCCCGCTTCGATTTTTGAGAAGTCCAGAATGTCGTTCAGAAGCGTGAGCAGTGAGTTCGCCGATAAACGCGCGGTCTCCAGGTACTCGCGCTGCTCGTCCGTGACCTCGGTCGCCAGCGCCAGATCGGTCATGCCGAGCACGCCATTCATCGGAGTTCGAATTTCATGGCTCATGTTCGCCAGGAACTCGCTTTTGTGGCGGCTGATTTCCTCCGCCTGCTCCAGCAAGCGCTGAATCTCGCGCTTCTGCTGATCGATGATGGCGGTCTCCTGTTCGGCGAGCGTTTTCGCCTGGGCGAGTTCGTGCGTTCTCGCCTCCACCGCTTCTTCGAGCGCCTTCCGCTCCGCCTCCAGCCGGTGGACACGGCGACGCCACGTGAGCCGCGCGGCTGCAACAATTGCCAGGACGAGGATGCCGGCGAGCCACGGCGAAGCCCACCAGGGCCGCAATACACGAAAGTCCAGGTGGGCCGGAGCGCTCCACAGGCCCTCTCCGTTCCTGGCCATTACTTCTAACTTGGAATAGCGCGGCGGCAGCGCCGGGAAGCTCAGCTCGCCCGCCGTCGTTTCCTGCCACACGCCTGCTTCCCCGTTCAGGCGATAACGGAACACGACACTCGATTCGTCGGCGAACGTGAGCGCCGCGAAACGCACCTGCAAAGATCGGCGATTCCACGGAAGCTCGATCTCACGATCCAGATCGAGCGGACTTCCCGCCGAGGTCACCGATGTGAAGACGACCTGGGGCGCGATGCTGTGTTGCGGGACCGGCTGGGGCTCGAACCGGGATAGCCCGCGGCTCGTGCCGATCCACACGGATCCGTCCGCAGCCGCGAGAAATGCGTTCGTATTGCAGTCATCCCAGATCAAGCCGTCAGAGCGTCCGAAATGACGCCAGCGAATTTGATCGAAGACGTCCACGCCATGATCGGTTCCCACCCAAAGCCAGCCCCTCCGGTCGAATCCCAGGAAGATGGATTTGTCCGAGCGCAAGCCGTTGGCTGCCGTGAATTGCTCCGTCTCGATACTCTTCGGGCCGGGTTTCAGATGAGTGACGCCAAACGCGTCCCGGTAGCCAACCCAGACCGATCCGTCCGGGGCCGGAGCCACTTGGGCCACCATGCTGTTCTGGAGCCCATTCTGCACCGTGTAGCGTGTTCAGTGGCCATCGCCGGCCGAAAGATGCGCCAGGCCGAAATCTCCCGCGGCCCAGATGCCGCCGTCCCGATCTTCCGCTGTCATCACGAACCGCTCGGACGAGTTTGAGCCGGGGGGCACCACTTGCCGAAGTCTCACTAGCGCGGATCTTCGAACGGTTTCCATGGTCCGATACAGGCCTTGACGGGTAGAAGCCCATAAGTGGCCCTCGCGGTCGATCAGGAGGTGCTGCACGCTTCCCGCGAGTCCGTCGCCGACATGCTGCCAGCGTCCGGTGCGCGCATCCCTCCGGGCGATTCCAGCTTCACCGCCGATCCACAAGTCCCCGTCCGGATCGCGAGTGATGGTGCGGATAACCTCGAATCTCGGAACAGGCTGGTGTTGCCAGAGGAAACGGCCATCGTGGACTCGCCCCACATCCAGCCCGCTCTGCGTGCCTACCCAGAACCCGCTCGCCGCGTCCCCGGCGATCGTCCAGACCGAGGAGCGGCTTAAACCTTCAGCATCGCTCCAGCTTTGCCATTCGTTGTACCCGACCCACCGCGCCAGTCCTGCACCCAGCAGGCCAAGCCAAATATTTCCTTCGCGATCGCGGAACACGGATGAAATGTCACTGGTCCCCAGCCCGTCATTGACCGCGACCGTCTCCCAGCCTTGAGCAGTCCGTCGCGCGAGCCCGTTGTCCGTGGGAACCAGCAAACGTCCTAGAGAATCGAGCCCAAGCGTGGCATACGTGTCTTCGGATGCGCCAACGCGTGAAGCCCGGCTGAACCTTTCCCGTCGGGCCGGACGGAAATACAAGCTTTCCGAGCTCCGCACCCACAGGTTCCCCTCGGGGTCTTCGAGGATGGCGTCCCAGCGTTCCAGTGGAAGTCCCATTTCGCGCCCAGCCGCGCGGGATGCGCCGTTTTCGAGAATGCATAAATCGAGTCCACAGCCGTACCAGAGCTTGCCAGAATGGTCCAGGTAGACGCTGACTGCCTCCGAGCCAACGCTCGTGAATTGCACGCTGCCTTGTTTGGAATTTCCAGCCAATAGCCCCGCGTCGGTGACGACATACAGGCGTCCTTGAGGATCGGAAGCGATGCCTTCTCGTCCGACGATCCCGCGGGCGCCCCTCATCGGCACGGTTTCGAATTTCGCGCCATTCCGGCGAGCCAGGCCGGTTCCTGTGCCGACCCACAGCGTGCCGTCAGCAGACTCGTGCAGCGACTCAATGCGGGCGCCGGGCAGTCCGTCATCTTTCGAAAACGCTTTGAACCGGCTGCCGTCGTAGCGGAAGAGGCCGTTTTGCGTCCCCACCCACAGATATCCTTCGTGATCCTGCAGGACGGCTTGCACAGCCAGGTTTTCGAGACCCTCCTCCTGGCCATAAAACTTGAAACTGTAGCGCTGCGCTTCGAGCGGTGTGGATCCGGCCAGGGACGCTATAAGGGCGGCCAGGCTGGCGGCAAGAGGACGGTTCATCATGTGTTCCGCGTACCTAGAACCGTTCGACAGTTCTCATTGATTCGATTAGCGTAGTTGACGCTATGCTAGCCTCGATAGCTTGACCTCCAGCTCTTCGAAACCTCGTGTCGCCGTGGTGGGAGCCGGCAGCTTCGGCCGGAACCATGTACGGGTGATCCATCAATCCGAACACGCCGAGCTAGCGGGCGTTTTGGACTCGGACCATGGGCGAGCCGCCGCCGCAGCTAGTACTCATTCCTGTCCTGTACTGGCTTCGCTCGAGGAACTCGCAAAAAAGGCGGACGCAGCGGTTGTGGCCACTCCCACGCAGACCCACGCCGAGATCGGCTGCCGGCTCATGGAACTCGGTCTGGACGTCTTGGTCGAGAAGCCGGTCGCGCGAACGGCCCAGGAGGCACGAAGCCTATTGGAGACCGCCGCGCGAACCGGACGGATTCTCCAGGTAGGCCATTTGGAGCGATTCAATCCGGCGATCGCGGCGCTGGAAGCCGTGGTCACCCGGCCTCTCTTCTTCGAAGTCCACCGGCTGAGCGAATTCACCCCGCGCAGTCTCGATGTGGACGTGGTTCTGGACCTGATGATCCACGATATCGATATCGTGCTCACGCTTACGAAACAGGCGCCCGAAGAGATCCGCGCCGCGGGGATTCACATTCTTTCCGAGAAAGTCGACATCGCCAACGTGCGCCTGCAGTTTCCGGGCGGCTGCATCGCCAACCTCACGGCCAGCCGCGTTTCCACAGAGCGCGTCCGGAAGCTCCGATTATTTCAGCCGCACGAATACATCTCGCTGGATTACACGCGCCAGGACGCCGTGCGATTTACGGTGAAGCCTCCCATGTCGATCGGCTTTGCGCCGCTGGCCGTGACCAAAGACGAACCTCTGCGCCTGGAGCTGGAACATTTCTTTTCTTGCGTGGTGTCCCGGCAGGAGCCGCGCGTCACCGGCGAGCAGGCATTGGCTGCGCTCGAGGTCGCCCAGGACATTCTTGATAAAATTGAGGCGCACGCCCAATTGGTGGCTCAGGCGCTCTATGTCCCCGGCAAAACTCGATGATGCCGACGCGCTCGACCTTTTTCCCGCATGGCAAGAGCCGGTCAATTCGCGGCGTCTGTTACGCGCCGGCGTGGGTTCCCTCTTGGTGCACATCGCGCTGTTTGGGCTGCTGCTGATACTTCCGGAAACTACTCCCCGATTCAACGGACCGGCGCTGACGGCCGATTTTCGCAAGGTGGCCGTTCCACTGGTCGCCCCGAAAGTATTCGAACCCACCCAGAAGGAGGAAAACAACGGCAAGATCTCGCGCCAGCTCGATATCCGCAGCGCGTTCCGGCAGCCTCCTTCGAAAGCGCGGGTATTCGTGCCCCCCGCGCCTGCGGGTCCCATCGCTCCCCCCGCCGCGCTCACGGCGCCGCCCCAGATTCAAGCCGCCGTCACGGCTCCTCCGGTTACCGGAGTCGTTCCCGCGCTGCCGCAGCCGGTCGAAAAACCCAGGATTGCACTGGAAAACGTCGCGCCGGCAACAGCGCCCGTACAGCCTCCCGATAATCCCAGCATCAAGCTTCCCAGCACGCCGCTGGATACGATCGCCCGCGGCGGTCAGCCGGGCGGAGCCGGCGGGATGGTGATTTCGCCGGACGGCGCCGGAGAAGCGACGGCGCTGCGGCAGATGCAGTTGCTGAGCGATCCACTGGGTGTCGATTTTAAGCCCTACCTGCTGCAAATCCTGGCGCGGGTCCGCAAGAACTGGCTGGCCGTGGTTCCCGACAGCGCTCGCATGGGGCGCCGCGGACTCGTATTGGTGCAGTTCAGCATCGATCGTACTGGGGGCGTTCCCAAGCTGGTCATTGCATCCCCTTCAGGAACACCCGCCTTCGACCGGGCGGCTGTGGCGGGCATCAGCGCCTCCAATCCGTTCCCGCCGCTCCCTGCAGCCTACAAGGGCGACCAGATCCGGCTGCAAATGGCCTTCTCCTACAACCTGCCGCCCGCGCAACCCTAGATGAATCGCAAGCTTGCAGTCACGCTCTCAAGCTACGTGCTCCTGGCGATTCTTGCGTTTTTCACTCTGGATGGCAAAATTCGCCTCGCCACATGGATTTTTCTAGGGGCTTTCGCACTCAAAACGTGGCTTGTGGTCCTAAAGGAACGACAGGGCTAAGCAGGCGACATAAGCCCCGTCGGATAGATTATTAGCCCCCGCTAAGGTGAATCGTCGAGATACTCGACGCTGCCTCTACCTTTAAGCTTCTCTTTGTCGTCCATTAGTCCCGATCGGGGACCGATGTTTCAGATAGAGAAAAGGCAGTGTTTAACGAGTTCCAAAATGGTATCGCCTTCTTGGCCGGGGCGAAGATCCGAGCGCGGCAGAATCCTCGCGGCATTGCGGATTCACTGAATTCGCCGCTGATTCTAAAACCGAAACCCGCTTTTCGGGTCGCATTTATCGCATCGGCAGGAAGCCGGTTTTTCTTCAACGCCCCGGTTGGTCTGGGGCGTGCATTTCAGGAAAGCGTTCAACAAGGCCAAACAGTAGTCGCGTGGGGTCTATGAGGGAGGATTTCCAGGTGATGACGATGCGAGCGAAAACAGGTGCGGCGGCAAAAGCAGGGGCGGGACTCCACCCCGGGACCAAGCCTGCCTTGAGAGTTCCCAACAGCCGCCAGCGCATTCCGGCAAAGCCGGTTGCCGCAGCTACCAGCCGCCACGGATCGCAGCCCAATGCCGCTGCGGCCAAGGCCGCTGCCCAGGCCGCGAAACTCGCCCGGCGCGACCGCGTGGTGCTGGAGCATGTGCCGCTGGTGAAGGCGATCGCCGTCCGCGTTCACGAGAATCTGCCCGTGCATGTGGACCTGGACGACCTGGTTCATGCCGGCATCCTCGGCCTGTTCGACGCCGCCAGCAAGTTCAACCCGGATAAACAGGTGGTGTTTTCGAGCTATGCCAAGCACCGCATTAAGGGCGCGATTCTGGACAGCCTGCGCCAGCTCGACTGGGCTTCGCGCGATATGCGCCGCCGCCATAAACAAGTGGAAGCCGCGACGCGCGACTTGGCCGCCGAGCTGCAGCGCAACCCGACGGAAGCCGAAGTCGCGCAGAAGCTGGGCATGGATCAGGAACGCTGGCGCAGCATGATGATCGATCTTCGCAACGTGGGCCTGATATCAGCGTCGACGCGCGGCAACGAAGGCGACGATCTTCCGGCCCCCGATTTCCCGACCAAGCCCGAAACCCATCCCGATTCCATCTGCGCGCGGGAGCAACTGCGCAGCGTCCTGGGGGTAGCGATGAAGACGCTGCCGGAGCGCTATCAGAAAGTGGTCATGCTGTACTACTCGAACGAGATGACCATGAAGGAAATCGGCGGGATTCTGGGAATCAACGAAAGCCGCGTTTCGCAGATCCACAAGTCGGCGCTCGAGAAGATGCAGGTGGCGCTGGAAGCCAACGGCATCACTTCCGCGCAGGCCTTCTAGGGGAGAACCCGCGGGGCCGGACTGATTTGCGGCAGCGGATTCATCTACTGGCGTGAAGCCGTCGCTCTTGCTTCCCGCCAACCGTCTCGAAAGCCACGGCGGAGGGCGGTCGAATCAGCGAGAGCCGGGATGATCTGGGCCGGAACGCTCGATGTAAACCGCCCGGACCGAGCAACTTTACTCTTCGGCCGCTCCCCCCACCTTCAGCACCGCCAGGAACGCTTCTTGCGGGATCTCCACCTTCCCCACCCGCTTCATGCGGCGCTTGCCTTCCTTCTGCTTCTCGAGCAGCTTGCGCTTGCGCGTGATGTCGCCCCCGTAGCACTTGGCGAGCACGTTCTTGCGCATGGCCGGAATATTCTCGCGCGCGATCACTTTGTTTCCAATCGCCGCCTGTAAGGCGACCTCGAACATCTGCCGCGGGATCAGCTTGCGCAGCCGCTCGATCAGCAACTTGCCGCGATCGTAGGCTACGTCCCGGTGCACGATCATCGAAAGCGCGTCCACCGGATCGCCCGCCACCAGGACGTCCAGCTTTACCATGGGCGAAACGCGGTTTCCCGCCAAGTGGTAATCGAGCGACGCGTAGCCGCGCGAGGCCGATTTCAGCCGGTCGTAGAAATCCAGCACGATCTCATTCAGCGGCATTTCGTAGACCAGCATCACGCGGCCGCCGCCGATGTATTCGAACTTCTTCTGGTTCCCGCGCTTCTCTTCGAGCAGCTTTAAAATCTCGCCCAGGTATTCTTCGCGCGTGATCACCGTCGCGTCGATGATCGGCTCCTCGATCTGCAGGATCTCGGCCGGATTCGGAAATTTGGTCGGGTTGTCGACCTCGAGCGAGGTCCCGTCAAGCAGCGTGACCTTGTAGCGCACGCCCGGAGCCGTGGTGATCAGGTCGATGTTGAACTCGCGCTCCAGGCGCTCCTGGACGATTTCCAGGTGCAGCAGACCCAGAAATCCGCAGCGGAATCCGAAGCCCAGGGCGGCGGAGTTTTCGGGCTCGAAGCTGAAGGCGCTGTCGTTCAGACGAAGTTTCTCGAGCGCGTCGCGCAGCAGGCCGTGCTCGTGCGATTCCACCGGATACAGCCCGGCGAACACCATCGGCTTCAGCGGCTCGAATCCAGGAAGCGGCTCGGCCGCGGGGTTGGCGTGATCGGTGATCGTGTCGCCGATCTGCGCATCCGAAACCGTTTTGATGTTGGCGAACAAAAATCCGACTTCGCCCGCCGTCAATTCATCGCAGGGGATCGGCTTGGGCGATTGAAAGCCCACTCCGTCGACTTCGAACACACGCCCGTTCGACCACAGCCGGATCTTCTGGCCCTTATATAAACGCCCTTCTACGATGCGGGTCAAAATGATCACGCCGCGGTAGGGATCGAACCAGGAGTCGAAAATCAGCGCGCGCAGCGGCGCCTCAGGCGATCCCTTAGGCGGAGGAATGAGATGCACCACGGCTTCGAGCACATCCTCGATACCCGTGCCCTGCTTGGCGCTCACCAGAAGCGCGTCTTTCGCGTCCAGCCCGATCAACTGCTCGATCTGTTCGCGAATCCGCTCGGGCTCGGCCGACGGCAGGTCGATTTTGTTGATCACCGGAATGATTTCCAGGTTGTGATGCAGCGCCAGATACGTGTTCGCGAGCGTCTGGGCTTCCACACCCTGGGAGGCATCGACAACCAGTAGCGCGCCTTCGCAGGCTTGCAGGCTGCGCGAGACCTCGTAGGAAAAATCCACGTGGCCGGGCGTGTCGATCAGGTTAAGCTGAAAATCGTCGCCGTCCTTGGACCGGTAGTTCAGCCGCACGGCGTGGGCTTTGATCGTGATCCCGCGCTCGCGTTCCAGATCCATCGAATCCAGAACCTGCGCCATCATCTCGCGCTGGCTCAACGCACCGGTGAATTCGAGCAGGCGGTCGGCCAGCGTGCTCTTGCCGTGGTCGATGTGCGCAATGATGCTGAAATTCCGGATTCTCTGGGGGTTCATGCGGTATGATTGAAGCCGAACCGGTACCCTGATTATCCCACGATGTCGCGCGAAACCCAGAATTGGAGTGTCGATGCCCGCGGCTTGAAGTTCGCCGTCGTGGTGGCGCGCTTCAACTCCGGAATTACCGAAAAACTACTGGAAGGCGCGCGGGAAGCGCTTGCGAAGGCCGGCGCGGCCGCCGTCGAAGTGTTTTGGGTTCCAGGCGCGTTCGAACTGCCGCTCGCGGCCAAGTGGCTGGCGCACGGGGGCTACAGCGGCATCGTGGCTCTGGGCGCAGTGATCCGCGGCGATACGCCCCATTTCGATTTTGTCGCCGCCGAGGCGGCCCGCGGCTTGCAGCAGGTCGCGCTCGAGTGCAACATCCCGGTTGCAATGGGCGTCCTGACTACGGACAACCTGGAGCAAGCCGAAGCCCGCGCCGGAGGCAAGCACGGCAACAAAGGTTACGACGCGGCGATGACCGCGATCGAGATGGCGCGGCTTGCCCAAAGCATGTTCGGAAGTAAATCGACCGGGGTTTAGCGATGCCCGCCCGCCACCGGTCCCGCCAGCGCGCTTTGCAGGTATTATTCTCGTGCGACCTGCGCAGCCAGCCTGTTGACGACGCCATCGCCGCGTTCTACAAAACCCTCGATTCGGACGAGGAGGAACCCCAGCCCGGAGAGCCCGATGAATTCATGGAGTCCCTGGTGCGCGGGGCGACCGGACACGCCGAGGATATCGACAAACGGATTGCCGCAAAGTCCGAGCACTGGCGCCTGGAGCGAATGCCCGCAGTGGACCGCAACATCCTGCGGCTGGCCGTTTACGAGATGAGCGAGGTGGGCACGCCGGCCCCGGTAGTCATCGATGAGGCGCTCGAGCTCGCGCGAAAATTCTCGACCGACGAATCCGTCGCGTTCATCAACGGCGTGCTGGACGCCGTGCGCCGGGACGGTGCGTGAATCCAAAAAATCATCCGCTGCGGGTGGTGCTGGTCGCCCCGCGTAATCCTCTGAACATCGGAGCGGCAGCGCGGGCCATGAGCAACTTCGGGTGCACGGAGCTGCGGCTGGTGAATCCTTATGAAGTGGCGTTCCGCGAAGCGCGATCCGCAGTGAAGGCGCAGCACGTTCTGGAGCACGCGAAAGAATACGGGACTCTGGCCGAAGCCGTCGCCGATTGCGGGCTGGTAGTGGGCACCACGGCAAAAGGCCCCCGGGCGCTGGAGCATCCGCTGCGCAGGCTGGAGCTGGGCGGCCGCCTCATTGCTCGGAAGCTCGCGAGGGCTCCGGTGGCGCTGCTGTTTGGCTCGGAAAAATTCGGGCTCTCGAACGACGATCTGAGCCATTGCCACTGGCTCATGCGAATTCCGACCCGCGAGGAGCACGGATCGATGAACCTGGGCCAGGCCGTCGCGGTGTGCCTGTACGAGATCGTCCGCAGCCCGGCCGCCGCGAAGGCACAGCCGGAGAAGCTTAAGGCCGCCCGGGCGGAGGATCTGGAGCGCATGACGTCGCTGCTTGAACAGATTCTCGAACACTCCGGCTATGTTCACGACCGCATCGAGGGATCCACGCGGCTGAAGCTCCGCCGCCTGATCCGGCGCATGCAATTGAATGCGCATGACGCCGAGGTCTGGCTGGGCATGTTGCGGCAGATCCGCTGGAAGTTGCTATCCTGACGTTTTCCAACGATGACAAAAGTCACGCTGCATTACGATCTCAGCCGCAAGCTCACTGAGGAAGATTACGCCAACATCGCGGCCGTGCATAGCGTTTATGGAATGGTCCGCGTGCTGCTGGCACCTTCGCTCGATAAAATCACCGTGGATTACGACGCCTCGCGGCTGACGAAGAAGGATGTGGAGGCTGCGCTGGCGAAGCACGGAATCCCCATTGCTCAATGGGCCGCGGCGTTGTAGCTAGCCCTTCAACCCAGGCACGCCGCCGAGCGTCCGGGCCTCCCGCACCGCACGCAGGACAGCTTCCGAAGTAGCTTCCGCCGCAGCGACTCCCAGCGAATCGATCGGCGCCGCCAGGTTGCCGATGGAAAGCGCGACGGTTACATCACCATCCGACATCGTATTCACCGGATCGATGGTTCGCGCCACGCCCAACTGCGCCAGTTGCGAGAGCTTCGTTGCCTGCACTTTGTTGAGGCGCGCGTTGGTCGCCACCACCACCAACGTCGTGTTGGCCCGCGAGAATCCCGACTGCACGCCCGTCTTCATGGCCCGCGCGCTATCCACGAATTCCATGGAATCGCGCGCGATTCGCGCTCCCGCGACGATCTTGCGCGTAGCCGGATCGCGCACGTCCCCCACTGCGTTGACCGCCGCCAGCGCGGACACCTTCACGCCGCTGTAACTTCCCGCAAGTTCCACGGTCCACGACCCGACGCCCGATTTCATGGCTCGCTCCAGCCCGAACAGCTTCCCGACAGTCGCGCCCGTGCCGGCGCCGACCGCGCCTTCCTCGACGGCAGCATCCGTGGCGGCCGAAGCCGCGGCCTCGCCCATTTCGCGCGTCGGCCGGGCGCTGGACTTTCCTACATTGAGATCGTAAAGAATCGCGCATGGCACCAGGGGAACGCGCGCTGCGCCGGTTTCGAAGCCGACGCCTTTGTGTTCCAGGTACCGGCGAACTCCGCTGGCGGCCTCCAGGCCGAAAGCGCTTCCGCCCGCGAAAACCACGGCGTGGATCCTCTCGGTCACGTGGTGCGGATGCAGCAGATCCCATTCTTCGGTGCCGGTAGCCGAGCCGCGGATATCGCCGCCCGCCGCCGCTCCGGCCTCGCACAGGATGGCCGTACAGCCGGTCAATCCGTCATAATCGGAAGCGTGGCCGACCAGAATTCCCTCAATGTCGGTGAGGCCCTTCATCGCGCGATCCTAATGTTAGCATCTACATTACCGGGGGATTCTGTTTGCTCGACATTCTAAAAACGCCCGTCGCGGCGTTTCAGGAATTCATCTTACTCAGTCTCCGGGCGCTGCGGAACATCGTCCGCCGGCCGCACTATGCGGACGATATTTTCATCCAGATGGATGTGATCGGGGTCGGATCGCTGTTCATCGTATCCCTGATCGGGTTGTTCAGCGGGATCGTGATGGCGCTGCAAATGGCGCGCGCGCTGACCACCTACGGCGCGCAAGGCCAGGTCGGGCAGATCGTCTCGATCACGCTGGTGCGCGAGCTGGGCCCGGTGCTTACCGCCGTGCTGGTGGCCGGACGCAATGCCAGCGGGATCGCCAGCGAACTCGGATCGATGAAGGTCACCGAACAGATCGACGCCATGCGCGCGCTGGGCACCGACCCGATTCAGAAACTGGTCACGCCGCGCCTGATCGCGATCGCGACCGTGCTGCCGCTGCTGACCATCATTTCCGATTTCATCGGGCTGGCCGGCGGTTATTTCATCGCCAGCACGATGCTCGGCCTGACGTTTTCCGAGTATTGGACCTCGGCCTGGCAGGTTCTGGAGTACAACGATTTGGCGCAAGGCTTGATTAAGCCGCTGGTTTTCGCGGTGGTGATCGCCCTGGTGGGCTGCTTTTACGGCATGCGAACCACGGGCGGAACTCAGGGCGTCGGGCGGTCGACCACCCGGGCCGTGGTGACTTCCTCGGTTTGGATCTTCGTGCTCACGGCGTTCATCACTTATGTGTGGAACCGCGCGTTCGCGCCGTAACTTGCGTGGCCAACAATAACTCCAGCATCCTGCGGTTCGAAGATGTGAGCCTGCATTTCGGCGCAACGACGGCGCTGGATCACGTATCGTTTCAGATGGGCGCCGGCCAGACGTACGTGATCCAGGGCGCCGCCGGCAGCGGGAAAACCATGCTGCTGAAGGTCGCCGTCGGGTTGGTGCGGCCCGATTCCGGCCGCGTGTGGCTGTTCGATCAGGAGATCACGCATCTGCGGGAGCAGGAGCTGTTCGATATGCGGGCGCGCGTCGGAATTCTGTTCCAGGAGGGAGGGTTGTTCGACTCGCTGACGGTGGCCGAGAACGTTGCGTATCCGCTGACCAACTCCCGTCTGCTTACCCAGCAGTACCTGGCCGGCTCGAACGGCGCCGGAACCCGCAGTATCGAAGACCGGGTACGCGAGTCCCTTCGATTCGTGGAGCTGGAAGAAACGCTCGACAAATTCCCCAGCGAATTATCGGGCGGCATGCGCCGGCGGGTCGGCATCGCGCGGGCTGTCGTGTCCGAGCCGGCCTTGCTGCTCTACGATTCGCCCACGGCGGGGCTGGATCCGATCACGGCCAACACGATCATCGCCCTGATTCTCAAGGAGCGCGACTTGCGCAACACGGCAACCATGATGGTCACGCATCGTTATCAGGACGGGCATCTCATGGCGAACTTTCGATACAATCCCAACAGTGGCCAGATCGAACGGGCAGGCGGCGGAAGGGACGTCGGCCAGGTGAGCACGCGGTTCCTGGTCATGAACGAGGGGCGCCTAGTCTTCGAGGGTACCGAGCCTGAGTTGCAGGCCAGCCAGGATCCGTACGTCCGCAAATTCCTGCGCCCTGGAGGCGCCTGAGCCCGAATGCCAACCACCAGCAAATCCTCCTGGGCGCAGCTCAAAGTCGGCCTGTTGGCCATCTTCGCGCTGCTCATTCTCGGGTTCCTGATCATTCTGATGAGCGGGAACAATCCTCTGTTCCGCAGCACAACCGAGGTGTACACCTACCTGCCGGATTCCTCCGCCATGACCGAAGGCGCGACGCCCGTGCGGCTGAACGGAATCCTGATCGGGAAGTTGAAAAAAATCGATCTATCCGACTCAACGGACCCAAGCCGGGCCGTCAAGCTCACGCTCAGTATTTACAACGACGATTTGAAGCTGGTTCCGGTGGATTCGACGGCCAAGCTCGCGCAGCAGAATCTGCTGGGCAGCCGCTACGTCAACATCACCAAGGGGCGCGCTACTCAGACGATTCAGGAGGGAGCGGAAATTCCCAGCGCGGACACCCCCGAAATCGAGGATTTGTTCCAGCAGGGATCCTCGACGCTCGCCGCGTTGCAGAAAACCATCGACCAGGTCAACAGCATCGTCACCGACATCCAAAGCGGAAAGGGCACGATAGGGGCGCTGTTGACAGATCGAACGCTCTACAATCGGGCTGTCGAAATCGTGGACGACGTAAAGACGCTGACTGCCGCCCTCAACGCGCCGGACAGCACTATGGGACGCCTGATCCACGAGGACACGCTGTATCAGGACGTTCGTGGAGTTGTCGCCAAGGTGGACACTCTGGTCGACAACCTCAATTCCGGCCAAGGCACGGCCGGCAAGCTTCTTAAGGACGACGCCCTCTACGAGGAGTTTCGCTCCACTGTGGCCGAACTGCGCGACACCATCACACGCATCAATAAAGGCGACGGCACGGTCAGCAAGCTGCTCAATAGCAGCGAGCTGCACGATCAGCTCATCGCATCCATGGGCAAGCTCGACGCGGTTCTCGACAAAGTCAACAATGGAGACGGAACCATCGGGCGCTTGATGAACGATCCCAGCCTGTTTGAGAGCCTGGACGGAACCACGCGCGAAATGCAGGGCCTGCTCAAGGATTTCCGCGCGAATCCCAAGAAATTCCTGACCATCCAGCTCAAACTGTGGTAGCAAGACGTCTCGTGGTCAATGCCGATGATTTCGGCTTCACCCGCGATGTCAATGCGGGGATCGTCGAGGCGCATCGCAACGGAATCCTGACCGCGACCACTCTGATGGCGACCGGCGACGCGTTCGACGACGCCGTGCGCCTGGCCAAGGAAGTTCCTTCGCTCGATATCGGATGCCATCTGGTGCTGGTCGGGACGCCCGGGTTTCCGGTCACAATTCCCGAACTGGTGCGGTCGGTTGCTCTGGGCCGGATCAAAATTTACGAGGAACTGGTCCGTC
Source organism: Bryobacterales bacterium (assembly GCA_037916615.1). GTDB lineage: Bacteria > Acidobacteriota > Terriglobia > Bryobacterales > Bryobacteraceae > Palsa-187. The sequence continues at coordinate 37,148 of JBAIXM010000006.1, forward strand.
AGGTGGGGCGAATCGCCGATGCCGGGCTGAATCCGACGCACCTGGATACGCACAAGCACACGCACCTGCTGCCTCCCGTTCTCGATGCAGTCGCGCGAATCTCCGAGGAATTCCGGATTCCCTGGGTGCGGCGGCCGTTCGATTTCCCGCTCCAACCGGGGGGCGTCGGCTGGACCAACCGGCTGATGCGGCTGATGAGCGGCCGGTTCGGGTCGGCACTGGCGCGGCATCATTGCCGTTCCACGGATTGGTTTGCGGGATTCCGCCTCACCGGCAAATATCACACTGGCGATCTGGCCGAGCTGATCCGCGCGCTACCGGAAGGCGTTACGGAGTTCATGTGTCATCCGGGACATTGCGGCCAGGAACTACGTTCGGCGCGCACTCGCCTCAAGGAAAGCCGTGAAGCGGAACTGCGCGCGCTGACGGCTCCCGAAGTCCGCACGGCCCTCGGGGAAGCAGACGTGAAGCTCGTCAGCTATCGCGACTTGCAGGAGGACAGGCTGCCTACCTGGTCTGAATCAGGTATCCCACGAAAAACGTGAGATTGTAGCCGCCATGCAGCAGCGCGGCCGCCGCCGTGGATCCAGTTTTGTAGCGCGCGTATCCGAACGCCGTCCCCGCCAGGCCGATCACCAGCAGCTGCTGCCAAGACCACTTGTATTCCCAGCCGTGCAGGAGCGCGAATCCTGTTGCCGCTACCAAAATAGAAGGCCATGGGCTTAGCCCACGCTGCAGCAACGGTTGCAGGAAACCGCGAAATAGCAACTCCTCGCACGCCGGGCCCAGCGCTACTGCGAATACGGCTACCAGCAACAGCGAGCCCCGGCCGGAAATCAAGCTGTCCACCGGAGTAGGAATCGCCGGTTCGCGCAGGATCACGCCCAGTACGGAGAGTGCGATAGCCAGCGCAGGCCCTCCGAAGATGCACCACCACTTTCCGTGTTGCGGCGCCACCCAGCCCATCGACTGCCAAAACGGCCGTCTATACCGGGAAGTGATCACCAGGTAGAGCGCTCCTATCAGAAGTGCATAAATCGTGCCCTGGAACGCCAGCGCCCGCACGGCGTTGTTTGAAAACGTGCCCGGCGCCAGAGTCCGGGCGAATCGGACCAGCAGCGCCCCAAAAAGCCAGGCCGGGAGCACAGCTCCCAAGAACAACAGCAGGTCCTCGTAACTCCAGAACGCGCCGCTGTCGCGGGATGGTGTCATTCCGATGTCGTACTTCCGTGCGTTCAGCCCAATTCTACTAGCGCGGCCGCCAGCAAGGGAATCATGATCTCATGATGCCCGGTGATGGCGTATCCATGGCCGCCTGAGCGGGCGTGCGGCCGCTCCACGACATTCATTCTCGGACGGTAGTGTTGTAGAAAGTCGAAATTCACGGTGGAGAAGTTCGCCAAAGGGTATCCCAGATTGCGCACAACGGACACCGCCTTCAGGAAAACTTCCGGCAACACCACCGCAGATCCAAGATTCAAGTATAAGCCGCCGCTGTCCAGTTTTCGCACCAGCGAGCAAAGCAGTTGGAAATCGCGATGTGTGGTCTGCCCGATGGCCGCGGCATCGGCGTGCGGATGAGTATGCGGCGTATCGGTTCCCATGGCGACGTGCACGGTCACCGGAATCGAGGCCTTATAGGCGCCCAGCAGCACACTATGCGATGCGAACTCCGCTTTCGCCGCCGATTCCAGACGCCGGCCCAGCGCTTCGCCCATTCCCAGACGCTCCTTATCGCCCTCCGAGATGGCCAGATTCATCTCACGCCCGGTTTCCTCGGCCGCGCCGAAACGGCCGTCCGGCAGAACCGCTTCAACGTCTTCGCTGGTATGGCCCGCGATGGCGATCTCGAAATCGTGGATCGAGGCCGCCCCGTTCATTACGAAGGCCGTTACCCAGCCGCGCTGCATTAGATCGAGCAGGACATCCGCCAGGCCGCATTTGATGACATGTCCTCCCATGCCCCAAAGAATCGCTCGCGATTCGGCGCGGGCACGCTTCAGCGCGTTAAGCACCTGGCGGAACGCCGTGCCCGCCAAAATATCCGGAAAGGACTCGATCAGCCGGCCGGCGCCATCGCCTTTCTGATACGGTTTTGCGAACTGCGCCACGCGGACCTTGCCGCCGCGGTCCGCGATCGGGACGGTTTTCAGGCCCTCGAAGGACAACGGCTTCTCGGAATAGCGGCTCATGTGCCCTGCTGCGTCCGCTTCACGCGGCGCGGCCCTTTCCCAGCACCTTGCGAAGCGCCTGCGCCGTGTAGCTCTTCGGATTGCGGACGATTTCCTCCGGAGTTCCCGCGGCGACCACGGTCCCGCCGCGCTCCCCGCCTTCGGGTCCTAGATCGACGATCCAGTCGGCCGTTTTGATCACGTCCAGGTTGTGCTCGATGACCACCACGGTATTCCCTAGATCGACCAAATTGTGCAGGACCTCCAGGAGCTTGCGCACATCCTCAAAGTGCAAGCCTGTGGTCGGCTCATCCAGGATATAGAGCGTCTTGCCGGTTTGCCGCCGGCTCAGCTCGCGCGCCAGCTTGATGCGCTGGGCTTCTCCGCCGGAAAGAGTCGTCGATGATTGGCCCAGATGCAGGTAGCCCAGGCCAACCTGCACCAGCGTCTCCAGTTTGGCCTTGATCTGCGGAATATTCTCCAGCGCCTTGAGCGCGTCTTCCACCGGCATCTCGAGCAGGTCCGCGATCGAGTAGCCCTTGTACTTCACTTGCAGCGTTTCGTGGTTGTAGCGCCGTCCGCGGCATACGTCGCAGGTGACGTAGACGTCCGGCAGAAAATTCATCTCGATGCGCTTCAGCCCGTCGCCCTGGCACGCTTCGCAGCGCCCGCCCTTCACATTGAAGCTGAAGCGGCCCGGCTTGTAGCCACGTTCGCGCGATTCCGGCAGCATTGCGTACAGGTCGCGAATCGGCGTAAAGACCTGCGTGTAGGTCGCGGGGTTCGAACGGGGTGTGCGGCCGATCGGCGACTGATCGATCTCGATCACCTTGTCGATCAGATCCAGGCCGCTAATGGACGCATGTTTCCCCGGTTCGGCGCGCGATCCGTAGACGGCCTTGGCCGCGGCGCGATACAGAATATCGTTGATCAGCGTCGATTTGCCGCTTCCCGAAACGCCGGTGACCAGGATGAACATGCCGATCGGAAATTCCACGTCGATGCCGCGCAAATTGTGTTCCGCGGCTCCGCGGATCACGACACTTCCCGCGCCCGGTTTGCGGCGCGTTTCGGGCACAATAATTTGACGCGCGCCGGTGAGGTATTGGCCGGTGAGGGAACCGGCGTCTCGCGCGATATCGGCCGGCTTTCCCTGTGCTACCAGCTCTCCTCCGAGCCTCCCGGCTCCGGGACCCAGATCGATCACGTAATCGGCGCGCTCGATGGTGTCGGCATCGTGCTCCACCACCAGAACCGTGTTGCCGAGGTCCCGCAGTTTGCTGAGCGAAGTCAGCAGACGATTGTTGTCGCGGGGATGCAGGCCGATGGAAGGCTCGTCCAGCACGTACAGCACGCCCCGCAGCCGCGACCCGATCTGCGTGGCCAGCCGGATCCGCTGCGCTTCGCCGCCGGAGAGCGTCGCGGCCGAGCGCTCCAGGCTCAGGTATTCCAACCCTACCTGCATCAGAAAGTCCAGGCGGTCGCGAATTTCGTCCACGGGCCGTCCGCCGATCTGTTTCTCGCGCCCGGTAAGCTGCCATCCCTTCACGGTTTCATGCGCCTGGCGGATCGACATCCTCGTCAGCTCGCCAATCGTGCGGCCTTTCACTTTCACCGCGAGGCTGGCAGGCTTCAGGCGATGGCCGCCGCAATCGGGACAGGTGTGCGGCGACATGTAGCCCATGAACCACTCGTGATAGGCTTCGCTGGCGATCTCTTGCCTGTAAAATTTATCGAGGATGCCCAGTACCCCCGGCTTGCCGTTGGCGCCTTCCAGCAGGATCGTCTGGTGCTTGGCGGAAAGCTCGTCGAACGGTTTTTGGATCGGGATCTTGTTCGCCGCGGCCAGCGCGTTCAGGGCATGGATCACATAGCTGTGGCCGCCGCCGGGACCGAGGCCGCCGTCAAACAGCGGCCGCGACGGATCCACGATGACCTTCACCGGATCGAATGTCCAGCGGTTCCCGAGCCCGTTGCAAGTTTCGCACGCGCCGAACGGACTGTTGAAGGAGAAGGAACGGGGCTCCAGTTGCGGAACGCTCGCCCCGCAGTCCGGGCACGCCAGCTTGCTCGAATACAGCCGCTCAGGGCCGTTCACCACCGCAACCAGAACCAGCCCCCCGGCAAGCTTGGTCGCCGTGACGATGGATGCTTCCAGACGTTTTTCGATCTCAGGCTTGATCAGCAGGCGGTCGACCACCACTTCGATGGTGTGATTTTTGCGCCGGTCGAGCGTGATCTCCTCGTCGAGCGATCGCAGCACGCCGTCGATTCGCGCGCGAACGAATCCCTGCCGCGCAAGCTTGTCGAGCTCCTTCTTATACTCGCCCTTACGCCCGCGGACGATCGGTGCGAGGATCATCACGCGCTCCTGGGTCCCGAGCGCCATCACCTGCTCGAGGATCTGGTCCGTCGACTGACGCGATATCTCGATGCCGCAGTTCGGACAGTGCGGGATCCCGATCGCTGCGTACAGCACGCGCAGATAATCGTAGATCTCGGTGATCGTGCCCACTGTGGAACGCGGGCTGCGGCTGGTGGTTTTCTGCTCGATCGAGATGGCCGGACTCAGGCCGTCGATCGAATCCACCTCCGGACGCTCCATCTGGTCCAGGAACTGGCGCGCGTAGGGCGAAAGCGTCTCGACGTAGCGGCGCTGCCCCTCGGCGTAGATCGTGTCGAAGGCCAGGGACGACTTGCCGGAACCGCTCAACCCCGTGATTACGGTAAACGTGTTGCGCGGGATCTCGACGTCGATATTCTTGAGATTGTGCTGCCGTGCCCCATGCACGGTGATGCTCTTTAGCAAGCGATCTTCATTTTGCCACAAGGTGGCTGGCGCGGCCCCCGGATGGGCCGGAAGGGGCCAAAGTACTAATACGCTAAGGCCTTCACCCGATTCGGTTTCCTATTGACCTTAGAAGGTCTCAGGCTTACAGTCGATAAAGTCATGGTCGAACAGCGAAAGCACCAGCGCTTTGAACTCCGCCTTCCTTTCGAGGTGGTGGTCAACGGTTCGCAGTCGAAAGTACACGGAGAGACGAGGAACGTCAGCTCCTCGGGCGTGTTTTTCACCTCAAACACTCAGCTTCCGCTGGGCGAATCGATAGAATATTTCATCACGTTCCCCCGCACCCCAGGCACTCGCAAGGACGTTCGGCTGCGATGCGTCGGCAAGGTGATTCGCGGCGAATCTGAGTCCGCCTTCGCTGCCTCGCTGGAGCGCTACGAGTTCCTGCGGGAACCGGCTTAGTTTCTCAGAAGTGGGTTTGGTACTTTCGCTTGCGCTGCGCTAAACTGGCGAAGAAAGGGCGAAGCGAATGAACCTCACCCTGAGTTTCCCCGAACCGGCCCGCGACCGAATCCTGGCCCGGCAGACCGGCCTTTCCGGAGCGATCGAACGCTTTGAGCAATGGATGGCGGATCCGGATTCGCCGGTGCGCGCCATCCGCCGCCAAGCCGCTCGCCCCGGCGAGTTCGCCGAGCTTCCCGATTCCTTGCCCGCCTCGCTTGGCGCTGCATTGGCCGGGCGCGGGATCAACCGCCTCTACGTTCACCAGGCCGAAGCTTTTGAGCACGCCACGGCCGGCCGGAACGTAGTGGTCGTCACGCCGACCGCCAGCGGCAAGACGCTTTGCTACAACCTTCCAGTGCTCACGGCTCTCCTGGCGAATCCGAACGCCCGCGCGATGTATCTGTTCCCCACCAAGGCGTTGGCCGAGGATCAGCTTCACGAGTTTCAGGCGGCCGTGGACGCAATGGGCTCCGATCTCCGCGCGTTTACCTACGATGGCGATACGCCGCAGGACGCCCGCCGCGCGATCCGCGAGCGCGCCAACGTGATCTTCACCAATCCTGACATGCTGCACTCGGGCGTCCTGCCGCACCACACCAAGTGGGCCAAGGCGTTCGAGAATCTGCGCTATGTGGTGATCGACGAGTTGCATTCCTATCGCGGTGTCTATGGCAGTCATCTTGCGAACCTGCTGCGCCGGCTGAAGCGGATTTGCGAGTTTTATGGATCCTCGCCGCAGTTCATTTGCTGCTCGGCGACCATCGCCAATCCGAAAGAGCTGGCGGAGGCGCTCACCGGCCTGCCTTTCGAGCTGGTGGAGCGCAACGGCGCGCCCTCAGGCGATAAGTACGTGGTCTTCTACAACCCGCCGGTGGTGAACCGTGCGCTGGGCATCCGCCGCAGCTACCTGAACGAATCGCGGCGCATGGCGCGCGAGCTGCTCGAGCGAGGCCAGCAGACACTGGTGTTCGCCAACAGCCGCCTGGCCACCGAAATTCTGCTCACGTATCTGAAGGACGATTTCTCAGGCGTGCGGGGCTACCGCGGCGGATATCTTCCCAAGGAGCGCCGCGAAATCGAAGGCAAGCTGCGCGACGGCGATATTCGAGCGGTAGTCGCTACCAATGCGCTGGAGCTGGGAATCGACATCGGTTCGCTGGACGCGGTGGTGATGGCGGGATATCCCGGAACCATCGCGTCCACCTGGCAGCGCGCGGGCCGCGCGGGACGGCGGCAGACTGCCTCGCTTGCGGTGCTGGTTGCTTCCAGCGCGCCACTGGATCAATACATCATCGAGCACCCCGAGTATTTTTTCGATCGCCCTCCCGAGCATGCCTATATCAATCCGGACAATCTTGAAATCTTTCTAAGTCATCTGAAGTGCGCGGCCTTCGAGCTGCCGATCCGCGAGGGCGAGCAGTTCGGCGCGCACGACGTCGGGGAATTGTGCAGATTCCTGGAAGAGCTGAAGCTGCTGCATCACTCCGGCTCGTCGTGGCACTGGACATCGGAGAGCTATCCCGCCGACGCGGTAAGTCTGCGGTCGGTTTCGAGCGACAACTTCGTGGTGGTGGACATTACGGGCGATCACCGGGTGATCGCCGAAGTAGCGTTTACCGCGGCTTTGACGACGTTGCATGAGAAAGCCATCTATCTTCATGACGCGCGGCAATATCAGGTGGAGCGGTTCGATTACGAGGGCCGCAAAGCCTACGTCCGGCGCGTCGATTCCGATTACTTCACCGACGCGATCGACTATACCCAGGTCAAGGAACTGGAGGAAGCCGAGTCCTCGCCCGCCGGCGGCGTCCGGATCGCGCACGGAGATGTCCGGCTGAACCGCCAGATCGTGGGCTTCAAGAAAATCAAGTTTTACACCATGGAAAATGTGGGCGCCGGAAACCTGTCGATGCCGGAGCAGGAAATGCACACAACCGCGTTCTGGCTGCATTTCCCGGCCGAATTCCTGGCGCGCTTCGCGGATCTATCGCCGACGGATCGCCAGGGCGGACTGGTTGCTTTGGGAGCGCTCCTACGTACAGTAGGAGCTTTATGCGTCATGTGCGATCCGCGCGATCTGGGGGTTTCGATCACGGAAGACATCGCGGGAAGTCTCGCGTCCTTCGAGCCGAATTTGTACCTCTACGACAACTACCCCGGCGGCATCGGCCAGAGCTCCGCCCTCTACAGGCTCGCCCCGCGGCTGCTGGACAGCGCTGCGAAACTGCTCGCGTCGTGCTCCTGCGAAGCCGGCTGTCCGAGCTGCGTCGGACCGGTAGGTGAGGTCGGAGAACGGGGCAAAGAGGTCGCGGGCCGGATTCTTAAGGAACTTTTATGTTGTTAAGCCCCCACCCTGTCGAGCGAGGCCGGTCCAGGTTGGGCATTGATGACGCGCGAACTTAGCCCTGTCTGTCAGGCCGAGGGCCTCGCCGCAACCCCCCTCATTAGGGGATTTTAACGGCCTGAAGTCTCGGAAATCCACAGGCCCAATGCCAAAATAGAGCCACAGGGTGTACTTGCTTGTTTAATGGCTTCTTCCGTCGTGGCTCGTGGAGCGCGCCGACTGTCCTCCTGACCGGAGCGACAGGCTTCCTAGGGGGCGCGTTTCTCGCAGATCTCCTCCAGTCCTCGTTCGATGGCGAGGTGGTTTGCCTGGTTCGGGCCGATGACGACGATACTGCCGAGGATCGGGTTCGCCGTTCGCTCGGCCGGTTCGGCGTCTCGGATGCGCTCCCGGCAAACGTAAAAGTACTGCGCGGAGATATTCTTTCTGAGGACTGGCACGCTTCGCCGCACTTGGATGGGGTCTCGCATGTGCTCCACCTGGCGGCGAGCACCTCGTTCGGCAACAGCCGGGCGATTCGCACCACCAATGTCGGCGGCGCGATCTCGGTTGCCAATGCGATGCGCGGCCGCAAACTCGAGCGGTTCATTTACACGGGTACCGCGGCGATCTGCGGAGCTTCGCCGAGACCGGTGGTGCATGAGGACGACTATCCGGACGAGCATGCGAAGCATTTAGTCGCATACACGCGCAGCAAGGCCGAGGCGGAGCGGGTTTTGGCCGAGCAGTTTTCGGATCTTCCCCTGGTCATTGCGCGGCCCTCGATCGTGGTCGGGCACACGGAACTCGGCTGCAAGCCGTCCGGCAGTATCTTTTGGGTGCTGCGCGCGGTGGAGGCGCTGCGGTTCATCACCTGGAATTTAGAGAATCGCATTGACGTGGTTCCAGTGGACTGGGCTGCTTCCGCTCTGCGCCACCTGCTGTTCGCGCCGCGACTGAAACACAGGCGCTATCACATTTCCGCCGGAAAAGGCGCCTCCGTGAAGTGGAGCGAACTCGCGGAAGAATACGCCCGGTTGCGCGGCGGAGCCTCCGACGACCGGTACGAAATCGGGCGCATGCGCCAGCTCACTGTGCAGCGAGTCATGCAGGCGACCGGAGAAGGGCATCCCCGGCATCTGTTACACGCGCTGGAACTGTACTACCGGTTCTGCTCGCTCGATCTGGTCTTCGACAATTGCCGGCTGTTGAAGGAAGGCGTTCCCGCGCCGCCTCGATTCACCGAATACATGCGCGTCTGCGAGGAGTCCTCTTCGGTGAGCATTTATGAGCAGATGCGCACCGATCTGGAACCTTCTCTAACGCTGGCCTAAAAACCCGTGAGCTGGGTCATTCTGTTTTTCGCGATTGTATTCGAAGTCGCGGGCACGCTGACGCTCAAGTTCACCCAGGGGATGACGCGGCTGTGGCCGACGGTGTTGATGTTCGCCTTCTACCTGGCGAGCCTTTTCGGCCTTTCCAACGCGGTGGAGCGCATTCCGGTGGGAACTGCATACGCGGTCTGGTCGGGCGTGGGCACGCTGATGGTGTTCGTGATGGGCGCGGTCTGGTTCAAAGAACAAATCACATTGCTTCGGTCCTTGTCGGCGGCGCTGGTGATCATCGGAGTAGCCGGGCTGTATCTCAGTGGAAGCCATCAATAGCTGCCCGTCAGCTCACAAAAAAGGGAGCTGCCGCAGTTACGGCAGCTCCGCAAGGGTTCCAGTGACTCTATGCTTGCGAGCGTCCAGGCTCGCGGAAGTCGCGCCGCATCTCGTTTTCCGCCGAGCTTCGGCGGCCGGCGAGTCCGAACAGGCCTAGCAGACCTACCAAACCGATCCAACCCCAGCCACTTCCATTTCCACTCGATGTTGCGTGGCCGGTGTCCGTTCGTGAAGTGGTCGTGTCCGTTGCCGGGTTCGGAGTGGGAGATGCCGGCGTTTGTCCGAAGGACGGCATGGCGCACAAACCTGCCGCGATTACCGTTGCTTGAATCGTTTTCTTGAAGGATTTCATAGGGGAACTGCTCCGGTTACCGAGCAGCACGCAATCTTCCATCGGCCGGACAGCCTTACGCTTTCCAAACATACAAACATAGAAGCCGTTCTTTGTTTGCTTTCCCCCGCCGGAGTAAAACCTCAGACGCGGACCGCAAACGTGTACACGCGTGATCGCGCTGCTTTTTGCACCACGCATTTGCGGTCGCGCGTAAATGTGGACGCTCGGGCCCTAGGGAAATCGATAGCGGCTGCGCTGGAAACGCTCGCGAATCGGAAGCGTCCATAGAGCGTCGGATTTTCCGAATGGAGGGAAGATGCAACTGAAACTCAAAGCCCTGAGCGAACAGGTCATCGTGATCACAGGAGCTTCCAGCGGAATCGGGCTGGCTACCGCCGAAGCTGCCGCCCGCCAGGGCGCCAAAGTCGTACTGGGCGCGCGGAGTGAACAGGTGCTGCGGGAAATCGCGGCGCGGCTGAACACGAACGGATCCCACGCGGTCTCGGTACCTTGCGATGTCGCCGAGCGCCGGCAGGCGGCGCAGCTTGCGGCCGCCGCGATTTCGCGATTCGACCGGATCGATACAGGTAATCGGCGGTCCAGGGATTTCCCTGCGAGTTGAACAGATTTACGCCTCCTCCCCCGGCGATTGCGGCCAGCGGGTCGGCTTCTCCCGCGTCCCGGCCGAACTTGGTTTGCTTCAGGTGCATCCGGGCAAGCGTGCCGATGATTTCCAGGTGGCTTAGTTCCTCCGTGCCGATATCCATCAGCAGGTCTTTGCGCGCGGGATCGTCGCAATTAATGCCTTGCATGGAATACTGCATGGCGGCAGCAAGCTCGCCGTTCGCGCCGCCGAACTGTTCCAGCGGCATGTTGCCGAATTTTGGATCGGGTTCGCCGACACGAACCGTGTACATAAGTTTCTTGACGTGGTGATACATCTAGGAGCGGTCCTCAGCCGCTGACCTGCGGTCCCGGCAAGCGTTTCCGGAGTTTGCGCAGCGAGTGTGGCGCGGGCGAGGTACTCAGCCGAGCATCAAGGAACCCCAATATAGGTCCGCCTCGGACCCTGCGTGCACTGGTGCCCGGGGTGGGACTTGAACCCACACTCTCCTTGCGGAAAAAGGGATTTTAAGTCCCTTGCGTCTGCCGATTTCGCCACCCGGGCCTGCTGGTCTAGGGCTATTATGACATTGCCATCCGGGGGTTCCCGTCCGAGTGCGGCGGTAGAGTTCTTTCTCGCTTTCACGATCGGCACCCATCTAGGGTGTTCCCCTGCTGATTTAGCCTGGCGGGTGTGGGATAGTCGGAAGGTATTCGATTATCTAGGACTGCGGCAGCGCTTCTAGGGCCGAGATGCACGAAAGCGGGTCTATGCGCTATCACTTACACGAATCGCGCCTCAAAAGGTGCGCTGCTTCCCTTGCGCTGGTTTCCGCCGCGACCGTTCTCAGCATTGCTGCTCGTCCGTTATTCGGCGGAAAATCGCCACTGGCATTTTTCATTTTGGCGGTCCTTTGCGCGACGGCCTGCAGCGGAGCTGCTCAAGGATTCTTGGCAACAGTATTAAGCCTTGGAATAGCCGCGTTTTTCTTCGGCCGCGAACTCTTTGTGGTGCCATTGGCGCAATACACGCTGACCCTGTTCGCGGTCATTGGTGTCGCTATCAGCATCGTGATCGGGAGATTTCGGCTTCTCAACCAGCGGTTGTCCGAAACAAGAGACGAATTAAAGCTGGCCAACCAGAAACTCGCGGAACACGCAGACGCACTGACCCGATCCAATGCCGAACTGGAGCGTTTCGCCTATGCTGTCGCTCACGACCTGAATGCGCCTCTCCGGACCATCGGGAGTCGTACTGCACTGTGCCTTGAGCGTAGCGGGAACAAAATCGACCCGGAGTCGAAGGATTCGCTCAGGCTGGTTCTGCGCAGCGCGGAGAGCATGGGCAACCTGATCAAGAATCTGCTCACGCTTGCGAGGGCCGGCCACAACCCGGATGACTCCGAGACTCAAGTCAACGCGGAGGACGTGGTGAAACGCAGCTTGGAGCGCCTGAGAGATGAGATCGCCACGAGCGGGGCGAGGGTCGAGATCGAGCCATTGCCTCTCGTCCGGGCCAATGCGGACCAACTTTCGCTCCTGTTTCAGAACCTGATCAGCAACAGTCTGAAGTATCGAAACGAAAAATCGCCAGTGATTCGAATCTCCGCGACCCTGGACGGGGAAGCATGGCGTTTCCTTGTGAGCGATAACGGTATCGGAATCGATCCCAAGTACCACGCGAAAATCTTCGAGCCGTTTCAGCGGCTCCACGGCCTGGGGGAATATGGCGGTACTGGCCTGGGGCTCACGATTTGCGAACGGATTGTGAGTCAGCACGGTGGGCGGATCTGGGTGGAATCCGTTAAAGGCGATGGTTCGAGGTTTTACTTCACGCTTCCTGCCCTTGGCTCTGCGCTGCCGGACACTCCGATGAGAGCCGGCCAAGCGACTGGGGCTCGCAGTTCGTAGCGCCGGCAACTGGTCTTAGCGTTTGGCAACCAGCAGGGCGATGCCAAACGCAGCCAGGCCGGCGACCGCGGTTCCTAAAACCGTGCGGTGTTCCTGAAGCCAGGTCTCCGTGCTCGAGTTTTTGGCGCGATCGTCAAAGATGCCGTGTGCAGACCAGTTGCCGGCCACCGGCTCGAACAGGTTGTCGGGACGATCCGGCGCGACTGGTTCTTCGGTTTGCTGCGAATCGTATCCGGTCTTTCCCAAATAGCGATCCGCAAGACCCGGGATCATCTTCTCGGCATAAATGGCCGCGACGGTCGGCAGACCTACGTACAGTTCCCGCCTGCGGTGATGCGCGGCCCAGTGAATTGCGCGCGCGCCGACTTCCGGCTGGAAAATCGGCGGGACGGGTTGCGGATGCTTCGGCAGTTTGCTCCTGCACCAGGAAAACTGCGGGGTGTTCATGGCCGGCAAGTGAACCACCCCGATGTGGACGCTGCTTTGTTGATGCAAGAGCTCCGATCGAATGGAATCGGTGAACCCCACGATGGCGTGTTTTGCGCCGCAGTAGGGAGACTGCAGCGGGATCGAACGGTAGGCGAGGGCGGAGCCGACTTGAATAATCGTGCCCTGGTTTCGCGGGAGCATGCGCTTGAGCGCGGCCATAGTGCCGTAGACGCAGCCCAAGTAGGTGACCTCGGTGGCTCGCTTGAACTCCGCCGGCGTGATCTCCGGGAACGGCGCGAAGACCGTGGTCATGGCGTTGTTGATCCAGATATCGATGGGCCCAAAGGCCCGTTCGATCTCAGCCGCGGCTCTCTCCACCTGATCCGGATCCGCAACATCGGCCGCAATCGCGATCGCTTCCGATCCGTGACTCTCGACTTCCTGCCGCGCTGCCTCCAGCCGGCTTCGATCGCGGGCCAGCAGGCCTATGCGCGCCCCGCTTCTGGCGAACTCCCAAGCGACGGCTCGCCCAACTCCAGCCGTGGCTCCCGTGATGACTACAGTTTCCGGCAACGCGCACCCCATATATTGGAGCCCGTTTCTCCGGACCCTGTTTCGCATGCGCAGTTGCTCCGGATGTCTTAGGGAGGTGCATAGGACCAAGCGCCCCCTGTCTGCGTCTAATAAGTAGGAGCTGTCCCGCTCTTTTGCCGCGGATGCGGCAAGGAGGTGTATATGATGCATGAAAACAGCGTTTCAACTGTGAAGGCGACGGCTGCGATCAACATACTCGCGGGAATCTGGCTGTTCCTCTCGCCTTGGGTTTATCAAGCGTATTCGGCGCCCAACGCGTGGAACAGTTGGATCGTCGGGGCACTGATCGTGCTGTTCGGCGCGATTCGAGTTTCCAGTCCCATGAGCGCACGAGGCGCAAGCATTGCGAACCTGCTTTTGGGAATTTGGACATTCGCTTCGCCATGGATTTACGGTTACACCAACTACACGGGCCGATTCGTAAACAGCCTGTGCGTTGGCGTGATCGTTTTCGTTCTGGGTACGGTCAGTTCGTCCATGGGGCGCACGATGACTTCGCCGCCCCCGGTTCGACCGTAGCGCGTAGATGGAGCGAGATCCCCAATGGATCTCGCTTCACTTCATTCACCTAACGACCACTCGAGGGGCGTCGGTTTTCAAAGGTGAGCGGGCTTTAGCGCGGTGTTTGGCCGGTCCTTCGATGGCGGTCAGGTTACGCACAGTGTTGATCAGGCCCACATGGGAGAAAGCCTGGGGAAAATTGCCCAGAAAGCGCCGGCCGGCCGGGTCGTATTGCTCAGGTAAGAGCCCGACGTCGTTTTGGAGACACAGGAGCCGCTCGAGAATGCTCCTGGCTTCTTTGACTCGTCCTTGAAGAGCGAGATTGTCCGCGTACCAGAAAGTGCATAAAAGGAAAACGCCTTCGCCGGCTGGCAAGCCGTCTACCCCGGCCTGCATGGGATAACGCCGGATGAAGCCGTCTTCGAGGAGCTTTCGCTGAATATAGTCCACTGTGCCGGCCATTCGCGGGTCGTGCGGATCCAGGAATCCGACGGAAGGAAGCATCAGGAGGCTCGCGTCCGGATCCTTAGATCCGTAATACTGGACAAACGAATTCAGATCCTTATCGAAACCGGAAGCGCAGACTTCGCGGTGAATTTCCTCACGAAGCGCGCGCCACTTCGAGGCGTCGCCCGGCATTCCAAACTGCTCGACAGCCGCAACCCCGCGATCCATTGCCACCCAGGCCATGACTTTAGAGTGCGTGAAGTGCCGGCGCGGGCCGCGCACCTCCCAAATCCCCTCGTCCGGCTGTCTCCAGCCGTCTTCGAGAAATCCGAGCAGCGCGCATTCCACGCGCCAGCTATTCTCCGATAGCGACAATCCCGCCCGCCGGGCTAAATGCAGGACGTCCATGACTTCGCCGTACACATCGAGCTGATACTGGCGGTGAGCGGCATTCCCGATGCGAACCGGAACCGAGCGCTCATAGCCAGGCAGCCAGTCGAGCTCAAGTTCGGTCAAACGTCGCTCTCCGGAGAGCCCGTACATGATCTGAAGCTCGGAGGGCGTCCCGGCGACGGCGCGGACCAGCCATTCGCTCCAGGCCTGGGCTTCCTCCCGGTATCCTCCCCCCATGAGCGCGTAAAGCGTGAAGGTCGCGTCCCGCAGCCAGCAGTAGCGATAGTCCCAGTTGCGAACGCCGCCGATGCGCTCGGGAAGCGAAGTGGTGGGCGCCGCGACCATCCCGCCCGTGGGAAGGTAGGTAAGCGCCTTCAGGGTGAGCAGGGAGCGCATGACAGCGTCGCGATACTCGCCGTCGTAACTGCAGCGGCTGGCCCATTCGGTCCACCAACTCTCGGTTTCGCTGAGACTCTCGCGCCAGTCCCGTTGGATGGGATTGTAGTCATAGGTGCGAGACCAGGTCAGCGTGAAGGAAACGGCTTCTCCCTCAGATACTTCAAAATCCGCGACGGTCGTCAATCCTTTTCCGCGAAGTTCCACATCGGACCGGCAATGCAACGTATCGGGACCGGCAGTGGCGCGGATACCGTCTTCTACGCGCCGAACCCAGGGCACGACGGATCCGTAATCGAACCGGATCACCAGGTCCGTGGACATGGGCACGCGCCCTCGTTTTCCTTGGACCACGCGCACAAGATCCGGCGACTTCGTTCGCGGCGGCATGAAATCGACAATCGAGACGGCGCCGTGATCGGTTTCGAACTCGGTTTCCAGAATGAGCGTATCGTTGCGGTAGTTCCGGCGCACGGAACGGACGTCCACCGAGGGGCGAATCTGCCAGCGGCCGTTCTCCGCTCCGCCGAGCAGGGCCGCAAAGCAGGCAGGGGAATCGAATCTCGGGAAGCACAACCAGTCGATCGAGCCATCGCGCGCGACCAGGGCTGCCGTCTGGCAATCACCGATCAGGGCATAGTCTTCGATCCGCGCGCTCACGTTGCGCAAAACTCCCCCCCTTAGATCCTCTTTCGCGCCGTGGTGTTTCCGAAATGAGGACGTTCCGAAGAATCCCCGATAGACGGGATGGGGATTTGCGGAAACACTCTTGGGGCGAATCAATCTAAGTTGCAGCCGAACCGAGAGGCTGAGTGTGCGCCAATTTTTCCCGCCTGTTGCGAACTCCATCGCCAGACTCAGCATTTTCGGTGTGGCGCTGGCGCTTATCTTCGCGCTATGGGCGGGCGCGATGATCGTTCGCTCTCCGTACGAAACTCGCCAGAACGAGCCCCGGGAACAGCCGGTTCCTTTCAGCCATGAACATCATGCCGGCGGCCTCGGGATCGATTGTCGGTACTGCCATACAACGGTTGAGACTTCCTCGTTCGCAAATATTCCGGCGACGAAGATCTGCATGAACTGTCATTCGCAGATGTGGGCTGCGAGTCCCACGCTGGAGCCGGTCCGCGAAAGTTACCTGACGGGCCGTTCCATCGCATGGACCCGCGTTCACGATCTGCCCGGATTTGTTTATTTCAATCACAGCATCCATATTCATAAAGGCATCGGATGTTCCACCTGCCATGGCCGAGTGGACCAGATGCCGCTCACCTGGCAGGCAGAGTCTTTACGCATGCAATGGTGCCTGGACTGTCATCGTAATCCTGCGCGATACGTCCGCCCGGTGGACAAGATCTTCGCTATGGATTACCAGCCGCCGCCGGATCAGCTCATGCTCGGGCAGCGTCTGGTTCGCGAATACAACATCCACAGCTTGACGAGTTGTTCAACCTGCCACCGATGAGACAACCGACGGATCCGACCTTTGTTCCCCTTGCTGCTTTATCGGCTCACCCCCGGCAGTGGCGAAGTTTAGAGGAGCGGGAAGGGGTCGTTGCGGAAGACATTCCGCTCCAATCCGAGTTTTCACAAGAGGACCGGCGGGAATTTCTACGGCTCATGTCCGCCTCGCTCGCCCTGGCCGGAATGACGGCGTGCACGCGCCAGCCGACCGAGCTGATCGTTCCTTATGTCGATCCCCCGGAGCAGACCGTTCCAGGGCATCCGCGCTACTACGCGACAGCAGTGCCTGTCAGCGGGATTGCGCAAGGCGTAATCGTCGAGACGCATTTGGGCCGCCCGACCAAAGTAGAGGGAAACCCGGATCATCCCGCAAGCCTGGGCGCAACGAGCGTCATATCGCAGGCGAGCGTTCTCGATCTTTACGATCCTGACCGGGCGAAAGAGATCACCTATCGCGGCGACACGCGCAGTTGGGAGAATTTCCTGCTGGCGCTGGGATCCATGCTCAATCCGCTCCAGGGCACCGGGGAAGGCCTTCACATCCTTACGGAGACGGTGACCTCGCCTTGCCTCGGAGCCCAGATCGAGGCGGTGCTGGCGCAATTTCCGCGAGCACAATGGCACCAGTGGGAACCCGCAGGCTCCCATTCGGTTTCGGCCGGCGCGCGAATGGCGTTCGGGCGTCCTGTCAACACGTACTACCGGCTCGCGGACGCCGATGCGGTGCTGGCTCTCGATTCCGACTTCCTGGCGTGCGGCCCGGCGGCGACTCGTTACGCGCGCGATTTCATGGACCGGCGCCGGCGCGGCGATCGTCTGGACATGAATCGCCTGTACTCGGTGGAAAGCAGCATGACGAGCACGGGAGGAAAGGCGGATCACCGCCTTCCGCTGCGATATTCGGAAATCGAAGCATTCGCCGGCGCCGTCGCTCGCGGTGTGGGAGTGCCGGACACGGCGACTGCAGGCGAAGCTCCGAACGCGCAGTGGGTGGACGCGGTGGTGCAGGATCTGGCGGCGCATCGTGGATCCTCGGCCGTGATTCCCGGCGATTGGCAGCCGCCTGCCGTCCACGCTTTAGCGAGTCGGATCAACACGGCTCTAGGAAACGTCGGGAAAACCGTGATTCACACCGCTCCGGTGGAGGTCCAGCCGGTCGATCAACTGGAATCTCTTCGCGACTTGGGGAATGCGCTGGATGCGGGCTCGGTTGCGGTGCTTCTGATCTTAGGCGGAAATCCGGTGTACAACGCTCCTGCCGATTTCGCGTTCGCGCGCTTGCTGGGGCAGGCGAAAAACACCATTCATGTCGCGTCTCACCACAACGAAACGTCGGCCTATTGCCAGTGGCACGTGCCCGAATCCCACGTATTCGAGGATTGGGGCGATACGCGCTCCTTCGACGGTACCGTCACGATCCTTCAGCCGCTCATCTATCCTTTGTATCGCTCGCATTCGCATCTGGAGGTGCTCGAGGCGCTTGTGAACCAGCCTGCCCGAACCTCGCGCGAGATCTTGAACGCGTATTGGATGGGGAAAAAGCCTGCGCGCGATTTCGAATCATGGTGGCGCCAATCGCTGCATGATGGCTTCATTGCCGATTCGGCTCTTCCCGAGATCACGGTAGCACCGGTTCCATCCCCACCTGGGGCCGCGGTGTCCGCGGCTCCAGCAGGCGGACTCGAACTCAGCTTTCGCCCCGATCCCTACGTCCACGATGGCAGATACAGCAATCTGGGCTGGCTAATGGAACTGCCCCGGCCCATGACGAAGCTCGCCTGGGACAACGCGGTGCTGTTGAGTCCGCGGACTGCCGAACGGCTTGGCTTCCCAAATCAGCAGCGTGTCACGATCCAGCGCGGCGGAATGCGCGTGGATGCGTCCGTGTGGATTCAGCCGGGTCATCCCGACGAATCGGCCACGGTGCATCTTGGCTTCGGCCGCAGCCGCGCGGGGTCCGTCGGGAACAATGCGGGATTCAACGCGTATCTTCTCCGCACTTCCAGTGCGTTGTGGTCGGCCGGCGGCGTGCAGTTGACCAAGACCGCGCCGCACTATCCGCTGGCCACCACCCAAATGCACCAGAGCATGGATGACCGTCCAGTCGCGATCTCGGCCGATATCGAGCATTATCGCCAAAACCCGGATTTTGTGAGACCGCTCGAGAACGCGCCGGAGCGGGGCGAGTCGCTCTATCCACCTTGGGCGTACACAGGTTACGCGTGGGGGATGTCGATCGATCTGACCGCGTGCGTGGGCTGTAACGCTTGCGTGGTTGCGTGCCAGGCGGAGAACAACATCCCCGTGGTGGGAAAAGGCCAAGTGCTCGCCGCGCGCGAAATGCACTGGCTTCGGATCGATACCTACTATCAGGGGGATCCTGAAAATCCCGCGGTTCACTTTCAGCCCGTGCCGTGCATGCAGTGCGAAAACGCGCCGTGCGAGCTGGTTTGTCCGGTCCATGCGACGGCCCATAGCTCCGACGGATTGAATGACATGACGTACAACCGCTGCGTCGGTACGCGTTACTGCTCCAACAACTGTCCTTATAAAGTCCGCCGCTTCAATTTTTTCCTGTACCAGGATTGGTACACGGAAACGCTCAAACTTCAGCGGAATCCGGACGTGACCGTTCGCAGCCGCGGCGTCATGGAAAAGTGCACCTACTGCGTGCAGCGCATTCGCGAGGCGGAGATTCGCGCAAAGGTCGAGGACCGCGCGATTCGCGATGGCGAGGTGCAGACCGCCTGCCAGCAGGCGTGTCCCACGCAGGCAATCGTGTTCGGCGATATCAATCAGCGGGCGAATCGAGTCGCACAGCTCAAAGCGGAAAAGCTGAATTATGCGTTGTTGGCCGAACTGAACACGCGCCCGCGAACCACCTACCTGGCAGAGCTGCGAAACCCGAATCCCGCGTTGAATACGGAGCACGGCGGATGACTGCGATCGAAGAGAAACAGCGCCACACAGAGCGTCCACCGGACCCGGGCCGGCCCCCGGCGGTGCTCATCGGGGGCTCGACGTTCGGCACGGTTACGGATCAGATCGCCTCGACGGTCCTGAGCCGGAAAACTCCGCTGTTCTGGTGGATCGTGTTCGCGGCCGGCCTGGGGCTGTTGACTTGTCTGCTGATCGCTGTCTGGTTTCTGTTTTACGTGGGCGTCGGGATGTTCGGCATCGAAATTCCGAACGCCTGGGGATTCGCCATCACGAATTTCGTCTGGTGGATCGGAATCGGCCACGCCGGGACGTTGATCTCGGCCATTCTGCTGCTACTGAACCAGAGCTGGCGCAATTCGATTAACCGCTTTGCGGAAGCCATGACGATTTTTGCAGTCGCCTGCGCGGGCATGTTTCCGATTCTGCACCTCGGCAGGCCCTGGGTGTTCTACTGGCTGATCCCGTATCCGAACACGATGACCATTCAGCCCCAGTTCCGGAGCCCGCTGGTCTGGGACATTTTCGCCGTCTCAACGTACGCCACGGTCTCGATCGTGTTCTGGTACTTGGGGATGATTCCGGATATCGCCACGCTGCGGGACCAATCGAAAAGCAGGTTCGCCTACTTCTGCTACGGCGTTCTGGCCTTGGGATGGCGCGGCGCGTCGCGGCATTGGCGGTTCCACGAAACGGCTTCGCTGCTGCTAGCGGGCCTCGCAACGCCCTTGGTGCTCTCCGTCCACACGGTCGTCAGCTTCGACTTCACGATTTCGATCCTGCCAGGCTGGCACTCGACCATTTTTCCGCCGTACTTCGTCGCGGGCGCGATCTTCTCGGGATTCGCCATGGTTCTGGTTCTGGCGATTCCGTTGCGCGCGGTCTACGGGTTGCACAATCTCATCACCGAACGCCATCTGAACAACTGCGCGAAGGTGATGCTGGGCACCGGTCTGGTTCTGGCGTACACCTATGCGATCGAGCCGTTTACAGCCTGGTATAGCGGCAGTCCGTTTGAGATGTTCATGATTCACAACCGCGCCACCGGGCCGTACGCCTGGTCGTATTGGGGTGTGGTCGCGGCGAACGTGGTTGCTCCGCAGTTACTGTGGTTCCGGCGCTGCCGCGTGAATCCGAAACCGCTGTTCGCCGTCTCTATCGTTATCCTGATCGGCATGTGGCTGGAACGCTACATGATCATCATCAGCAGCCTGCACCGCGACTTCCTACCCTCTTCCTGGTCGAACTTCATCGCCACTTTGACGGATAACGCCGCGCTGTACGGCTCGATCGGCTTGTTCACTGTCCTGTTCCTGCTGTTTGTGAGATTCCTCCCCATGATTTCGATGTACGAAGTCAAAGAGCTGCTGCCGTTCTCGAGGCCCGATGGGAGGTCCGTGAAATGAACAGATCGATTTACGGGCTGGTCGCGCGGTTCGAAGGTCCGGCTTCCCTGGTGGACGCTGCTCGCGAGTTGCGCGCGAATCATTACACGCGGTTTGAAGGGTACACGCCCTATCCCGTCGAGGAACTGGATCACATTGTGACGGGCCGCAATTTCCTGCCCGCGATCGTTCTTGTCGGGGGGATTGCCGGCGCGATTACCGCCTGGTGGATGCAGACGTACATCGCGATTATCGACGATCCCATCAACGTGGGCGGGCGGCCGCTCTATAGCTGGCCGTCGTTCGTCGTCATTCTGTTCGAGCTGACTGTGCTCTTTGCATCTCTGGCGGCGTTCTTCGGGATGCTGGCGCTTGCGGGATTCCCGCGGCCGCATCACCCGCTGTTCGGAGTCCCGGGGTTTTCTTCCGTGACGCGCGACGGATTTTTCTTGTGCGTCGAAGCTGGCGATCCGGTGTTCCATCGTGAGCACACGGCTTCTCTTTTGAAGCAATTCGATCCGGTGGAGATTCGTGAAGTTGAAAGCGATTAGCGCCATCCCGTGCGGTTTTCTGCTGCTGACGGCTGCCTGCCGTCGGGACATGCAGGACCAGCCGCGGTACGAGCCGCTGCAGACCAGCAATTTCTTCGCCGATGGCCGCGCTTCCCGGCCGATTCCTGAAGGAACGGTCGCTTGGGATGAAGTTGCGGTTCCCGGCGTGCTCCAGACCGGCGACCGCAATGGCGACTTCTCGGAAGTTATCCCGGTGAAGATCGATCTGGCGCTGCTCAAGCGCGGCCAGGAGCGCTACGACATCTATTGCGTCCCATGCCACGGCTATCTGGGCGATGGCGACGGCATGGTGGCCCGCCGAGGCGTGCGCATCCCGGCCAATCTGCATTCGGACCGCATCCGGCAAGCCCCGCCCGGTTACATTTTCCAGGTCATCTCGAAAGGATACGGGGCGATGGGCGATTACGCCGATCAAATTCCTTCCCCGACGGATCGCTGGGCGATCGTCGCCTACCTGCGCGCTCTGGAATTGAGCCAGAGCGCAACCCTGGATCAGGTGCCTGCTGCGGATCGGGCCAAGCTGGAAGGAGCCGCGCAATGACGCCGTCCTACTCTCCTTCATCCGAACTGCTGCGCGACGTGACCCGTTGGCAGAACAAGGCCCTGATCGGAGGACTCGTATTGCTGGCCGCCTCTATCGTCGGCGCGTTCTTCGATCCCAACGAATTCTTCCAATCGTATTTACTGGGATTCCTCATCTGGCTGGGGCTCGCGCTCGGATCGATGGCCCTGGTGATGCTCCAATATCTGACCGGAGGAGCTTGGGGCGTAGTGACGCGGCGGCCGCTGGAATCCGCGAGCAAAACACTTCCTTTATTGGCCGTTCTGTTTATTCCGATTCTGCTCGCGATCCCGCGCCTGTACGACTGGTCACATGCCGATCGCGTCGCTCGCGACCCGATCATGTCGCATCGCGCTGCGTATATGAACGTCCCATTTTTCGTGATCCGCGCGATCGCCTACTTCGGGATCTGGATCGCGTTTGCCTACTTCCTGAACCGATGGTCGCGGCGGGAGGACGAGATCGGCGATCAGCACGTGCCCTTGGGGCGGCTTGCGGCTCCCGGTCTGATCGTCTACGTGTTCACCATCACGTTTGCGGCGGTGGATTGGGCCGAGTCGCTCCAGGACCACTGGTATTCCACGATGTGGGGCTTTCTGTTTGTCGCCAGCCAGGGAATTTCGGCGGTATGCCTCGGAATCCTGTGCTTGACGATCCTGTCCCGCCGGGAACCTTTTGCCGGCGCGATTACGCCAAGGCATCTGCACGATATGGGCAAGCTGTTGCTCATGTTTGTGATGCTGTGGGCATACTTTGCCTTCGCGCAACTCTTGATCGTCTGGTCCGGGAACCTGCCGGACGAGATTTCGTTTTTCATCCCGCGCCTGGCGACATCCTGGGGCTGGATTGGCGGCGCGTTAATCGTGTTCCAGTTCTTTGTGCCGTTCTTGCTCCTTCTTTCCAGGCCTCTCAAGCGTAATGCGATTCTTCTCTCTTCGGTGGTTGTTCTGCTGCTTTGCATGCGATGGGTGGATCTGTTTTGGATCGTCATGCCGGATTTCTACACCTCCGGCCTCCGATTTCATTGGCTGAATCTGTCGGTCCCTTTGGCTCTCGGCGGAATTTGGACTGCCGTGTTTCTGAGGAATCTCAAGCGAGCTCCCTTGCTGCCGTTAGGCGCACCGAACCTCCAGGCCGCGTTGCAACATGGCCGTCATTGAACACCGCACGCATTTCGAAGAGGTGGTGCCCGGGCACGAGCCCGAAACGCGCTTCGAACCGTCAGATGTGAGCGCGCGCCCGGTCGTTTTGACCGGCGTGGGAATCGCCATCGTGACGCTGCTCTGCGCGGGAATTTGCTACTTCGTTCTGATCACGGGAACCGGGCATCGCGAAACCGTATCGCAAGAGGCGACGCGGGTGGAGAAAGGCTTTCATCCGCTGCCCCCGGAACCGCGCCTTCAGTCTTCCCCCCGGCAGGACTTCGCCGAGTACAAGGCGGCCCAGCTATCGGCGCTGCACAGCTACGGCTGGCTCGACCGCTCGAAAGGAACGGTCCGCATCCCCATCGACATGGCCATGCAGATCATCGCGCAAAAGGGGATTCCTCCTCAGAAGGCCCCCTCGGATCTGATGCTATTTCCGCCCGAAGCGGGCACTCGGCTGACTGGCTTCGAACATACGACGGGGGGCGACGCAAGATGAAGCTCGCGGTCCTTCTTTTCTTGACCCTTGCGTCGGGATACGCTGCGTCCGACAAACCGAAGCTTCCTCCGGAACTGCAAGATATCGGCATACAGCAGAAACTCAATAGTCCCGTGCCGCTGGATGCGGTGTTTCGCGACGAAGACGCCCGCGAGGTCCGGCTAGGATCCTACTTCGGTCAACGCCCCTTGCTCCTGGCACTTGTCTACTACCGCTGTCCGATGCTGTGCAGCCAGATCCTGAGCGGCGTGGTTTCCGGTCTCCGGCCGCTCAGATTGACCGCCGGGAAGGATTTCGATGTGCTCGCTGTCAGCTTCGATCCCGAAGACACTCCGCAGACTGCCCGCGAGAAACGCGACGAATACACGCGCCGGTATCGCAGAGGCATGCAAGGGTGGCACTTCCTCACCGGCGATCAAGAATCGATCCACGCGCTCACGGAGGCCGTGGGATTTCACTATCGCTTCGACCAGAAATCCAACATGTTCCTCCACGCCAGCGGTGTGATGATCCTGACTCCCGCAGGGCGTGTCGCCCGGTACTTCTATGGGGTCGAGTACGAGCCGAAGGATCTGAAGCTCGGCCTGATCGAAGCTTCCGGGAACCGGATCGGCTCGCCGGTCGATCAGGTCCTGCTGTTCTGCTATCACTACGATCCGGCTACCGGAAAATATGGCGCCGCTGTGATGAACTTGCTGCGGGCGACGGCGGCTCTTGTTCTGGCGGCGATGATTGCGATTCTGACAATTCTCTGGCGGCGGGACATCCGGCGCGACCGGCAGCAGTTGCGAGAGGCGCGTTATCCATGAACTCCTCGAACTGGTTCCGTCCTGTCGCCGCCTCCTCCATATCGGGCGAGTACGACGCTTTCTTTTGGGCATTGGTGGTCGTATGCGGGATCGTGGCTGTGGGTATCGCGATCGCCTTGCTTTACTTTGCGATCCATTACCGCCGCCGCAGCGAAAATCAGCTTCCGCCGCAGATCAAGGTCAATGTTCCGGCGGAAGTCACCTGGATCGTGCTTCCGTTTCTGTTCTTCATGGGAATGTTTGGGTATGGCGCGAAGCTGTACCTCGACATTGAGCGCCCACCCGAGAATGCGGTCGAGCTCTACGTCGTCGGCAAGCAGTGGATGTGGAAGATCCAGCATCCCGAGGGCGCGCGCGAGATCAATGAGCTGCATGTTCCCGTCGGCCAGTCCATCAGGCTCAATATGACCTCGCAGGATGTCATCCATAGCTTCTTCATTCCCGCCTTTCGGGTAAAGCAGGATGTTCTGCCGGATCGATTCACGACCATCTGGTTCCGGGCGACAAAGGCAGGTCAGTATCATCTGTTCTGCGCCGAGTACTGCGGAACCAAGCACTCCGGGATGATCGGAACCGTGTACGCGATGGATCCGCACGATTACCAGGGCTGGGTCGACCGCGGCGCTGCCGAGGGCTCGCTCTCCTCCACGGGCGAGAAAATGTTCCATCAGTTCGGTTGCGCAAACTGCCATCACTTCGACGGGCACGGCCGCGGTCCGAATCTCCAGCGGCTATACGGGCAGACGGTCCGCATATCGGGAGGCGGCAGCGTCATCGCGGACGACACCTACATCCGCGAATCGATCTTGGATCCGCGGGCCAAGATCGTGGAGGGATTCACCGATTTGATGCCCACTTTCAAAGGGCAGATTTCTGAGGAGCAAATTATCCAGTTGATCGCTTACATCCGCGCGATCGGGCCGCAGCCCGTCACCGGCGCTTCCCCGTGGATCGTTCAGCCGGGCACAACCGCAATCTCAGGAACCGAGCCGGAGAATCGCTAATGATAGGAGCCGTCGAAGTTAAATCACCCCGCAGTTATCTGGATAGCCGCGAAGGAATCCTTTCCTGGCTGCTGACCACCGATCACAAACGCATCGGCCTGCTGTATGTCTTTTCGATCACCGCGTATTTCCTTGTAGGCGGCTTCTTCGCGCTGCTGATGCGGCTGGAACTGCTCACGCCAACCACGGACCTGGTTTCGCCCGAGACCTATAACAAGCTCTTTTCGATGCACGGCATCATCATGGTCTGGTTCTTTCTGATTCCGTCGATCCCGACGACGCTGGGGAATTTTCTGATTCCGATGATGATCGGCGCGAAGGACGTCGCCTTCCCCAAGCTGAATCTGTTGAGCTGGTATCTCTTCAACCTCGGAGGCCTGGTCACTCTGTATGCGCTGATCCGCGGCGGCGTGGATACCGGATGGACGTTCTATACTCCCTTCAGCACAAGCTATTCGACCACGTATGTTGTCGCGGCGGCGCTCGGAATCTTCATCGCGGGCTTCGGCTCCATCATTACCGGGCTGAACTTCATCGCCACCATTCACAGGATGCGAGCTCCCGGGATGACCTGGTTTCGGCTGCCGATCTTTATCTGGTCGCATTACGCCACCAGCCTCATCTTTGTGCTGGCTACTCCGATCCTGGCCATCACGCTGCTGATGATCGGGTTCGAGCGGGTCCTGAGAGTCGGAATTTTTGATCCGGCGCTCGGCGGCGATCCGGTGCTGTTCCAGCACATGTTCTGGTTCTATTCGCATCCGGCTGTCTACATCATGGTTTTGCCCGGAATGGCGGTGATCAGCGAATTAGTTCCGGCATTCTCCCGCAAGCCGATCTTCGGATATAAGGCCGTAGCCTACTCGAGCCTGGGAATCGCCGCGATCGGATTCCTGGTCTGGGGCCATCACATGTTCGTCGCCGGCCAGTCGATCTACTCCGCCATGGTGTTCTCCATCCTCAGCTATCTGGTTGCGGTTCCGTCGGCAATCAAAGTCTTCAACTGGACCGCGACGCTCTATAAGGGCTCCGTGTCCTGGGAAACGCCAATGCTCTACGCCATCGGGTTCATCGGACTGTTCACCATCGGCGGCATGACCGGTTTGTTTCTGGCTGCGCTGGGCATCGATGTTCACGTGACGGATACGTACTTCGTCATCGCGCATTTCCACTACATCATGGTCGGCGGCACGGTCATGGCTTACCTGGGCGGAGTGCATTACTGGTGGCCCAAGATCAGCGGCAAGATGTATCCGGAGGCCTTGGCCAAATTGTCGGCGCTCACGGTGTTTCTGGGATTCAATCTGACGTTTTTCCCGCAGTTCATCTTGGGGTACCTGGGAATGCCGCGGCGCTATGCGGCCTACCCTGAGGAATTCCAGGTCTTGAACGTCCTGTCCACGGCGGGGGCCTCCATCCTGGGCGTGGGCTATATCCTGCCATTGATCTACCTGATCTGGTCCTGGAAGTACGGAAAGCCCGCTGGGCCGAATCCCTGGCGCGCCACCGGCCTCGAATGGAAAACGCCATCTCCTCCTCCCCAGCACAATTTCGAGACGACGCCGGTGGTGAATTGCGATGCCTACGACTATGAAGCCATGAAGGAGGAACTCGAACTTGTCTGAATCGAGCTCGCTTGCGGTTCGCGAGCAGTTCGCTACCGCGGATCAACAGCGCGAAACCGCCACCGTCGGAATGTGGGTCTTCCTCGTCACGGAAGTCATGTTCTTCGGCGGCCTGTTCATGAGCCATATCGTGTACCGGCTGCTCCACACCGCGGCCTTCGATCGCGGGAGCGCGGACATGAATATCCTTCTGGGTTCCATCAATACCGCGGTTCTGATTTCCAGCAGCTTTACGATGGCGCTGGCCGTGCATGCCTCTCAGGAAGGGAAATGGCGGAGGCTGGCCGGATTCCTGTTCGCCACGATGCTGATCGGCCTGGCTTTTCTCGGGATCAAGTTCACGGAATATTATCAGCACTACCAGGATCACAAGGTCCCCGGATTTTGGTTCGAGTCATCGGGAGCGGATCCGGGCGCGTTCCAGATGTTTTTCGTGTTTTATTTCGCCATGACTGGACTGCATGCGATCCACATGATGATCGGGATCGGCGTGCTCGCCGTTCTGCTGTTCCGCTCGGGCCTGGAGCGATTCACCTCCGCCTATCACAATCCCGTGGTCATCGCCGGACTGTATTGGCATTTTGTGGACATCGTGTGGGTGTTTCTGTTTGCAATTTTCTACCTGCCAGGGCTGCACCTATGACCGAACCCATCGTTTCGGTGAAGACTTACGCTTTGATTTTTACGTCCCTGCTGGCCTTGACGCTGACCACAACGTTATTGGCCTACATCGATCTGGGCGTGTTCAACATGGTGATCGCGATCACCATCGCGGTGATCAAGGCAACGCTGATCGTCTCTTTTTTCATGCACGCGCTGTATGAATTTAAGCTCGTCCACGTGATCATCGCCGGAGGCATTTTGTGGTTCCTGATTCTCGTCTTCATGACGCTCGGCGATTTTCTAAGCCGCGGCTGGGTGAAATGAGCCCAAGCTGCCGTTAGCTGCCGGCATCCGGGAACGCGATGGTGCTGAGCAGCGCGTTCTCCGCTTGCCGCGAATCCAGCCTGGTGTGCTGCACCACGATCGGAACGTCGGCCGTAATCACGGAGGAGTAAGGAGTATCCACGGGGATCTTTTCGGGATCTGTGAAATTGTTAAAACGTAAATGGCGCGTGCGCCGGGCCGGAACCGTAAAGCGAAACGGCCCCGCAGTCTCGCGATTTTCGAAATAGATCAGGATTTCGACGTGCGCGTCCTGCTCGCCGGCATTCAGGATGCATACGGCTTCATGGCTGACCATTTGGGGTCCAGGGCCATGGCTCCAGCCCGGGATATATCCTTCCGCAATCGCCCAGCGCTTGTGCCCCACTGCGTTCATGTCCGTTCTTCCTGATACACCTGAAATTTATCCGCATCCGGACGTTTGAGAGTGAGTCCGAAACCGGGCGCCGCGCAATCCGGCTTCAGTTGACCGTTCCGTGCTAACAATGCGCCGTCAAATAACATCCGTTCGATACGGACGTGGTCATAAAAATATTCCACATTGCGCGCGCGGGGA
The DNA here is from genome assembly GCA_037916615.1 of Bryobacterales bacterium. GTDB lineage: Bacteria > Acidobacteriota > Terriglobia > Bryobacterales > Bryobacteraceae > Palsa-187. The sequence continues at coordinate 65,712 of JBAIXM010000006.1, forward strand.
GCCGCGCAGCAAAGATGCCCATGCAACGAGGGAGTCGTGTGCGCCGAAAACGGCCTGCCGAAAGTGTCGGCCTGCTCTGCGGCTTTGAAAAAGCCGGTGACGCCTCCACAGCGGGTCGCATCGGCCTGAAGCACGTCCACGGCTTCGCTCTCAAGCATCCGCTGAAAATACCAGGGAGTGTAGCCATACTCTCCGGCAGCGATGTCCATCCCGGCGGGCGCGCGCTCGCGGATGAACCTGAGCCCGCGCAGATCGTCCGAGCTCACGGGCTCCTCGAACCAGGTCACGCCGCAGTCCGCGAATTGCCCCGCCTGATTCAGGGCCTGCTTCACCGTGTACGCTCCGTTGGCGTCGACGTATAAATCGGCGTGCCCAATCGCCTCGCGCGCCGCTCGCACCCGCGTCAAATCGTCTTCCGGATGCGATCCGATCTTCATCTTGACGGCTCCCATGCCTTCCTGCACCCATCCTCCGAGTTGTTGTTTCAGCCGCTCGATCGAATAGGAAGTGAATCCGCCGCTTCCGTAGACCGGAATCGTCGCGCGCGTGGCGCCCAACACGACTGCGATCGGAAGGCCGAGGATCCGAGCCTTGAGGTCCCAGAGTGCGGAATCCACTGCTGAGATCGCCATAGATGCGATCCCCTCGCGTCCGAGATTTCGCACGGACCGGTACATCGAATTCCAGGCCGCTTGGGGCGACATCGAATCCGCTCCTACCACGTAAGGCGCCAGGTGATCGGCAATCAGCGCGGCCGTGGCCCTGTCTGCGTAGGTGTAGCCCAGCCCGGTGCTTTGTCCGTTCGAAACGTGCGCGACAACCAGAGTCGTATCGCTCCATTCGAAAGTGCCGTCGGCTTCAGGAGCGTCCGTTGGGATCTCATAGGCGGCGACTTCGAGTTTTCTGACCTTCTCCATCAGGAGCGAAGTTTTTTCCAAGCGTAAATGCCGCCGATGAGAGCGGCTGCGCCCACAAGGATTCCAGGGGGAACGGCTGCCGTTCTTGGCGTCTCGGCATAAAGGCGCTCGGCTGCCGGCAGGTTGGGAGGGCCATCGGGACCCTCTAGGAGCGCCATCTGAAGTACTTGTGCGAAGTGAAGAGCCCTCCGGTCGGTCCCTTGCTCGATCTGCTCGCGGCAACTAAACCCGTCGGCGAGGATCAATGTGTCTTCGCCTGCGTCTCGGACGGCCGGGAGGAGCACTCGTTCGCCACACGCGATCGATACGTCGTAGTGATCCGCTTCGTACCCGAAAGCTCCGGCCATCCCGCAACAGCCGGTATCCGGAACAGTAACGTCGAGGCCCGTTTTCCGCAGCAGATTCACTTCGTCCTGCCACTGAAGGATGGATTTATGGTGACAGTGGCCGTGCACCAGAGCTTTTCCGCGAAGCTTGGGCGGCTGGTAGCCTTCCTGCTTCGCGAGGAACTCGCTTAACAGGAACGCATTCTGCTTCAGCCTGTTTGCGTCTTCATCGCCGTGCATCAAGTCCGGCATCTCATCGCGAAAGACGGAAATGCAACTGGGCTCCAGGCCGATGACAGGAGTCCCGGCTTCGATCTCCGGCCGGAGCGTCTCCAGTATCTGCTGGAGCCAGAGTTTCGCCCGGTCCAGCATGCCGTAGTCGTACAGCGGACGGCCGCAGCACAGATCCTGCTTGGGCACCAAAACGCGGAATCCGGCGTTCTCGAGGACATCGAGCGCGGCTTCCGCGACCTGAGGAGTGAAGTGGTCGTTGAACGTATCGGCCCACAGGATCACGCGAGGGCCCTCCGGATTCTTCGGCCTCCGCCCTCGGAGCGATTGCTTGAAGGTGCGCGGCGCGAACCGGGGAATTCTGCGCGCCTGGTGATAGCCCGCGGCCCATTTTGCGATCGCGCTGAGCCCCGGAGTCTGCGTAAAGAAGTTCGCCGTCGCCGGCATCTGCGCCGCCATCCGGGACCAGACGTGAATCAACCCGGATGCGTACGCATTTCGAGGCCGAAGCCGGCCCTCGTAGTAATGCGACAGGAATTCGGCTTTGTAGGTCGCCATGTCCACGTTGACCGGACAGTCGCCTTTGCACCCCTTGCAGGAAAGGCACAGGTCGAGCGCTTCCCGGACGTGATCGCTGCGCCAGCCTTCCTGAATCGGATCGCCCTGGAGCATTTCGAACAGCAAGTGCGCCCGGCCGCGCGTCGAATGCATCTCCTCGCGGGTGGCCATGTAACTGGGGCACATCGTTCCGCCCTCTTCGCGCCGGCACTCGCCCACGCCCACGCAGCGCTGCGTCGCTCGCGCGAACATGTGATGATCCGCAGCAAAGGCGAAATGCGTGGCCGGCTGCGGGGGTTCGTAGTTCGGTCCCAGCCGCAGGTTCTGATCGATGCGATAGGGGCCCACCACCTTCCCCGGATTCATCTTCCAGTCGGGATCCCATATGGACTTGAATTCGCGGAAGGCTTCCACCAGTTCGGGACCGAACATCTTGGGCAAGTATTCCGCTCGCGCCTGCCCGTCGCCGTGCTCGCCTGAGAGCGATCCGCCATAGGCGACCACCAGATCCGTCGCGGCGTCCATGAACCCGCGGTATTGCCGAATCCCTTCCGCCGAGATCAGGTTGAATGGAACGCGGCAGTGCACGCAGCCTTGCCCGAGATGCCCGTACACCGAGGGATTATCCAGCCCATGTTGCCGGAAGAGCTGCTTGAGATCGCGAAGGTATTGCCCCACGCGATCCGGCGGAACGGCCGAGTCTTCCCATCCTGGCCACGTATCGTGTTCGCCCGGTACCACCGCCGTCGCGCCCAAACCTGACTCGCGCACTTTCCACAGGAGCTTTTCCTGGGCAGGATCGTCGTAGAGCTTCATCGACGGCGGATTCGCGGATTTCCGCAGATCCGCCATGAGTTTCTGTGCCTTCTCCTCCGCCTGTTGGCGCGACTCGCCGCCGAACTCTACCAGCAACCATCCGCCGCCCTGCGGCAGCAGCGCGAGATCGCGAACCCGCAGGCCCTTCTTGTGCATGAACTCGGTCAAACGGTCGTCAATCGCTTCGCAGCCGATAGGCCCGTGCGACACGACGTCCGGTATGTGATCGCCTGCCGCAAAAACGTCCGAGTAGCCGAGAACCAGCAGCGCGCGCTGCGGTGGATTGTGAACCAGATCCGCCACGATTTCCAGAATCGTTACGCATGTACCCTCGGTTCCGACCAGAGCGCGCGCGACTTGGAACCCGTTCTCGGGGAGCAGTTCGTCGAGATTGTATCCGGATACCCGCCGTGGAATTTTCGGAAAGCGCCGGCGGATCAGATCCGCGTAGCGATCTCTCAGATCGCGCAGCTTCCGGTAAATGTCACCCACGCGGCCGCCCTCGCGGATATAGGCTTGGAGCTGCTCATCGCTGGTTTGGCCGACTCGCATCTGGATGCCGTCGTAGGTCAGGACTACCAGTTCATGGATGTTGTCGGCCGTGCGGCCTGCCATCTGCGCGTGCACGCCGCAGGAGTTGTTCCCGCACATGCCGCCCAGAGTGCAGTGGTTATGCGTCGCGGGATCCGGCCCGAAAGTCAGCCCGAACGGATTCGCAGCGTGACGAAGATCGTCCAGCACGCAGCCGGGTTCCACGCGCCCAAGTTTCTTTTCCGGATCGATCTGGAGCACGTGGTGCAGATACTTCGACATGTCCATCACGACGGCGACATTACAGCACTGCCCTGCCAGGCTCGTTCCGCCGCCTCGGCTGAGGATGGGTGCGCCGAAATCGCGGCTGATCGCGACGGTGGCGATCACGTCGTCGGTATCGCGCGGAATGACCACGCCGATCGGGATCTGCCGGTAATTGGAACCGTCGGTTGCATACAGGGCGCGGCTGCCTGCATCGAACCGCACTTCTCCGCGAAGCTCCCGTTTCAGCGCGGATTCCAGCCCGGCCGTGTCTCCGTTCCAGATCGCGCCTGCTCGCTTGTGAGTGGCGCTGGTTTGTGCCGAACTTACGATATCGACCAGCATGTGCCCGCCTCTAAACCAGCTCGCGGGCTTTTTCCTGGAGGATCGCTTTTGCGATTTTTCCTCGCTCCGGCGTTCCGCGAGCGAACGATTCGGCGAACCGGAGAGCCTGATCCGCCTTTATTTTTGGCGGAAGCGGGGGAAGATAGGGATCCACGACCGCCTCAATCAAGGCCGGCCCCGGATGGCTCATCGCCTCGTCCACGATGATCCCGGCTCGCCTGGGGTCTTCCAGCGTGAAACCGAGAACTCCGAACCCGCGCGCGACGGCGGCAAAATCAATCGGCTGCAGATCGCAGGCGAACTCGGGATTTCCCAGAAAGACCATCTGTTCCCACATGATCTGGCCCAGATAGTTGTTCTTGATCACCACGATCTTGACCGGCAGGTTGTATTTGACGCAGGTGGCGAGCTCCGCCATCAGCATCGAGAGGCCGCCGTCGCCGACAAACGCGACCACGGTCCGTTCGGGATAGGCAAGCTGGGCGGCGATTGCGTAGGGCAAGCCGCACGCCATGGTTGCGAGATTTCCGGAGCAGGAATGGAGTTGCCCTCGTTTTGCTGGAATGTGCCGCGCCCACCACGTCGTAATCGTCCCGGAGTCGCTGGTCACAATGGCGTTCTGCGGAAGCCGGATTCCCAGTTCGTGCGCGATCACCTGCGGCTTCATCGGCTTGGTCATGATCTCCGCATCCGCCGTCATTTTCTTGCGCCAGCTTTTCATTGCGGATTGCGCATTTTCCAGGAACCGGCGGTTCTTCTTGCGGCGCAGCAGCGGAATCAGCGCCGTGAGCGAGCACTTGGTATCGCCGACCAGCCCCACTTCGACCGGGTAGCGCAAACCGATTCGCGACGCGTCAATATCGAGCTGAACGCCGCGCGCGTCTCCCGGCTTCGGGTAGAACTCGATGTACGGGAAGGACGACCCTACGATAAACAAGGTGTCGCAATCGCGCAGCGACTCTTCCGAAGGCTCGGTCCCGAGCAATCCGATGCCGCCGGTCGTAAACGGGCTGTCGTCCGGCACGGCGCATTTCCCGAGCAGCGACTTGATAATGGGGGCTCCAAGGAGTTCGGCGACATACTCCAGCTCTTCGCCTGCGCCGATGGCTCCCTGGCCGGCCAGAATGCATACCCGCTTGCCGCGATTCAGAATGTCCGCTGCCCGGCGCAGGTCCCAAAGGCCCGGCAGCACCATTCGCCGCGTCTGCACGTCCGAGACATGATTGGGCTGGTTTCGCTTGGACCGTTCATCTTTGCCGAGCGGCTGGTCTTGGATATCGACCGGAATCGTAATGTGCGCCACGCTTCGCCGGCTCAGCGCCGTCCGGCACGCCAGTTCCGCGACGTTGCGCACGTGCGCCGCGCCCATGACCCGTTCGTTGTAAACGGCCACATCCATGTACAACTTGTCGAGCGCGACGTCCTGCTGGGTCTTGGTCCCCAGCAGATCGTGAAACTGCATGCCGGTGATCGCGACTACCGGAGCCCCGTCCATCTTGGCGTCGTATAAGCCGTTCAACAGATGGATACCGCCTGGGCCGGATGTCGCCAGACAGCAGCCGATTTTGCCGGTGAACTTCGCGTGGGCGCAGGCCATGAACGCCGCGGCTTCCTCATGGCGAACCTGAATGAACCGCAATCTCTTTTGTTCCTGGGCTTTTCGGATCGCCTCCATGATTCCGTTGATGCCGTCGCCGGGGATTCCGAAGATCGTCTCGATTCCCCAGTCGATGAGCGTGTCCATAAGGATCTCTGCGGTGTTCGGCATGGCGTTCTCTCCTTCGGCAATTCTGTAGATCCGGAATCGCGGTAAGTGCTACATCCGGAGATGCGGCGCAATTGCCGTTGTGTCAACCATCGCGGGAGAGTAGAATGGCGGGCTGAGGAAAATCAGGCTCATGTTCCATTTGCCTCGAGTTCTGTCCGCCGCGGTTCTTTTTTTCTTAGCGGGGATTCCGAGTAGCGCGCAGACCCGGGCCCGCCCGGCCGCCCAGATTCCCCGCATGCCGGATGGCAAACCCAACTTCACCGGTCTGTGGCAGGCACTCGGCACAGCGGACTGGGACATCCGGGACCACAGCTCGCAAGCCGGACCTTTTTTCCAGCTCGGCGCGATCGGCGCTATGCCTGCCGGCCAAGGCATCGTCGAAGGCGGCGAGATTCCCTACAAGCCCGAAGCCGCGGCGCAGCAGAAGGAAAATTTCAAAAACCGTTTGAAGCTGGATCCCGAGGTCAAGTGCTACATGCCCGGAATTCCGCGCGCGAACTATATGCCGTTCCCGTTTCAGATTGTTCAATCGCAGCGCGATATCGCCTTCGCGTATGAGTACGCCACCGCGAATCGCGTGGTGAACATGGGGAAATTCAAAGAGGGCGCGGTGGATACCTGGATGGGAACCTCGAACGGCCACTGGGAAGGCGACACGCTGGTGGTCGATGTCACCGGTCTGAACGGGAATAGCTGGTACGACCGGTCCGGGAATTTCCAGACCGACAGCACACATGTGATCGAGCGCTTCACGATGCCGGATGCGGATCACGTCAGCTACGAAGCGACAATTGAGGATCCGGCGATCTACACGCGGCCCTGGAAGATCAGCACGGTCTTTTACCGGCGCAAGGAAAAGAATGCTCAGTTGAACGAATTCAAGTGCGTTGAATTCGCCGAAGAACTGATTTACGGTGATTTAAAGAAGAAGTAGGAGGTCCCGTATGAGACTCCGATTCATTCCCTGCGCCAGCGTTGTTGCGGCGGGCGCGGCGATTCTCGCGCTGATCGCCGGCCCGGCGAACGGCCAATCTGCCCAGGGGCAAGCGAAATCCGCGCCGGCAACCAGGACTGCCACGACTGCAAAAAGCTGGACGCAGCCGAAAACGCCCTGGGGCGATCCCGATTTGCAGGGAACCTGGACCAGCGATGACTGCATCGGCACTCCGCTGAACCGTCCGGCGAATCTCGGAGACCGGCTCTACTATACCGAACAGGAACTCGCGCAGCGCGGGCAAAACATCGAACGGCAGCAGCAAAACGATTTGCAGGAAACGGTCGCCCCGAACCAGCGTGTGGGCACGGGCCCTCCCGGACACTGGGGCGAACGCGCGCGCCGGCCCTGTAAACAGACCTCGCTGGTAGTCGACCCGCCCAACGGCCGGACCCCCGACCTGCTTCCGGAGGCCAAACTAAGGCCGGTCCCGGAAGGAGCAGGCAACAATAATCCCAAAGCCGACTCCTGGGAGGATTTCAGCTATTACATCCGCTGTATCAGCCGCGGCGTCACCGGCTCGATCCTGCCGGTAATTTACGGCAACGGGCAGCAGGTGGTGCAAGGACCGGGTTATGTGATGATCCTCCAGGAAATGGTGCATGAGGCGCGTGTGATTCCTACGGACGGCCGTCCCCATGCGAGTCCGAACATCCGCACTTATATGGGTGATCCGCGCGGGCACTGGGAAGGCAACACGCTAGTGGTCGAGACTACCAACTTCCTGGGCAACCGGAACGGAATCGGTCTGAACGGGGGCGGCACTCCCACCAGTGAAGCTCTCAAATTGACCGAGCGCTACACGCGGGTCGGTCCGAATGAGCTGCATTACGAAGTGACCGTCGATGATCCGAAAACATACGTGAAACCCTTCAAAATCGCGTTCCCGCTGACGCAGGAACCGGGTTATCAGAATTTCGAGTATGCGTGCCATGAGGGCAATTACGCCATGTTCGACTCGCTCAGCGGCGCGCGCGCCAAGGAAAAAGCCGAAGCCGCAAAGAAAAAATGACTGGAGAATCCATATGAGAAAACTACTTGCGATCGTTCTTCCGGTAGCCGCTGTGCTGATCGCGGCGGCGCCGGTTCGGGCGCATCATGCCTTCGCAGCGGAATTCGATGCGGATAAGCCGGTCAAGTTCAAAGGCACGGTCACCCGGATGGAGTGGATCAATCCGCATGCCTGGATTCACATCGACGTCAAGGGCGACGACGGGAAGGTGACCTCCTGGATGATCGAGGCTGCGGCTCCCAATGCCCTGCTCCGGCGCGGCTGGAACAAGAACTCGCTGCCGAAGGGCACGGAAATAGTTGTCGAGGGCTATCAGGCTAAAGACGGCGCCAACCGCGCCAACGGCAGCATCATCACGTTCACCGACGGGAGGAAGCTGTTCGTGGGGTCCTCGGCGGGCGATCCGGGCGCAGCGCCCGGGGCTCCTCCGCAATAAATCGCTGAAAGCGTCTGGCTTGGCCCAGGGGCAGAGAGCTTAGCCCTCCATCGGGCGGGTCCCGTACGACCTGAAACATTCGTCACTTAGGATGTAACAGGAGAAGCCCCGTCCGCTTCTTGAGATCGTAAAGATTCCCAATTTATTGTGCGATCTTCCAAGGAGAGCGAAAGGAGATTGTGTCCATGCTCAGAAACCCGTTTCTGATGGGCGTGCTCGCGGCGGCCGGCTGCTGCGCGCAGCCCGCGCCTATCTTCCCTACTTTTTATCCCACGGGAGCGCACGTCAATTTATATTTCCCTCATCTGGCCGATGGCGGCCCGTCGTTTGCCCAGTGGCAAACCTCTTTGGAGCTGGTGAATCCGAGTCCGAGCCTGACAGCCCACGTCTCGCTTCAGTTCTACGGCGATCAGGGTTTCCCGTTGAATATGGATTTCGGATCCGGAGCCGCTGCGCAGCAGTCGTTCACCATCCCGCCGCAGGGCCGAATCACTCTTCGAAGCTCTAATCCTGTAACAGACAAGACCGTCACGGGCCAGGCGATCGGAACCTCAGACATCCCGGTGCACGGGACTATCCTGTTCCGCAGCATCTCGAACGGTTCCGCCTCGGTGGAGCTTTCGGCGCCGGCCACGCTGCCCACCACGCGGTACACCTCGCTGGCAACGCGCGATTTGGGAGTCGCGATTGCGAATCCGACCAACGCGTCGAAATCCTACCAGATTACCGCCCTCGACTCTTCGGGCAATTCCGTGGCGAACGTCACTGTTGCCATTGCGGCGTTCGGCCACAGATCCTTCAATTTGAGCGATGCGGCTGCTTTGCCCGGACTGCCTGTCGGTTTCTCCGGCTCAATCGTGATCACGCCTCAAATTCCCGGCGACCCGTTCGTTGCCTGGACCCTGAACGTCGAGCGTGGGCTCATTTCGACCCTTCCTTCCGGGCCTCAGGAATGGCCGATCTCTCATTCCGACAGAATTAAGCTCGTTTACAACCGGCTCTTGGCGGCGGCGCCGTTCCTGCTGCAAGGCTTGGGCAACAATCTGAGTTTGCAGAATCCTCCGAATCTGGTGATCGGTACCGATATCGCCGCTGCGACCGCCTCCGCGAGCGCCAATCAAAACGTTCAGATCAACACAACCCTGTCCGAGCTGGTAAGCGATTCGCCCAGCGAACTGGCGTTTTTGGTCGCGCATGAACTCGCGCACATCGCGCAGTACCGGAGCGGGGCGCTCACCGTTCTCCTGCCCAACGATGCTTCCAACAAGGAACCCGATGCCGACCTGGTAGCGATGATCCTAACCCTGAGCGCGGGCTTCGATCCTTACGGCGCAGCGGGAGCGATCGGCAAATTGAGCATGGCCAACGGCAGCCCGGGACTCATCGATCCGCACTTCGATAGCCTTGCCGATCCCAGCCCGGCCTTCAGCGCCGCACGGATGAATTCCATGCTCGGAGTGATCAGCTCCGCGTGCGGCTACGTCACCATGAACGGCTACTGCGCGCCCTATAAATCCACGATTCACCCGCATTTCCCGGGATCGGCGCCGCTGTAAACAGATTGCCTAAAGCCCTGCCCGTGAGGGCGGAGGCAAGGTCGTCTGCGAGTGGCTTCCCCAGACCTTGCGAGCCGTGTTCGCTACCAGCTCCAGCTTGCGCCATTGATCGTCCATTGAGAGCAGGTTGCCCGATGCGATCGAGGCGAAGCCGCATTGCGGGCTCAGCGCGAGCCGCTCCA
>JBAIXM010000007.1:0-35201 GCA_037916615.1 Bryobacterales bacterium
AGACTCAAGACCGACAACTTCGGCCCGCGTCCGGAGACGAATCTTCAATCGACTCCGCTGATGGTGAAGGGAGTCCTGTACACGACCGCGGGCACGCGCCGCGCCGTCGTCGCCGCGAACGCCGAAACCGGCGAGGTGCTGTGGATGCACAGCGAAGACGAAGGCGTGCGCGGGACCAGTGCGCCGCGACAGCTCTCCGGCCGCGGGCTTGCGTACTGGACAGACGGCCGCGAGGAACGGATTCTCTATGTGACCCCGGGCTACCGCCTGATCGCGCTCCATGCAAAGAGCGGGCTGCCCGTGCCGGGATTCGGACGCAACGGAGTCGTGGATCTCAAGCTGGACGACGATCAGGAAATCGATCTCGAGACCGGCGAGGTCGGCCTGCATGCCACGCCCGTGGTGGCGGGCGACGTGGTGATCGTGGGGGCGGCGCACCGCGCCTCGGGAGCACCAGCGAAGAGGCATAACGTCAACGGCTACGTGCGAGGGTTCGACGTCCGCACGGGCAAGCGCCTGTGGATCTTCCACACGATTCCCAGGCCGGGCGAGTTCGGGCACGATACGTGGGAGAAAGATTCGGCCGAGAACACCGGAAACGCCGGCGTGTGGGGACAGATCAGCGTCGATCCCGATCTCGGGCTCGCCTACATTCCCGTGGAGCTTCCGACAGGCGATATTTACGGCGGTCACCGTCCGGGCAACGGTCTGTTCGGCGAAAGCATCGTGGCGGTGGATCTCAAAACGGGCGCGCGCAAATGGCATTACCAGCTGGTCCATCACGGCATTTGGGATTTCGATATTCCGTGCGCGCCGATGCTGATCGATATCACGGTCGACGGGCGCACGGTGAAAGCGGTCGCGCAGCCGACCAAGCAGGGAATCCTCTACACCTTCGATCGCGTGACCGGTCAGCCGGTTTGGCCCTTCGAGGAGAAACCCGTGCCGAAGGGAGACGTTCCGGGGGAATGGTATTCGCCCACGCAGCCGATCCCGACGAAGCCGCCCGCATACGGGATCGCCGGCATTCCCTCCGTCGACGATCTGATCGACTTCACGCCCGAGTTGCGCGCGGAAGCTTTGAAGGTGGTTTCGAAATACCGGATCGGGCCGATCTTCACGCCCATCGTGGTCAGCAAGCCGGAAGGGCCGTTCGGCACGATCCTCACCACCGGCGTGACCAACTGGCCCGGCGGATCGTACGATCCGGAGTCGCACATCTTGTATGTGCACGCGTCCACCGGAATGATCTCGAACGGGCTGGTCCCGGGGGATCCGGCGCGGACCGAATTCGCGTGGGTTTCGGGCAATGCCGCGGCTGCGGGCGAAGCTCCCGCGCTGCGTGTGCAGGGCATGCCGCTGGTCAAGCCGCCGTGGGGAAGCATCGTTGCGATCGATATGAATAAGGGCGAGATTCTCTGGAAGATCGCGAACGCGGAAACGCCGGACAACGTGCGCAATAATCCGGCTCTGAAGGGATTGAACATCCCGCGCACGGGCCGTGCCGCGAATACCATCGGGCTACTGGTGACGAAGACACTCCTGATCGCGGGCGAGCCGGGAACGTTCACGCTTCCTGACGGCCGGCAGGGCGCGATGCTGCGCGCCTACGACAAAACGACCGGCAAAGAAGTAGGCGCCGTGTATATGCCCGCCGGCCAGACCGGCACGCCGATGACCTACCTGCTGAACGGAAAGCAATACATCGTGATCGCAATCGGTTCGGCAAGTTATCCGGCAGAGCTGGTCGCGTTCCGGCTGCCAAATTGAGGTGATTCTATGAACTCGAAAGTCGTGGGCGGATTGCTGTTAATCGTTTTGGTCGTGGCCGGCGGATTCTTGCTTCAACGAAACGGCGCGGCGGAGGGCGGCGTGCCCAAATTCGAAGTCGATCCGTACTGGCCGAAGGATCTGCCGAACCAGTGGATGTTGGGACAGGTTTCGGGCATTTTTGTCGATTCGCACGATCACGTGTGGGTGACGAACCGGCCGCGCAGCCTGGAGAATCACGATAAATACGCGGCGCTCGATCCGCCGCAGGCCGATTGCTGCAAGCCCGCGCCGGCGGTGCTGGAATTCGACGCGGCCGGCAACTTCGTCCAGGGTTGGGGTGGACCCGGGCCGGGATACGAGTGGCCGGACAATGAACATGGAATTTTCGTCGACTACAAAGAGAACGTCTGGATCGGCGGCAACGGCATGAAGGACACCAACATTCTCAAGTTCACCAAGGACGGAAAATTTCTGTTGCAGATCGGACATCACGGAAAATCCGGAGGCAGCAACGACACCGAGAATCTGAACCGGCCGGCCGGGATTGTGGTTTACCCCAAGAGCAACGAAGTGTTCGTTGCGGACGGATACGGCAACCGGCGTGTGATCGTGTTCGATGCGGATACGGGAGCGTATAAACGGCACTGGGGGGCGTATGGAAAGCGGCCCGATGATCAGGAATCGAACGCCCGCACGCTTGAAGGCGAGGGGCCGAAGCAGTTCAACACCGTGCACTCGCTGCGGATTTCGAACGATGATCTGGTGTACGTGGGGGATCGCCGGAACAACCGCATCCAGGTCTTTCGTCCCGATGGCACGTACCTGAAAGAAGCCTATGTCGAGCGGAAGACGACGGGGGAAGAAGGCACCACGTTCGATTTCGCGTTTTCCCCGGACGCGCAGCAGCAGTTCATCTATATTCCCGACGGCACGAACAAGAAAGTGCAGATCCTGAACCGGCAGACGCTCGAAGTGATCGGATACTTCGGCGGGCATGGCGGGCACGGAGCCGCGCAGTTCTTCCACATCCACAGCATCGCGACGGATTCAAAGGGCAATGTTTATCTGGGGGAGTCGTTTGGCAAGCGCGCATTAAGGTGGAATTATAAGGGCATGGAGGCTTCGCGATGATGAGAACCTTATCAGCGCTCCTGATCGCCGCCGGAATGGCATGGGCGCAATCCGGCAAATCCTGGACTGCGCCGCGAACGCCCGACGGGCAGCCCGATATCCAGGGAGTCTGGTCCACCGCAACCACGACTCCGCTTGAGCGTCCGGCCGAGTTTTCCGGCAAGGCCACATTGACTCCCGCGGAAGCGGCCGAGTTTCAGAAGAAGGCGATCTACGACGTGAACGGCGATCGGCGCGATGGGGGCGGGGCGGCCGATGTCGGGCGCGCCTATAACGAGTTCTGGCGAGAACGCGGATCAGTGGTGCCGGACCTGCGCACGTCACTGATTTCCGATCCGCCGGATGGAAAGATTCCGCCCCTGACGCCTGAAGCTCGGAAGCGTCAGGCGGATCGCGCGACAGCGGCGCGCGGCCACGAGTTCGACGGACCGGAAAACCGCAGCTTGCAGGAGCGGTGCCTGCTCTCGACCAACGCCGGTCCGCCGATGACCCCCGCGAATTACAGCGCGAACTATCAGATCGTGCAGGGTCCGGGATGGGTGGTGCTGGTGAACGAGATGATCCACGACGCGCGAACCATTCCGCTCGATGGGCGGCCGCACGTCGATCCGAGCATCCGGCAGTGGATGGGCGATGCGCGCGGTCACTGGGAAGGCAACACGCTGGTGGTGGAGACGACGAACTTCACGGACAAGACCGCGTTCCGCGGATCGAGCGAAGAGATGCGTTTGGTCGAGCGCTTCACGCGCACCGGACCTGAAACCCTGCTCTATGAATTCACCGTGGACGATCCGGCCACCTTCGGCAAGCCCTGGACCGCGAAGATTCCAACAACGCGCGTGGAAGGCGCGATGTACGAATACGCCTGCCACGAGGGCAACTACGGCATGGAAGGAATCCTGACCGGCGCGCGGGCGCAAGAAGGCAAGCACGTAAGCCGGTGACTTCGCCGCCTAGCGCGACAATCCTTTGTCCGTGAGCCATTTTCCGATTACTCCGGCGACCTGATCGGAGTTCCGGTCCATCATGATCATGTGCGAATTGCCATGAATGCCGATTTTCGGAAGATCGATCACATCGGCTGTTCCGCCCGTGGCTCGGATGGCATCGAAATAGCGCTGATCGATTTCGCGGATCCTGGACCAGCGCGGGTCCTGGTCGATATAATCCCCGAACACGGCTAGCACCGGCGTATTCTTCAGGTTCGCCGCTTTCTTGAGATCGCCGCCGTTCGAGGGCTCGATCATGATCAGAGCTTTGACTTTATCGGGGCGCATTTCCGCGACGGTTGCTCCGAACAAGCCGGATTGTGAGTGGACCATCACGACGCACGGGCAGACTTTATCGACCTCGGCGACATAGGCGGCAATGGTCGCGGCGTTATTGGTGGTCCAGCGCGGCACGGCCTGCCTGACGAACTGATCGTACGCTTCGACGGGGAATTGATTTCCGGGCAGAACCTTGCGCTTGGCCGGATCGGCATTGTAGGATCCCGCGCCTTGCCCGATGCGGAAACGCTCGAAGGCGTTTTCCTTGGTGAGCCACATCGGATCGCCGGTGAAGACGTCCGGGAACATCGCCCAACCCGCTCGGCCGCGCTCGACCGCGTCGGAGTTGTACATCGCCCAGCCGTGCTTCAGGAAATAATTGAGCCAGCCTTCGCGACCGTCTGGAGTTGTCTCCCAAGTCGCGCCGGTGAGCCAGGCCCCATGCCACAGCAGCAGCGGATAGCGGCCGCGCTGGTCGGCGGGGATGAAGTATTGCACGTACATCTGCTCGACTAGATACGTTCCGTTGGGATCGACATTGCCGGGCACACCGGGCGTCAATTCGACTTTGGGCACGGGCTTGCCTTGAATCACCACATCGCGGCCGCCGGTGTGGAAGGAGCCCATTTCTTTCAGGGCGGCCTGGTTGGTTGCGCTGGGGGCAGAACTGCAGGCCGCGAGGAGTGCGGCGGCGATCGTCACCGGAATGAATCGCTTCATTGAAGCAATGATATGCTCATATCCGTGAAATTGCTGATTGCCCTGCTGGCGGTGCTTCCCGTGTTTCCACAAGCGCGAACGCGCGAAGTCGTGCGGACGAAAGACGCGGCGATCGAGGTGATCGCAGAAGGTCGCGGCCCTTTGATCGTGATGCTGCCGTCCTTGGGGCGCGATTCCGAGGAGTTCGATCCGGCGGCGGCGCGCGTGGCGGCGGCTGGATTCCGAGTCTTGCGTCCGCAGCCTCGCGGTTATGGACGCAGTTCCGGTCCGATGGAGAATCTGACGTTGCACGATCTGGCGCGCGACGTGGCAGCAGTCATCGAGCACGAGAATTCCGGGCCCGCGATCCTGGCCGGGCACGCATTTGGGCATTTCGTCGCGAAGATGACGGCCGTCGATTTCCCCAGGCTGGTGCGCGGCGTGATCCTGATCGGCGCGGCGCAGAAGACCCCGGATCCGGACGTGCAGAAGTCGGTCGCCATCGCGACCGATCCGTCGCAGCCTGAGGCTGAGCGCCTCAAGCACTTGCAGCGCGTGTTCTTCGCGCCTGGAAACGACGCGCGGTTGTGGCTGGCCGGGTTTCATGCGAACGTGCGCGCCGCTGAGATCATCGCGCGCGACGCCACACCCCAGAAGGAATACTACGCGGCCGGGAATGTTCCTCTGCTCGATATCCAGGGCGACAACGATCCGTACAAGCCGCCGTCGGCGAAGAACGAGCTGGTGGATGAGTTCGGCGCGGCGCGGGTGACCGTGGTGCGCATTCCACATGCCGCGCACGCGATTATCGTCGAGCAGCCGCAGGCAGTGGCGGATGCAATGGTGGCGTGGTCGCGGAAGCTGAAGTAATCAGGCTTTCTGTAAGAGCGGCCGAAGTTCGAGAACGCTCTTCATGTTCTCGATATCGAAAACTTTGTCGCTCAGTTTCTGGAACGTGGCCGCGCCGAGAACGGGCACGATCAGGTCGCGGGCCTTGGCGATCACTTCCTCGCGCGTCATCGGATTCTCGACCGTGCCGCGGACGTTGTCCACGCGCTCGGAAAACTTCATGCCGTCGTTGAGCGTTACTTCGACGATTCCCACGCGCCGCGGCATCAGTTTTTCCAGCCCCTCGTCGCCGATTAGCCGGACCTTCGCGCGCTGGCGGAGAATCTCCGGATCCTTCATCCGTGCCACATCGTGTGCGGCTTTGAACGTCGCAGTCTTGTCGATCAGCATCACAGCCACCATGTGCTGGATGCAGATATCGGGAATTTCGCGATTGTCCACGACCTTGGCTTCGTTTGTGGCGGTGCGCACCACGATTTCCTTCACCTGATCGGGCTGGAACTTATGGCTTTTGAGCAGGATTTCGAGCGCGTCCAGGGGCGCCTGAATCGGCGAGCCCACGGTCCATTTCTTGATGTTGGTACGCGAGATCTCGTAGCGCTCGCCGAGCTTGTCGACCACCATGGATGGATCGTTCTTGGGCTGGAACACGTCGAAGAAGTTATCCGCACCGCTGAAGATGTCCGCCACGCCGGTTCCGCCGGCTTGGACGAGCAGCGCGGCGGTTACACCATCCCGGGCCGGCATCCCGCCGAAATCGAAAGCTTTCTCTATGTGTTCGCTGTCGCGCTGCCAGGCCGCGATGCCGGACGTCTGCTGTGCCGTGTAGGAGAGCAGCCAGCGCATCTGCTGCGCATCGAGACTCGCGGCACATCCGGCGGCGGCCGCGGAGGCGAAGGTGCCGGAGATCGAGTGCGTGCTGCGGTGCGTATCGGACATGTATGGGAGCCGGCCGAGAGTGGCCGTCACGCGCGGGCCCACGTCGTAGCCAAGCGTCACCGCGCGCAGGAAATGCTGCCCGGAGATGTTGAACCGCTCGCCCACGGCCAGCGCCGACGGGATCGTGGAACATCCGGGATGCGAATTCGACGGAGGATGCGTGTCGTCGGTTTCGTCGGAATGCGCGAGCATGCCGTTAGCGAGGGCCGCCTCAATCGGTCCGCAGAGAACGTTCGAGCCGGCGACGGTCGCGACGCGGTCGCCCTTGTACGCGCGCGCGAAACCAATGGCGAACCGGCCCGGCGGCAATTCGGAACCTGAGATCATCGCGGCGAAGGTGTCGAGAATCATGTGCCTGGTCTTCTCGACCACGTCCG
Organism: Bryobacterales bacterium; assembly: GCA_037916615.1. GTDB lineage: Bacteria > Acidobacteriota > Terriglobia > Bryobacterales > Bryobacteraceae > Palsa-187. The sequence goes on from JBAIXM010000007.1 coordinate 7,037, forward strand.
GCGGAAGCTTCGCGGTTGCGGCGGCTGCCATGAAGGCGCTCAGGCGCGCCATGATCGGACTGACGACCGTCTGCGCCCGCACGAATGTCGCGGTTAGCAGGCCGCCGCCCGCGCAAGACAGCATTTCACGGCGACTCAGGTTTTTCATGAGAGCTATCGTATCAGCGAATTCTCCTGTAGAATATGCGACATGCGGAAACGAACTTTCGTAAGTATCGCGATCGCTGTGGTCTTGGGGGCGTTATCAGCCGCGGCGCAGAACGCTCCCGTGCACGTTTTGGCTTCGAACGGCGTCAAAGCCGTGATCGAGGACCTGCAAAAGCAGGCCGAAGGCGCCATCAAGCGCCCTCTGACGATCGAATACGACACTTCCTCGGTGGTTAAGAAAAAGATCGAGAGTGGAGCGCCCTTTGACGTCGCGATTCTCACATCGGATGTCATCGACGATCTGGCGAAAGCCGCAAAAATCGATCCGGGATCGCGCATCGAGATCGCGCGCTGCGGGATCGGCGTCGGCGTTCGCGCGGGCGCGCCTAAACCGGACATCAAGACGACCGATGCGCTCAGGAAAACGCTGCTTGCGGCGAAATCGGTGACCTACGCCGAGAATGGCGCGAGCCGGACCTATATTCTCCAGATGTTCAGCAAATTCGGCATTGCCGACGCGATGAAGACGAAGACGGTTCTCGCGCAGGGATCGGACGCTTCCAACGCGCACGTGGCGGACGGGTCGGCGGAAATGATTCTGACGCTGGTCAGCGAAATCCTGCCGGCTCCGGGCGTGCAACTCGTTGGGCCGCTGCCCGAGAGCGTACAGCACTACGTGAGCTTCGCGGCCGGCGTTAGCAAGAATAGCCAGAACGCGGATGCCGCGAAGGCGCTCACTAAGTTTTTCTCGGGTCCGGCCGTAGTGCCGACGCTCAAGGCGAAGGGGATGCAAGCGGCGCAGGCTAGGGTTTCACGCTGACTTTGACTTGGCCGTTGGTCCAGCAGCACTGGAATCCGCCGCCGCCTTCGCCGGAATAGTCGTTCACCACCAGGTGCAGAACGTAGTCGCCGGGCTGGCTGAAGCGGGCCGTCGTGGTCGCGCTTCCGTTTTGGACCTTCGGATGATCCTGCGCGAATGTCACGGTGCCGGGACCTCGATACTTCGTCCACCGGAGTCTTACGGGATCACCGAGATTCTTAGGCCGATTGCTGGATGAGCTGGTGAACTTGGCATCGTCGGTGACCCAGACCGTGACCGTCAAAGGATTGCTGACGCTGGCTGTGCGCTCTACCGTCATGCCCTGCGGACCCTGCGCCGAAGGTCCGTTCTGTTCGAAGCGCAGCACGGGCGGTGTATTGCCCACAGCCTCTTCTCTAAGCGGAGAAATCTCGTAGTCCGGATGCAGGCTCGCCGGGATCGTGCTGGTTTTCCCGTTCGAGGTGATGGTCCAGGTGATTTTGTTTCCGCCGAAATCGGCGGGTACTTTCACTACGAACAGTCCCCACTGCCGGCCTGCGAGAAAATGCGTGGGCTGGCCGCGATCCGGGCCGCCGGGCTCGATCCGGTTATTCGGGCCGATGGGAATATCGATCTCCTGTTTCGTATTCCGGTTGAAGTAACCGAGCAGCAGGTTGAAGCTTCCGTCGGGATTCTTGTACCAGCCTTCGAACGCGCCGGTGATGTTCGCGCCCGATTCGTGCGGCGGCTCGAGCGGCAGCGCCTGCGCGCGCACCGCGATCGGGCTAACGAGCAAAACTAAGAACGCGAGCTTCATTCGGGGGCGCTAGCGGCTGGCGGTTTCCTTCGGCGGCTTGTGCTTGGCCGCCCAGGCGCTATAGTCTTCGTCGCTGATATAGGTGACGTTGACCCAGGCGTGCGCCATTTCATCCACCGTGCGGTGCCCGTAGCCCACCCACTGTTCCGGATCCGGGTTGTGAGGATTGTTGCTGGTATTGTCGTGCCAGGTCGTGACCTTAATCACGGTACCCTTGGGCAGCACCGGCGCGGCGTCTTCGTCGTAGATGTAGTTGGTCATCCAGTTGAAGTTGAAATTGCCGATGTAGCTGATCATCTGGCTGGTGCCGTCCGGCAGGATCGCCTCGAGCGCCATCGCCTTTCCGCGCAGGTGCATATGCGGCTGGATATTTTCGAGAATCGCCGCCTGCTTCAGGACCGTGAAGCCCTGGCTTTCCACCACGCTGTTCGGCGGAATATCGAGATTCGGTCCGGTCTTGCCGGGAAACGCGGTCAGATGCGTGCGATACTTCGGTTCCTGACCCTTCGGATAGAACCACAGGCCCAGTTGGACGCCTGTCGGGATATCTTCGCCGACCGCATGAATGTGCACATCCCAGGAAATCTTCGATCCCGGAAGTAGCAGCTTGCCGGTGTTGGGATGATACAGGTCGTACGCTTTCCCAATGGCCCATTCCATCAGCACTCCCTGACGGTCCGCGTCATTCGTGGATCCGGCATCCGGAGAGTCGGCGTCATCCTGAACCAGGTACGCGACGGCATGATGGACGGTCTTGCGAGCGTCGGCTGTTGCAGGACGTACCTCGACGGCGCGGACCCATCGCGGCTCGGTGATCGGAATCGTGGCCTCGGGGCGCCACCAGACATCCTGATGTTTGGCGGGCATGGTGTAGGGCGTGGACGCGATCACCACGTCGGGCTGCGCGCCAAGCTCTTTCGCGGCTTGCCACTCGTCGGCTTTGGGCCATTGCCGCGGAGGAGGCATGTCCTTGGGATCGCCCTGCGGAGCGCCCAGGTCTACCCAGCGCACGATGGTGTTGATCTGGTCTTCCGACAGCGACATGTCGTTCTTGAACTTGTGCACGCCGACGGTCATGTCGATGTGCCACGGGGGCATCTGGCGGGTGATCACGCGCTGGCGTATGGATTTCGCCCACGGCCGCGCCTCTTCGTAGGTCACCAGTGACATGGGGGCCATGGAGCCGGCGCGGTGGCACTCCTGGCATTTTTGCTGCAGGATGGGGGCGACGTCTTTGGTAAACGTCACCGGCCGTTCGCTACCCTGGTCGGCCGCGATCATGGGAATCGAAAGTGCCACCCCAGTTGCCAATGTGATACCGAGCTTTTTCATGCATGCCTCCTTGCGGATGCTCGCTACGGGATACTCTGGGCTGATTCTAGATGGCCTAAATCAGGGTGTCAACGGACCCTGGTCATGCCGATCGAGCCGCGACCGGCTCTGCGGAGCCATACCGCTGTCAAACGAGCGCTTGTTCAATAGAGCGCCAGAGGCGCGTGTCCTCAGAACGAAATGCGGCCGACGATCTGGCCCGTTCGCGGCTGAGTACCGTTTCCGTTGAAGGTATTCACAAATCCGTAGCCGGATGTCAGTGCGCCAAACTGGTTTCGCGTGGTTGGAGCCGCGGCGTTCGGTCCAGCCGGCTGGGTGTTGGTCCCGACTCCCGCCGGGCTTGCCAGGAATAGCCGATTGAAGACATTGAAGAACTCGGCGCGAACGTCAAGTTTCACCCGGTTCTCCTTGGTCAACCCGAAGGTCCGGCCGAGGCTCAACGATTCCTGGGGCTGGCGCTGCCAGCGGAGATCGTTGTAGTACGGCGCGGAATTGCCGAACTGGCCCGGGGGCGCGTCGACCCACGCGTCTTTGTTCAGCACGAGCTGCGTGGTGGGATCGAAGCACTTGCAATTGGGATCGACCAGGAGCACGGGCTGGCCCGTCCGGTTGAAGAAGGTCTGGCCTCCGCCCCACACCGCCGGATTGTTGTTGCGGTCGCGGGCCAACTGCGTGAGCAGGCCGTTGTTGGAGGAAGGGGTCCGAAGCACTTCGCCGCTTTGATAGCGAAGCACGCCGGCAATGTTCCAGTCGCGGACAGCCCAGGAAAGCGCCTTCATGCCGCTGCCGTTTCGCACGAACCCAGGCGTCGTATAGCGGAATGACGTCACCAATACGAACGGGCGGCTGAAGCCGGAAATCTGCTTGTTCAGATTGCGATTATAGACGTCGTTGACCAGGTTCGGACCCGGCGTCAGATAGCTGGTGTCCGCTCCCGTGCCGAGATTCAGCTCCTTCTGCCAGGTGAATGCGGTATCCACGGTCAGCCCGTGCGAGAGCCGCTTGGTGACCTTGGCTTGCAGTGAATCGTACCAGGTGGATCCGAGCGGCGGGCCGAGAAAACCGGGAATTCCGAGGAATTGCGGCTGCGCCCGGAGAGCCTGATTCAAGGTGTTGGTCCCCGGGAACCCCGGATAGACGTTATTCGGATTTGCGAAGAACGGGAACCGGGCGATCACGGACGGCGAATTGATGCGCGTGGTGAGCAATGCCCGGTCGGCCGGATTGTTGATATCGATTCCGAAGTTTGTCTTCAGTTGTGTCGGATCGAGAGAGTTGTAGTCTTCGAGCGAGAGAACCGGAGCGGTCCACCAGACGCCACGGTTACCCACATAGTTGGCCTCGATGACCAGATTTTGCGTAAGCTCGCGCTGCAATCCGATGCTCCATTGCATGATGCGCGGCGGTCGTCCCGAATTCCGGTCGATGTGCGTAAACGGGCTATAAGGCGGTCGCACTCCGGGCGCAATTTCAAACGGCCGGGGAGCATAGTTTGGCCATACGTTCACGGGATTGCCGAAGCGATTTCCCGGGGCCAGGGGATTTCCGTCGATCAAATTGCCGGCGGATTCCCCGAATCCAGCCGGTGAATGCGTTACGAAATCGTTTGCGCTGCGGCCCAGGTTGGCCTGATTCGGAGCTGTCCCATACATCAAGCCCGCCCCCGCGCGCAGAACTGTTTTGGAATTGATCTGATAGGCGGCGCCCAGCCGCGGTCCCACTGCTGCCGGATAGTTGTGGTTGAAACTACAGCCGCAGGTAGCTTCGTAGATCACGGTTCCGAGCCGGTTCGCGGCCACGGGGTTGGGACGATCGAAGGCCACGCTCGACATCCGGCCGTACTCTTCACGGAGCAGCGTCACATAGTCGTAGCGGAACCCGTAGTCGAGCGTGAGCCTCCGTGTCACTTTCCAGGAATCCTGGATATAGCCGGCATAGGCATGATTGCCCAACCGCATCGTCGCCTGAACGCCGTTGTTGATCGCCGTGGACGCGCCGAGGAAGTAACTGGCATAGGCGAATCCTGTCGATGCGTTGGTACCCCTGCCGTCCTGCCAGGGATCCGCTGTCTGCGCACCGGCAAATGTGAAAATCCCGTGCGCGCGAGAGTAAGTGTGAGTGGGGAATCCTTCAAACAGCGCTTCACCGCCGACTTTAATGGTGTGGTTCCCCTTTACCCAAGAGAAGCTGGTGTTGAACGTCGGCTTGATGTCTTTGAAATAGTCGTAAGGAGCGAAGTGCCCCGTGGACTGAGTGAATCCGCCTCGTGATGTGTCGCCGCCGAAGATGATTTGGGGGAAGAGTTGCGAGGCGGAAAAATTTCCGCCCCATCCCAACTGGCTCTGGTCGTACGGAGCCGTCAGGAAGGATTGGTTCAGATACATAAGTCCAGCGCCCACATGAAACAGCAGCGTGGGGGTGATGGTCCGGTCAAAGTTGACGCGCGTGGTGTGCGTGACCGCGTCATTCTGCTGGCGCGCGCTGATGGGATCGGGAAGGCCGTCCGCGTTTGGCGTGGTGGTCAGATTCGCCGAATAATATACGGAAATCTTGGTGGCGGAGCCGAGGTTTTGATCCAGCTTGAAGGAGGGAATGGTGGTGTAACGGTAGTTAATGAAGGCGGGGATGGGATAGTTGTTGACGACGCCGGAGTTCAGCGGCAATGGGATAAAGCCCTGGATCTTGGCCGCGACCTTGTCCATGCTTGTAGCCGGGATGCGGTTTCCCACAAACGGATCACGCACGGGGCTGCCGTCCGGCGCCGTCCGGGTGGTCGACGGATCGAAGATCTGATTCTGAATCAGGGCAGTGCCCAGCGCATCGATGGCCGGCTTGCCGCCGATCGTCAAGGGGTTGATCAGCGCCGCGCTGAAGTCGCCTTGGCGGTAGGCGAGCGTTGGCACAGTCGTCAAATGGTCGGCGATCCGTTGGTCTTCGCGGAACTGCTCAAAGTTGAAGAAGAAGAATGTTTTGTCGTGGCCGTCGTAGATCTTGGGAATCGCGATCGGGCCGCCTAATGTAAACCCGTAGTTATTCCGCCGCTGGGAGTTGCGGATGTGCTCGCCGGATCTAAGACTGTTGGTGCCGCCGGCATCGGTGAACGGCGTGCCAGCGTTCAGTACTTCGTTCACGAAGTAATCGTAGCCGCTACCGTGGAACTGGTTCGTGCCGGACTTCATCGTGTAGTTGAAGTAACCTCCGCCTGCCTGACCGTACTCAGCGGCGTAATTCGAGGTCTGGACGGTGACTTCCTGAATCGCATCCAGGCTCGCCTGCGACACCTGATTGTATTGCCGGTGCTGGCCGTCGGTAGCGTCCTGTCCCTCGATGCGGATGGACTGCGTGTTCGCCGGGAGGCCGTTCACGCGTAGCGTATTGTCGTTGGCGAACGCCGAGCCTGGAATCATGTTAATCGCTTGGAGCGGGTTTCGCACGTTGCCGATGCCGGCGCCGAATCCCAGGTTGATCACCGGAAGATTATCCACGCGGTCGGTGGTCATGTTGTGGCTCATTTCGCCGCTCTCGGTCTTGAGCAGAGGGGTCGCTTCAGTCACGGTCACGGATTCAGTGGCCGAACCGATTTCGAGGATCACATCGATGCGCAGCGTGCCTGCCACCGAGACCACGACGTTCTCACGCACGAACCTCTTGAACCCCGGAACCGTCACCGTCATTTCGTAAGTCCCGGCCGGTAACTGAGAGAGAGTGTAATTGCCGGTAGCGGTGCTGGCGACCTCGTAAACGGTACCAGTCTCGACATTTTTTGCCTCGATCTTGGCGCTGGCCACGATCGCCCCTGCCGGATCGGCGATCGTGCCCGTGATGGTTCCGCGATCGGATTGCCCGAATGCGCAAAGACCCACGAATACAAAGGCGAGAAATGTTGATCTAGACATGCTGCACCCCTCGTTGCCGACTGAAGTCTCGTGACTGTTCGCCTGAGCGAGAGCACCCGCAGCGAGAGCAGGGACGGACAGTTGGGGGGATTCTATACCCGGGTTAAGACGGAGTCAATCGGGGAGGACAGATCGGCAAATTTACGGATAGACAGGGGGCCAGATCAGTGAACGGCGAGCGGCCGTTCAGGGGAGTTCCAGTGTCTACCCCCCGGCAGAGAAAATGCCGGCGGGGGCAATTTGACACACTCGTGTGCCACTATTTCGCGCTGTGAATGCGATTCGCGCGTTCCTGACCCGCTTTGGGCGAGGAGGAAACCATCTCCAGGAATAACGAAACGATCAGCAATCCGGCGATCACGGCTCCGACTAACATATAGGCGACCCCTTCTACGGCAACTTTCCCTGAGCACGCTTCTTGCCACTTCCGAACAAGAGACCGTGCGCTCCAAAGCTCCGATTCAATCTTTAGTGACTCTTGCCCCGAATACGTAACATCGGATGCTCGTAGGTCTCCGCGTGATGCAGAAGAAATCCGGCTCAAACCGGGTCGTGCCGCAGGCTACACTGGAATCTACATGCCGAAACAATACCCCAGTCCACCGCCCCTGAGCATCGACCCGAACAAGAAATACACGGCGACTCTCGATACCTCCCGCGGGGAGATTGTCTGCGAGCTGTTCGCCAAGGAAGCTCCGATGACGGTGAACAACTTCGTCTTTCTTGCGCGCGACAAATTCTACGACGGCACGAAATTCCACCGGGTGATCGCGAATTTCATGATTCAGGGAGGCGATCCCCTGGGAACCGGAACCGGCGGACCCGGTTACCGCTTCGCGGACGAGTTCAAAGGCAATCCTCACAAGCACCAGGTCGGGACCCTTTCCATGGCGAACGCCGGCCCGAACACGAACGGCAGCCAGTTCTTTATCACCCACGTCGTGACGGACTGGCTGGACGGTAAGCATACCGTTTTCGGGAAGGTCACCAAAGGACAGGACGTGGTGAATGCGGTGAAGCAGGGCGACACGCTCAACGCCGTCACCATTACCGAAGCTTAATCGAACCCGCCCTTCTGGAATCCGAACCATCATGAGAATCCTGGCGGTCGGCGCGCATCCCGACGATGTCGAATTCGGCTGTGCGCCCATTTTGATTCAGGAGGTTCGGAACAGCCACGAAGCCTCTATCCTGGTGACGTCCAAAGGCGAAGCCGCGAGCGCCGGAACCCCCGAGGAGCGCGCGCAGGAATCCCGCGAAGCCGCTCGGATCATCGGCGCGGCGATCCATTTCCTGGAAATGGGCGGAGACTGCCGCATCCAGCACTCTGCTGCGAACGCCGTTGCTCTGGGGAGAGAAATCCGGCGCTTCCGGCCGGACATCATTCTGGCGCCGCACCCTTCCGAAAACCAGCATCCGGATCACTCGGCGGTTGGAAAAAACGTCCGGGATGCCGCCCGGCTGGCCCGCTACGGAGGTTTGCAGGATCTGGCGGACCTGCCGCCGCATCCAATTACGAGCTTGTACTACTACAACATCACCCAGCTTCTGGCCGATCCGCCGCATTTGGTCGTTGATGTAACCGCCGTTCGGGAAACCTGGGAGACGGTAATTCAGTGCCACAAAACCCAGATGAAGACCCGCAACTATCTCGAGCTGGTCCTATCCCGAGCTCGAGCTCTAGGCGCGGCGGTCGGAGTGGATTACGCGGTCGGACTCTGGCCAAATGACCCGATTCGGCTGGAGTCCTTGGGCGACCTCACGCTGTCATCGAGGTGCTTCTAGGCCATGGCGAGATCCAGCGAGCGGCTGGCGATCGGGATCACCTGCTACCCCTCCATTGGGGGAAGCGGTATCGTTGCTTCGCAACTCGGCAGCGAGCTCGCCCGGCTGGGGCACCGGGTCCATTTCATCAGCTATGAGCCGCCGTTCCGGCTCGACCGCAAACAGCGCAACGTAACTTTCCACAGGGTGGAGCTGAACGAATACCGGCTGTTCAAGTATCCCGATTACACCCTGCCTCTCGCCGTGAAGATGGTCGATGTTGCCGCCAAGTACGAGCTGGATGTCCTCCATGTGCACTACGCAGTTCCGCACGCCACGGCAGCGCTGCTTGCGACGCAGATCGCCCGCAAGCAGCTCCGGCATACGCCCCACGTAATCACCACCTTGCATGGAACCGACATCACCCTGCTGGGTCGCGATAAAAGCCTGGGGCCCATCATCAAGTATTCGATCGAGAGCTCCTGCGGGGTTACGGCGGTTTCCCGGAGCCTGAAGGCCGAAACGATCCAGGTGCTGAAGACTCACAAGCCGATCGAGGTTATTTACAATTTCTATCGCCCCAAACCTCCGCGAAAGGGGCGGGCCGAGGTTCGCCGCGCACTGCGGGTCCGCGAAAACGATTTTCTGCTGATTCACCTCTCGAACCTGAGGCCGGTGAAACGGGTCCCCGACATCCTGAAGGTAATGGCGGAGCTGAAGGACCGGCCGGAGGTGAAGCTGTTGGTGCTCGCCGGCGAGCCGTTCGCCCCCTTTCGGCCGATGGTGAAGAGCCTCGGGATCGAAAGCCGCGTGATTGTAAAAGAAAACGTTCTGGACATCGAAAACTATCTGCATGCCGCGGACGGCGGGCTGTACGCTTCCGAAAAGGAAAGTTTTGGAATGGCCGTGCTCGAGACCATGAGCTTCGGGAATCCGGTAGTCGCAACGCGGGTTGGCGGCTTTGCCGAGGTGGTCCAGGATAAGAAGACCGGATTCCTGGTGAAGCTGGGCGATGTGGATGCCATGGCGGGGGCCATTCGAGTTCTGGCGGACGACCCGGAACGGGCGCGCCGCATGGGCGCCGCCGCTCGCGAACGCGCCGAGCAGGAGTTCTCCTCGCAAAAGAGCGTCGAGCAGTATCTCGATCTTTACCGGCGCACCATCCGCGACTGCCGGGACTAGAATTCGCAGGCGATCAGCCAATTTCTCCCGATCGGTAAATTCTCCCTCCTCGCGCGTCCTTGCGATGCAGCATTTTACAAAACGGAAGATGACTTGCGAGCAGCGATTGCCTTGGAGGCCCTCAAGCTGTGCCCGGCCGGTACCCCACCCCTGAGTCCATTCGCGATGCATACGAATTTGACGCACGACTGGAGCAGATGCGTCGGACCCAGCACTTCCTGGTAGCTGCGGTGGTCCTGCTGGCCGCCGGGCTGACCGGCTTCGGCTGGTACGCGTATCCGATTCTGAAAACTAAGAATGCGGTGCTCACAGAGGTTCCGCAGATACTGACGAACATCCAAAAAGACGTCTTCACGCTGGGCGAACAAGCTCGGGCGACCAGCGCCAAGCTGGACGACTGGAGTGTCAGGCAGGAAGACCTCCGCGCGCAATTGAACAAGGCCCGCGGGGAACTGATCGGACGCATTGCAGACGCAGATCATCCCACTCCGAAGAGCGTTCCGAAACACGGTGGCCCGTTGCCGGATAAGTCCGGTGTCAGGAGGATCGAGTTCGAGCTCAGCAAGAATCATGGACGCCAGGTGGCGCCGGGCATCACGGTGGAATTGACCGCGACGGACGCTCGAAACCAGCGCGTGACCGGTTCGGTCCTGCTAACGCTCGAGCGGCGCGCCATCCCGATGCGGCAGCAACGAGCGCAACAGCCGATTTTTCTGAGCAGTTTCTCGGACGGACGCACGCGCGAACTGGTCATCACTCGCGTGACGAATACCGGCGCGGCAGGCTATCTGCTGGTTCCCGCGGAAGCAGATTCCGCTACCAGTCGAGGGCCAGGCGAGTAAACGTCCGGACGCCCACGCCGGACGGCCCTTTTGCGAGAAACGGTTTTGCATCGTCGAGCCAGGCCGTGCCTGCGATATCCAGGTGCACCCACGGAGTGTCTCCGGCAAACTCTTTCAGGAAATAGGCTGCGCTAATCGCGCCGCCCCAGCGTCCCCCGATGTTGGCAAGATCCGCAAAAGCGCTCTTGAGCAGATCCTTATATTCATCATCGAGCGGCATGTGCCAGGCCTTTTCGCCCTCCGCTTTCGCGGCCGCCAGCACTCGGGCGAGCAGAGCATCGTTGTTCGTGAAAACGCCGATATTCACGGATCCCAAGGCGACCACGATCGCGCCGGTGAGCGTGGCCGCGTCCACCAGATGTGTGCAGCCGAGTCGCTGGGCATAGGTGATCGCGTCGATCAGGATCAGCCGGCCTTCGGCGTCGGTGTTGAGCACCTCGATCGTCTTGCCCGAAAGAGACGTGACGATGTCGCCAGGGCGTTGCGCCTTGCTGCCCACCATGTTCTCGACGGCCGGGACGAGCGCCGTAACGGGAATGGCCGGTCTTAACTGCGCGATCGCGCGCATCGCGCCGAGCATAGCCGCGCCGCCGGCCATGTCATACTTCATTTTCTCCATGCCCTCGGCGGGCTTGATCGAGACGCCGCCGGTGTCGAACGTGACGCCCTTTCCTACCAGGCCGAGATGATCTTTCGATTTCGGCGGCTGCGCAGGGACATAGCGGACGATAATCAGCGCGGGGGGCTCGGCGCTGCCTTGCGCGACGCCCAGCAGCGATCCCATGCCGAGCTGCCGCATGCGGGGTTCATCCAGCACTTCGCATTCAAGCCCGGCTTCGGCCGCCATCGCTCTTGCCCGCTCGGCCATAAGGGTCGGCGTCATGCGATTGGCTGGTTCATTGACCAGCTCGCGGGTGAAATTCTGCGCCTCGGCTAGGATTCTGCCGCGCTCAAAGGCAGCGCGCGCGGACTCGGGAGCGATCAACGCAAATGATTCGAGCGGCTTGGCGTCGCTCGATGTCTTGTACCGGTCCGGCTCGAAGTTTCCCAGGATGGCGCCTTCCGTGGCTGCTTCGGCGTCTCCTCCGGCGAGCCACCAGGCGAGCCTCTTCACGCCTTTCTGCTTGAGGGCGCGGACGACAGTTCCGGCCGCTTGGCGGAGAACGGCGGAATCGTATTTCTCGCGCTTCCCGCCGCCCACGACAGCCAGGCGTTTGGCCTTGAGCCCGGCGGGCACATGCTGGATCGCGAGCTCGCCGGTCTTACCGGTGAATTCGCCGGATGCCCGCAGCTCGTCTATCCAGGAAGAGGGCCATGCGGAAGAGCCCTTCAGCTCCGCGGGCGCGGATTCTTCTTCAAACAAGAGCACAACGACCGCGTCGGCTTCGACCCGGTCGAGAGGTTGTGATACGAGAGTGGTCTCCACTCCTAGAGCTTACTATCTAAGTAAATGCCCGCAAAACGGAGCACGCGGGCAGTTTCCCTGGCTCAAGGGAGGGAGCCTGCGCGCCCTTTGCGGGCTTGTTATTTTTTCGCTGTCTTACTTCTTAGCTTTGGACAGCTCCTCGTAGAACGGATCCAGGCGCGCAGGCTGCGACCACTGCTGGCCCGTAATGTTCCAGCCGATATCGTCGGTCTTGATCGAGGCGAGCAGTTTGTCTTTGGACGTTCCTTTTTTCACTTCGGCTTCGGCCCGCGAAACCAGGTTGTCCCATTTGGTCTTGTACGCCTGCACGTCGGCCTTGGTCATCACGTTGCCGTGTCCGGGGATCAGCGTGTCGAAATCGAGCTTCAGCACGCTTGCAACCAGCTTCGGCCATTCGACCGCACTGCCGCCGTTCGGAAAATCGATATTGGGCTGGCCGTTCACGATCGCATCGCCGCCCGCAACGATCTTGAGATCCGGGAAGTACACAACCGAATCGCCGCCGGTGTGGGCGCGGGAAAAGTGGTACACCTTGGCCTGCGCGCCGCCGAGCTTGATCGTGTAGTCCTTCGTATAGGTCACGTTAGGCTCTGCCGGCTTTCCGGCTGCACTGGTGTAGGTGGCCACTTCGGCCTTCTCGCCGACGTTGGCGATCACCTTGGCGCCGGCGTCTTCAAAGCTCTTGGTATTGCCGCTGTGATCCTGGTGGACGTGGGTAATCACAACGTACTTCACCGGCAGACTCGATACCGTCTTGATCTGCGCCATCAAGTCGTTATAGTTGGCTTCGCCCAGGTTCTTGGTATCGACCACGATCAGGCCGTCCTTGGTCACGCGGACGCTGGTGTTCCCGCCGGCGCCGGTAACTTCGTAGAACCCAGGCTTGATCTGAGTGATCATCTGGCCCTGCGGCGCGCCCTTCCCTTTTCCGTCGCCGCCTTTCCCTTTTCCCTTGCCTTCCGGAGGCGCTTGGGCGGAAACGATCATGGTGGCTGCAAAAAACGCAGTGAGCGCGGTAATCAAGATCAAAGGTTTGCGAGTCATGGTGAGGTCCCCCCGTAAGCGACCGAGTATAGCGCAGGACGAAGCGGGGCAGGAGATGTCGTGCAGTGGGATCAGCCCCGCCCGCAGCGGGGCTGAAACTCTTCAGAACGAGAAGCGCATTTCCAGGGTGCCCTGGCGAGCCGGAAGGAACGTCGCTCCGCTGGCGAAATTGATGGCGCCGAATCCGCCCGTTATGCACTTGTTCACACCCGTGCACGCGGGCACGCCCTGCACATTTCCTGTCGTGGTCGGCGTTGACGGCGAACCTCCCGGGTTCGACATCTCCAGCCGGTTGAAGATGTTCGTGAAGTTCATGCGAACCGTCACCTTCATCGGGTGCGCTTCGGTTCCGAACTGGAAGACGCGGCCCACGCTCATCGATTCGCTGGGCCGGCGCTGATAACGATAGTCGTTGTAGTATGGCGCTGCGGCTCCCCACTGCCCGTCGGTAGGATTGACCCACGCCTTCGGATTCAGGACCAGATCCTTGGTCGGGTCGATGCAGTGACAGTTGAGGTCTTTCAGGAACAGAGGCTGGCCGGGATCCCGGCTGTAGTACGTACTGCGGAACAGCAGCGTGCTCAAATTGTTGGTGGAAGTCGGCGCCAGAATCGGCGTGCCGCTCGCATAGGTCAGAATGGTTCCAAACGCCCAATCGCGCAGCGCTTGGGAGACGATCTTGTTGCCCGCAGGCGCCGGCGTCCGATAATTGATCGAAATCGTGCTTACCAGCGGCCGCGAGAATCCGGAGATGGTCTTGTTCTGCGAGCGGTTAAACACGTCGTTGATGGTGCCGCCCTCGGTCCCCAGTTGCAGCTCTTTCGCCCAGGTGAACGCGTACGCGGCTTCGAGGCCGTGCCAGAGACGCTGCGTCACCTTGGATTGCAGTGAGTCGTACCAGGTGCGGCCCTGGGGCGCCCACAGTGGGCCCAGGCCGCTGGTGAACTGCGGGAACGGCCGCAGCGACTGCGCCACCGTGGAGGTCAGTGGGAAGCCCGCGTAGGGCAGCTTGTTCTGGAAGCGGCCGGCAGCCGTGGAGCCGATCTGAGCACGGAGAATGGCCCGGTCTGCGGCGCTGTTGACGTCCAAGCCTGCCGCCGTGAGCGCATTCACGGAGAGCGCGTTATAGTTGTCCAGAACGGAACTCAGCCACCACGCGCCGCGATTGCCGACATAGGATGCTTCCACGACGGTGTTGCGGGTGATCCCGTACTGGACACCGGCGCTCCACTGGATCTGGCGCGCCGGACGGCCCGCGTTCTGATCGACGATGGAGGTCGGGCCGTTCAAGTTTCCCGGGAAATTCGGATTCGGATAGGCGCCAGGCGAGAAGTTGGGCCACGGCAGCAGGTACCCGGCTGGCACACCCTGATCGAGCTTCATCGCGCCGTCTCCAAATGCCGGTGCCTGGAAGGCATTGTTCGCGCTGGCGCTGTTGGTGCCGGTAGCGGCCGTCGCCGTGCCATCGTAGGCGATCGCGATTCCGCCGCGAAACACCAGCTTGCTCGTGATCTGATACGCGACGCCCACCCGTGGCCCCAATGCGTACGGGTAGTTGCTGGCGAACTTGCAGTTGCAGGTGGCCTCGTAAATCACGCCGCCCGGATGGCCACCGGCAGTGGGATTCGGCACCGCCAGAGACGCGGTCGGCATGCGGCCGTACTGCTCTCGCGGATACGTGTCGTAGTCGTACCGCAGTCCGTAGTCGAGCGTGAGCCGCCGTGTGATTTTCCAGGAATCCTGCGCATAGAAGCCCCAGAACTGCTTTCCGGTTTTCAGATCCGCGGGAGGATTCACCACGCCGTTGTTGACCAGCCCCAGCAGGAAGCTCGCGTAGGGGAACCCAAGCGTCACATTCTGCACCGTGGATGATTGTGCGTACGGTTGCGCAGTCTGGTTGGTCGAGAATGCAAAGCTGCCGTTAGTCGAGGACAGGTTGTGGAACGGATATCCGAAGGTACGCAGTTCTCCGCCGAATTTATACGTATGGTTTCCCTTTACCCACGTCAGATTGGTGCCGTAGGTAGGAGTGAATTGCTTGGTCAAAGACTGTGCGCTGAGGCCCGCCACTGTGGGACCCATATTCGCCATCCCGCCGGTGCCGGCACAAGCAGGAGCCGCGCCGGTGGCGCACAAACCGCTGATCGAAGGGAAGCGTCCGCCCGGATTCGGCACACCCGCCAGGCCGATCGTGCTGTCCTGGAAATTGGTAGTGGGGGAGTGGTCGTCGAGCAGATACTGAAGGGAGCCGATCCCGACGTGCAACAGCATGGTCGGCGACAACGTGTAATCGAGATTGAAGCGCCAGTTCATGGACCGGCTAAAAGACCCGCGCGTCTGCGTAATGAGGGCCGGAAGGCCTTCCGACGCGTTCAGGCTCTGCGAATATTGCGTGGAAGTCGCGTTGGTGAGCCAGGTGCCCGAAACCTTGATCTTCGGCGTTAGTTGGTGATCGATCTTCACCGATTCATTCGTCGTCACGCGATCATTCGGGAATGAAGGCAAGTAGTTCAGTGCCGTCGCGGTCGCATTCGTCGGGTTGGGAATCAAAGCCTGGATCGCCAGGGCCACTTTATCCTGCTGCGCAAACGGAATCGCGTTGTTCACGAACTGATCGCGAATCTGCTGCCCGTTTACGGTGCGCTGCGATTTCGGATCGAAGATCATTCCTTCGAGCATCGCCCTGCCCAGGGGGTCGTTTCCGGCGGAGCGGTTGGTGATCGCAGTCGCGAAATTACCCGCGCGGTAGGCTGCGGTAGGAACCGTGATGGCGGTATCGTTCACCACGTAAAACTCGCGGTACTGCTCGCGATTGTAGAAGAAGAACGTCTTATCTTTGCCGTTATAGACTTTCGGGATCCATACCGGGCCGCCCAGGTTGAATCCATAATCGTTGCGCCGCGTGCGCGGCAGCGCGTTTGTGAACGGCGTGGAAGCGTTGAAGGCTTCATTCACCAGGTAGTCGTAACCCACGCCATGATACTGATTGGTCCCGCTCTTCATGGTGACGTTGAAAAGCCCGCCGCCTACCTGGCCGAACTCCGCGGCGAAATTACTGGTTTGGATGGCAGTTTCCTGCATGGCGTCCATGCTCGCGCCGGTGCCGGCCTGTACCGAGTTGATCTGGTTGGTGGAATCGGCGCCATCGATAACGGTGCGCTGCGTTCCGTTCGGCGATCCGTTCACGCGAACGCCAAAGATGAAGCCCGAGCCCGGAGCCGACGCGCCGGGTACCAGCACGATCTCCGCCAGATACGTGCGCAGTCCCTGGCTGGTGGAATTCGTTCCCCCGATGCCCAGAGCTCCCATGTCCACCATCCGCTGCGCTTGGACCGTGGTGCTGAGTTCGCCGCTTTCGGTCTTGAGCAGAGACGACTGTTCTGTCACGGTCACGGCTTCCGTCGCCGCGCCGACTTCCAGAACGATGTCGACGCGCACCGTCTGCGCAACACCCACGATCACGTTTTGCCGGACGTATTTCTTGAAGCCCGCAACGGCCACGGATAATTCGTAATTGCCCACAGGCAACTGCGCCAGCGTGAAGTTGCCCGTGTCCGAACTCGCCGCCTGGAAGACAGCGCCCGTTTCCGAGTTCTTGGCTTCGATCGGAGCATTCGGTACCACTGCTCCGGCAGGATCGGCCACCGTGCCGGTGACGGTTCCTCTATCAGACTGGCCCCACACAACTCCCGCCAAAGCCAGCATGCAAATCGAGACGAATCGCACTCGCATGTAGATCTTTTTCCCCTTCCACCCTTTTTAGAATCACCTCAGGCCGCCCCTCTGCACGGATCCAACATAGACCTGCATGCAGCTCCAGGTGATTCTATTCCAGACCGTTAACCTAGTCAAGCGAAAAATCACCAATCGACTGGTGTGTTTTCTTCGTTAAATGCCCGGCAGCCGGTAACCCGAATGGCTTGCAATTAGTTACAAAATAAGGAATCTAGACGTAAAATGGATCCATTGTGACGTCCCCGAAGGATCTGGCACACGCGCGAGAGGCCTACATTCCGGCGGCACTCCTGATACCGGTCAATCGGTCATACTTGACCAGGAGGCTCCACGTGTTATATACCTATCGACTGGTATAGATTCCGTGATCCAAAAGGACTGTCGATGAGAACAAATAGGATTTGGAGACTGGCCCCGCTGTTTGCATTAGCCGCTGCCGCGCCCGCGCAGTGGATCGATTATCCGACAGCCGGCGTTCCTCGAAAACCGGACGGCAAACCCGATCTTACGGCTCCGGCGCCGCGCCTCGCAAACGGCAAGCCGGATTTCTCGGGAATGTGGGGATGGGAAACTCGCGCCAACTGCGGGGCGAAGTGCACGGATACTCAAGTTTCTCGCGAGTTCATCAATATTGCATCCACGCTTAAGGGCGGGCTGCCGTATCAACCCTGGGCGGCCGAACTCGTCAAGAAACGCTCCGTCGAGCAAGGCCTCGACCCCAATGTCCACTGTATGCCGCGCGACGCGCCGCGGATCTGGACCGACGACTATTACAAGCGAATCTTCATGGTTTCCGATCGCATGATCATTTTGAGTGAGCGCAATATCGCCTATCGCCAGATCTTCATGGATGGACGGCCGCTGCCCGCCGACCCGAATCCTACCTGGAACGGCTACTCCACGGCCAAGTGGGACGGAGACACTCTGGTGGTCGAAACCAATGGGTTCCGGGACGATTTATGGCTTGATGCGGCTGGAAATCCCTTGACCGAAATGGCCAGGATGACGGAGAGGATCCGGCGTCCGAACTACGGAAATTTGGAAGTCGAAATCACCATCAACGATCCGAAGGCCTATACTGCTCCTTGGACGGTAAAACTGAATCAGCCTCTTGTGCTGGACAGTGAGCTTCTAGATTACTACTGCCTGGAGAACGAACGCGACTCGGCTCACATGAGACAACAGGCGCCCATTACCCAACTGAATACACAGCAGTGAATCGTGCAAAACGGGTTTCCGCAAAACAGCGTGCGATGATGGCCGCGGGATCCCTGCGCGTTCCCGGCCATTCGGAATCCGCTACCACCGTGCGGGGCCGCGCGCTGATTGCGCTGCGTGAAATGCTGCTGCGGGGGGATCTTCCCCCGGGCAGGCGTATTGAGGAAATTGAGCTCAGCCGGCGCCTGGGCGTATCGAGGCCGATTCTGGGCTCGCTTCTGGAGCATGTCTCCTCGGAGGGATTGATTGAGGCTATCGATTCCGGGGGATATGCGCCGCGCCACTTTACCCTCGAGGATATTCGGGACGCGATTCTAGCTCGTTCCACACTGGAGGGCTTAGCTGCCAGTCTTGCGGCCAAACGTATCGAGAATCCCGCAGAACTCGAGCCTGCCCGTAAACTGAACGCCCAATTGTATGAATCGACGCAATCGCATCTGCACGGCCCTCCGACGGCGGAAGAATTGAACCGTTTTGGCGAGATTAACGCTGCTCTCCATGAGGCGATCGTCGGGTTGGCGCGCAGCCCAATGCTGTCGTGGTGCATCCAGCGGGTACAATCCCTGGCGTTTGCTTCTCCCGCGGCGGTGGTACTTTCGACCGGAGGGGCGAGCCCGCGGCACGTCTGCGAAGAACATGACGCGATTCTGAACGCGATCCAGGCGGGCGATTCCGCGCAGGCCGATGCCCTGGTGAGGAAACACGCCGCCTTGCCGATTCAAGCCATCGAAGCCGCTCTCAAGGGCCGGCCATACACCAGCCGCAATATTGCACTCGAGCTGGTCGGAAAGAAAACCCCAAAGCTTCCGGCCGCCAGGTCAAGCGGCCCGTTCAAGAACGAAAGCGCTGCTGTAGCCACCGCGGAGCGCATCCTGGACGCCGCAGCGGATTTGTTTTGCGAAAAGGGCTTCTATGCTGCCACGACTCGGGAACTGGCGGCACGGCTTAACGTCCATCAAGCCTCCTTGTATCATCACGTCAGCAACAAGGAGGAGTTGCTCCACCGGATCTGCCGGAACGTTATGGACGTCTTTCTGGCGGACCTGCCGGCGGCATTGAACAAAGCAAAAGCCGGTCACGCCCGGATCAATGCTTTCATCGAGGCGCACCTTGCGGTGATGCTGCAGAAGCCCACCTGCACCTTGGCGATGGTCACCGAATTCCGAGCTTTATCGCGTCCCCATTTCGCCGAGATTTCGCAGAAATACAAGGAATATTCGCATCTGTTGGATCTGGAGCTGAACTCCGCTCAAAGCCGGGGCTTGATACGGACTGATCTTCCTTGCCGGCTCATGCGCCTCGCGCTCCTGAACGTCCTGAACTGGACTCCTCGATGGTTCCGGCCCTCCGGGGCGCTACCGGCGAAAGATCTGATCTGGATCTACTGTTCGGTGTTTTGGGACGGCGTGATCGACCCGAGCGTCCGTGAAGTTGGCGAGATCCCTTCTTTGCCGGATATTTCTCGCCGGCAGCGCACGCGCGAACTACATCGCGGTACGCTTGGTAAATTCATTCGCGCGGCCGCCGAATTGTTTTCCAAATACGGTTACGAATCGACGAGCACTCGCGATCTCGCAAATCTACTGGGAATGGAAAAAGCCACCCTGTATTACCACGTCGAAGGGAAGGAAGACCTTCTCTATGCGATCTGCAAGGCCTCCATCGACCAGTTGGCGGCCGATGTGACCGCAGCGACGGAAGGAGTCAGCGATTGCTTGCTGCAGCTTCAGGCCGGGATTCAGGCGCATGTGGCCAGCCTGCTCCGCGATCAGACTCAGCACGCGACATCGTTAGCGGAAGCGCGGGCCTTATCTCCGGAACGATTAGCGGAAATCGTGACAATGCGTAAGGCATACCAGGCGCGCATGCGGTCCTTTATCGAAGCAGAACAGAAGGCGGGACTCATTCGCGCGGACATCGGGCCAAAATACCTCGGCTTGATCCTCGAGGGACTTCTCGACCGTACCGTCGTCTGGTATCGGCGCAACGGCGAGCTGGATCCGATGCAAATCGGCAAGGCCCTGTGTAGCCTATTCCTCCTGGGTGCGCGCCAGAGGTCCTGATCCGTACCCGGCCTTCGCTGTCAAATCGAGGCAGCTAACGGTTTCCATCGTAAACAATCCGGCCGCTCACCAGCGTCGTGACAGGTTTGATGTCCTTGATCTGCTCTGCGGGCACGGTCAGGTAGTCGCGGTCGAGCACTACCATATCGGCCAGCTTGCCCGGTTGAATCGAGCCGAGATTGTTTTCCTGAAACACAAAGTAGGCGTTCTTGCGGGTATGCGCGATCAGCGCGTCTTCGCGGCTGATGGTCTGGCGAAGAACTTTTGTCCCGCCGGCCATTTTGCCGGTAACCGCGAAATATAAGGTTGTAAAGGGCAGAGTCTGATTTGCTGCCGTGCCGTCGGTGCCCAGCCCCCAGGTGATGCCGCTGTTCTGAATCGTTGCCAGCGGAGGCATGTCGTACGCTCCATCCGAGAAGCCTTCGTGCATGATCCCGCCGTTGATCACGGCCCAGGGGTGGACGGCTGCATACAGCCCGAGCCTCTTCATCCGTTCGAGCTCGGACGCGTTGATCTGGTTCACATGCGCGAGGGCCCAGCGCAGATTCTTGACCGGGTGTTCCTTGTTAATCGCTTCAACCTGATCGAGAAAAGCGTCGATAGTGCTGCTCAACTCGGCATGGACGTGCAGCGGCAGGCCGGCCTGGGCGAGGGCCATGGCCAGCTTTTTCCATTGCTCGAGCTGATCCGGCTGGGGATTCGACTTCAGGGCGAACATGGGATCGTGGAGCGGTGAATACACGCTCTCGCCGAACGAAACGGTATCGATGAAGCTGTCTCCCTGGAAAAGTTTCAACGCCGGCAGTTGCTGGATGGAGCGGTTGATCCCTTCGGGATTGGCGCCCGCGGCGCCGCTGATACAGAACACGCGAAGGTTCAGGCGTTCCTGCGTTTTCCATTTTTCAAGAATCGAAAGCACGTCCGCATCGCAGCCCGGTACGCCGACGGAAGTGAGCCCTGCGCGGTTCATGTCCGCGATCATCTTCGACGCGCTCGATTCGAGATCTTCGGCCGCTACCCGGGGCATCTTGCTGGCCACCACACGCGTCCCTGCGATATCGCCGCGCACGATTCCCGTAGGCCTGCCGCTTGCATCGCGCTCGATCGAGCCCTTGAGAAACTCAGGAGGATCGGGCGCGTTCGCTTCAATTTTGAGAAGCTTCAGCGCCGCGCTGTTTAGGAAGACTTGATAATAAGACTCCTGGAGCGCTACCGGATTCTGCGGCGCGATCTGATCCAGTTCTTCCCGGGTGAACGGCTTGGGATTGTCTGCGAACTGCTGATGCGCCCACCCCCCGATGTTGTAGATCCACTCGCCGGGCTTGGCGGCCTTCACTCGATCTCGCAGCATTTCAACCGCTTGCTTCCGGGAATCCACGCCGTCGAAGCGGACTTCCTTGGTCCAGGTGGAAGCCGCGCGGAGCAGGTGCATGTGATTGTCGATCAGGCCGGGGATTACCGTCTTTCCCCGCAGGTCGATACGGCGCGTATTGGGACCAGCCATCTGGCTGATTTCCTGATTCGTGCCCGTGGCGATCACGCGGTCGCCGCGAATCGCAACCGCTTGTGCCATCGAGAATCGCTCGTCAACCGTGACGATCTTTCCGTTCGACAGGATGAGGTTCGGCGCCGAGCTTTGCGCACTGAGCATTGCAGAGGCCGCCAGCGCCGCGGTCACAAGCTGTAATTTCGGCCGATCCATACACCCTCCAATGCAGCTTCAAGTGTGGCATATCTGTCCTCGCATACGGCGAATGGGTCTCCCGGAATCGAGGGCCGCGGCCGGATTCGCCGCCGTGAATTCGGAGCCACATAATCATGCGAATTATCGGTTTTTAGAGGCTTGATTCAATGCACTTTCCGTAATATACTTGCCACTCACTTAATGCTATGGTTCCGGCCTGTCGCGAAGGGCCGGAAATCAAAGAAAGAGGCCCCATGCCATCCATGCCGATTCTGGATGTCGCCATCGGTCTGAGCCTGTTCTATCTGTTGCTCGGACTCGTGTGCACCACTGTCAATGAGGTCACCGCGGGATTCTTCAATACGCGGGCTGTGTTTCTCATGATGGGCATTGACCGCCTGCTGGGAAATGACTCCGAACTCCGGAAAAAGCTACTGTCGCATCCCTTGATCCGTTCCCTCGCCGAGACCGACGGGAAGCCGCCGTCCTATATTCCTTCTGCGGGCTTTGCGATTGCCTTGCTGGATGTCCTTTCCGGAGCCGGCAAGGCTCATACGGATACCGCGGCGGTCCTGGAGGGCGCCAGGGCGAATCCCTCGCTGCTGGAGGCGATGACAGCGCTCGCGCACTCGGCGCAAGAACGGGGCGTCGAGCTCAAGACCGAAGTGGCCGAATGGTTCGATCACGCGATGGATCGTGTGAGCGGCTGGTATAAGCGTCACACACAGACAAAGTCGCTGGCCGTAGCGGCCATTGTCACGCTGGCTCTGAACGTCAACACGATTGGCGTAGGCAAAACGCTTTGGACCGATCCGACCGTTCGCGCCGCGGTTGTGGACGCGGCACAGGCGCGCGCCGCGCAGTCCGCTCCCAGCGAACTCCCGCTTGTGGAGTACACCGATCCCGATAACGCTACCGCGAGCACCCCGCTATCGGCCGGCGCTTCGCAAGGCCCCATTCTTTCCCAGGACGAACAGAATCTGCTCGGCAAGATCGGCGGCTGGAGCGGCGAAAGGTTTGAGAACTCCGCCGCCTGGTGGTGGCAGCACCTGGCGGGCTGGATCATCACGATTCTGGCCGTGTCCCTGGGCGCGCCGTTCTGGTTCGACACGCTGCAACGCTTCGTAAACGTCCGCAACGCCGGCAAAGCTCCGGCGGACAGCCGGACTCAGACCGGCGGAAAGGCGGCTCCGCCCCGGGAGGCCTAACGATTATGAGGATGCGTCTATCGTTGGTGCTTGTCGCGCTGAGTTCGTTCGGAGTGAGTTGGTCCGGCAGCGCCGCCACGCTCGTTCTGAAACGTGCTTTCGTCGAGGAATTCAAGGATCGAGCGACCATCGATGCGAATTTCATCATCGATCATGCTCATAAAAAACCCAACAAGCCGGCCGATGACGGAGATATGCATGTAGCCGGCCGGGCGCCCAAGGAGATCGGGCTTCCCATGGTGGCCGAAATCATGAATGCCGCCGATGCCGGCGTTCAGGGCCCGATCAGCGTCATTCACGCCAAAGAGGGAACGGATGCATCCGTGGCGATCTCCGGCGCCTGGCGCGTATGGTTCGAGCATCCCCCATCGCAGGGAAGCCAGATCCAAGGCGCGAACGTACCCAAGGCGGGCAACACCAACCCGGATCATTGCTTCGAGATCCACCCCATCACCAAGGTCGGCGGCAGCGATCTCTCAGCGACCTTTCATGACGTAAAAGGATTCGATGGGAAGGACGCCGAGAAAGCCTTCGATGCGTACGAAAAGCTGAAAATCACACTGCGCGCCACCAAGTCGGCGGTAACCATGGACTCCACCAAAACCGGTTTCAACTACGTGAAGTTCAGCCTGCAGGCCACCAGCGCGCTCACCAAACTGAAAGACGGAGGTTTCGCGATTACAGCCAACGTCCTGCCTCCGGAAGGCGACGAGGACGAAGCGTTAGCTCACGGCGTGCGGATGATTTTCGTTCCGGGCACGGCTCCCTGGAAACGGGCGATGGCCGGTATTGCGAACGGAGACGAACTGGAGGTGCTGGGCATTCCGCGCGTAAACCTGAACGCCATCTCCGCGGCAATCAACAGCAAGGACGGTGTTCCAACGGGCCCCCGGAAGCTGCCCTACGAAATGATCATCGTGGCGCTGGAGTAACTCCCGGCTTCTCGCCCCGGCTACTTGATGACCATGTGTGGCAGGTCTTTCTCGTTTTCGTTGCAGATGAACTCGAGAATGTCGGTGTCGAGTTGCAACAGCATCTTCTGCGGGGTGGTGGTCCAGGGCTTGGCGTAGGTTTTGGGATCATCGATCGTCGCCGTCACCTCGAGCGTTCCGAAATTGGGCCGCCGGAAGCGTTCCGTTACGTGCAGCGCGTCGGTTGCGGGGCGGCTTTTTTGCGTGTCGAGCCAAGCCTTGCCGTTAAGTCCCGAAGTTTCCACCACGAGCGTGTCGCCTTCCCAGCGCCCGGTCGAATACCCGAGCCAGGTGGGATTCACGTCTTTCGCCAGCGTCCGCCCGTCCAGGAAAATCTGCCGGAACAGGTTCAGTTGTTCGTAGAGGATCACCACCAGCCCAGGCGTTTGAATCATTTTGAAGGGGAACAAACCGTTGGTATTGATCCGCGGAACGCCGTGCGGAAGGCAATGCGACAACGGATCTTCGCCGTGTTCATTTTCGATGCGTTTTTTCTGAAGCTCCTGCGCCCAAGGCAGCATCGGCACGTCTTCGGGCTTCAGTCCCGCGGCCAGATCGAAAAAATACGTCTGTCCATCGGCCTGCCAGACTCCCGAAAAGTCGGGCTTGCCATTCGCCGCTCTAGGAGCCGGCGCGGACAGGTTCGGTTTGCCGTCCTTGGTAAGCGGAATCCCGGCCTTCGGATAGTTCACCCATTGCGCGCACACATGCCCGGCTGCGGCGCTCCCAAGCAGTACGGCCAGCCACATCTTCATGGTTCACATTGTATAGAATTGACAGCGGTATAAAATTGACAGCGAGGAGAAGTTTCCAATGACCAAAGGCTCCCTGTTCGTGCTTTTGACGGCGACGGTTCTTGCGCAGGGCCAATCCAAGGAAGGCAAGGGAAAATCGTTGCCCGCCGGCAACGCGAAGGCGCTTGTGGAGGCCGCCTGCACCACCTGTCACGCGCTCAATCTGATCACCGGCGCCGGCCATACGTCCGCGGACTGGAAGCTGCTGGTCGAGCGCATGGTCTCCGCGGGCGCGGATGTTCCGAAGAACCGGATGGCCGAGGTCACCGACTATCTCGCCAAGAGCTTCCCGGAAGGCAACGTCCCCAAAGCCGTGATCATCCCGGGCCCGGTGAAGATCAGTTTCAAGGAATGGACCGTGCCGACGGTGGGATCGAGGCCGCACGATCCTCTGGCGACGCATGACGGATACATCTGGTATACCGGCCAATACGCGAACGTGCTCGGCCGCATCGACCCGAAGACCGGCAAGATCCAGGAATTCCGGCCGCCGACGCCGGGTTCGGGCCCGCACGGGTTAGTCGAAGACAAGGACGGCAACATCTGGTTCACCGCGAATTCGAAGGGCTACATCGGCAAACTGGATCCCAGGACCGAGAAGTTCACCGAATACAAATTGCCCGCCGACGCGCGCGATCCGCACACGCCTTTATTCGACCAGAAGGGAATTCTCTGGTTCACGGTGCAGAATTCGCAGAAGGTGGGGAGACTGAATCCTGCTACGGGAGAAATCAAGGTAGTGGATTCCCCCACCAAGCCTTCGAATCCCTACGGAATGGTGGTCGACTCCAAAGGCACTCCTTACTATTGCGAATTCACGGCCCCGAAGATCGCCGCGATCGATCCGAGCACCATGAAAATCCGGGAGTGGACGCTGACCAATCCGGACGCGCGCCCGCGCCGCATCGCGATCACCAGCGACGACCTGATCTACTACGCCGATTACGCTCGCGGTTATCTGGGCCGACTGGATCCGAAGGCCGGCGCAGTGAAGGAATGGCCGTCTCCCAGCGGCCGCGATTCCCAGCCGTACGGAATCACGGTTGTAAACGGCGATATTTGGTACAGCGAATCGAACGTGAAGCCGAACACCATGGTGCGCTTCGATCCGAAAACCGAGAAATTCCAGACTTGGGCGATTCCGGCCGGCGGCGGCGTCGTGCGAAACATGATGACCACGAAGGACGGAAATATCGTGATCGCCGAGAGCGCGTTGAATATCGTCGGGCTGGTGACCATCGGCAAATAGCTGGACGTTCGAGCGTGCTCCAGATGCTCTACACTGTCCAGAGCAGGCCTGGAAAGGAGCATCCCATGCGCGTTTTTCGCATTGCCAAGAGTCTCTCGCTGTTCGCGGCCGGAATCGGAGTTGGAGTCTTTCTCATGCAGCCTGGCGCTGCGCAGAATCAGAAGTCCGGCCTGCGTCTGAACCACGTCGGCATCTACGCGAAAGATTACGATGCCTCGCTCCGCTTCTACACGCAAACCGTCGGACTCAAGGAAGCGTTCACCATCAAGGATCAGTCCGGCAAACCGACGCTGACGTATCTGCAAATCACGAAAGACACCTTCCTGGAACTCGCGCCCGCCACGGCTGAGCGCCCGGCCGGGCTCAGCCACATCGGCATCTGGCCCGAGAATCTGGCGGCGACCGTCGCCGCTCTCCGGCAGCGCGGCGTCAAGGTTGACGATCCGCGAACCGGCGCGACGCTCACCAGCATCACCAATGTGACGGATCCGAACGGGATCCGCCTCGAACTGCTCGACTTCCTGCCCGGCTCGCTGCCCAGGAAGGCCATCGACGAGTGGAAGTAGGCCGATGAACGCGCGCCTGATCTTCGGGTTGCTGGCCGGAGCGGCGATGGCGCAGTCTCCCGAGGCTCTATTCCAGTCGCGCTGCGCGACGTGCCACAGCGCGGGCAATGCGATGGGCGCGCCCGAGCCCGCCGCGCTGCGCCAGATGTCCGCTAAAACGATCCTCACGGCGCTCGAAACCGGGAGAATGAAAAGCATCGGCTCTCTTCTAAGCGGTGCTGAAAAAGAGATGGTCGCGAAGTACCTTGGGACCGCCGACGCACAGCAGGTCGCGGCATCCTCCCGCTGCGCGGCTCCTGCCGCTTCGTTAAACGCCGCGTCCTGGAACGGCTGGGCCGATCCGGCGAACACCCGCTTCCAATCCGTCCAGGCTGCCGGCCTGACCCGCCAGACCGCTCCGCGGCTCAAGCTGAAATGGGCGTTCGGATTCCCCGGCGTCACCACGGCGCTTGGAAATCCCAGCGTCGTTGCGGGAAAAATCTTTGTGGGCGCCGCTGACGGCGCGGTTTATTCTCTCGACGCGCGCACGGGCTGCACGCTCTGGACCTACACCGCAGCAGCCGGAGTCAGAGTCGCTCCGGTTGCCGGTGGAACCTCCGTATTTTTCGGAGACCTCCGCGGGAACGTGTACTCGCTGAATTCGAACACGGGCGCGCTCGTCTGGAAAGTACGCGCCGACGAGCATCCTCTGGCTGTGATCACCGGGTCGCCGAAGCTCTACGCCGGCAGGCTCTACGTCCCGGTGTCGGGCCGAGACGAATCCATCGCAGCGACGAACCCGGATTACGAATGTTGCACGTTCCGCGGAAGCGTCGTGGCGCTCGAGGCCGCCACCGGCAAGCGGATCTGGCAAACCTACACCATCCCCGAGGAGCCCAAGGTTACCGGCAAGAATGCCAGGGGCGCGAAGATGTGGGGGCCCTCCGGCGCTGTAGTCTGGTCTTCGCCGACGCTGGACGTCCAGAAGCACGTGCTGTATATCGGCACGGGCGTGAACTATTCCAATCCGCCGACCGGCACCAGCGACGCGATCCTGGCGCTCGACATGGATTCGGGCCGCCTGCTCTGGTCGCGCCAGTTCACCCAGAGCGACAGCTACAACTTCGCCTGCGGAGCCGACGACAAGACCAACTGCCCCAAGCTGCCGTTCGTCGATTTCGATTTCGGCCATTCGCCGGTCCTGCGAAACCGGATTTTGTTCGCTGGCGACAAAGGCGGTACGGTGTATTCCCTGGATGCCGACCGCCAGGGCAAGCTACTGTGGAAGAAAAAGATCGCCTCGGGAGGCGTGAACGGCGGGTTCATGTGGGGACCGGCAGCCGATGACCGCGGCGTCGCCTACATCGGTATTTCCGATTTCAGTCCCGGCAAGCCGGGATCGGGCGGCGGATTGGTGGCCCTGCAACTGGCCACCGGGCGGCAGCTCTG
>JBAIXM010000008.1:0-2154 GCA_037916615.1 Bryobacterales bacterium
AGCGGGACGTTCTTCACTGGAACCAAGCGGCCGAGCCATCCAACTCGCAAGCGTCCTGAATCTAGAGACGGCGGCGGAATCGTCGCGAATTGGGAAAGATCCAGACCCAGCGGAACTACGCGAAACTGCACCCCTGGCGCGACCCGGAATCCGTCTCGCAGTTCGCGAAGTTGTTGTTCGGACAGCACGCAGATCGCGTCTGTGAACTTTCCGAGTAGCCGTTCGATGCGCAAGAACGCCGCGCTTGCCAGGGGCGAGAAGTATTCGCGAAGGCTGTTGCCGTGGAACGTGTGGACGACCACCGGGACTCCGGCAAGCCGTGCAGCGATTCGGCCGAGGCATCCAGCCATTGCCGTATGCGTATGGACCACCTGCGGCCGTTCGGACCGGATCAGGCGCCACAATCGCATGAGTGCCTGAACGTTTCTAAGTAGACTGACGGACCGGGACATTTCCGGAACCCATTGGACACGTTCGCCGGGTTCCAAAAGATAGGTCATGTCGTCCTCAGCGGCCTCGCAGACACCGGACACCAGCATGGTGTCATAGCCCCGCCGCGACATCTGCCGGGTCAATAGCACGGTGTGGCTCGCCGGACCGCCAATGTTCAGGCGAGTGACAATGTACAGAACTCTTATTCGGGAGCGAGGATTAATTTCTTGCATGGCTTAATACGGCCTCGCGTTCAGCCGATGTGGCAAGGCAAGGCTGTTGGCGTTCCGCCTCGAGCCACGCCTGGAACATCAACACATTCCATAGCGCGAACCCCCAATTCCGCCCGCCGGCCAGATGTTCCTTCCATTTCCGTCGAACGGGGTCGGGGTTGAGGAATCCCTCTCGCTGCAAACGCGCGGGATCGAGCAGCGCCTCAGCCCATCCCCGCAGCGGGCCACGCAACCATTGATGAATCGGAATACCGAAGCCGGTCTTGGGCCGATCCACCAAAGCCGGGGGCACGTACTTGTACAGTACCTTCCTCAGCAGCCATTTTCCCCGGTGGTGGCGGACCTTCATGCGCAAGGGCAGGCGCCACGCGAACTCGAAGAGTCGGTAATCCAGGAGTGGAACACGAG
Organism: Bryobacterales bacterium; assembly: GCA_037916615.1. GTDB lineage: Bacteria > Acidobacteriota > Terriglobia > Bryobacterales > Bryobacteraceae > Palsa-187. Next base: position 1,074 of record JBAIXM010000008.1, read on the forward strand.
TTTCTAGACCCACTCCCATGGATGCCCGATCGATCTTCACTAGAATGTCATCCGGCAAGTAGGTCACCGCATCCACGAACATCATCGTGTGGATAAAGTCTGGAAGCTCAGGCCACCCGTCGCGCAGCAGTGGCAGTGACGGAGGCACAGTGTTGTGAAGTCCTGTGGAAAGGGAATCGCTCCACTGCGAGACCATGCGGAGGTACAGGGACTCTCGGTGCCCGGCTTCCAGCAGGTCTGCTACCTTCAGAATCTTGTCATTCGACATCGTTCGGCGAAGTAGTTCCGCGATCCAGTGGCGCGCAGTCTGCGGCATCCATCCGATTCCGTGCCACATTTGCCGCGCCAGTAAATAGCGCGTATATCCTCCGAACACTTCGTCTCCGCCGTCACCGGAAAGACACACCGTCACACTGCGTCGAGCGAGACGGGATACCAGGAACGTTGGGATTTGGGAGGAATCCGCAAACGGCTCGTCATACAGTGCCGGCAACCGCGGAATCACGGCGAGTGCATCCGCTGGAGTGACTTCTAGATGCGTATGCTCACATTCCAGGTGTCGCGCTACCCGGGCGGCATAATCAGCTTCGTTGTAGCGGGCTTCGCGGAATCCTAGAGTGAAAGTCTTCACAGGCCTGGCGCCGTTCTGCTGCATCAGCGCAACAACCAGGGAAGAGTCGATCCCGCCGGAGAGGAATGCTCCCAAGGGTACGTCCGCCACCATGCGACGCTTGACTGAATCTGAGAGCAGAGCATGGAGGCGCTCCGCGGCTTCCTGTTCACCCACGCGTAAAGGATTGCGGCAGCCCCGCTCGGCTGAGTCTCTTGCAGCCCAATAGGCACGCTGCACAGTCTCATGGGTATCTCCGTCAACTACCAGCATCGTTCCCGGAAGCACCTTCATCACATTCGAGTAAATGGAATAGGGTGCGGGCACGTAGCCGTAGCGCAGGAACAGGGCCAGTGATCCGCGGTCGATAGAGCCTTGAAATTCAGGGTGCGCGCGAAGTGCCTTCAGTTCGGACCCAAACACCAGCGCGCCTCCGCCATGCGCATAGTAGAGAGGCTTTTCCCCCATCCG
>JBAIXM010000009.1:0-11516 GCA_037916615.1 Bryobacterales bacterium
ATCGAGCCGGCTGTGTCGATGTTCACGTAGGGATTGATACCGGTGAGCGGATAGGCTCCGTTGGTGCTTACGATACCCCCCGCGGATGCGCCAACAAACTGGTAGCTCACTCCCCAGCCGGCGCGAAGCACGGTCTTGGAATTGATCTGATAGGCGGCGCCGAGCCGCGGGCCGATCGCGTAAGGATAGACCGGCTGGTAAAACTGGCAATTGCACGTGTTGGCATAGAGCGTCGCGCCGGGGTGTCCACCGGCGTTCGCATTCGGAGTCGTAGGATCAAATTGTCCCTGACGTCCGTGCTGCTCATGGTAAGGAGTGGCCACGTCCCAACGCACACCGTAATCCAGTGTGAGTTTGCGCGTCATCCTCCAGGAATCCTGGAGGAACAGACCCCAGGCCTGCTGCCCCTGGCGATAGTTCAACTGGGCTGTCTGCGTGGTGGATACATAATCCCCCAACAGGAAGTTGGCGAAACCGAAGCCTTGCGTAAACCCACCCAGGCTCACAGTGGGCGTGAACGGTTGCGCGGTGGCGCCCTGATTCGTCGCGGAGGTGGCCGCAAGCGAAACCGTCGAAAAGCTGCCGTTATAGACCTGCTCCAGGTAGAGTTCGGCGCCTAACTTGTAAGTATGACTTCCCCGAACCCAGGTTGCGTTGGCGGAGAAACTGGGCTTCTCCTCGTAGTTCAGCGTCTGGATAGCTTCCCCAAGATTCTGCATGCCGCCGTAGAGACTGGTGCCTGCGGCGTTCAATGGGTAGTTCAAACCCGTGATGCTCGGGAACTGGCGGTGGATCAAAAAACCGTTCAGTCCAACCGATGCAGGGTCGAAATCCAGGAACGGCGCGTGGTCGAAGAACTGGGTGTGATAAAAACCTGCGCCCAAATGGAGCAGCAAAGTCGGCGTGATCGTCCGATCGTAATTCAGCCTCGTCGTATAGGTCGGGATGAATGTGCCCCGGTAGCCGCCGATTTCGAGCGGCAGGCCGTCGGCGCCTCCCAGAGGCGATGAAATCTGGCTCTCGGTGTTAATTCTGGACCAGAAGAACGAAAGCTTGTCCTTCTCGGAAATATTGTGATCGACCTTAACGGACGGGATTGCGGAGTAGCGGTTTCCGGGGATCGCGCCCGGGTAGTTGCCGATCAGGCTGTTGGTCTGCGCAGCAGGCAGAAGAGACATGATCTTGACCGAGGACTGACTGAACTTGGTCGGCGAAATCATGTTCTGGGGGAACGGATTGGCATACCCTAGATTGTTGGAGGGGTTTACAGCGCGCGAAGACGGGTCGTAAATCTCATTCGCAAACATCTGGCGGCCCAGAGCATCCAGTTGCGGCGTCGGAACACCCAGCGGCGTGGTCTGGATTCCATAGGTGGAGCACAGACTGCAATTGCCGTTCGTGGAAATCGCCGAGAAATCGCCCGACCGGAACGCCGGCGTCGGCACGGTATCGGTGAAGCCGTACTGCACCGTCTCGAGGAACTGCTCATAGTTCCAGAAGAAGAATGTCTTGTTTTTGCCGTTGTAAATCTTCGGAATGTAGACAGGACCGCCCAGTGTGCCGCCGAAGTCGTTGCGCCGGTTCCGCGGCCGGTATTTTCCGCCGCTGCCTCCGGCCAGACTGCCCGGGCCGCCGCTGATGCTGAACGGATTCCCGGCGTTCAGATCTTCATTGACAAAGTAGTCATAGCCGCTGCCGTGATATTGGTTCGTCCCCGATTTCATGGTCATGTTAATAACCACCGAGCCCGCCTGTCCATATTCCGCGGCGTAGTTGCTGGTCTGGTACGCGATTTCCTGAATCGAGTCCGCGCTGGGCTGGCCCATTTGCGTGTAATCGTAGGTCCCGAAGATGCGCGAGGTGGCGTCCTGACCTTCCACACGCATCGTCTCCGTCATATTGCCGCCCAAGCCGTTCAGCGTGAACTGCCCGCTGCTGGCGTAGGAAGTCACACCCGGGAGTGTCTGGAGAGTGTTGTACGGGTTGCGAACACCGCTGGTTCCGGCGTTCGCGGTTCCGATTCCCAGTAGAGGAAGGTTGTTCAACTGATCGATGTTGACGTTATGCGAGAGTTCAGCCGTTTCGGTTTTGAGCAGCGAAGACTCGGCAGTAACGGTAACCGCTTCGGTCGAAGTGCCCACCTGCAGCGTCGCGTCTTCACGAAGGATTTGGGTCGCACTTACCGGAAGCTTTGCGTGCGTGTAGGTTTTGAACCCCTGCGCCTTCACCGTGAGGTCGTAGGTGCCGACAGGCAGGTTCGTGATCGTATAATTTCCCGTATTGGTCGAGACCGAGGAATACACCACGCCGGTCTCGGCATTTTTGGCTTCCACCGAAGCCGCAGGAATTACCGCCCCGGTAGGATCAGTGACGGTTCCTGTAATGGTTCCATTGCCGACCTGGCCGAACACAAATGATGAAATCAGCAGAAAAAACGCAAAAAATTGCACGGCGCGACTGCGCATGAATGCCCCCCTTGGAGGAAGATGTACTTCCTGGCCCCTTTTTAGCGATCCGAGAATGCGCTAAGTTCTTGATGCTACGCCTGTGGCTTTCCCCATGTCAAGGCGGGGGATTTGGGAGTGAACACGTTGGGAGCGCAACAGAACCGAATTCAGTGCTTCCAGCCAATCGCCCGATCCAGGCTGATCGGACCCGCGCCTGCCGCGCAAAGCCACAAAAAGGTGAAGCAGTACAGCACCGTGATTTCGCCCTGGTTCAGGAGCGGCCAGAAATTAATGTGGATGTGAACCCGGAAATACGCCACCGCCATCTGCCCGCACAAGATGAATGCCACCGGCCGCGTAAACAGGCCGAGAATGATCAGCGCTCCGCCCAAAGTCTCCAGCACCCCGGCGACGCCCATCAATGAAGCCAGCTCCGCCTTCTGCCCTCCCAGCCCTCCGAACGCTCCGAAGAATTTTTGCCAGCCGTGCAGCGAGAACGTGAATCCCACCACGATCCGGAGCAGCGAGCGCAGAATGGGTTCATACGCGGAAACCGTCTTGCTAAGACTCATCCGTAGAACGATATCACACGGCTTGTGGCGCGAGCACTGCTTCCGCCATCGCTCGCTTCAGCGCGGGCAGCCCTTCGCCGGTTACGCTCGAAATCTTGAAAAACGGCAGACCCTGTCGCTTCGCCAGACGTTCGATAGACGCGATCCGCTCCGGATCCTGCGCGGCATCAATTTTCGTCGCCACCACGATCATCGGTTTGTGCGCCAGATCCTCCGAGAAGCTCGCGAGCTCGGCCATCACCACTTCGAAATCGTGCACCGGATCGCGGCCCGTGGCCTCCGAGACATCCACCAGGTGCGCCAGCAAGCGCGTCCGTTCGATGTGCCGCAGAAACTGGATCCCCAAGCCGTGGCCGGCGTGTGCGCCCTCGATCAGTCCGGGGATGTCCGCAACGACAAACGTCCGGTGGTCGCCCGTATCGGTGCTGACCACCCCCAGGTGCGGTTCCAGCGTCGTAAACGGATAATCCGCGATCTTCGGCTTGGCCGCCGAAATCCGCGAAATTAGCGTCGATTTCCCGGCGTTGGGAAATCCCACCAGCCCGACATCGGCCAGCAGCTTTAATTCCAGCCGCAGCCTGCGCTCTTCGCCCGGTGAGCCGGGTTCGTGTTCGGTCGGAGCCTGATGGGTGGAAGTCGCAAAGCGCGCATTGCCGCGGCCACCGCGTCCCCCGCGCGCCACGACGAAGCGGTCGCCCGGAGCCGTGAAATCGTGCAATTGCTCGCCTGTTTCGGCGTCATAGACAATGGTCCCCACGGGCGTGGGCACTTCAATCGAAGCGCCTTCGCGGCCTTTCCTGTTGCTGCCTTCGCCGTGACGGCCGCGCTCGGCTTTGTGCTCGGGATTAAAACGGAAATGCAGCAACGTGTTGTAGTGCTGGCTGGCGACCAGGACCACATCGCCGCCGCGGCCGCCGTCGCCGCCGCTCGGACCGCCGCGAGGAACGTATTTCTCGCGCCGGAACGCAAGACAGCCGTTGCCGCCGTCGCCGGCCTTGACGGAAATCGTTACCTCATCGATAAACACAGAGAAACCGCTCCATAACGGTCGCGGCTCGGAAGAGGAAGGAAATTACTCAGCCGCTTTGATGCTGACGAATTTGCCCATACGGCCGCGGTCGCGGAATTCGATGATCCCCGGAACCTTGGCGAAGAGCGTGTCGTCTTTGCCGACGCCCACGTTCACGCCCGGCTTGATACGCGTGCCGCGCTGGCGGACAATGATGGTTCCGCCGGTTACCAGCTGGCCGCCGAACGCCTTCACGCCTAAGCGCTGCGCATTCGAATCGCGGCCGTTTTTAGAACTTCCTAAACCTTTTTTATGCGCCATAAAATACCCGTTACGCTACGATCTCATTCACCTGCACGCGCGTGAAATTCTGGCGATGCCCGATGGTGCGCTTGTACTGCTTCTTGCGCTTGAACTTGAACACCAGAGTCTTATCGCCGCGGCCCTGCCCGGTAATCACGCCCTTCACGCGAGCGGAACCGAGCGCCGAACCGGCTTTCACCGAATCTCCATCCATCACGGCCAGAACGCGGTCGAATTCGACCTCGGCGCCGACATCGCCGGCCAGAGTTTCGACTTCGATAGACTCGCCCGGAGTCACGCGATACTGTTTCCCGCCGGTTTCAATCACTGCGTACATACGAATCCTCTTAAGCTGCTGAACTGAAATGCTGGTCGCCCCGATGCGGGCTGGAATTTATAGGGTACTACAGTCTAGGGCTTATCCGCCAGCACGAGGCCTACCGGCCCACCCGGCTCGATTTTGCGCGGATTCACCAGGCCCGCTTCCTTCAGCCAGGCGCTGATCTGCTCAAACGAGTAGGTATCGCCCTGTTCGGTGTGCGCCAGCATGTTGACCGCGAAAATCAGCCCCATGGGCGGCCCAGTGCGGTCATCCTTCACCAGAAACTCGCTGATGACCAGCGTGCCCTTCGGCGCGAGCGCCCCAGCGGCCTTCTTCAGCAGGCTCCGGCATTCGTCCACGCTGAGCATGTGCAGGATGTGGCCGATCGTGACCAGGTTGTACCCGGTTCCGAAGTCGATCGTGTGAAAATCTCCGGGCAGGTAGCTGAACCGGGATGCCAGGTTGAAGCGTTCCGCCATGCGGCGCGTGACGTCGAGGACTCCCGGCAGATCGAGCGCAGTCACGCCGACCTGAGGCGATTGCTGGGCAAGGCCGATGCCCCAGACTCCGGAGCCCGCGCCGACGTCGAGCACCTTCACGGGAGCTTTGGCCTCGGAAATCCGCAGAGCCTGCCCGCCGATCTGGGTCGCGGGATAGCTCATGGCGAAAATCGGCTCGACCAGTTCCTGGAAGAAACTCTCCCCCTGCTGTTCCTGATTCACTGCCGCGTTGGGCTTGCCGCTTCTCACGATTTCAGGCAGCGGAATCCAGGTCTGGATCATTTTGAGTCCGCTCATCTCGGCGAACTTACCGAGGAATCCGGGCTTGCCGCTGACCAGGAATGCGGCGCTTTCCGGAGTGAGCGCGTACTTCCCGTCCGGAGTCTTGCTCAAGAAATTGAATCCGACCAGCGCGTTGGCAAGGATGCGCAATCCCCGCTCGGAATTGCCGGTGGCTTTGGCCAGTTCGGCGATGGTCTTGGGCCCGCGATCGAGCTCATCAAACACGCGGTTCTGGACCGCCGTGGCCAGAATGATCGGCGGCGCGTAGCCCCAGACCATTTCCAAGATGCGGTCGGGGCGGACGGTGGGGGTGGTGGTGGCGGACATAGATGACTCCGGATTCGATTATGGCACGATGGCTCTGTGGCACTCGACAAATCCACGGCAACACAGGTTTTGAGAATCGGTCTCGCGATTCTGAGCGGCTGGTTAGCTTGGTCCTGGTTCGTGAACCTCTTCGCAATGGGCGAGGCAGCCCTGGCCGGACCCATACCGCTCCTCACGAAGGTGCTGGTTTGGGCGACCCTGGCGGTCGCTGCACTGACGATGCTTGCAGTCGGTCTCCTGTCGCGATTGGTGCCGTGGGGGCTGTGTGTACTCGCGACGATCTACCCGGCACTGAGGCTCGCAGGAGCGGGCTCAGGACCGGGCATACTGACGGTAGGCGGCTTCATTTTTTTGATCTTCCTAGTGGCTGCGTGGCTGGGAGTGGCGTTGAGAGGCAGCCGCAGTGCTGGGACGATTTGAAAATCGGCTTGCAGGCTAAAGCCCGCTCCACGAAAACCGAAGCTGGTAGCATAGGAAGTTGTCAGGCTCCGGGCTTCGTGCAACGGGAGGCTGCGAACCCCGCCAGGTCCGGAAGGAAGCAACGGTAGCGGCTCAACCCGTGTGCCGCGGATCACCCGGGGTCTGGCATAAGCGCACAGCGTCAGACACTCGCTCCCGCCCGAATGTACCAGGTCATCGCCCGAAAATACCGGCCGCAGACGTTCGCCGAGCTGATCAGCCAGGAGCGCGTCCGCACCACGCTCGAAAACGCCATTTCGCAGCGCCGCATCGCGCACGGCTACATTTTTTCGGGCCAGCGCGGCACCGGGAAAACCACCGTCGCGCGGATCATGGCACGCTGCCTGAACTGCGAACAAGGCCCGACGATTACTCCCTGCGGTGTATGCGCGAGCTGCAAGGAAATCGCCGCCGGATCGGGCATGGACGTGATCGAGATCGACGCCGCCTCCAATCGCGGCATCAACGAAATGCGCGAGCTGCGCGAGAACGTCCGCTTCCGCCCCGCGCGCGACCGCTACAAGGTTTTCATCATCGACGAAGCGCACCAGATCACCAGCGAAGCGTTCAACGCGCTGCTCAAGACGCTCGAAGAGCCGCCCGAGTGGGTGGTCTTCATGCTGTGCACCACCGAAGTCCACAAGATTCCTTCCACCATCGCGTCGCGCTGCCAGCAGTTCAGTTTTCGTTCCGTCGATTTCGGCGAGCTGGTCACGCGCATGGAATGGATCATTCAACAGGAAGGCATCGAGGCCGACTCGGAAGTGCTGAGCGTGCTCGCGCAGGCCGGCGAAGGCAGCGTGCGCGATTCTTTGTCGGCGCTCGATCAGGCGATCGCCTGTTGCGGCAACAAACTCGAAGCGGCGCAGGTGCGCGAGCTGCTCGGGATGTTCTCGCTCGACCTGCTGGGCACGGTGACGAAAGCGCTCGTAGAGCGCGATACCAAGGCGATGCTCGACGTGGTGGCCGAGCTCGAGGCCAACGGCCGCAGCTTGCAGCACTTCGCGCGGGAGCTGGCCCGCTATTTCCGCAATCTGCTGGTGGCGAAGATCGAGGGGCGCGCCACGCCCCTGGTGGCCGCGTCGCCGGCCGAGCAGGAACGATTGCTCGATGCCGCCAGGCAGTTCACCGAGGAGGACCTGACGCGCGATCTGAAGCTTTCGCTCGACCTGTTCCGCGATTTGCAGACCTCGCTCCAGCCCCGCCTGCACCTGGAAATGGGTTTGCTGCGGCTCATTCACGCGGGTCGGCTTCAGCCGATCGAGGAGGCGCTGGCGGCGTTGGGCGGGTCGGGAGCCGCGCCCGCCCCGGTGAAGGCTCCGCCGAAGCAGACGCCTCCGAAATCCGCCCCTGCGGCCGCTCCCGTACCGGTCGAACTAACTGGCGACTTCCGGGCACGGCTGCTCGGCGCGCTGCAGGAAGCGAAACTGACGCACGTCGCCGACGCCGTCGAGCATTCCGAGATCGCGGAGTCGGGCGCGGAGATTATTTTCACGGCGCCGAAGATGTACCAGTTATTCCTGAAAGGCCCGGAGTTCGAAGGCGCGGTGAAGCGCGCGGCCGGCAAGCCCGTCAAGCTTACACTGAAAATCGGCGATGCCGCGCCGTCAGGAGCGCCTGGCCCGAAACCCGCCGCACCTGCCAGCGATGAAGCGACCGAGCGGGCGCTCTCGCATCCGGAAGTGAAACGCTTTCAGGAGCTGTTTCCCGACAGCCAGGTCCGCGCCGTGCGCAACTTGAAGGAGACCGAACACTCTTAAGGAGACAGCCATGAAGATGCCGGGAAACATGCAGGCCATGATGCAGCAGGCCCAGCAGATGCAGAAGAAAATGCAAGAAGAGATCGCGCTGATCCGTGTGGAAGCGACCGCGGGCGGCGGGATGGTCACCGTCAAGATGGACGGCCACAAGAACGTCACCGGCGTTGTGATCGACAAGGAAGTCGCGGGAGATGTCGAGATGCTGCAAGACCTGGTGATGGCGGCGTTCAACGAAGCAGCCAAGAAAGTGGACGAGGAATCGCAGCGCAAGATGAGCGGCATGCTGGGCGGGCTGGGCCTGCCGCCGGGGCTGCTGTAACAGTGCCTGACTTCGCTGCGCCGTTACAGCGCCTTATCGACGAATTCCGCCGCCTGCCGGGGATCGGGCAGAAATCGGCCCAACGGCTCGCGTTTCATGTGCTGCGCGCGCCGCGCGATCAGGCGGCCGCGCTGGCGGCGGCCCTCACTGACGTCAAGGACAACCTGGGAATTTGCGCCGAGTGCAACAACATCAGTGACGCGGAACTCTGCCCCTATTGCCGCGATTCGCATCGCGATCATTCGCAGATCTGCGTGGTGGAGGAGCCGCATAACATCCTTCCGGTGGAGACCACGCGGTCATTTCACGGTCTGTACCACGTGCTGCACGGCGCGATTTCTCCATTGCGCGGCATCGGCCCCGAGCAGTTGAAGATCAAGGGCCTGCTGGACCGCATCGGTAAAGGCGAGGTGAAGGAAATCATCCTGGCGACGAATCCAACGGTGGAAGGCGAGGCGACGGCAGTCTATCTCTCGCGCTTGCTTAAGCCGCTGGGAGTGCGGGTGACGCGCATCGCCATGGGAATTCCGGTCGGCAGCGATCTGGAGTTCGCAGATGAAGTGACGATGCTGAAGTCACTGGAGAACCGGCGGGAGATGTAGCGGGGTGCCCTGTTCGAAAACGCCGTCCCGAGTCACACCGGCGACAACAATCTCTTCGATCTGATTCGGCTCGCGCGGCTGCGCCAGGGCGATCTTCAGATAGTTGCCGCTCAACGCGACTCGGCCGTCTTCGATGGTAACTACGGAAAGAGTGCGGCCGATCATGGAGCGCCGGAACTCCAGGTTCTTCCGCTGGCCGAGCTCGCGCAGCACGTGCGTGCGGCGCTTGCGGATTTCTGCCGGCACCTGTTGCATCGCGGCCGCGGGCGTTCCCGGTCGCTCCGAATAGGTGAACACGTGCAGATACGTGAACGGCAGGCTTTCGATAAACGCGCGCGATTCCTCGAACTCGGCGTTGGTCTCGCCAGGAAATCCGGTCATCACGTCCGCGCCCACCGCGCAATCCGGCATCAGTGAGCGGGCTTTGAGAATGCGGCCGGCATAATGCCGCGGGCGATACTTGCGATGCATCCGGCGCAGAACCGTGTCGGATCCGGATTGCAGTGGCGCATGCACGTGCTTGGCGATCCGCGGCGAGCTTGCCACCAGTTCGAGCAGCGCGTCCGACCAGTCCATCGGCTCGACTGAGCTGAGGCGCAGCCGCTCGACGGGCGTTTCTTCGAGTAAGCGGCGTACGAGGTCCACCAGGCGGCGTCCGCCTTCGAGATCCCGCCCCCAGCGGCCGAGGTTGATCCCGCTCAGGACGATTTCTTTGTACTTGGCCGCGAGCCGCCGCACCTGATCGACAACATCATCGGCCGCCGCGCTGCGGCTGCGGCCCCGGACGTACGGAATAATGCAGAACGAGCAGCGATTGTTGCAGCCGTCCTGGATCTTCAGATTCGGGCGCGTGCGATCGCCGAGCGCGTCTTCAACCGGGGCGGACAGAAAATCGCGCTGCTCGAAAATGTCTCCCATGCGGATCTCGCCGTGATAATCCGCATTCGCGGCGATCAAATCCGGGATCGAGTTCTTGTGCGAATTCCCAACTACCAGATATACGCCCGGGAGCGCGGCGATTTCCGCGGGCGCGCGCTGGGCGTAGCAGCCGGTTACGACGATGCGCGCTTCGGGTCGCGCGCGATGAACGCGGCGGACATACTGGCGCAGCTCGTCGTCGGCTGTCGCGGTGACAGTGCAGGTGTTCAGCACCACCAGGTCGGCTTGCGCCACTTCGTGCGCCGCATCCAAACCACGGGATGCGAGGCCGCTTTCGAGCGCGGCTCCGTCGGCCTGCGACGCGCGGCACCCAAACGTTTTTACAAAATAGCGCTGCAAGCCACTATTTTAGCGTTTCCACTTTTACGGGCTGCCCGGCGGGCTGGCCGCCGGTGATCAGACGGGCGCCGCGATAGAAAGTGACGTACTGGTAGCCCCAGCGGATGAAGACCAGGAAACGGTTGAACACCTGGGCCAGATACATGAGGTGGACGAACAGCCATACGAACCAGGCGATCCAGCCGCGCACTTCCAAGCCTCCGATGACGCCCACGCCGGCGTTGCGTCCTATCACGGCGAGCTGGCCCTTGTCGAAATAGTGGAACGCTTTCGGAGCGCGGCCGGCCATGCGTGCCTCGATCACTTCGGCCACGTATTTGCCCTCTTGAATTGCAACCGGCGCGATGCCCGGCAGCGGCTTTCCATTCTGTTCGCGATACGCCAGGTCGCCGGCGACAAAGATTTCCGGATGCGCGGGAATGGAGAGATCCGGGCCAACTTTCACTTGGCCGCCGCGCGTCAGCTCTGCGCCGACGCACCGCGAAAGAATTTCACCCCACATCGACGGTTTCACGCCGGCGGCCCACAGAACGGTGCGGGATCCGATACGTTCGGTTCCGCGCGCTCCGGCGAACGTGACTCCTTCGGGATCAATGGCGGTCACCCGAACCGACGGACGCACATGCACGCCCAGCCGCACAAGTTGCCGCTCGGCTGAATGAGACAAATCCTCCGAGTACGCCGTCAGCACGCGCGGCGATGCATCCAGAAGAAAGATGCGCGACTCTTCTGGATGAATGGATCGAAACTCGTTGCGCAGCGCGTCGTTCGCGATCTCAGCCAGCGCGCCCGACAATTCGACTCCGGTTGGACCGGCGCCGACGATGACGAATGTCAGCCAGCGGCGGCGCAGATCGGGATCCGGCTCGCGCTCCGCGGCTTCGAAGGCATAGAGGATTTTGTGGCGAATGCGGCCTGCATCTTCGAGCGACTTGAGGCCAGGCGCGATGGCTTCCCACTCGTCGTGTCCGAAGTAAGAATGACTCGCACCCGTGGCGACCACCAGCGTGTCATAGGGCACATCGTCGCCATGGTCCAGGATCACCCGGCGACGCGATGGATCGAGGTCGAGCGCCTCCGCCAGCAGGACCTCGGCATTCTTTTGTTTGCGCAGGAGCACGCGCAGCGGCGCAGCGATATCGCTGGGCGAGAGCGCTCCGGTGGCGACCTGATAGAGCAGTGGCTGGAACAGATGAAAATTGCGGCTATCGAGCAGGGTTACATGGACACCCGGGTTACGGAGCGATCGCGCGGCGTAGAGCCCGCCAAATCCACCGCCGATGATGACGGTTCGGTGCATCCAGTTGTATGATGACTCATTCGAGAAAAGGGATCA
>JBAIXM010000010.1:0-21566 GCA_037916615.1 Bryobacterales bacterium
CGAGAGCGCGTCTTGCGGTCGGGGTTCAGCGTGCGAGCGGACGACGGGACTGCGCTTCGCCTGGCGACGCCGATACGATCGCAAGTACTCTTGCCGATTCTCGCTGCTGAACTCGGGTGCCAATTCCTCGCATGCAGCGGCGGAGCAACCGGTCATCGAAATGGGTTCGGAATACAGCGGCATCTCGGGTAGCACTTTACCACGGAAACGTGGCACTGTGCCGTAGCGTGCCACGGCCTCCCTTTTTGGGCATTTTTGGCATTTCTGACACGACGCTAAGTTGTTAAGTTATTGGGGCTTCATGGGATCCGTTTCTCCAAGTCCCACGCCGTCCACCAATCCGCCCGTTGTCCGGACCGGACACATAGGTAACACTTTTGGCCCGAAGGGGTTTTCGAGGGGCCGCAGAGTTTTTTCCTCCAGATCGATATACCCAAGATTGTAATCCATGAAGCTGATGAGCCAGATGCCGGTGTCGGGCATCGACACGTGCCAAGTGCTTGCAACGAAAAGCGAAATGCTCGGAAATCATTGAGGAAACGAGGAGAACTGGGTAGAACTGAAGCTCTTGGAGGATCTACAACGAAGCCACTCGCCCCGACCGCTTATCGACTCCCGTTTTCGCCTACGCTTCATCGAAGCGGATCGCCCTTGCGGATAATCGAGAGATCAAGGTTTCCGTTGGCGTCGACGATCAGCTTTCGGATCTTCGGCAGGATCTGCTCAAGAGCCTCAATGTAGAGTCTCTGGCTGGTCACCTGAGGCGCTTTGGCGTACTCGGCGGCAATCGCCGAAAAACGCGCGGCGTCGCCGCCGGCTTCGTTGATGCGCTGGGTCCTGTACCCCTCGGCTGATGCAAGCATCTGCTGGGCTTCGCCTCGGGCACGCGGCAGCAGATCATTGGCGTAGCTCTGCGCCTCGCTGATGATGCGGGACGTATCGGCCCGCGCGCTGGCGACGTCTCGGAAAGCGTCCGCGGCTTCCGGCGGGGCGCTGACGCTCTCAATATTGACGGTGGAAAGCTTCACACCGGCGCCGTAGTCGTTCAGGCGTTTCTGTGCCTGGCCGAGCACAGCATCCTGGATCGCCAGCTTCTCGGTGGTGAGGATCGCGTCGACTTCGCTGCGGCCGATCCGCCGCGCCAGCTCGGTTTCCACAGCGGCGGCCGTAATCCGGGCGACATCGGTCAGGTGAAACAGGTAGTCGGCGGGAGCGCCCACCGAATATTGCACCACCACGCGCATCTGGATAATGTTCTGATCCCCGGTCAGGAATTGAGACGCGAGCGGCTGCGTGCGGCCCAACACCAGATCCGGCGCCTCACTCCCGATAACCAGCCGTTGCAATTGCTGAACCTTGAGCTTGTACACGGAGTCGATAGGCCAAGGCAGCGCGTAATGGATCCCTGGCAGCACGCGCGGTTCACTCACTGCGCCGAACCGCGTCACCACGGCCTGCTGATCCGTCGGCACAAAAAAAACACCCGAAAGGATCCACAACAGCGGCAGAGCCCAGGCGTACGTCCGCCAACGGGCGCTGGAGCGAGGGGGGACCGCGTGGGGCGGCGCCGGCCGAGGCTCGACGCGAAGCTCGTTGAGGACCGTACTCATTGCGCTCCTGCTTCGCCACGCATCAGGATTTTCAGCAACTCCGAATCCGAGCTCAGAATCGCTGTGGTCTTATCGTCGAGTACCTTCTTGTAAGCCTCCAGCGTGCGCAGCAGCTTATAGAATCGTGGATTCTTGGAATAGGCTTGACCATAGATGCGTGTGGACTCCGCATCGCCCTGGCCGCGTATCGTTTCCGCTTGCTTGTAGGCGACCGAAAGCATCTCGGCTTTTTGACGGTCGGCGTCCGCGCGAATGCTCAGGGCCTGTTCCTCGCCTTCGGCGCGATACTGGCGGGCGATTCGCTCGCGCTCGGCTCGCATGCGGGCGTAAACGCTCTGCTTGTTTTGCTCCGGCAGGTTCAGCCGGCGAATTCTGACGTCCACTACGTTGATTCCGTATTGCGCCAACGCCGCGCGATCGGTGAGATCCGTCAACGAATCCAGCAGATCCCCGGAGTCGATCTTCGCTGCGCCGGCCGAGACCAGGGAGTCCAAGTCATGAGTACCTAGCGCTGCGGACAAGCCTGACCAGACTACGTCGTGCAAGCGCATCTCCGCAGCGATGGGATCGCCAACGCGCTCCAGAAACCGGTTCGGATCCTGGATTTTCCACGCGACGTAAGTAGCGACCACGATATTTTTCTTATCCCGCGTGAGAAACTCGGACGGACGCGGATCATAGATGCGCAAGCGGCGGTCGAAATACGTCGCGCTCTGGAAGGCCCACTTCGAATGCAGTCCCGCGCCGGTGACCGCGTAAAGAGGACGGCCGAATTGTGTGAGGAGCACGAATTCCGTCTCTTTGACCGTGAAGAACGTGCGATACCCCAGCAGGATCACGGCCGCGGCGGCCAGCGCGTACACGTATTTCTTCGACAAATACATTCCAGTCTCCTTAGGGCTTTCGCGGAGGCGCTTCTGAAAACACGGGATTCAGCGCGGGGCCGCCGATCTCCACGCCGTCCTCCAGCAGGAACAGTTGCCGCCGGGCCTTCGTGCGGTCCACGATGAGCTTCTTTTTGGCGGGCAGCACTTGCTCGATCGTCTCCAGGTACAAGCGCGTCTCTGTCGGTCCGGGAGCGGCGCGGAAGGCCGCTTCTCGCTGGTCGAAACGTGAGGCGTCTCCGACGGCCCGGTTCGTACGCGCGGCGGCGTAACCCCGGGCGTCGGCCAGGCTTGCTTTGGCGTTTCCACGAGCCAGCGTGACCTGCTCATTGCGATAACCCTCAGCCTCATTGATCACCCGGTTCTTCTCTTCGAACGCACCCGAGACATTGCGGAAGGCATCCACCACTTCCAGCGAAGGATGCACGTCCTGCAGATGAACTCCCAGGATGCGAATTCCCGAGCGGTAGCGGTCGAGGCGCATCTGCAGTTCGCTTTGCACGCGGCGCTCGATCGAGCCGCGCCCGGTGGTTAACACGTCGTCCAGCGAAGAACTGGTGACCGCCGATTGCACGACGGATTCGGCGGCGGCGCGAACCGTTGCCTCGCCGTCGAGCTGGCCGAAGACAAAGTCGTCCGGCCGCGCAAGGTCGTAGTGAACCGTCGCATTCAGCTCGATCATGTTCTGATCGCCGGTCAGCATGAGAGACTCATCGGGCACCTTCTGGAAACGCCCCGAACGGTGCTGCGCATTCCACTCATAGGTTGGCGGTTCGGTATCCGAACTTGCGGCGTTAGTTCGATATCCGATTTCGACAACGCGCACTCTGCGCGACTGTACCCGCGTCAGCTTGTCTATCGGCCACGGAAGCTTGTAATGAATTCCAGGGTCGTCCGGCGGCGTCCGTTTGCGGCCAAAGCGCTGGACGATGCCGATCTGATCGGGCGGGATGACGTAAATGCCATTAAGGGCTATCAGCACAGCCAGCGCCGCTAACGCGGGCTTTCCAAGCTGGCGGTGATGATCGGCAATCCAGCGCATCCAGACGTCCGGCTCCAGGCGGCCGATCGCGTCCCGAATACGATCGCAGGCTTCTCGCCAGCCGGAGATTGAAAGCCGCTGGCTCAGAACGCGGCCGATTCTCCCCAGCATCTCGCGTCCGCTGCCGCCAAGCCGCAGCAGGCGCAACGAATTCATCATGACGAAGAAGGACGAGAGCTGATGGGTGACGGCCGCACCCACAGGACCGAGCCGGCCTGTTGCGGCGAGCAGCACGGCGGTCAGGTTGAGCAGCCCGGCGAAGATAATGATGTTCTGCCACGCCGTTTTGAGCGCACGCCGGCTCACGGCGAAAAATTCGGGCAGGCCTTCGAGCGAGCGGGGAAGATACACGACATCGGCTGCCTCGGCAGTGATCGCGCTTGCACCCGCCACCGCAATACCCACGCTTGCAGCCGCCAGCGCGGGAGCATCGTTGATCCCATCGCCGATCATGGCGACGTTGCGGCCTGCGGAGGCCAATTCCCGCACTCGCGCCAATTTCTGTTCCGGGAGCAAACCGGCTTCGAATTCGGAAATTCCGGCTTCCCGCGCGATGACTCCGGCCACGCGTGCGTTGTCGCCCGTGAGCATGACCAAGCTGCCGATTTCGAGGTTCCGGAGCCCCGCGGTACAAGCTTCGACGCCGGCGCGAATCCGGTCACGCAGGAGAATCGCGCCCGCAACATGGCCGCCTTCCGCAATCCAGACCGCGGTCGACCCGGTGGCATCCACCTGGTCGAGCAAATGGGAAGCGGGTGGAGGGCCCCCTTCCGTCACGAACGCGGCGTTTCCGGCGCGCCAGGGGCGGCCGTCGATCCATGCTTCCACGCCACGTCCCGGCTGAACGCGAGTGTTTTCCGCGGGAGGCAGTTTGAGCTCGCGAGATTCGGCCTGCGCAGCGATCACGCGCGCCAGAGGATGATCCGACGCGCGTTCCAGAGCCGCCGCTGCCGCCAGCAACTGGTCTTCGCTCCGGTCCAGCGCGATCACGCGAACGATTTCGAAATGGCCTTCGGTGATCGTGCCGGTTTTGTCGAACACCACCGTTCCGGTTTTCGCCGCTCGCTGCAACACCGCGGCTCCTCGGACCAGAATGCCTCGCCGTGCCAGACCGCCGATGGCCGCGACCATGGCCGTTGGCGTCGCCAGGATCAGCGCGCAAGGACAGGCGACGATCAAAACCGAAACCGTTCGCAGCCAGTCGCGGGTGAAAGAGAAGGTCAGCGCAGCAGCGAGCAGGAGCGCCGGCAGAAAGTAACGGGCCACGCGATCGGCCAAACGCTCCACGGGCGCTCGTTTCTCTTGCGCTTCCCGGACCAGTTGCACCACGCGCGCGAGCGTGGTGTCGTCGCCCGCGCGGCTGACGCGCACTTCGAGCATTCCGCCGCCGTTCAGGGAGCCGGAAAACACCGGATCTCCCGGAGACTTTTCACGCGCAAGCGGTTCACCGGTGATGGAACTTTCGTCTATCGCCGAAAAGCCTGACGTGATGTCGCCATCGGCCGGGATCCGCTCCCCGGCGCGAACCCGGATCAGATCTCCCGGCATCAAGGAGGACGCATCCACTTCCTGTTCCTTGCCGTGACGGATGAGCCAAGCGCGGTGCGGCATCTGCTCGACGAATTGCTGAATCGCAGCCGCCGTACGGCCCGCCGCGTAGGATTCCAGGCCCTCGCCGACCAGCACGATGAACATGGCCTCGGCGGCAGCAAGGTTCTGCCCCACGGAAAGAGCCGCGATCACCGCGATACACAGCGCGATGTCGGCGGAAATCCGCCGCTCCATCAGGGCCGAGATGGAGTTGTAGAACGTCTTGTAACCGGCCAGCAGCGTGATCGGGATGGCGGTATCGATCCCGAAGATGGTTTTGATGACGCCCAGCCAGTTAAGGAGCAGGAGCGCGCCCACAAACGCGGCGAAGATGTAATAGCGGATGCGCTCCTGACGTTCCTCGTCCATCGCGTTCCTATCTGCCCTTGTTGCGATTGGAAGCTTCCGCCGCCAGCTTCAGTTCGCGGTTCGCCTCATCCAGCAGGTCCTTGGCCTTCTGCGCATGGCCGCCCAGGTCGAACTCATTCGCTTTTTGGGCGTCCACGATCCGATTCCAGGCCTGCTCGCAAAGCCTCTGCGCGGCGGCCAGATTTGGATGCCGTCCCTTGGAGATGTCTTTTTCAGGTCGCTGCGCCAGACCGCTGACTGCCGCGATCATCATGCCGGCGGTGACGACGCCGGCCATTACTGCGTTTTTAGTCTTCATAGCTCCTCTTTCTGAGTTGTTTAGTGTTGCACCGTAATCACGACTCCGCTTTGCGTGCTTTGACCGTTATAAGTAGCCGTCAGCACGTTATCTCCGTCCTGTGCATTGGGCGGAACAGTGATGTTGAACAGGAAGTCCCCAGGGGAAACCAGGCCGGCATAACTTACATTCGCTTGGATTCCCCCGATGGTCACCACGGGCAAGGGCGCCAGTGTGCCGCCCTGGGATATGGAACCGCTGACGACGGCCTGCGATGTCGGCCCAAACCCGTTGGCCGCGAGCGAAATCGTTTCGTTGGGCTTCACTGGTGTGGACGTAAGTGGCGGCAGGAAATTCGGCGGCCCGATCAGAGTGCCGGTCGAATCTAAGTGTCGCCCATAAACGTACTGCTTGCCGTTGGCGACAAAAACGAAAAAAGACGGCGAAAGCGGCTGGGAAGCCACGCTCATCGTGTTGCTCGGGACGCCGTTATTCGTCAGTTGCACGCGCACAGGGCCCTGGATCGGATCGGGAGGCGTGAGAATGTTCACCTGCGTCGGGCTGATGTAGTACAGATATGCGGCCTTCCCGTTAACCGTTACACTGACGCCATCCAATTCGGCCGGCATCTGATTTCCGAAAAAGTCTGAATTCAGCCAAATACGAACGCCGGGCTCAACGGGCGAGAGATTCGTTCCCTTGATCTCCACCCAGGTATTCGGCGCGATGACCGTCGTTTCGCCGAACGCGTTCGCGACCAGAGTAATGACCGGAGCCGGTGCGGAGACCGCCGCGGCGATCGCCGTGAACGCCTGGGCGACTTTCGTGCCCGTCGCACTGAGCTGATACGCGCTGCCGGTGTGCGTGATGAGATTGCTGCTGTCGAAATACACCAGGGCGATCGAGTGCAACTGGGCGTAGGAAGTGATGTTGGTGTGGTAAGGCTCGCTATCGTTGCAGCCGCCCCATTCGGTGAACGCGACCGCATGCCCGTTCTGCTGCGCGAAGCTCACCAGCGGATCCATCTTCTGCGGCCAATTCGAATACCGCGGCGAGGCCGGTTCGGTGCATCCCGAAATGGATGCGTTGTACAGATGAAAATTCCACACGATATTGGACCACGCCAAGTCGGGCTCTGCGCCTGTGGTGATCGATTCGAAGGCAGTGCCGGTGTCCTCGACGAAAATGAGAGACGCCGGACTGTACGTCCGGATGGTCGCGATCAGTTCGTTCTCGTTATTGCTCCAGGTGTCCGGATCGAGCCCGCGCATGTCCTCCCAGGGGTCGTAGAGAATCGCCGGATCCGCGCCATATCGCTTGGCGAAGGCGCCCCAAAAACCCATGGCCGCAAAGGTGTACTGCCCGCTCGTGTCCTGCGCGAAACAGACCGAGGCGTTCGCCTGACAGTTCAGATCGCCTTGATTCGCTGCCGGACAGTTTTTACCGTCAGCACCGCAGGGCGCATCGGGGAACTGGCCGGCTTTGAGAATCAGCACGTAGTTGCCGTACTTCTTAGCGCGCTGGATGAGCTGATCGATGTAATCCTGGTAACCCATATTCGCGATCGGCACTGTGGTATTCGCCGTCCACCAGGCGGTATTGACGAATAGCCGTACTACATTCATCGAGAGCAATTGGTTCTGTTGCTGATAGTCCTGATCTGTTGCGGTCGCATCGGCGTTCCCGTATCCCGTGGCACTGCGATTCACACCGCGCAGCAGGACCGGATGACCCAGGTCGTCGAGAATCATGCCGCCAGGAGACACGTGCAACGGGCGGAAGACGGGAGCCTGCGCGCGAAGCGCCAGAGCAGCCACGCCCAACAGAACAAGCCGGGTCAGGAGTCTCATTGCATGGTCACCCACATCGGACTCACCCAGACGATTTGGCCGTCGGTCTGAAGACCGCGGACATAGTAGTAGCTGGTCTGCCCTTTCTGCTGCGTCATGTCCTGATAGTTAAACTCCAGAAAGCGATCGCCGCTGGTGGAGTAAACGATATTGTTGTCCTTCACCAGCACGACTTTTTGAAACGGAGCCGTACCCCACAGCCGCACCAGGAACAGCGGCTGGCTGCTGGAGGTAAACGATTCCCCCATGAAGTGAGTTCCGCTCCGGAAATCCGCCAGGATGTTATCGGTTGAACCGTACATCCGGCGGTTCCGCAGCCCTTCAAGGATGCCGGCGCGCGTGGCCTCTTTCGCCCAGACGTTCGTAAAGGAGATATGCGTGGAAATATGATCGCTCGAGGCTTCGAAGGCGAGCTGATATCCCTTGCCTAGCGCATTCGAGACGTACCCGGCCGCTTCGTAGCCGGAGATCGAATCGGCGGATGAGTTGGCTCGCGGCGCATCGGGCATCTCGTAATCCTGGCGGTCGCCCTGATAGATCTCGACGAACGGTTCCACCAAGGGATCGTTATTCCGCCAGTCCGTGCCCTGATCCGTCGCGCTGGTGTGAGGAGCCGAAAGCCCGTTGAAGAACTTCAGGTAAGAGTACAGCATGCTTGTGTCGGGCGCGGGCGCCACCACATTCGCGGACGAAGTGGGCAAGCGCGGCAGAACACGAATCCCTCGCTGCGCAAAGACGACATTGCGATGCCCTTCCGGATAATTGACGCTGCGCTCGTAGTAGAACATCGGAACATATTTGGAGCCGAGCAGATATGCGTCGGTGAATTTCTGAACCATCCACCAGGAATACTCCCGAGCATCGCCGTTATCGTGATCGCAACAACCGGCCCACCCGAGGGACGCCGCGTCGATGTAATAGCGATAGGCATCCACCAAGGGGCCGTCGCCACGCCCATCGAACGAAATTTCCGTATGGCGGTGGAAGTCGCCACGGATCAGCTGATATCTCTGGCCATTCACTGTTGGCCGGTAGCTTTGGCTCAGGGCGGCGGTGGCCGCTTCCGGAGCTGCGCCGGGATCGGGAGGATCGGGAGTGACTAACCCGATCCTCTGCAGAGACGGCGCCTGCTGAGTCCGTGTGACCGACAGCTCCGACTGAAACACGTCCGCGCTCACGCCGTCCTGCTGCGGTGTTCCATTCAACAGCGGACTGAGACGGTGATCGGAGGTATGTCCAATCAACAGATGACCCGGCCCAAGCGCCAGGATGGACGGCCGGCTGTCGCCCGTGGTGTCGGTGAACGCGAGCACGCCCGGTCCATGCCACTGGCTGCCGTCGAAGTACACCATTTCGCTGGTCCAGACGGAACCGACGCTGACGCCGCCGGTTGCGTGGCTGGAAGAGAGCCCTGTGCCTAACAGAGTGCGGAAGGCGAGGTAGACCGTACCGTCGGAGTCGGTGGCCAGCCGGGGAAAGCTGTTTCGCGGTCCTCCGGGCGGACCGATTGAGCCGTTAGGGGTTCGCTTCTGAGCAAGCGTCGGATCGGGTTGGTAGGAAAAGGATCCGCCCGCAGCCGTTTCAAAGAAGTGATTCGCGGGAGCGCCTGGCAAGATGCGGGCGACGTCGTCGAGCGTGCTGTAGATATCATTGCCCACGAGGCAGCGGACCTGAATGGTGTGATTCGAATACAGGGGAAGGCCGGTAGTATCGTAGGCGCCGAAATCTTTGCCCCAGCGCGCGCCTGCGAGTTCATACGCGATCCACAAACGGCCTTGTCCGTCGTAGGCCAGAGAACTGCGCGCTTCGAAATTCACAGTTGCGGCAACCGCGATCGGCGGATCGAGCGTGACCTGATCGGTGAAGTGCACGCGCCGCACGTAGACGTCGTAATCGCCCTTATCGTACGTATCCCAGGAGACGGCGACCTCGCCGTTGCTCGCCGTAGCGATGGCCGGATCCCAATCACTTGCCGGAGAGGTGGAAACGATCGTCTCAGGCCAAAAGGAATCGCCGTTCTGAACGCTTGCCAGGATCTCGAGGTTGTTATTGCGGAACGCTTGCCAGGCGACCCAGACGCGGCCGGCGGAATCGGTTGCCGCGACCGGAAAAATGTCCGTTCCGGCATCCGTTGTGAGGCGAATTTCAGACGAGAGTGTGCCGTCCGCGCGAGCGTTCCGGGCGTAAAGATCGAAGTTATTGCCGCGCCGGGCAGAATAGATGATCCAAGCTCGGTTTTGTCCATCCACCGCTACCGCTGTGCGCATAATGTCTTCGCCCGGATTGCTGACCGAGAACGGGCCGGTCCAGGTGCGCTGGGAAATCGAGTAATGCATCAGGAATACTTGATCGCCGCCCGCGGGGCGAGCCAGGAAGGAGAAATCCGTGATTGGCTGCGAGGTTCCGGTTCCAGTCGCCACGCTACGGTCTCCGTGAACGAATTCCGTGTAAGCGAGGTACACGTCGTCGCCGGCTTGCGCCATCGCGGGAAAATCTTCTTCTTCCGTTGAATTCGTGAGTTGAAATTGGGCGCCGGTTTGGCCAACCCAGACTTTCCCGTTCAAGAAAGACTTGCTGACCCCAAAAGGAAGGTCCTGTGTGGAGAAACTGAAGTTGCCCTGGGTGGTGGTGATGTCAAATGTCGCAGCCGTGGCGGGCTGGGAAATCTTCACGATGATGCCGTTCTCTTGAACCGGCCCAGGGGGATTCAGCGAGGGCGTGGTCCGGGTGTTGACCTTCCAGCTCGTCGTGCCGGTAATGGAATCGGCTGGAGTAAAACGCCAGCCGCGGAGAATTTCGATGGTGGCGCCAGTTACTGTAATCGATCCGTCCCAATTCGTCGCTGCCGTATCGCCCACGCCGAAAATGATCAGGTACGATTGCGCGGGTCCCAGTGTTGTCGTTGCGGCCTGAGGCGTAAGGCGCGGGCGCATCAGGCGCCAGCCGGCCAGAGTGGCCGCAATCGAGAGCACCGCAACGAGGAGATATCGCCATCGCATACGCATTCAAGGTTCCTCCGGCGGTCTTTAGGCCGCCAACAACCACACTGGTGCTGCAATCGAAAACAGAGGAACGGCCCCGAGGCCGAGGCGAGCGCGTCAGCCCCGGTCAGATGCGCGGCGGAGCGCGCGTGCGGAGATTGGAAGCGGCAGTATTGCACGGGAGCGAATCCCGTGTAGAGGGAAGTATTTCAAGACGGCGATCCTGGCTCGCGGAGGCAATCCAGGGAAGAGCTGACGGGACACGCTGCTCGAGAATTGCGGGAATCGCAAATGGGCCTCGCACGGCGCTCCACACCGGACCGGAAGCGTCGCCGATCGACCTCCGAAACTTAGCGAGGTCGCCTTCTTCGAACGATCCGGCGCCATCGTTCAACCAGACGCCAAGGGGCTGCTTGGAGTGAGCTTCCAAGACGACGATGTCGCGATCCTCATCGCCGTCGACATCCCGGGCAGAGAGCTCGATTTTAGCGGTGTGGCTGCGAAAACGAAAAGAGGTTTGCGCGGACCCCAGGCGGACGCTCACCTCATGCGCGTACTCCTGCCCGTGGCGATTCGCAAGGCGCGCCGAGGCAAAATCAGGCTGTTGATCCCCATTGAAGTCCGCCAGGACCCACGTAAGATCGAACAGGGAGGCGGGCGGACGCGGCAGACTGTGCTGAGCAGGATTCGGTGCCGCCGTTCCCAACCCGCTGGCCAGCAATGCTGCCGCGAGAATCCTGATGCTCACGATGCCTACCCGCACGGTCCTACATTATACTCACAGCCGCAGGTCCCTGCATGGGACTCTACCGGATGGGAGTTCCATAGGGAACCAGAGTCTTGACGCGCTCGGCGCCGTCAATGCGCGTGATTTTCCATCCGGCGGTTGTGTTCTCCAGCCGCACGGTTTGGGCTTCATTGCGGTCCTGGTACACGTATTCCACGCGAACATTGACCGCGCCTTCGTCCAATTTCTGCACTCCGGCGACGGCCACGCCTTTCAAAACGGCATTCGAATCCTTTAGGTATTTTGCAAAACCCGCTTCGCCCGACTCGCGGATAGACTCGCGCAGCGATTCTTCAAGCGGCCCGCTGAAACTGGACAAATACCCAGCGACATTTCCTGCGCGCGCCGAGGCGAGCATGCCGTAAACAGCATCCTCCGGGCCAGGTGGGGTTGCGGATCCGGCACCCAATTTCCATCCGGCCAGTCGAAAAACACTGAATCCCGCGACTAACACCAGCGTCGCCAGTGTGAACGCCTGAACCTTGCGGTGTCGCTGAGAATCGATCGCGATGATTCACCTTTACAGAATTTTGTAAATTTAGCAACTGGCGAGGAATGCCGATCAGCGGTGTCCGCCAGCTTCAACAAGGTCCCAATAAGCGCTTGGTTTGCAGTGGGTTCGAAAACGCTTCGTTTTCCAAGCCAGCCCTCTCCAGCAATTTTCCGCTTGGATCCGGCCACGCCGAACTTCTCTGCCCCGCGAAACGGCTGTGCTGAAACAAGTCTCTACTCAGCGGCGCAGCGGCGTTACCAGCGATGGAGCAGTTGAAATCCAACTCGGAATGGAGGCAGTGGGGGCGCGAAGACCCGCTTTGGGGAGTCGCCTCCTGCCCCGAACGGCAGAAAAACGGGGCCATGCCCTGGACCGAAGAAGAGTTTTACGCCCATGGCACATCGAACTGGGAGGATTTCTTCGAGCAGTGGCGGCACTACGGTGTCGATTCCGAGAGCTGCCTCGAAGTGGGATGCGGGCGCTTCACGCTGGAGCTGGCCAAGGTTTTCGATCGCGTCTACGCCGTGGACGTATCCGAAGCAATGATCGACTATGCACGGTCCAAATGCGGCGTTGAAAACGTGCAGTTCGCGCTTGTGGATGGATTGAACTTGCCTCAGCCCGACTGTTCCGTGAAGTCCGTCTTTTCGGCTCACGTGCTACAGCACCTGGATCGCGAGGACCTGGGCTTCAGCTACTTCCGCGAGTTCTATCGCGTACTGGACGGTCAAGGGACTCTGATGGTGCACATGCCTCTCTATCAATTCCCCGTAAAGGGAATCACAGGAGCCGTTATGCGGAGCCTGTACGCCCTGTACCGCGGACTTGGTCAGGCACGCGCCGATCTGCGGCGACTCGCTCGCCGGAAATCCATGCGCCGGACTCCGTATGCGGTCGAGCCGCTTTTCGCCTATCTGAATTCGTTAGGCTTCCGACACGTCGAGTTTCGAATCTTTCCAGCGAAGATCAACTCGGATCTGCATCCGTTTGTCTTCGCTACAAAGTAGCCCCCTGCTGTTTCAACCCGCCGAAGCCGGATCCATTCCAAGCACCCTGCGTATGGACGCCGCGCGGCGACGCCTGCGCCGGTGGCGAACCTCTTGAACCAGGCCAGCGACCACTGCCAGAACGGTAATGGCGGCCGGTAGCACAATCGTTGTGTCACCCATTGAAGTGGATTTTACACCCCGGTTTTCGGGATGCAAGAGGTCTATCCGAAAGATATACTCCCGGGAAGATTGAGAAAATGGACTTATGGAGCCTTCGTCCCCAAACACGTCTCAGACCGGCTACAAACTCGACCCGCTGAGCCCGGCGGACCGCGATCGCCTGGCCAAAAGGCTTACCCCCGAGGAACGGCGCATCCTTTTCGATCACGGCACCGAGCCCCCGTTTTGCGGGGGCTTGCTGAACAACAAAGAGGAGGGCGTTTACGCCTGCCGGCTGTGCGGGCTGCCCCTGTTTCGTTCGACTGCAAAATTCGAGTCCGGCACGGGCTGGCCGAGCTTCTTCGAACCATTCGACCCGGCCCATATCCATTACCTACAGGACCGCAGCTACGGGATGATCCGCACCGAGATCCGCTGCAAACGCTGCGAGGGTCACCTGGGACACGTTTTCCCCGACGGGCCGCCGCCGACTGGACAGCGCTTCTGTCTGAACTCCGCTTCTCTGGAGTTTTTCCCGTCCGGATCTGAACCCCGTCCAGGCTCGTAACACTTCGCATGACAGTTCGGCAAGCGCTTGTGATCCTCTGCGGCTCCGCTGTGCTCGCGCCCGCACAATGGATTCACGTCCAGACGCCCAACATCCCAAGGACACGAAGCGGCAGGCCCGACCTGGCCGCACCCGGCCCGCGAGCATCCGACGGCAGGCCGGATTTGTCAGGCATCTGGGACGCGGATTACTCGGTTCCGCGGATTCCTCCGGGGGTCATCATCGAGTCTTCGCAAGGGCCGGATTTCAGCTTGCAGTTTTGGAGAAAGAACGCAGCTCCGATCCCGATGACTCCCTGGGGCCGGACGGTCTTTGAAGAACGCGACCAGAGTTTCGGCGCGGGCAGGCCCTCGGCTCGTTGCCTGCCGCACAGCATTCCGGATGCGATGCTCGTCGGCAATTTCAAAATCATACAGAGTCCGGGGCTGACCATCGTTTTACAAGAGGCAGCCGCCCACTTCCGTCAGATTTTCACGGATGGACGGAAACTTCCCAAGGACCCCAATCCGGCCTGGCTCGGCTATTCAATCGGAAGATGGGATCACGATGTTTTTGTGGTCGACACCACTGGATTCAATGACCGGAGCTGGCTGGACGATGCGGGCCATCCGCACAGCGATCAGCTCCACGTGACCGAGCGCTTCCGGCGGCGCGACTTCGGGCACTTGGAAGCAGAGGTGCGCATCGAGGATCCCAAGGCGTACACGCGTCCGTGGTCCGTCACAGTGCATTTCCGGCTGCTACCCGATACCGAACTGATGGAGACTGTCTGCGAAAACGAAAAGGACAGTACGCACCTGGTGGGACGGGCGTCGTTTGACAACGGAAAGACGATCGAGCTGGCTCCAGAGGTCCTGTCGGAGTATACCGGCGCTTACGAGCTGAACATGGCTGGAGGACCGGCGGTGTTCTATGTCAGCTCAAGCAACGGACGCCTGGTGCTGGCCGGCACGGAGCTCAAACCGGTTTCCCGGGACGGATTCTTGTGCGCTTACGGAACCGTCAAGTTCGTCAGGGACGCCGGCGCGGTGACCAGCATGATCGTCGGCTGGTCGACCGGCGGCGAGGACGAATTTTTCCGGCAGAGTAGCTTTTCCATTCGAAAACGTTAAAGCCTGGCTCAGAAGAAATATTTGATGGCGAACTGCATGATCCTCGGGCTGACGTCCGAAAGGATCTTGCCGAAGTTGCTGCTGTTCAAAGCCGAGCCTGAAGCGTTGCCCACCAAACCCGGGTTGGACGGGTTCAAGAAGTTCACGCGGTTCTGGATATTGAACGCTTCCGCGCGAATCTCGATGGCTTGCCGTTCTTTCACCGGAAAACGTCTGGTGAGCGCAACATCCGTATCGAAATAGTTCGGGCCCACCAGGTTGTTGATGCCGAGAGTCCCGAAACTTCCGTCGCTCGGGCGTCCGAACGCGTTTCCGTTCAGCCAGCAGGCCCAGCTTCGGTTCGAACAGTACGGATCCGCGAGAATTTGGTTCGGCCGTTGTCCGCCGATGCCGTTCAGCGCGCTGTCGACTCCGCTGGTGATGTTGAAGTAGCTGCCGGTATGGAAGCCGACGATCGGCGCAACCTGCCAGTCTCCCGCAATCCACTGGAGTGGACGCGAGGAGTAGTGCGGCATTTGAACCACGCTGGAAAGGTTGAAATTGTGGCGCACATCAACCGCGGTGCAGTTGCCGCGATCCATACGACGGTTCGTTGGATTCGTGTAAATCGGGCCGGATAGCTCGGTTGTCTGAAGGTCGCCGATGCAGTGGGCGAACGTATAGTTCGCCAGTATCGAGAAACGATTGGAGAAGCGGTGCTCAGCCGAAAGCATCAGGGCGTTATAGCTGGCTGTGCCGCCGTGATCCAAAAATTCGAGTCCGTTGTAGTAGGGCCCCTGGGACGGATTCAGCAGCGTTAGCAGGTGGCGCGCCTGGGTGTTGCCGACCTGGGAGCAGGGCCCGGCTGAGCGTAGCCCGTATTGTCCCGCCGAACAATTTCCCGGAATGTAGACGGCCGGGTTCAGTTCCTGGTCGGTCCACAAATGCGCGGTTTCATTTCCCAGATAGCTGGCTTTCAACAGCCAACTGGAAGTCACCTGCTTCTGGATCGTCAGATTCCACTGTTCGACGTAGGTGTTTTTCACATTGAGCGGAACGGTCTCGTAGTATCCGTTCTGCGGGTATGAAGTGTTCTTGTTCTGGCTCACCGGGAACGGATTTCCGCCGGGATATCCCAGCCAGGGATTCGCAAATCCGCCTTGCGGCGCGGTGATCGTAATCCCCGATCCCCACAGCGGCTCGGTCGCGTAGTTGTAATAGAACAGCGTGTGCGGCATGTCGTAGAAAATTCCCCACGACACGCGAATCAGCATTTTGCCGTCCCCCTTCGGATCCCAGGCCGCTCCCAAACGAGGCGCAAAATTCTTCCATGTGGTCCGGTTCGGGCGGCCTCCTGTGTCGAATTCCGGATCGCCTGGATACAGCGTGCCGGCCGGCGCGTTCGGGAACACGACGGAATGAACGTTGGCCAGAAACTTCGCCATGTCGAAATGGCTGACCTGGCCGTTCAGCAGGCGTCCGTTCAAATAGGGTTCCCAACGGAGGCCGTAGCTGAAGGTGAGGTGCGAATTTACCTTCCAGTTGTCTCGCGCGTACATTGCGATATAGTTCCACTTCTCGTTGTCATGAGAGACGTTGATCTGCGTATAAGAGCCCAGCGAGCCGGAAATGAAATCGGACATGGCATTTCCCGTGAGCTGCCCATTGAAAGTAAACAGCCCGTTGCAATAGACGCAAAACGTGGTCGCCTGCATAGGACGGATGTAATTTGCCCCGAATTGCATGTCGTGGGAGCCTTTGACCAGGCTGAAATCGTCGTTGAACTGGTAGGTGGTGGTGTTCACCAAGCCCGGTGTGGCGAATCCGCCGGCGCTCTGGAAATCGCCTGTGATGTTGATGTTGGAGTAGTGCGGCAGGGGCTCGTAGATATTCTGGACGCCGATATCGGTGGGAGTGATGATCGGCACCTGGAACTTCGTGATCCCGACGCGATCCACGGTGGCGCGGAAGGAATTGAGAGCGGCCGCGCTCACGATGTAAGTGTGTCCTAAAACCAGAGAATTCACTTCGTCATCCGTACCGGCGTTCTGCACGGATAGCTCCGTTCCCGTGAAGCTGGATGGAGTAAAGCTGTGGGTTCCGTAGTATCGGCCAAAGAAGGATTGTTTCGAGCTGATCTGGTAATCGATTTTCGCCAGACCCATGTGCTCGTTCTGGTTCGCGATCTGCGTATAGGTGACGTTTCCGCACGGCTCGGCGCCAAGCGGGAAATGCTTTGCCATCGCGATGGCCTGCGGGCTTACGGCTGAGCCCGGCAGCACATTACCGACGAACGGGGCCTTGAGCGTCTGAGGCGTGGAGAAACACTGCGATTCGTAGGCCCGAAAATCGCCAGCCAGCATGGAAGCCGTAGGCACGACCGCGGGTGTAGCGGCGGGCGCCGACCGGATCAGCGTGCCCTGGTATCCCAAAAAGAAGAACAGCTTATTCTTCTTGATCGGTCCTCCCAATGTCCCGCCGAATTGATTTCGCTTGAGGTTGTCGTTTATATGGTTCGCAAAGAAGTCGCTGGCATTGAAGTAGCCGTTGCGGACGAACTCGAACGCATCGCCATGAACGTCGTTGCTGCCGGATTTGCTGACGATGTTGACAGCGCCGGCGGAGTGCTGTCCGTATTCGGCCGGCAGCGCGCTGGTCTCAACCTTGAATTCCTGGATTGCATCCGGGAAAGGCAGCGGCAAATTCAGATTGTTGAAAACGTCGTTGTGCGTGCCGCCGTCCAGCAGGTACGTGGTTCCGTTGAGCATGCCGCCGGCCACGCTGACCAGCGCCTCGTTGGGATAGTTTTTGCTCGACATCAGGTTGCCGGAACTCGGGGCCTGCCCAAAGCCGGATTGCACCGTGTTCGCGCCGCCGGCCAGAGTAATCAGCTGCGTGATCTGTCGTCCGTTTAACGGCAGCTCGAGTACCTGCTGTTGATTGACCACCTGGCCGACACCGGTAGAATGTGTCTCGACCATGGTGGCAGCAGCTTCCACCTGAACGGACTCGCTCACGGCACCGACGTTGAGAACGGCATCAACCGTGGGAGCCGTCGCCACTTGCAGCACGATGCCGGACTGTATATACGCGGCGAAGCCTTGCTTTCTCACCTCGATACGGTACGGCCCGACGGGTAAGCTCGGCAGCAGGTAACTTCCGTTCGCATCCGTTTCGGCGGTGCGCGTCAACCCTGTATCCGTCTGCGTGGCCGTCACCATGGCGCCTGGTACCACAGCTCCGCTGACATCGCGTACGGTCCCTGAGATCTGCGACATGGACTGGGCCCGTAACTCCAAACGAAGCCCGCAGCACAGAGCGATGGCGATGAATAGCGCTGTTTTCATAGGGTTCATAAACCTCTCGTTCGAATTTCCGCTTCGGGGTTTGGAGGGAGATGGAAGCGGCGCCGCCTGAATGCATGCACTCCGAAGCCTTTGTATCGCAGCTCACGCCGCCTGTCAAGCGCTGAATCGTGTTCAGTGTTACTCTGACTCACTGGAGTTGAAACGCCACATGACGATTCCCCAGGGAGCAGCCTTCGGGTTCCTGCTTTTCGCGCCTGCCATGCTGGCGCAATGGCCCGAACACAGGAGCGCCGGCGCTCCTCGGATGCCTGACGGGCGAATCGATCTCAGCGCGCCTGCACCTAAGACGCCGGACGGTAAGCCCGATTTATCGGGAGTCTGGGATCGCGGCATGCCCCCGGGCGCTCGCGGCGGCCCGATTGGCGCTTTCGGCGCCGCTCCGGCGGGTAGAGGACCCAGACCGTTTCAGGATCTCCCATCCATGCTGCCGGAGGGGTTGCCATTCCAGCCCTGGGCTGCGGAGCTCAGGAAGCAGCGGCTGACGGACAACAGCAAGGACCATCCGGATGCGCATTGCCTGCCGCTCAATCCGGTCCAGCTTCACAGCCATCCGCAGCCGCGAAAAATCGTCCAGACGCCTGGCTTGATTCTGATCATCTACGAGGCCAACAACGGCTTGCGCCAGATCTTCATGGACGGAAGACCGTTACCCACGGACGATCCGCAACCTTGGTGGTACGGCTACTCTGCGGGCAAGTGGGATGGAGATACCCTGGTTGTCGAAACCATCGGTTTTCGAGACAACGGCTGGCTCGATGAGGAAGGCACTCCGGTGACGAACGCGGGCAAGCTGACGGAGCGATTTCGGCGGCTGAATTACGGGACTATGGAAATCGAGATCACGATGGACGATCCGAAGACCTTCACGAAGCCCTGGACGGTCAAATTAAATCAGCGCCTGATGCCGGATGCGGAGTTGATCGAGTTCGTGTGCGGAGAAAACAACCGGAGCCTGCCGCATCTGGTAGGCAAGTAGATCGGGCTGCTAGCGCCCCGTTTCTGGCATTGCGGCAATGCCTACTGCCCTACGACCATTAACTGGTTGTCGAACCTGAATTTCCGCGAATTTATCAGCCGGCTTGGCGTTTCATGTATCAGCACGGATTCCGCGTCGCCCAGAACGGCCTGACTCTCCTCGTCCGATTGAACGGCGCCCCGCAGGGTGATCACGCCGTTCTGGACCGTGGCCTGCACCTTGCGCGACTCCGGCCGGAGAGAATCATCTCTGGCGATTTCCTTCTGGATCCTCTCCGCCAGGTGACGTTCGGATTTTATTCCCTTCGGAGCAACCTCATCGGCGGCGAATAGCCCAAATGGCACAAAGGTCAGCAAGATAAGATTGCAAGTTCGCTTACTCATAAATCGTCTCCACACCGGTGGTTGCACGAGCTACAAATCTCGACGGCGCGGATGCCGCGCGAGTTTCGGAAAGCGTAACGTGCGACCCCAAAATACGCCGTTCGGCGTAACAACCTCGCGCACCGGAATCGGTAGCTCCTTGTGACCGTCGGAACGCTGCCGTAAAGTTAGATCCTTTTCCACCGATTCAGCGTACAGGCCTATGCCGGTCCGAAACGGCCAAAATAAATTGTCAGCGGAGGCAAATAGCGTGACAGGCTCATGGTTTCGGATTCTTGTGTTGCTAACGAGCTTGGCGGCGTTCGTAGGCTGCGGCCCCTCGATGTTCCTCAGCGAACGTGACAATGACATCAAAGCAGCGACGCAAGCCATCGATACTGCGCGTAACGACGGCCAGCGCGCGAAGGCTTACTCATCCCGCGGTACGGCGTATTCGGAGAAGGCTCGGTACAGCCGCGTGATGAAGCAGAGGCCCGATGAGGAATACGAGCGTTGGTTCGATCTCGCGATTCAGGATCATAACCAGGCCGTGGAACTCGATCCGGGCAACGCAGAAGTCTACGCCAACCGCGCGCAAGCGTATTACGATCGCGGCGCACAGGAGCTGGCGGAGAGCAAGAATGGCAAACCCTGGCTCGATTCGGCCGCCGCTGATTTTGAACGGGCCATCGAAAGAGGCCTTAACAACGCCCATACGTTTGACATGCTTGGTCTGACCTACGAATCGAATGGCGAGGAGGACAAAGCCATCCAGGCTTACACCCGCGAACTGCCCCTGGATTCTTTCGGCAAGCAAAGGCTGGCGGATGCCTACTGCGATTTCGGAGTCCGGCATCAGCAGCAGGGAGACTATGCGGCTGCCCTGGAGGCTTACCAGAAATCAATCGAATTCGGTGTCGCAGACGACAAAAGCTGCATTGGCGAACCTTTGGGGGAAATGGTCAGAATCTATACGGTCTCGACGCGCCAATATGACAAGGCTTGGGAGACGGTCCACCAGGCGCAGCGGGCCGGCCGGTGGATTGCGCCCGAACTTCTGGAACGTTTAAAGCGGGACTCGGCGCGCACGAATTGAGGAAGGGCGGTTAGCGTAGAGCCTGTCTTAGGAACAAATTGTTACCTATGTGTCCGGTCCGGACATTGATGAGTGGTCGGGGCGAGTGGATTCGAACCACCGACCTCCTGGTCCCGAACCAGGCGCTCTAGCCAGGCTGAGCCACGCCCCGATGAATCAGTGACTTAGCAGCAGGGACCAGGGAATAGAGCCTCTGGTCATATGGAAACCACTGCTACAGCTAACTCGAAGGTCAGTATACCATCCTTCGCTTCATACATTGAGGATCGACGATACCTCAAGAATGTCTCACCACGTACCCTGACATGGTTGGGTGACGTTTGGAAGGCATTCGGGTCCCACCTTGAGCCGTTGTTAAGCTCTGGGGACAATCTGAGCACCGGCTTGATGGCGGCGATCTCAGCGCTCTTGGCCAAGGGGGTGCGTCCCGTCTCAGTAAACAGCTATCTAACAGGGGTCCGAGCGTATTTGAATTGGTTGCACACCGGAGGGTTTCTGAAAGAGAAACCCAAGGTAAAGCTGCTGAAGTGCGAAAGGAAGGTAATTGCCACGTTCTCACCTGATCATGTCCAGCGCTTGCTTGCGTTCAAGCCTCGGGGAAGGAATCAATTGAGGGCGCATGCGATTTGCTCTGTCCTGCTCGATACTGGCTTGCGGATTTCAGAGGCCCTAGGCATCCGTCGTGAAGATATCGATCTCGACAACATGCTTATACGGGTGACTGGGAAGGGGAACAAGCAACGCATGGTTCCGATGAGCCTTGAACTCCGCAAGTTGCTGTTCAAGTGGTTACAGAAGTGCCCAACAGGCCCGGTGTTTGGAACGAGGTCAGGAACCCAGATGACTCGACGCAATGCTCAAAGGGACATCGGGCAATTGTGCCGCAGACTGGACTTGAATGGAGTACGATGCTCTCCCCACACCTTCCGCCACACGTTCGCAGTGAGCTACCTTCGCGCTGGCGGGAACCTGTTTTACCTGTCCAAGATCCTCGGCCACACCAGCATCAAGACTACAGAACGCTACTTGCAATCCGTTCAACTCGACGACCTCCAGGCTGTGCATGATCGGCTG
>JBAIXM010000011.1:0-18498 GCA_037916615.1 Bryobacterales bacterium
CGGCCGACCAACGACTCCGGCCGGTCCGCGGCGCCTACGGTAACCGCTGACAGGTCCGCAAACGCATACGAAGGCTTCCAGGCTCGGTCTTGCAGCACGTAAACATTGAACGGCGTATCGCCAGGCGCGATGGAATTCGCGCAACTCACAGTATACGTTTCGGAACCCACGGTGAAGGTCAGCGTACTTCCGCGCACCTCGCCTGCCTTCTGGAATCCGAGATTTCGATGCGGAACGAGCGAAAGGATGAACCTCCCGCGGTTCGGCACGTAAATCCAAACCGCCCCGCCGGCCACCTCTCCGTTGTGCCGCGTCGAGGATTCATCGAGCTTTCCATTGACGGTCAAGCGAGGCGCGGCAAGCCTGAGCGAAGCATCCTCTACGGTGAAATCGCGCGGAGTTCCCGGAGTGTAGGACAACTGGCGCGGGGGATCGGGATTGAACGTTCCCTGGCCGCGGCGGGGCTCCAGAATGGAGATGTAATCGACGATTTTCTGCCCGGTTTCGGGATTTGTCATGAGATCCAGCGCCATCACGTCGCCGCTGTGGAGCGTTTGTGGAGCGGGATAGCCTGGCAAGGGCAGCATCGTGAAGTTCGTCAGGTCCACAGGACGATGGAATTTATCGACGCCCACACTCAGAGGCCGAATGGTCACGCGATAGGCGGTCGCATCCGGCAGACGCTCGACCGAGATGTCGTACCCGAAGTACACGTGCCGCGAGTTGTCGGAAATGAATCGGTGCATCCCCTCGTCCGCCAGAACCCCGCCTCCCAGGTTCTGGCTCGTAATGGCGGGCACCGACGGCTCAAGTCGCATTTCGTAAGCGAACCCGACACCATCCTTGGTGTAGGCCGTGCCATTTTGTATCCGCCCGGTTTGAGCGAACACAGGCAGGCTGATTCCGATAATCGCGAGCGCACTAATTGCTCTCATTGGCCCTCCTGATAATCCTGGGTTCTAGCTGCCTCACGGGCTGAAAATCGGCCAGTGAAACTGGTTTTACTGGCGCGGTCGCCGCCGGACGGGGTTGCGGACGCAGCAACAATAGGGCCGCCATCGCCGCCAGCAGCGCCAGGCCGACCGGCACGGGAACGCGGATGGTTCCCGCAAGGACCCAGCGCCACGACGATCTGCGCGGCAGGACTTTCGCCGCCAGCGTGGGTGGCGCGGCGGGCGCCTCCCACCGGCGCAGCAGATCGTTCAGTTCCTTCTCACTTAGAAGTTCCATGGGTCAAACGTCTTCCTTCCCTCAAAGGGGCCAGCACGCGCCGCAGATTCTCACGCGCGCGAAACAGCCGTGACTTCACCGTGCCCACCTCCGCGTCCACCGCGCGGGCGATTTCCTCGAGCGATAATTCCTCGTATTCGGCCAGGATCAGGACCTCGCGCTGCAAATGCGGCAGCAAGGCCACGGCGGCTCCGACAGCGCCGGCAGTCTCCCGGTTTTCAAGATCAGCGGAGGGCATCACGGCCTGATCCTCGAGTTCGTCGAACCGATGCTCTTCGCGCCAGCGTTTCAGCGCCAGATTCCGGGCGATCGCGAGCAGGAAATTGCGCATCGAGCCGCGCGCGGGATCAAACCGCATCGGCTGCCGGAGCAGGGTCAGAAAGGCTTCCTGAGCGATATCCTCGGCTGCCTCAGCGGACCCTGCCATGCGCCAGGCGAACCGGTAGACCGCATCTTTATTCTGCTCGAATGCGCTGCGGAATTCGGCTTCGGTCATGGCGTTTTTGACGCTCAATCATATTTACCAGAAACGGAAAAAAAGATAGGCTAAAAAACAAAAGGGGCGGCCGCGATGGCCGCCCCTTGCCGACTCCCTGCCGGAGTTCTGCCCTACTGCCGGGCCAGCGTGACCTTGGGGGTCGACAGATACCCGACAACTTCATCTTTCTTCACTTGGTTGATTACGATTTCGTACGGCTGCCGGTTGCCGCCGACGTAGACCTGCACCGGTTCGTTGATGGTTCGGTCCTTCTTCTCGACGCGCTTATCGTCCGCCAGAACTTCCAGCGTGAAACGATTCCGCTTCGCATCGGCGTTCTTAAGCTTCAGCGAAATATTTCCGATGCGTTTGTCCGCCTGCTTCTTGTTGAGATCGAACTCGAAGTAATTGCGCTCGCCGAGCTCGCGCAGCGCCGCCAGGTCCTTGCCGTTGGTGGCGATCAGGCCGCTCATCACGCCCATATCGCCCGTCATCCGCTTGAGGTCGGCGACAGCCTTTTCCAACCCGGATTGGGCGTTGGCCAGGTCCGTCTTCACCGTTGTGACCTCCGTCTTCACATTGCCGACATCGGAGGTGACGGCACCCACTTTAGCGTCAACGCTGCTGGTGGCCTGTTTCAGATCGCCGATCTGAGTGGAGACTTCCTGCTGCTGGTCCTGGATGCGCTTGGCCAGTTCCTGGGATTGCTTCACGGCTTCGGCCTGCGCGCGCTTCAGCGCGGCATTCGTGGCCGTGTTGGCGCCTTTCATGGCCGCGGTCATTTCATCGTCGAGCGCTTTCAGCCGCTGCTGGAGCAGTTCCGTGGTCGCATCGCCCAGCTTGGTGATCTGGGTTTGCGTCTCGGATTGCATCCTCGCCATTTGATCGTTGGTGTCGCCGGACCGCTTGAGCAGATATGCGTCTCCCGCGAGTGCAAGCACCAGACCAGCACTCAATCCAATCACAGCATGTGAAGCCATAATGTTTGCCTCCTTAGGCCAGGCTCACTTTTTACTTCGTGTCCTGTTGCCGACCCGAAGGAGCAACCCCGCTGCCAATCTTTGGAGCACGGCCGCAGGCCTAGCGTACTTACCTTATTTGGCTTACGCTTGCAGCTTGAGTTCTGGATGGTGGATCTGCGAAAAATCCCGGAAAACCGCGGGTAAGCTTTACCAATCGGATAGGTTTTACCCGGAAGTTCTTGGACGAAACATCGCGATGGGGGTTTGGTTTAAGGCGACGGAGCCGCATCCACGGCGATTGTTCCCGTGTTCGACGTCAGCCCGCCGATGCTTAGCGTGATGGGAACCGCGCTGCCGACAGGCGTACCGGCCGGGACTCTGACATTCACGACCCACACACCGACCAGCGTCGGAGCGAGCCCCGCGAATTGGATGTCGGTGGCCGGCACGTTGCCGATGGTCACCGTCGGATACACGAGGTTGTTTGCCAAGGGACTGCTTGGGGAAGGCGCGCCCAGCGCCGGACGATTGCTCACATCCCCCAAGCCTGTTGCGTAAATCGAAATGTACTCGCCGATGTGCGCAGGCCGCGAATTCGGAAAGGCTCCCACGGGAGCGGCCGTCTGGCCGGTGAGGGCGATGACCGTGCGTGCCTGTCCCGTGCCGTCAATGCTGGTCGTGACCAGCGCCGGGGAATACGGCTGCAACGTTACATTGATGGTTGTCGATTGCGTTCCCGACGTCAGTACCAGGGATGTGCGGATCTGTGCGGAGCCGGCGAAAAACGGAAGCTGAAACACGACCACGGCCGGCGATACGTAATACAGCGGCAATGGCCCGCCCCCAAGCGTGAGCGTAACTCCGCCCAGCGTGAAAGGCCACGTTCCGCCAAGGTCGGCGATGGCGGTCTGCGAAGCCAAATTCGATCCGTACAGCGACGCCAGAGTTCCTTTCCCGAGCGTATTTCCGCCCAGCGTGTAAACGAGACTCACAAACCCCTGAGGCGTGGCCTGCGGCGCCGGGCCGATATTGAATCCGACGGCGTTTGAGACGCCCGCGCCGTTCGATGCAGTGAGAGCAGTAATCGAGCCGCGTCCGGTTAATGCCAGCAGACCCGCCGGAATCTTCGCCGTCACGTGTGCCGCATCGACGAATGTTGTCGCCAGATTCTGGCCGTTCCAGCGGATGACCGTGGTCGATCCGAATCCGGAACCGGTCACCTGGACCGTCAGATCCGGGCTGCCCGCGTTGGCGGTGCTCGGATTAAGGGAAGTGATCAAAGGCTGTTGCGATCCGCCCGATCCAAGCGGGACCACGATGTCCCAAACGCTGCGCCCGTGCGTAGCTGCCCGTAGAAGCCGGGATTTTCGCTGCATCACCAAGGAGGTGACCACCACGTTCGGCAAGCCCTGGCCGAGGCTCGACCAGGTTGCGCCTTCGTCGGTGGTCACCATCACACCGGCGTCCGTCGCGATGTACAGGGTCTGAGCAAGATCCGGATCGATAACCAGAGCATTCACGGGAATGTCGGGCAGATTCCCGCTGATGTCAGCCCAGCTGGCCCCGCTGTTCGAAGTCTTGTAAACATGACCGGATAGCGCGCTCCCCAGAGCAAAACCGGAGAAGGTTACGTACGCGGTTCCAGGATCCACCGGATCGACGGCGATGTGCGTCACCGTTCGAAGAGGAAGGCCGCTGCTGCGATCTTTCCAGTTGGCATTCAGGCCGTCCTGAATATCATTGGTCACTTTCACGAAGGCATCGCTCGTTCCGACATACACGGTGTTGGAATCCGACGGCGCCACTGCGATCGTTTTCAGAGTTCCGAACTGTCCGCCGACGCGGTTGGATACGGGCTTCCATTTTCCGCTGCTGTCCTGGCTCTGCCACAGTCGATAGGTACCGAAGTATAAGGTCTGAGGATTGGATGGATCCATCACCAACGGGGAGATGAACTGAGTCGTGTCGGTCTGATCGATTCCGTAAGTAGCCGGCACCCAAATGAAATTCCCGCTCAGGGCCGCCGTCTTCTCGATTGCGATGTCCTGGCAGGCGCCGTAGGCGAGTTGTGTGGCCGAGAAATCGATCGCAGTAAAGCCTCCATCGCCGCACGCTACGCTAGTCCAGCTTAGGTTGCCGTCGTATCGCTGTATATTGTTGTCTTGCGTTCCGCCGATCGTCGCGGACGTGTTCGCCGGGTCGATCGACATGCCCGGATAAAACTGCGTAATCGCGAGAGTATCGTTCAGTTCGTTCCAGTTGACCGTGGCGGCGGTAATGTCGCTGGTGTAGAACATGCCTCCGTCGTTGCCGATATACAGTTTGCTTCCATCCGGGGTGAACGCGAACGCGTGCTGATCGACGTGGATGAACTGAAGATTTGGTCCGAGCGGGGAGAGACTGGACCAAGAGGTGCCCCCGTTCAAGCTCCGGAAAATCGGCGTCGCGCCGGAATACACCACGTCGGGATTCAGCGGGCTTACTGCGATCGCGGTGTCGTACCACAACTGATTGCCCCAGGAAGCGGCATTTGGAATCGGCAACTGGCTCCAGGTGAGACCCCCGTCGGTGGTTTTCCAGATTCCCAACAAGTTCCCATTCGCCGCCGCGGAGGAATTTTGCACCTGCGCGTAGATCGTGGACGGCTGGGAAGGAGCCATCGCGAGCTGAATCCGGCCGATATTGGCGATTACCGGCGAGCTTAGTCCAGGCAGCTTGAACCAGGTCGCGCCGCCGTCGGAGGAATGATACACGCCGTTGCTCGAGCTGCCGTTGGTATTGCCGAGCGCCGCGAACACGCTGTTCCCGTCTCGCGGATCAAAAAAAAGAGAAGTTCCCGTCCCGATGAGGGTTCGCGACCACGTTGCGCCTGCATCGGTGGACCTCCAGATGCCGTCCTGCGCCCCGCACAGCACGAGGCCGGTGATCGAGGGGCTCACGGCCACCGATCCGATTCTGTCCCGCAAAAACGGTCCGACGATATTGGTCCAGGTTCCGCCGCCGTCTGTCGATTTAAGGATGCCAGCGCCGTAATAGCTGTCGCCCGCGAAATTTTCCTCACCCGTTCCGACGTAGACCGTATCCGGATTCTGCGGATCCAAAGCAATCGAGCCGGTGGCCAGCGAAGGCTGATCGTCGGTAAGCGGCTTCCAATTCACGCCACCATCGGTCGTCTTCCAGACGCCGCCTTCCGCGGCTCCGATGTAGAGAACGTTACTGTTGCGCGGATCGATCGCGATCGCGGTTACGCGTCCGGAGGTGACGGAGATCGACCCGGCGCCCGTTGGCCTTGGACCAATCAAGGTCCAGGTTGCGGAATCCATCGCGGCAGCCGCGGTGGCGTTTCTGCCAGCCGCCGCGGTGGCCGGCCCTTTCCGCTGCTGCCGGGCGATCCGGTCGATGCGCCGGAGCTCGCGGATCGCATCCACCCGGGCGCCGGCCGGGATGGAGCCGAGCGGAAATTCACGCTGGCTGTAGAACCATTCCTGGCGGGCCCGTATGGTTGCACTCGATGGCGCGGGCCAGTCCTGGGCACACAAAATGGAGCCGAGCGAGAGAATTCCTGAAATTTGGAGCAAGATTTTCATAACTGAGATGGATCTTGACGAGTTTACCTGATTTTCACCGGATAAAAGGCCCCGGACGGAGAATCACTTGCCGCCCGGACGGAATCCGCTAAAATGGGCGCTCCTGGTCCGCGATGCTGCTGGCTGCCATTCTGTTTTCGGGCATTCTCATCATGTGGATTCCTGCCCGATGGTGCGTCACTGCATTTCAGCTCGCGGTTTTCACATTGGCCGCGGTACGCCTGGTTCAGCGCGGACGCCAAGGCAAGGGTTTTGGAATCCATCCCACAGGCGCGCTCCTGGCGGGCGCCGTCGCTTGGGGACTGCTTCAGTTGCTTGCCGGCTGGACGGTGGACCAGTTCAAGACCCTGACCGAAGTCCTGAACTGGATCGCCAACCTGGCAGTGTTCGCGCTTGCGCTCGAGGCAGGCGCGGATCTGCGGGAACGGGAAAAGTTCGTCACTGCGCTGCTTTGGTTCGGAACGGCGATTGCCGCCGTCGCCATATTGACCCAATTTTCTTCGCCGCCCGGAATCGCGTTTTGGCGATTCCATTCGGGATCGGACCTGCCAACGCTCGGACCGTTCGTGTACTACAACCAGTACGCAGCGTTTATCGAGGCCGTGCTCCCGATCGCTTTGGTCCGCGCCATCCGGGACCACCGCAGGCGGACCTTCTATAGCGTCGTTGCCGCTTTCCTGCTGGCTTCCGTTGTCGCCGGGGGATCCCGGGCCGGCACGATTCTTTGCATTGTCGAAATTGTCTCGATTCCGCTCTTGGCATGGGCACAGGGCATCGCTTCCCGCCGCGTCGCCGCCCGGGTCCTTTTGGCAAGCGTCGGTACCCTGGCCATCCTCGGCGCTGTCACCGGATGGGATCGCATATGGAAGCGGCTCCAGGAGCCGAACCCGTACGCGGTACGGAAGGAATTCCTGCTGTCCAGCGTGGCGATGGTCCAGGACCGGCCGGTTACTGGATTCGGCCTGGGGAC
This sequence comes from Bryobacterales bacterium, assembly GCA_037916615.1. GTDB lineage: Bacteria > Acidobacteriota > Terriglobia > Bryobacterales > Bryobacteraceae > Palsa-187. Next base: position 7,228 of record JBAIXM010000011.1, read on the forward strand.
CTGGTCGGAAGTTTACCCCGGCTTCGCGCGTTTCGACGACGGCCTGTTCGCCAACCAGGCCCATAGCGACTGGGCACAGTGGGCTTCCGAGGGCGGCCTCCCGTTTTTACTTCTGATGGTCCTCGTTGCGGCGGGGGCCGTTCGCCCCGCGCTTCGCTCTCTGTGGGGAATCGGACTGCTCGTGGTGTTCCTCCATTGCACGCTGGATTATCCGATGCAGCAGCGGCCCGCATTAGCCGCCTTTTTCTTCGCGGTGCTGGGAATTCTGCGCGGGTCTCCGCCCAAAGACGGCTCAGGCATTTTACCTAGCCGATCCTAGTACTAACTGAGAATTTCAGCCTAACCCGCATCTATTCTTTCCTTTACCTCCTGCCGATTCCACTGTCATAAGGCTCCGGATACCTCCGGGGACAAAGGAAAGGTATCTTTATGTCTTTACTTACTCTGGGCGCGCGTGTTTTCTGCACGGCCTCCATTGTCCTGGCTCTGAGTTGCTTTGCCGTGACGAGTTTCGGGCAGGTCACCGATGGCAACCTGATCGGCACGATTTACGATCCGAGCGGGAAAGTGATCGCCGACGCCCACGTGGCGGCACAGAACACCGAGACCGGCGTAACCTCCGACACAAAATCCGACCAGAGCGGAGCTTACCGCTTCAGCAATCTCCCGGTGGGAAACTATACGCTGACCGTTTCTTCTGCGGGATTCGCAACAACCCAGGTGAAGGGCGTCGGAATCCAGCTCAACAAGACGGCGACGGCCAACCTGACGCTCGCTGTGGGCGCTGTTGCCGAGTCCGTCCAGGTAGTCGATTCGGCGACATTGATTGATACCACCACCGCGCAGATCGCGAACATTTACGTCAGCCGGCTCGCGGCGGATCTTCCGGTTTCGGCCAACCCGGCTGGCGGATACCTGAACCTCTCTTTGCTCGGGGCGGGTGTGGCCAGCGCAGGCGGAGTCGGCGCGGGAACCGGTCCTTCGGTGGGCGGCGAACGTCCGCGCAACAACAATTACACGATCGAGGGCACCGATAACAACCGCAAGGATATTACCGGTCCCGTGGTCATGCTGCCGAACGATTCGGTGGCCGAATTCACGGTCCTGCAAAACCAGTTTGGCGCCGAGTTCGGGCATTCCTCGGGCGGCCAGTTTAACGCTGTGCTTCAGCGGGGCGGCAATGACGTGCACGGAACGCTGTACGACTATCTGCAAAACCGTTACCTCACGGCGCTGGATCAGGCCTGGAAGCGCCAGGGCATCTACGATCGTCCACGCTACGACTACAACCTGCTTGGAGGCGCCTTGGGCGGTCCGGTCAAGAAGAACAAGATTTTCTACTACGGAAACTTCGATTACAATCCGACCGGTTTCGCCAGCACGGCTGGATCCGCTCTCTACGCGCCCACGGCTGATGGGTACGCGGCGCTTGCGAGTGTCCCCGGCATTTCCCAGACCAATCTGGATGTCCTGAAGCAGTACGCGGGCGCCGCGCCGCAGCAGAGCGCGACTTTCCCGAGCGTCAAAGTCAGCGGCGCGACGATTCCCGTTGGGATCGTGCCGATCCAGGCGCCGAGTTACCAGAACATCTACCGCTGGCTCGCCTCGGGCGACTACAACATTTCCGAGAACGACCAGTTCCGCGTTCGTTACGCGGCCAACAACACCTCGCGCATCGATACCTCCGCCGCCCTGCCCGCATTCTACTTCCCACGGCCAACCACGGCGAAGCTCTTCTCGGCTTCCGAGTTTCATGCCTTCCGTCCGAACCTGGCCAACGAGTTTCGACTCGCGTTCAATCGGTTTAACGACGACATTCAGGTTCCCGACATGCAGTTTCCCGGCCTGGACATGTTCCCGAACATTGTGCTGCGGGATCTGGGAACAACCATCGGGCCGGATGGAAACGCGCCGCAGACCGTGATTCAGAACACGTATCAGCTCGCGGACAATCTCACCTGGATCAAGGGCAACCACAGCCTGAAGTTCGGATTCGACGGGCGCGACATGACATCTGGTATCAACTTCATTTCCAACGTCCGCGGCCTCTACCAGTACCGCTCTTTGGAGCGCTATCTGCTGGACATGGTCCCCGATTTTCAAGCACAGCGCGCCGTTGGCGGGAGCAAACCTTATTCAGGCAATAACTACGCGCTCTACGGGTTCGGCAGCGACGACTGGAAAGTGACGCGGAACTTTTCCTTGAGCTTGGGGCTGCGCTACGAGTTTACGGCTGTGCCGAGGTCGATGAAAGAGTACACGCTCAACAGTTTCGCCGACGTTCCCGGCGTGCTGACGTTCTTCGAACCGCAGCCGCAGAAGAAGAATTTCGCCCCGCGCATCGGATTTGCGTACTCGCCGGGCAAGTCGGCCACCACTTCCATTCGGGGCGGGTTCGGCATCGCCTATGACCAGATTTTCGACAACATCGGACTGAATGTCCGGCCGCCGGAAGTGAACTCGGTGGTGAACAGCCCGGTGACAAGCGCGCCCGGATACCTGGCCGCAGGCGGGATTCTGCCGAGCGCGACTCCGGCTACGATGACTCCTGCACAGGCTCGCGCGGCCACCAGCGGCTGGCTCGACAACCAGAAGCTGGGCTACGCGATTAACTGGAACTTCGGCGTGCAGCACGTTTTCGGCAAGGACTACGTGGTGGATGTGCGGTATCTAGGCAGCAAGGGTGTCCATTTGTTACTTCAGACGCAGCTTGGACGAACCGCTGTGGTCACCGACACGAACTATCTCCCTACCTACCTCCAGGCTCCTTCGCAGGCCGATCTGAACGCTCTGCCGCTGACGCTGGCGCAATTGACAGCCGAGAAGACCGCGCAAGCCAACGCACTGGCTCCCTATGGATTCAATTCGGTGATCACATCGTACGTTCCGCAGGGCAACTCGGAATATAACGGCCTCGCGGTGGATGTGAGCAAGCGCCTTTCCGGACATCTCACCTTCAAGGGAGCCTACACGTGGAGCCATCTGATGGACGACAGCACCATGGAGCTGAACTTTACCGCACTCACGCCGCGCCGTCCCCAGGACTTCAACAATCTGACGCCCGAATGGGCTTCCTCCGCGCTCGATCGCCGGCACCGGCTGACACTGACGTGGCTGTATCAGACTCCTTGGTTCGAAAAGAATCAGAACTGGCTGCTTCGCAACGTGCTGGGCCACTATCAACTCTCCGGCGTCTACACCGCGGAATCGCCGGAATGGGTCACGCCGCAGAGCGCTACCGATGCCAACATGAATACCGATGCGGCGGGCGACCGCGTGATCGTGAATCCGAACGGCATTCCCGGAACCGGCAGCGACGTAACCCCGCTCAAGAACAACACCGGGCAGACAGTCGCGTACCTGGCGGTGAATCCCAATGCAGAGTTCATCCGCGCGCAAGCAGGCGCGCTGGCGAATTCCGGCCGGAACATCCTGCCGACCAACGGCATCAACAGCTTCGACATGAACGTGATGAAGGAGTTTTCGGCGGGCGAGCGCGTCCACTTGGAATTCCGCGCCGATTTCTACAACGCTCTGAATCATCCGCAGTACACTCCCGGACGCCTGAACAGCGTGCTCAGCTTCAGCCACGCAAACGAGACCAACTATCTGACACCCGGAAATCCGTTGTTCGGGAAATGGGACCAGGTGTTTCCCAGCAACTCGCGCGTGATCCAACTGGCTGCAAAGCTCAGATTCTAATCCTCGGCTCGCGGATCCGACGCGGGCCTCCTTGACCGTCGACGCGATCGGCCTTACCCTCGTAGACGGCATGGCAATTACTCTCAAAGTCAACGGCCGGACGCACACGCTCGACCTCGATCCGGCCACACCGCTCTTATATGCGCTGAGCGACGATCTGCAGCTCAACGGTCCCAAGTTCGGCTGCGGCCTCGGCCAGTGCGGCGCCTGCACCGTGATCGTGAAGGGTCAGGCCGTGCGCTCCTGTGTGACCACGGTGAAGGCAGTCGAGGGATCCGAAATCACCACGCTCGAAGGATTGGGTACTCCCGAGAAGCCCCATCCCATCCAGCAGGCGTTCATCGACGAGCAGGCCGCGCAGTGCGGATTCTGCCTGAACGCCGCGATCATGACCGCCAAGGCTTATCTCGACAAGAACCCCAAGGCATCCGAATCCGAGATCCAGCAGGCCATGTCGCGCGTTTTGTGCCGCTGCTTTACCAGCGTCCGCATGCTGCGCGCGATTCAGAAGTATGGGAAGGCGGTGGCACGATGAAGACCAGCCGCCGCAGTTTTCTCAAAACCTCGGGCGCGCTAATCGTCGGCTTCAGCGCCGGAACGCTGAAAATCGCGCGTGCCCAGGGCCCCGTTCAGGGCTCGCCGGCGATGAACCAGCTCGATTCCTGGATCGCAATCGCGGCTGACGGGTCGATCACGGCCTATAGCGGCAAGGAAGAGCTCGGTCAGGGGATTTCAACCGCCCAGGCGCAACTGGTAGCCGAGGAGCTTTCGGTGCCGTTCAATCGCGTGAAGCTGATTTATTGCGACACGGCGCTTACGCCGGATCAGGCCCACACATCGGGAAGCCAGTCCCATCCGACCAACTTCAATCACGGAAACCTGGGGCAGGCAGGCGCGACGGCGCGCGAGTTGCTGTTCCGCATGGCATCCGAACGCCTCGCCGCGCCGGTCGAACAGCTCGCCGCGAGCGATGGGGTGATCTCGCTCAAGAGCGATCCGTCCAAGCGGGTGTCCTACGGGCAACTGGTGGGCGGCAAGAAGTTCAACCTGACGCTGAATCCGAATGCCAAGCGCAAACCGGCCAGCCAGTGGACCGTTCTCGGCACGCCAGTTCCCCGCCCGGATCTTCCGGATCTCGTAACCGGAAGATTCGAGTTTGTGCACAACGTCCGCTTGCCGGGAATGCTGCACGGCCGCGTCGTGCGTCCGCCGTCAGTCGATGCGACAGTCGCCAGTGTCGATGAAAGTTCCGTCGCGGGCATGCCGGGCCTGATCAAGGTCGTCGTGAAGAAGAATTTCGTCGGCGTGGTTGCCGGCAAGCCGTGGCAGGCCATCCAGGCCGCCACGAAGCTGAAGGTGACGTGGAATCCGGGCAAGCCGCTGCCGGCGCAATCGACCTTCTACGATTCGCTGCGCAATCAGCCGTCGCGCGACGCGCTCCTGGTGGACTCAGGCGATACCGAGAAACAGATCGCCGCGGGGGCGGCGGTTCTGAAGGCCACCTACCTGCACCCCTATCAGATGCACGGATCGATGGGCAGCTCGTGCGCCGTCGCCGATGTCCAGGGAGATCGCGCAACGATCTACTCCGCAACCCAGGCTGTCTGGTATCAGAAGAGTACGTCCGCGATGATCCTGGGCCTCAAGCCCGAAAATATCCACGTAATTTTCCGCCGCGGATCGGGCTGTTACGGCTGCAACGGCGCGGATACGGTCACCTACGATGCGGCCATCTTGTCTCAGGCCGTGGGGAAGCCGGTTCGCGTACAGCTTACGCGCAAAGACGAAATGGCATTCGAGAACTACGGGAATGCCTTCGTCATGGATCAGCGCGCCGCCCTGGATGCCAAGGGCAACATCATCGCCTGGGAGCACGAATCGTGGTCGCCGGGACTAGGGGGACGCCCGGGAACCAACACGCCCGGAAACGTGATCACGGGCTCACTACTCGGATTCGCGCCTGCCCCGTTCGCGCCGCGCGCAGCCGGTCCCGCTCCCGCGAGAGTCAACAACAACAGCAACGGCGTGCCTTCGTATCTGGCGAGCGTCAACGGGACCGTGAAGAGCGGCCGCGTCATGACGCACGCGCTCGAATCGCGGTTCTGGACCGGGCCGCTGCGGTCGCCTTCGCGGCTCCAGAACACGTTCGCGCATGAATCGTTCCTGGATGAGATGGCCGCGCATGTCAAGGCCGATCCTGTCGAATTTCGCCTGCGGCATTTACAGGACGAGCGCCTGAAAGAGGTGCTGCAAGCCGCGGCCAAAGGCGCCAATTGGGAAGCGCGGCCCTCGCCTCGCGCGGGAAATCGCAAGACCGGAACCGTCAGCGGCCGCGGCGCAGCGTGCGTGCTCTACGAAGGCGACAACGGCTATACGGCTCTCGTCGCCGAAATCGAGGTAAACCAGGACACCGGCAAGATCGTGGTCAAGCGGATGGTCGCCGCCAGCGACGTCGGGCCGATTTCGAATCCCGACGGGCTTCGCAACCAGGTAGAAGGCGGCGCGCTACAAGGCTTGAGCCGCGCGCTCGGCGAAGAAGTGACGTGGGACAACGAAAAGATCAGCTCGGTCGATTGGCGTACGTATCACAGCCTGCCGCTGGGATTCGAAGTTCCGAAGATCGATGCGGTGCTGATTAACCGAACCGAGGGTGAGGTGATGGGCGCTGGGGAGACTTCGATCACGCTGGTTGCTGCGGCGGTCGGGAACGCGATCTTCGATGCCACGGGCGCACGCATCCGCCAGGTGCCGTTTACAGCCGAGCGGATCAAGGCGGCCCTCGCCGAGCGCGCTTAACCAGACCCTTTTGCCAGGGCCTGCACGTGTGCGGTGGCTGCCGCCGCCAGGCCGTGCAGGTCGTATCCGCCCTCGAGCACCGAAACCAGCCGGCCGCCCGCGTGCTTGTCGGCGATCTCCAGCATCACGTTGGTCAGATCGGCGAAGTCCGGATCGGAGAGGGTGAACCTTCCCAGCGGATCGCCAAAACGCGAGTCGAATCCGGCTGACGTCAACACCAGATCCGGCTTAAATTGATCCGCGGCGTGAATCAGTTTTTGCTGGAATGCCCCCAGGATCTCGGTACGGCCCGCGCCGGCCGGAAACGGACAGTTCAGCGTCCGCCCCTTGCCTTTGCCCTCTCCGGTTTCCTGCGGATCGCCCGTGCCGGGATACCAGGGCGATTGATGGGTGCTGAAGAAAAACACCGAGCCGTCGGTGTAGAAAATGTCCTGCGTTCCATTGCCGTGGTGCACGTCCCAATCGGCGATCAGCACCCGCTCCATGCCGTATTTCCGCTGCGCGTGACGCGCTGCAATCGCGACGTTGTTGAAAATGCAGAATCCCATCCCCTGATTGGGGCGCGCATGGTGCCCTGGAGGACGAACCGCGCAGAAAGCGTTCGCGGCCTTCTTATCCACCACCATATCGACGGCGTTCATCAGCCCGCCAGCGGCGTCCAGCGCGACGTCCCAAGACTTGGGGCTGATGGTGGTGTCTCCGGTGCTGAGCTCGCGCGCTCCCGCGGCGATCTCGCGTTTCGCCGTCTGGATGTAGGGGCGCGTATGGCACAGCGCGATTTCATCTTCATCCGCCGGGCGCGTCGCCACATGCACCAGCGCCTTGGTCAATCCCGCTTTTTCGAACGCGCGCGTCAGTGCGTCGTAGCGTTCCGGGCGTTCCGGGTGCCCCGGTCCGGTGTCGTGCTGCTTAAAAACCGGATCGATGAGAAGAGCGGTTCGCGATCCTGCGGCCGTTGCGTCATCTGGCGAGAGCATCAGGGTGCCAAATGACCATTTGAGCAGATCGCGCCGCGTCGCGGACATCCCCGTTATTTTCCCTGAAGCGTCTCCAGATAGCGAGCCAGGTTATCGATGCGCACCCGTCCCAGATCCTGGTCCCAGGCGACTTGAGAAAAGATCGGCCCCCACACAGGCATGTCGCGAGTGCCGTGACCGGCGGGAAGCGGCTCTTCCCCTGAGATGATCCGCCGCACTCTCGGAAGCGGAAACATGCCGTTGTTGCGCTCTTTGATCCGGGTCAGATCGGCAGGCGCGGTCTTCAGGAACATGGCCATCGGGCCGTTCCCTTTACCGTTCGCCGCATGACAGACCGCACAATACGCCTTGTAGAGATTCGGACCCTCAATCGAGGCGATCAGCCGGATGTTTTCCTGATTCTCCTGCTTACCGGGTTGTTTGTTCTGTGCACAGAGGAGCGCACCGAGGGACACTACCACCAAGACAGCAGTACGACTGGCCATAAACGTGTCGGAGCACGCCTAGGGCCAAAGGAATATATCCAGAGGACGTTAGCGCCAAGTCTCCAGCATGGGCTGGGCGAAGATATCTTCCGAAACCCCCTGGGCGATGGCAGCTTCCTTGGTGCAGATCCAGTACTCGGGCTGCCAGTGCTCTTTGCGATCGTAAGGAGCTTTGTAGATGAAAAAATTCTCGGCGCGGCGGCGGACGCGTGGCTCGGTCCGGGTTTCCCTGCCCAACGCGCAGGCCTCCTTGAGCGCAGCCTCATAGCTGTCAAAGGGCCCGTCAATATAGTCTCGGTGATTGATGATGTGCCACTGCATGCGGAATCGGCTCAACTCTATTTCTACCAGTTGGATGAGCCTGAGCGCTACTTGGTTTCAGCGGGGCGGTCTTGGGTCAGCGTTCCAGTTCGGCCCTAGTCTGGAGATAATTCAGGATTTCCGCCCGCGATAGGACCCCCTCCAGGTGGCTGTCAGACATGACCGGGAGCTGGTTGACGTTCTCCCGGGCCATTACTTCCAAGGCGCTCGCCAGGGGCGCCTCGGGCCGGACAGCCCGCATGCCCTCAAGCGGCCGCATCACCGAGTCGACCGGGGTCTCCGGCCACTTGCTACGTTCAAGCTGCCGGATTTCGTTCGGCGTTATCAGCCCGGCGACCAGGCCGTCGTCCACCACAAGGAAGCACCGTCTTCCCGTACGGAAAAGCCGCTCGACCAGGGCCTGGACGCTTTGGTGCCCGTCCACCGTGACACATTCGTGCGACATGATGTCGGCGACGCGAACGCCCTGAATCGCCCGCATGAATCCGGCCTGATGGATGGTTTCGCCCGCCGCCTGGAGCAGGAACCAGCCGATAAAGCTGATCCACAGCCCGCCAACGTTCGCTCCGAAGAAGAACTCTATGATTCCGAACGCGATAAACAGCCCGCCGACCACTTGGCCCGTGGCCGCGGCCGTCCGTGTCGCCCGCTCGGCATTGCCGCTTTTCCACCATAAAACCGCCCGTAGCACGCGGCCGCCATCCAGTGGATATCCGGGCACCAGATTGAACACGCCCAGCGTGACGTTGATATATCCGAGCCAGGTCAAGACGGCCTTGATGGCGCCGCCAGGAGCGGCAAGGTGTGCCAGTCCCACGCAGATCAGGCCGATCACGAAACTGGTCGCCGGCCCCACAAACGCGATCCGGAACTCGGTTTTTGCGTTTTGGGATTCGGCTTCGATTTGCGAGACTCCCCCAAGGGCAAATAGGGTGATTTCGCGCACCGGAATGCCATGCCACCGAGCCACCAGGGAGTGCGCCAGCTCATGAGCCAGCAGCGAAAGGAAAAAAAGCACTGCAGTGGCAATGGCGAGACCCAGCACCAGCCCCGGCGACCAGGCCGGATTCATCGCCCGGAACTGAGCTGTCAGGGAGAATGCAATCAGGAAAGCGATGAGGAACCAGCTAAAATGCAGGCCAACCTGGATCCCGAAGATCTTGCCCAACTTAATATGAGATCGCATCGATTCTGCCTCTATGCTGTTGGATGCAAGACTACGGCCATTCGACGGGAAGCTGCGAGACCCGGCTCGGAACTCCACATTCTTGAGCCCGTTCCAGGTGGTTTCCGGTTGTCCGAACCCCAGGCGAAACGGATGTAACTCTTCAGAGTCTACCCGGTTAGCCATGAATAGCACCGGCCGCGAGATTCTATCGAGTCCTGACCCGCAATCGCACATCGTCTACGCCTACAACGACGATTCGCAACTCACGGAAGCCGTGTGCCTTTTCGCGGCCGCCGGAATCCGAAAAATCGAGTCGGTTCTGCTTATCCTCTCGGACCGGCACTATCACTCGGTAAGAGAATTCCTCGAGCAAGACGGCTTCGATCTGGAAGAGCTGGAAAGTACAGGGCACCTGCTGTTCTACGACGCCCGCGGCCTGCTGAGCTCGTTCCTGTTTGACGGCATCCTCGACGAACTCAAGTTCAAGATGGTCGTGGGCGCCCTGATCGAGAAAGCAAAAGGCGGAAACAAACGGCGGAAGAACCGGCAGGTGCGAGTATTTGGCGAAATGGTCGACCTGATCCTGAAACTACATCCCAAAACGACCGAGCGCCTGGAGCAATTGTGGAATGACGTCATTGCACAGCATTCCGTGCCCTTGCTGTGCGCCTACTCGCTTTCGGGTCCTCAGGACGCGCTCCCTTCGGGAATCCACTCGTGCCACTCGCACGCGCTGGCTTAGGAAGCGCTGTGGCCGGCAGTGAACCATGACTCTGAAATCTGCGGCAACCTTTGCATTCATTGGAACGCTGCTCGCGGCGGCCCTGCTGGTCTGGGATTTCCTATTCGACCTGGTGAACGCCTTCCGAGGCCTGATTCCGGCCGCAAGGCTGGTTCCGGCGTTCCTCTACGCGCTCGCCGGCGTCAGCCTGGCCGTGTTTTTCTACGCCTACAGAACAGACCGGCATTAGCCTCGATACGAAAACCTCGCCGCAGCGATCTTCTACTTAGAAGGGAAGCGGTATCGATCTCTTAAGCGGAGGATGACCCATGGCGAACAAAGCAGTGTTCGGAATTTATCGCGGGCGCCTGGACGTGGAGAACGCGGTGGAGGAACTGAAAGCCCAGGGCTTCAGGAACACAGACGTGTCGGTCCTCTTTCCGGAGAACGCGGGCAGCAAGGATTTTGCCCCTGAGAAAGCTACCAAAGCTCCGGAAGGGGTTGCGACGGGAGCTACCTCCGGAGCGGTGATTGGCGGCGTCCTGGGCTGGCTCGCAGGCATTGGAGCATTGGCGATTCCCGGCGTCGGTCCCTTAATCGCCGCTGGGCCGATCATTGCAGCGCTGACAGGGATCGGCGTGGTGGGAGCGGTGGGCGGAATCGCCGGCGCCCTGATCGGGCTGGGAATCCCGGAATATGAGGCCAAGCGCTACGAAGGCAGGATCCGGAGCGGAAGCATTCTTCTGTCCGTTCACACGGACGATTCAGGATGGATGAAGAAGGCGGAACGAATTCTGCGCGATACAGGCGCGGAAGACATTTCGTCGGCTTCGGAAGCAAGGGGCGACTTCGCAAACGCCGACAAGCCATCCCCCCGCAGCCGCATGTAGCGCTGTCTACTCGGCGGACGACGCCGTCACAGGAGTTGCTTCCGGCTGTCTCGGGGCCTTTGGTTGCACCACGACAGGGCCGCGAATCGTAACCTGGGTCCCGTTCCGAAGCATGATGTAGGTGACTTCGGAATCAGCCAGAACGCAGTCAATCTGTTGACCTACAAGTGTATCAGCGAAATAGCTCATAGCTGCTCGTTGGGTTCAGTAT
>JBAIXM010000012.1:0-10732 GCA_037916615.1 Bryobacterales bacterium
GCCTGCCCATAAAAGGGCGCAAGGATCCGGTGGTACTCGACTCCCGCAAACTGCCCGGCAAGGTGACCGCCGGCCCGGCAAGCGGCGTGAACCCAAAAGACTACGACCTCGTAGGACTGTGCATGCAGGAGCCGCAATATCGCTCGCCGGGCGTCCGCGAGTTGCTTGACTCCGTTGCGACGTCGCGCGTGCCGTGCATGTCGATCATGAACATGCCGCCGCTGCCGTATTTGAAGCGCATTCCCGGCCTGGATTATCAGTCGCTGCGCCCCGCCTACACGGATCCGACCGTTTGGGATAACTTCGATCCAAAGTGCATCACCCTCAACAGCCCCGATCCACAGGCGATCCGGCCGCCCGATGAGCCGGTGAACGTGCTCATGGTGACGCTGCCCACGAATTTCAAATGCGCCCGATTCGACGACGAAAAGTCCACCGCGATTCTTCGCCAGATCGAGAAGGATATCGAAGCCGCGCGCTTCGATGCGCCCGAAGGCAAGCTCGAGCTGCCGGTGAAACTGAAGGTCTACGATTCGATTTTCGTCCCCCTGGCGAAATGGGCGATGCTGCTGGCCGGAAACTACCGCTGCATCACGCCCGATGGCATTCGAACTGCGCAGGAAGCGGTGCACAGCGATTTGGAGACATCGCGCTCGGTTTATAACTTTGTCAATGACCTGTGCGTGAAGCTCGGCGCAAACCCCAACGACCTGGTGCCGTTCGAAAAATACGCCGCCGCGGCGCAATCGCTGGTTCGTCCGGCGTCGGCGGCGCGGGCCCTCAATAACGGAGCGCCTAATGTCGAGCGGCCCGATAAACTCGTCCAGCTGATCGCGAAGCAGAAGGGCCTGAGCCATCCGGTGATCGATCAAATCGTTGCGCTGGTAGATTCACGCCTGGACGCCAATCGCCAGAAGGCAGCCAAGGCGTAAGTCAGGCAAGTCCGCTTACTCGCGTAACAGCGGAGGCGGCAGGACCTCTTCGGCCGTGGTCCGCGCGCGCTTCAAATAAACGACGTGGGTGAAATTTGCGGTCGGCGTCGATGCGACGCTGACCAGTTCCCACCCATCCGAGCCTGAGACGTTCAGGAACTCCTCGAGAAGCAGAAGCTTGTCGCTGTCGCGAACGTCAAATTCCCTCACCATGTATTCCCAGTTCATCGTGCGCGCCTATTCGCATTTTCCAACGAATCGCTGGGACTCGGGCAGGCGCTCTACTGTTTGTCCTCGGTTTTCTGCTTCACCTTGCTGGAACCTTTTTCGACTCCGCTTGCGGCCTTGTTCACGCCTTTTCTTGCCGTCTTCTTAGTGGCGCTTCCGGTCTTTTTTGCCGCTTTGCCCGTGGCCTGGCCGGCTTTTTTGGCTTCCTTCCCGGCGTCCTTGATGTCGTCCTTGGGCCCCTGCTGCGCCCAGACCGAAGTCCCGGCCGCGAGACAAAGACCGATCGTGAATGTAGGGATGAACTTCATACCCGGACAGTAGCAATCCGGGGACCAAGCCGTTCTATGGGTTTCGAAAAGTCAGCTTTAGTCGAATGCCGCGCCGTTCTTCCAGCCGTCGGACGGCCGCGTGATGTTGATCATGCGCAAGCGATGATCGTCCGCATTCCGGCCGGGGGAGCCGACGATGATCACGTGATCGCCCGGCTTGAGAGTATCCTGCTTGATGCCCTGGCTGCCCAACTGGCCGCCGCCGCCCCATTCCACGGCCCAGCGCGTCACGTTGCCCTTGGCGTCCTTCACGGCAACATGCACGAACGAGTGCGGATTGCGATAGAGAAACTGCAATACGTCCCCTTCGATCGTCATGCGCTGATCTTCCAGGTAGGTCGAAGCAAAGGAATGGTGGGCATACGCGCGAACGCCCAGAACAGTAACGCCAGCGAACACGAGAGTCAGTAGTTTGCTTCTCAAAGCAGCCTCCTCAAATTGAACGAATTATAACTTACAGGCCCACGGGCATCAACGGTCCGCGGAGCCCTGTCAGTTGCCGCCGCAGTTTTTCTTGCACTTAGCAGGCATCACGAACTTATCTTTGATCTTGTCCCGAAATTCTGGATACATCGTCTCCGCGCCGCCCAGGGCCGCTTCCTGGGGGATGCCGTACAGCTTGGTCATTTCATCCACGAACGGATTCTTGCCCGGAAGATAGTGCGGGACGACGCCGGATTCCACGCCTTCATCGCCAGTGATGCACGGCGGGCCGCCCATGGCCACCGGATTCGTGCTGAGGTTGTAGGATCGCGTGAGCACGTAGGGCTCGGTCAAATAGACCGGATCGTCCATGAACAAAGCGACTGTCAGCATGTCGCCGTGACGGATGAAGTGCGTCGTGATGGTCGCCTGATCGCTGCTGGGCGCGCCGTTGCGGCGGATATAGCCGGTCTTCAGGTGCGTGGTGGTGGCGATCAGCTCATCGCCTTTCCAGACACCCGTAGTGAACCCGGTCTGATCGTGCGGAGCATTCTTGGACGGATGCGGACGCCCGTCCATCCAGATGGTCATGGGCGCGCGCGTCTCCCATGCGCCGACCATCCAGGCGACCACTTTGCCGGTCACCGGATCGGGCACCGCCCACATCCTCAGGCTGAACGGCCCCGCCGCGATGTGCCATTGCGTCTGGAACCAGCAGATGCGCTCGGGCATGGAGATGACCGATTGCGAGAAACCCAGCGCCTTCGCGCGTCCCGCCTCGTTGAAGGGCAAGCCGGCCCAATCGGCTGGATTCGGTCCGCCGCCGCGCTCCAGCGCGTCTTCGTGATTGATCGCGGCCCAGGATCCGGACAAGTCGATTTCGGCCAGCGCCGGAACGCCGCTCGACAGAAATGCCGCCAGTCCGGCGGTGAGCAGGTGCTTGCGGGTCATGTGGTCGGGCTCCTTACCATGTCGCCGAGCAAGCGCTGGGATTCCATCCGGCTTCGCTCGACTGCTTTTTAAATTGAGACGTGATCACGAACGGCTGCCGGAGATACGCCGGGTCCGTCGTGACGATCGTTACCAGGATCATGGGCGTGCCATCCGGTTCCTGGATCAAATCGAAGTATTCGGTGAGCGTGGTTTTATCGCTGTACGGAACGCCATTCTTCCGCAGAAATCCGCCCTTCAAATTCGTAGTGGTAACCTTCAGAGTGCCGCCCGCTGCGGCTCCCGCTCCGCGTCCTCCGCCCGAGCGCTCCCATGTGGCCGTCGAGTCGCCTTGCAGAGTGGGAGCGCCCGCGGGAGCCTTCCAATCTCCGAAATGGAACAGCCGCGTCTGCTTGCCGGCGTCGGTCTCGAGGCGCAACGTTTCGTCGTCCATCCAGGTGATGTGCAGGCGTTCGGGAACGCGCAACAGCGCGGGCGCACCGTACGATTTGCACGGATCCCCCGAGGCCGCTTCCTTCTGCGGATCCCACGCATCCGCGATTTTGCGGGCTTCAGGCGTCATCGGAACGCCCTGATAATCACCGGGCGCGGGCGGGACCATGCGATAGCGCCAGTCCTCTGTCACGATCGAAACCCAGTAGCCGGTGAGGTCGATCGGCGCCGAAGATTTGGCTGTCTGCGGCTGCTGCGCGCCGCCTCGGCCGGCGCGACCGCCTCGCGCCTGCGCGTACAATCCGGTCTGCGCGATCAAAAGTCCTGCCACGAACAGCACGTTCGAAATTCGGTAGCTCATGCCGTGTTCTCTCTTATTTCTTCGCAGTCAGGCTCTTGTAGACGGCTTCGACGAACATGTTGGTGGTCCATGGGCCGGTTTGCGAGCCGTATCGCGTCTCGAACGGCAATGCGGGCCGCGCCGCCTTGATCTGATCGAGCGTCTTCCCCTGCTTGATCAGATCGGCGATCACGTCGCGGACGGTCACCACCATATCGCGGTAGTCGACAACTTCATTCTGTTCGCTGAGCCGCCCGTGCCCGGGGATGACGTATGTGCCTGGGCCGCTATAGATGAACGGCGTGGGCGCGATGGTCAGCTCGATCAGCTTGTTCAGCGCGGCAATTTCGCCTTCGATGCTTCCGCCATTCTCCAGATCGATCACCGGAAACCGCGTCATGTCCATCACGTCGCCGGTGACCACCACGTCGGAGCTCCGGAACAGGGCGAAGCTATCCGCATTGCTGTGCGCGGCGGGCTGGTACAGGATCTCGATGCCCTCGCCGTTCATGCGGATCGCTTTGCGGTTTTGGAAGAACGCCTCGGTGGGCCAAGCTTCGCTGGGGTAGGGAGACGCTTTGCCGGTGGGCGCGCTCATCCGCTGGAGCACGCTATCGTGCGCCAGGATGGCCGCGACTCCGCCTTTCGTCATGGCTCCGGCGAGCCCCGCGTTGCCGATCGCATTCGTGAAGATCGTCAGCCCGGCTTGGGAGAGTTTTTCGTTCCCGCCGACAAACTCGGGTCCCGCATCGAGGTTGATGATGTACCGGATCGGCAGACTGGTCAGCTTCTTGATCGCCGCCAGGACCTGGTCCGTTGCGGCCACAGTGCCGGCATTCGCGAGCACCACGCCGTCCGACCCGATCTGGACGCCGATGTTGCCGCCGGCGCCGGCAATCATGTAGAAATTCGGGCGGACCTGGATGACGTCGAGCCCGCCGGCTTCCGGCTCAGCGGCCCACGCGCTTCCGCATACTGCCCACACCAGCACCGCAGCGATCGCCCACTGTGAAATCCCGTGCATCGATAAGCGCTTCACTGTTTTCTTCCATCCTGTACGTGTACTTTGTCACGAGACCGATTCAGGCGGGAATCGTACCATATCGGCCGATGCCCTGCAAGATGACGATGAGGGGAATTCAGTTCTTGGCGGAAGCCTGCTTGGCGGCGCCTTCCATCAGCAACTGAGTATCCGTGCCGGTGCAATTCAGCTCCATGATCTGGTCGAACGGCGCCAGCACCAGCGTCTGCTTCGGGACAACCCAGGGCTTCGTCAGCATCTTGGGATCCTCGAGCGTTGCTTCGATTTCCAGCGTTTTGGCGTCCACGCGTCGATAACGCTCGACGATGTGCAGCGCATCGGAGTGCGGGGAAACGCGTCCTTCCGCGGTGATCCAGGTGTTGTCCGTGAAGTTGGTTTTGTCCACAACCAGCGTGTCGCCTTCCCAGCGGCCAATCGCGTCTCCGCGGAACGAAGGCGGAACCGCGTCGCGACGCGGACGCCCGTCCGTCGGGATGATCTGGAATCCGTGATAGGTTTCCGTCAGCACGACCACGAACTTCGGCGATTGGATGATCTGCGCCACCGCGCCTACGTCGAACATGCTGACGTTCAGTGTGCCGAACGCCGTCGGAATGCAGCGCAAGGTCGGATCGTCTTTGTCGCTCAGGGTCTTCGCATGCGCCGCGGCGTCCGCGTTATAGAGCCCAGGGAACGTCGGGGCGCCGCGCCCCCCGCCGCCGGTGAATCCTTTGCCTCCGACATCGGCGCCGCGCCACCAGACTCCGGACAGATCAGGATGCCCATCAGCCGTGCGCGGCACAGCGCCGCCCGACTTGGTTTGCGCTGACACCACACAAGCGATCGTGCCCACCAGTACCAGACCGAGAATCGAGCGCCTCATGGCTACTTCTCCGGACCTTCCTGCGGCCCGAACATGCCGAATACCTGGCCGTCGGCGGTGGTTAACTCCCGCAGCATACCCATTTTCTGAGAGGCGTCCCGGGCCCGGAAACCTTTGATGGTGACCTCGGCGCCCTGCTTGATGATGTTCGGCTTGTAGCCGTTGCGGATCATGCCGCTGGGAGTGCCCGCTTCAAAAGCCCACTTTTCGATTTTTCCGTTTGCATCCTTCACATCGAGCACGAACCAGGAGTGCGGGTTTTGCAGCCGGACCTGACTGATGACGCCATGAACCGTGATCGGGTTGTTCAGGTCATAGGCGGCGCTAAACGAGTGATGCGCCGATGCCGGCACGCCGATTCCTAACCCTGCGAGCAAAAAAGCAAAAGCGGTTCGTTTCATGCGTCTCCCCCATTCAATCCGACGATCCGAGAGCCAGTATACACCGGTTCGCGACCCGCATCTATCGCCTGATCCGGTAAGCTCGATAGTTTGGAGTCCATCAGACCATCTCGGCGGATTGCACTCCTGCCGCTCGTCTTCATCGCAGCCCTCGCGGCCCTCGCTGCACTTCCGCCGATCCGCCTAAATCCGAGGACGCTGGCCGCGTTTCTCGGCGCGGCCGCCGCCCTCCTCCTGTGGAACCTGGCGCTTCTGATTTCGAACCGGAGGCGAGTGCTCGCAGTGCAAGTGGTCCTCAAAAAGCAGCATTACATGCAAGCCTGCGTACAGGGATCGCTGCTGGCGTACTGGGGCTGGTACTGGCGGCCGGTTTTCGATTTTGCGCCCTTCATCCTGGCCCAGCTCGTGTTCGCCTACGCGTTCGACATGCTGCTCTCCTGGTCGAGACGCAACGAGTATGCGCTCGGGTTTGCGCCGTTTCCGATCGTCATCAGCATCAATCTGTTCCTGTGGTTCAAGCCCGACTGGTTCTATCTGCAATTCCTGCTAGTGGCGTTAGGACTGGCCGCCAAGGAATTCCTACGCTGGAATCGCGGCGGCAGCCGCGTGCACATCTTCAACCCCTCGTCGTTTCCCCTGGCTGTTTTTTCGGTCGTGCTGCTGGCGGCCGGAAAAAGCGACCTCACCTGGGGACAGACGATTGCCACGACGCAGTTCTACCCGCCGCACATGTACTTGGTGCTCTTTCTGATCGCCCTGCCGGGCCAGTTCTTCTTCGGCGTGACGCCGATGACCATGTCCGCTGTGCTTTCGACGTACCTGTTCGGGCGGATCTACTTCGCCGCCACCGGCATCTACTTCTTCTACGATTCCTATATCCCGATTTCTGTCTTCCTCGGGATGCACCTGCTGTTCAATGATCCGACCACGTCGCCGCGCACCGAACTGGGGCGCATCATTTACGGATGCCTCTACGGATTGAGCGCCGTGGCGCTGTATCAGTGGCTCGGAAGCGCCGGAATGCCGACGTTCTATGACAAGCTGCTCCAGGTCCCGCTGCTGAACTTGTCGGCGAAAGCGATCGACCGCCTCGCGCAATCGCGCGTGCTATCGGTACTCGATCCAGCCACACTCGGCCGGACGCTTGCGCCGCGCACGCGCTATCTCGCCTACATGTCTCTCTGGGCCATCGCCTTTGCCGGACTCAGCGCGACAAACGCCGTGGGCGACAGCCATCCCGGCCAGTACATCCCGTTCTGGCGGCAAGCCTGCCAGGACGGGCGTGCTTACGCCTGCCCGTATCTCGCCGATCTCGAGTCAACCTACTGCGACCAGGGCTCGGGATGGGCGTGCAACGAAGCGGGCCTGATGCACATTGCCCTGGCTCGATCGGGCGAGGATCTCCGGCGGCTCGATCCGGCGGGCGCCGCGAAACCTCTGCGCCGCGGGTGCGAGCTCGGCTTCGATGCATCCTGCCGCAATTTGAATGCGCTCCAAACGGGGAGCGGCAATTTCTCCGCGCCTCCGCCCACACTCGCGGATCTTCCAACCATTCTCAAAGGCAGCAAGGATAGAGTTCGCGAGCGCGATCCTGCGGCGCTCTACGCGCTCGCCTGCCGCGGCTGGATTACTTGCCGCGATCCTTCCGGCCCTGCGCAATGGTCGGAATCGCGATAATCCAGTCCTTGTTGGTCGCATTGTCGCGGGAAACCGAGTACAGCGTTTTGCGATCCGGGCCGCTGAACGCCACGCTGATCACCGGCCGCGGGGTCGGGATCGTACCGAGACTTTTGCCGTCGGGCCCCAGCACCTGGATCCCGTTCGCCTGCGCAGTCACGAATAAGCGGCCAGCCGAGTCGATGGTGCTGCCGTCGCCGCCGCCTTCGAGTTTTCCGAACTCGCGCTGGTTGGCAAGCGATCCGTCTTTTTGTACGTCGAACACAACCACGGACGCTCCGTTGGTCACCCACAGGCGTTTTTCATCCGGGCTGAGCACGATGCCGTTGGTATTCAGGTTCTCGCCATAGCGCGTGACTTTGCCTTTCGCGTCGGCATGGAAAACGGTCCCCATGGTGAAGTACACGCCGCCTTTGCTATCGGCGGTGAGGTCGTTGAGCGTGCCGCCCAGACAATCCAGCGGATCGCCATTGATCTCATTCGCCAGCGCCTTGCGCTGCGGCGCGAGTTGCTCGATGGATTGATGCAGCCCGCGATTCAGCACGAACAAGTTCCGCTTGTTCATCGCAACCGAACCGGACGTGTTCAATCCGGAGTAGGCCGTGGAAACCTTGCCATCCTTATCCATCTTGACGACCTGGCTGTTGTCGTTCTGCGCGATCAGCAGGCCGCCGTCGTTGGTGGCGATAATTCCATCGGCGTTGTTGCCGTCCACCTGCCACACTTCTTTCCATTTCTGGCCCGCGGCGATGATTCCGGGAATGGCCGTGCTGGTGACGTCCCGAGGACCCGCGGGAGCCGCCGGGCCCTTTGCTTTCGGAGGTCCGCCCTTGCCGCCGCCGCGAGCCGGCGGAGGAGTCTTGCAGGTCTTGATCAAGTCTGCGTATTTGGCGTCTTGGGGCGCCTGCACTCCCGGCCCGGTCCGCTGCGCTGCGGGTTGCTGGGACAGCATCATCGATACGCCCGCTGCGCCTAGAAGAATCGCGATTATTCCTGTGAGTTTCATCATGACCTCCGGTCCGCGTTCCAGAATAACAGGACTCGAATGCGTTGTGCGCCTACGGCTGATGCTCCATGGCCCGTCGCAGCGAGTCCAGCCGGGCCTCGGCACTGAAGAAGATATCTTCGGGAAAGCGCCGGAACGCCAGCATTCCGGCGTAGATGGCCGCACTGTCGTCTGCGTTCAGCCCGAGACCCGCCAGGTATTGCATCCGCAAGTTGCGGTCGCGGTTGATCGCCGCGCCTTGCAGCCAATCCTTCAGATCGGAGGCCCGGCCTGCGTAAGTGGCAAACAGATCCACCGGCGAATTCATTCCGACCTCGGCCATCGACTGCGCCAGCTTACTGTCCCCGCGGTAGTCGATGCGCTGCTCCATCGCATCCAAATCGATGCGCAGCGGCTCGACCTGGCCGAGCAGAACCATGTCGTGTCCCCTGCCCTGATATGTGTTGCCCCACACGGTTCCGTTCGGAAAAACCTCGAAAAACGTGGCGAGCGCGCTCTTCACCGCGTCCAGGTTCGTCTCGAAAAGCTGGATATACATGGTCACCGTGCCGCCCGGATTCAGGTGCTGCTTCATGACCTCGAAAAACTCTTTGGTGTACAGATTGGCCGCGCCCTTCACCCATGGATCGAGCGGATCCACCGTGATGCCGTCGAATGTTTCTTTTGTCGTGAGGAGATAATGCCGGCCGTCATCGATGCGCAACCGCACTTTCGGATTGTGCAGCACGTCGAAATTCGGATCGCGGAAGTAAGCCGCGGCGGTTTGTGGAACCAGCGTTTCAATCTCGACGATGGTCTCGCGCTCTACTTGCGGATCGATCGAGGCCGCGCCGGCCGTAATCCCCGCGCCGCAGCCGATCACAAGAACCGAGCGCGGATGCGGCGCCGTCAGCGTCGTCAGATGCCCCAGCATTCGCTGAAGGCGCATGTCGCGCGCCACGTTCGACGCCTGAATCTTGCCGGCCACGTGAAATGTCAGCGCCCCTTCGGGAAATCGCGATACAGCCACGGACGAATTCATCCCTTCGCGGGCGTAAACGATTTCTGTTTTGCCGGTCCAGGTGGCCGCGTAGCGTCCATAGGCGATCAAAAATTGTGAACCCGGCGGCACCGTGTAGATCAAGAAAGCGCCCCACAGGATCGCTGCCGCGGCGGCGGTCCGGGGAAGCAACAAAAGCGCCGATGCAGCCGATACGGCGATCAAAAACTGCTCCGCGCGCTGCGATCCCACCCAGCCGATAAGCAGCAGGCTCGCCGCGAGCGCGCCCCCGATCGCCCCCAGCGTATTCGACGCGTAGACGCGGGCCATGACACGGCCGGAATCGCTGCGCCCGGGCGCGGCGGACGCGAGCGCAAAGGAAAAACTAGCGCCCCACAGGATCGTAGCCGGCAAGAGCGCCCACAGTGCCCGCGCCAGATCGAGCTGAAAATTGAACCAAACGTTTCGCGTGAGCGATGGATCGATCGGCCAGTTCGGCAGAGCCGCGGAGCCGTTGTAGGCCGCCCAGGCGATCGCTCCGGCCAGAAGCAGTTGGCACCAACCCAGCGCCAGACGCGGGCTTGCCACAAATCTCAAAAACAGCGATGCCGCTCCGCTGCCAATCCCGAGTCCAAGAAGAAATACCCCAACGATGAGCGACAGCGCGTAAACCGACGCTCCGAACAGCAGCCCGAAGGTGCGGGTCCAGATCGCCTCAGCCGCCAACGCGCAAAATCCCGACAGCGCAATCGAAAGATAGACAAACCGATCCGCCTTTTGTCCCGCCTCATTCCGAACCGCAACAGCGATGGAGGGACCGCCCGCCGCCAAAGCGATTGCCGCCATTCCCACGTTGATCGCAGCGGCCAGATATGTGGCCGCCGCCACATCGTAAACGCGCAGCAGATAGAATCCGGCCAGCAAGCAGCCCAGGACCGCTCCTGCGAGATTGCCGCCGTAAAAAAAGCCCAGCCAGGACACGCCCTCCGGAGTCGCTTTGACCCAGCGCGAAATCGCCGGCAACGTAGCGCCCATCATGAAAGTCGGTGGCAGCAAGCAGATGGCGCACACTACCCCGCGCAGAATCACTCCGCTCATTCCCTCAGTCGCCGTCGCCACATACAGGTGGG
>JBAIXM010000013.1:0-19446 GCA_037916615.1 Bryobacterales bacterium
CGATCCTGCCAGTCGGACGCCGTGAATCACGTCGGCGGCGTGTGCCAGATGAACACCGGCTCCATTCTCGCCGGGCGGCCTTCGCTGGGCGCGTGGCTCACCTACGGACTCGGCACCGCGAACAAGAACCTGCCGACGTTCGTCGTGATGCAGGACGACAAGGAAATTTTGGGCGCGGTTCAGAATTACGGCTCGGGCTTCCTGCCCGCGACGTATCAGGGAACGCTGTTCCGCCAGGGACCCACGCCGATCCTCAATCTGAAGCCTCCGGCGGGAACCACGGATGAACAGCAGCGCAGCAAGATCGATTTTCTGACCAGGTTGAACGAAGTTTTCAGCCGCGGCAAAGAGGATGATACCGAGCTCGACGCGCGCACGCGCTCCTATGAGCTGGCCTACCAGATGCAATCGGCGGCACCCGAAGCAATCAATCTAAGCGAGGAGAGCGAAGCTACCAAGAAGCTTTACGGCCTGGACGATCCGGAGACCGCTGTATACGGCGCCAATTGCCTCATGGCCAGAAGGCTTGTCGAGCGGGGTGTGCGGTTCGTCGAAGTGTACAGCGGATCCGGTTCGGGCTGGGACGCGCACCAGGACGTCGAGAAGAACCACAGCAAGTGGTGCCGCGCTTCGGATAAGCCGGTCGCCGGATTGCTCGCCGATCTGAAGGCTCGCGGCATGCTCAAGGACACGCTGGTGGTCTGGGGCGGCGAATTCGGGCGCACTCCGTTTGCGCAAGTTTCCGCCGGCCAGACGCCCGAAAAATACGGCCGCGATCACAATCCCTGGGGATTCACGATGTGGATGGCGGGCGGCGGCGTGAAGGGCGGCCAGACCATCGGCACCACCGATGAAATCGGGCTGCGAGCCGTCGATGAGCCGCATCACGTGTGGGATATCCACGCGTCGATTCTGTATTTGCTCGGCCTCGATCATCTCAAGACCACGTACATGCACAACGGCCGCGCCGAGCGTCCCACGGTCACTGGCGGGAACCTGATCACGAAACTGTGGGCCTGAAGCCGCTCGGATTCGTTCTGCTCTTTTCGATCACGGCGGCCGCCCAGTCGCCGGTCCAGCTTCCGGATGGACCCGGAAGGGATCTCGTCGAGGCCGTCTGCACCGCTTGCCACACGCTCGAACGAGTCGCCGCGAAACATGCGACCAAGGCCCAGTGGCAGGATAAAGTCCTGGAGATGCTCCAGGAAGACCCCGATATCACGCAGCAGGAGCGCGACCGGATTGTCCAGTACCTCGCTACCACTTTCCCTCCGCTGGCGAAGGTCAATGTGAATAAAGCGAGCGCGAGGGATCTCGAGTCTGCTTTGGAAATCGCGCCGAAAGATGCGGAAGCGATCGTGAAGTTTCGCTCGGATCGCGGCAGCTTCAAGAACATCGAAGATTTGAAAAAGGTTCCCGGACTGGACACCGGAAGACTGGCCGCTCACGCCGATCGCTTAGAATTCTAACGCGTCAATTGTGGACGGTAAGCAAGGTGCCAGGCTGCGTCGAGACCCCGCCGTAAGTCGCGGTGATGGGTTGGTCGCCGTCCGGCGTACCTGGAGGCACCTTCACCGCAAACACGTATTCGCCTGGACCCACCAACCCGGCGAACGTCACGTCGGCAGCCACTCCGCCGATCTTGATCACCGGCGGTGGCTTGAGATCCCCGGATTGGTTTTTCGAGCCGTTGACGACCTGCACGGATGTGGGCCCGAAGCCGTTCGCATAAAGAATGATCACTTCGCCAGGTTTGGCCGGCGTACTCAGGCCAGGATAGAGACTCGTCGGGCCGAGGTAGCTATAGTCCGCATGTTGCCCCACCACGTAAGGTCCGCCATTGAAAACGAAAAACGACGGTGAAACGGGCTGCGCCCGCGCTATGAATGGCGCGCTCTGAACTCCATTGTTCGTCACGACCACCTGAACCGGGCCGCTGATGGGATCCGGCGGAGTCAGAATGTTGACCTGCGTTGGGCTGATGTACCAGACGTAGGCGTTCTTCCCATTCACGGTTGCGCTGACCCCGTCGAGTTGCGTCGGCATCTGGTCATTTACAAAATCCGAATCTTGCCAGATCCGCGCATGGTTCGGCGGCGCAAGGCTGACACCTTTGATTTCCACCCACGTATTGGGAGCGATGGTGGTGACCTCGCCCTCGGCATTGGCGACGAGCGAGATCGCCGGAGGAGAAGGAAAGCCTCCGATCACCGCATAGAAAGCGTCGCCCCAGAGCTCATATGATCCCTGTTGCGCGCCTCCGAAGGAACTCTGAGCCGCTGCCGAAGTCGTTCGGAGATTACTAGAATATGTGTTTCCCGCCAGGTACACCTGCCCGCCGAACAGCGCCATGCCGAGCGCCACCTCGTCCTGAGTTCCGCCAAAAAGGGTGCTGTACAGCAAGCGCGTGCCGGTTGGATTCACAACGGTCAGAAATGCATCGCCAAGTGGGAAATACGGGTCGCTGCCGCCATCCCCCGCCATCAGCGTCTGCATCGCATCCTGCGTCACCGGAAAGTTCGTCGAATCGGTAAAGCCGGTCACATAAGCGTCACCCGCTCCATCGATGGCGATCGAGAATGCCGCATCGTTTCTGTTGCCGCCCAGGTAGGTCAGATACAACAAGGTCGATCCGGACGGATTCAATTTGCCGACAATCGCATCGCCGGAGAGGTATTCGATCAAGAACGGAAGCAAGACGTAACCTGCATAGGCCGATTGCGGAGCGCCCGGCGCGGTGGGCAGATTCATCGTGCTGCTATAGCCGGTGAAATAGACATCGCCGGCGGAATCGACAGCGATTCCGGTAATAAACTCGTCACCCTGGCCGCCGAAATAGGTAGAGTAGATGACGTTGGTTAACGTCGGATCGAATTTGGCGATGAATCCGTCGCCTGTGACGAAGTAGTACGTTTGCGGATCCACTCCGCCGAACGTGCGTTGATACGCGCCTGCGGTCGTCGGGAAGTTGGATGAGAGCGTAAAGCCACTGATGTATACATTCCCCGCCCCATCCAGCGCGATCGCCCAGGCCAATTCGTCACTCGAACCGCCGATCAGAGTGGCGTAAGGAACGCTCGAGCCGCTCGGATCGAGCTTCACGACGAACGCATCCCCGGCGTTGATAAACGGACCTCCGCAACACGGCTCGAGGCGGTTCAGATTCCCGCCGCGAAGCGTAGTCTGATACGCGCCGCTCGTGACAGGGAAATTGCGGGAGATCGTCGAGCCGGTGACATACGCGTTTCCCGAAACGTCAATCGCAATTGCCGTGCCGATATCGTCCTGAGAACCGCCCAGATATGTGGAGTAGAGGAGCTGGTTGCCGGCCGGACTGAGTTTAGCGACGAAGGCATCGCCGAAAACGGTAAACGACAATCCTCCGGAGCCGCCGAAATGCGATTGAAACGGAGTCCCCGCGACCGGGAAATCGAATGAAACGGTAAACCCTGTGATATACGCGTCGCCGGCGGAATCGACGGCCAGGCCCATCGCGACATCATCGGCCGCTCCACCCAGGTAGGTGATGTAGATCAGCGTGCCGGAAGGACTGAATTTCGCGACGTAGGCATCGCCGCCAATAAAATCGGCGCCCCCGCCGCGATAAGAAGATTGAAAAGCCGAAAGAACAGGTAAATTCGGCGAAGTGGTGCCGCCAGACACATACACGTTACCCGATCCGTCCACGCCGATACCGCGCGCGAAATCATTCCCGCCGCCGCCGAGATACGTTGCATAGCTGAGCGTGGGATCGATGACCAGGCGCTTTGAACTGTCGTATGTTCCAACAGCAAAACTAACAATCCGCCCGCTCGAGATCACAAATTTTCCGGTGACCGAAATGCGCTTGCCGTCCACTTCCTGGTAACTCTCCGGACGTTTCCATCGAACTTCGCCGGCGCTGGTCGAAATGACCAGATCTCCGTTCTCGTCGATTTTCAGATCGTCCTGTCCGGTCACCTCGAGACGTATGCGAGCGGGATTCGCCTTGGGCGCCACCAGAAAGTCGTATTCCAGCCTCCCCTGTTCGCCATGGAAGACCAAATCAATGCCGGGATATACGCCCGTGTGCTTGATCCGCGCGTAACCGGCGACGTCCTGGCGCCAGTGCGATCGGTCGCCGAGGAAATAGTTCGCCAGCCCCGAGAGTCTCTGCTCCGGCTGCATGCGTGCGTTCCGATTCGCGCCGATCAGCCTCGTGTGGATCCTGGCGGCGCCCCACGTGAGCCAGTTTTCGGAAGGCGCGAGACCGAGGAGAAAGCCTGGCCCACGCGCCACGTACTTTGCGGCTCTTCTGGAATCCTGGCCGTGATTTTCTTCGAAGCGGAGGGGCAGGCTCGCCAGCAGTTTCGCGCGAGTAGCGGGAACTGCTCCGAGCGGCGCCAGAGTACCTCCGAGTACCACTAACAACGCCCATTTCATATTCAAACTTCCCGGTCAGCGTAAGAGCTTAGCAAAATCTGCGAGGTCATGTCCAACTTTGATGTAGTA
This sequence comes from Bryobacterales bacterium, assembly GCA_037916615.1. GTDB lineage: Bacteria > Acidobacteriota > Terriglobia > Bryobacterales > Bryobacteraceae > Palsa-187. The sequence continues at coordinate 4,492 of JBAIXM010000013.1, forward strand.
CGATCCCACTATGCGCGCTTATCTGTTACTGGCGCTTTTCCCGGCGGTCACTCTGGTCGCTCAGGACCGTTCCGCAACGCGAAATCTGATCCTGGTGACAGCCGACGGCCTGCGCTGGCAGGAGGTTTTCCAGGGCCTCGATCCGCTGCTTGCGCACGAACGGACGGCGGGAATGGATCACCCCGGCGACCGCCTGAAAAAATACGACGTGCCCGGAGATGCAAAACGCAGAGAGGCGCTCATGCCGTTCTTCTGGACCAAACTGGCTCCGCGCGGCACTGTTTTTCGTGATGTCAGAGTGACGAACGGGTACCGGCTCTCCTATCCGGGTTATTCCGAGATACTCACCGGCCGCGCTGAGGATCGTTTGATCCACAACAATCTTCCGATACCGAATCCGAATGAAACAGTTCTCGAGTTTCTAACGAAAAAGCTTGCGCTGGAGAAGAGCCAGGTAGCGGCTTTTGCGAGCTGGCAGACATTTCAGGGGATCGTTGCACACGACCCGGGAAGCATCTTCGTCAATGCGGGCTATCAGTCGATTGAGGACTCAGGCGCTTCGGCCCGCATGATCGAACTGAGCCGGCTTCAGTTCCATCTGCTGACGCCCTGGGCGGAGGCGCGCCATGACTACCTCACCGGTTCGATGGCGCTTGAGTATATGGCGGTGAAGAAGCCCCGCGTTCTGTTCATCTCTTTCGACGAAACCGACGACTGGGCGCACGAACATCGGTACGATCGCGTGCTGGACGCAATCGCCGAATTCGACGGCTTTCTCGAACGGCTGATGAATACGATCGACAGTCTCGACGAATATCGCGGGCACACGACTGTTCTTGTCACCACGGATCATGGCCGCGGCGCTACCGTAGACGATTGGTTCGATCACGGCCGGGCCATAGCGGGCGCCGACCGCATTTGGCTCGCGATCGCCGGTCCGGACACCCCCGCCGGCGTCAGATCAGACGAGAAAGTGGCGCAACGCGACATCGCGCCGACAATGATAAACCTGATGGGGCTCGACCCAAGCGAATATCAGGGGGCGACGGGAAAACCGATTGCTGCGGTCCTGCAGCACGTTGTCAAGAAGTGATTTGTGCCGTTTCTCGGGCTAAATACAGGCCGCCACTTCCGGTTGAGGCGTTCCCGGGCGGCGCTGCTATTGAGGCGTGACACTCGGTTCCATTTCGGTCGATTTGGTATGCTTCAAATGCAATAGCAACATGACCACTGTCGTAAAAAAGAACACGCCTATCGCAGTACCTGACGCGCTCAGGCGCCGGGCTGGTATCAAAGTGGGCGACCGTTTGGAGTTCAAGGTTTCGGGCGGCATCATCAACATTGTTCCCGAGTTCCCCTCAGCCGCGGATGAATACACTCCCGGGCAGCGTCGCATTATTGACGAGCGCATAGCAGAAGCGCTGTCCGGCACCGGAGGGCGCGCCACATTGAGCACCGGTCAGTACACGCCGCGGTTGACCAAGCGGGGCTGAAAGCCCTGCGCGGACTAAAGTCCGCCCCTCCCTAGTACACGCCGTCGAGAATCGCCTGGCAGACGTACTCCTGCAGCTCCCAGCCCGGGGCGAGCGTGAACGTGCGCGTGAACGTGTACGGCTTGGTGAACGCCTTCGCATCGTCGATGGTCAGTTCGACATTCAGATGGCCCAGATCGGGACGCTTGTAGCGCTCAGTCAGCTTCATGGCGTCGCTGTGCGGCTTGCCGGTCGCATCCAGCCACGTCTTGTCGTTGAAGCCGACCGTATCGACCACCAGTGTGTCGCCTTCCCAGCGGCCGTTAGCGAGGCCCGTCCAGCTCTCGGGCTCGACGTCCAGGTTCGGCTTGCGCCCGTCCATCCAGAAACGGCGGTAGCTGTGCGTGTTGCCTTCCCACATCAGCACGATCATCTCGGGCCGCTGGACGATCTTGTAAGGTAGAGCGTTGATGCGCACAGCGCCATTGGGCAGGCAGAACCGTTCGGGATCGTCCTTGCCCTTGTTGGCCTTGCGCTCGTCGTAGATCTTCTTGTAGGCGGGCGTGTACGATGGATCGCCGGGAAGGTTGAGGTTGGCCGGGGGCGCCCAAACTCCCGATAAATCGACTTTGCCGTCCTGGGTCCGCGGCGTAGCCCCGCTCGGGGGAGCCGGAGCCTTCTTCCCTTGTGGCGGAGTCACGCCGTCTTTCAAGCGCTTGCTCTGGATGCCGACCACCGATTCGCTGGTGTTGGTGATGTTATGCAGATGATCCGGATCCTGATTGTTTTCGTTGCACACGTATTCCGTCATATCGAAATCCGGCTCGAGAGTTGTCGTGCGATTAATCACCCACGGTCCATCCAAAGCCCCCGGATCGTCGATGGTCACCTTCATCTCCATGTTGCCGTAGTCGATGCGGTGGAACGTCTCGATCAGGTGCATGTCCTTGGTGTGCGGAGTGCCGGCGAAATCGTACCAGGATTTTTCGAAAAAGCTGACAGTATCGACCACCAGCGTGTCGCCTTCCCAGTGCGCGCGCGAATCGCCGTAGAACGTAGGCTTCAGGTCCTTGGGATGGTTGCTGCCATCCACAAAGAATTGGCGATACATGTGGGTGTTGCCTTCAAACAGCATGACCACTAGCTTGGGCGTGGCGAAGAACGCTGTGTGATAGGGCGCGGCTCGCGGCGGACCGCCCGGCAGGCAGCGAGCTTCGAAATCTTCCGCGCCGCCGTTGGCGCGATGCTGCGCGACGATCTTGGCCGCCCACGGCTTCATGTTCGGCGCGTCGTTGCCGCTGCCGCCGAATCCGTTCCAGATGCCGGTGATGTCGGGATGGCCGTCGGAGAGCCGCGGCAGCGGTCCCGCAGGACCCTTCTTAGCCGCGCGCCCGAATCCTTTGCCCTTGGCGGGAGGCGCCCCTGCGGGCGGCGCGCCCTTATCCTGCGCCAACGCCAGAGTCAGAGTGGCGGCTGCAGCGGCAGTGAAGATGAAAATAGCGGCTTGCTTACGCACCTGGAGTCCCCCGTGCCGGAATTTGGTTACTGATTCGCGGGGCCGTTGCCGCCCGAGGATCCTGCAAACACGCGCCGGCCATCCGGAAGCATGACGCTGCGCGCGTTGCCCGAATTCGATCCGTCCTTCGCCATCGAACCTTCGACCGTCACCTGATCGCCCTGCTTCAGCGAGTCTTTCCGCCAGCCCTGCTTCAGCAGCACGGGGATCGCGCCCAGCTCGAAATTCCAGTTTGTCACTTTGCCGTCGGGTCCCTTCACATCCACATAGAAGCGGGCGTGCGGATTCATCCACTCCATTTTGGTGACGGTCCCGCTGATCTTGATCGGCTTGTTGGCGTCGTATTCGGCAGCGAAAGAATGGTGAGCGAGCGCGGGAACGGTGCCGGCCAGCAGTCCAAAACCGGCCACCAGCACACTGAACTTGAGCTTTCGAGAAAGGATCATGATCGTCTCCAACTGGAATTTGGGATAAAGCCCCAACACGTTCAAAGCTACGGACTTAACTTACTTCCCGGGGATCTGGTTGTCAAGGGGGACAACCCGCCACATCGATTTTCCTGCGCTTCAGAACTGCAATCGCGCGATCATCTGTCCCTGCCTCTGGCCGGTCGTGTTCGCGTTGTTGATGTAGCCGAACCCCGCTGTGGTCTGGCTGTTCGGATCGCTCGAATTCTTGCGGGTTTGTGTCGCAAGCGCGTTGGTCGAAGTCGCACTGTTCAGGAACGTGCGGTTGAACATGTTCGTGAACTCCCCCCGGATCTGGAAACTCGCTTTTTCTCGGATCCGGAAGCTGCGGCCCATGCTGATGCTTTCGGCCGGACGCCGCCGGTCGCGATAGTCGCCGTAGTAGGCAGCCGAGATTCCGTACAGCCCTTGCGGCGGATTCACCCATGCTTTCGGATTCAGGACGAAGGTCGTATTGGGATCGAAGCAGTGGCAGTTCAGGTCCTGCGTGAACAGGGGCTCGCCCGGCACACGATTCATCACGGTGCCTTGAAACAGGTAGGTAGCGAGGCTGGTGGTGGCCTGTGGAACCAGAATCGGCATGCCGCTGGCGTAGCGCAGCAGGGTCCCGAGTTGCCAGTCGCGCACGATCCAGGAAGCCGCTTTCCAGGCGGCCCCATCGCGGTGCAGCCCCGGGGTCGTGTAGCTGCCGGAGAACACAAACTGAAACGGCTGATCGTACACCGAGATGGCCTTCTGATTTACGCGGTTGAAGGGATCGTTCACATACACGCCGCCGCCGCGGCCGAACTTATCTTCGACGCCGCGCGTCAGCGATTTCTGCCAGGTGAAGGCCGAGCTGAACTCCAGACCGTGAGAGAACCGCTTGGTCAGTTTCGATTGCAGCGAGTTGTACCAAGTGTTCCCGATCGGCACCCAGTGATTGTTGGAGAGCGCCTGGAATTGCGGATATGGCCGCAGAGCTTGGGCCACAGTAGAGCCGATCGGATACCCCGGATAGGGCAGTGCCGCGAATCCACGCTGGGCGGCTATGGAAGAGAACAACGGCGCAGCCAGCAGCTTGCGGTCGTCCGACACCGTGGCCGATAGTCCATAGTGCGCCAGATCGGACGGCTGGAGCGAATTGATCGCGTTGAGATCGGAGGCGTTCCACCACACTCCGAGGTTTCCAACATACTCCACCTCGGCGAGCAAGTTGCGCACCACCTCCCGCTGAATCCCGAAACTCCATTGGACTTGCCGCGCGGGCCGGCCGGCGTGGCGGTCCATCAACTGCGGAATCGATGCGGTGGTGCCCGGAAGCGGATATTGGCCAGGATCGAAATTCGGGAAGGAGATCTTATACGGCAAGCCATCCCGCATGTAATAAGCCGGGTCTCCGTAGGACGGCGAGTTGTACAGGAACTGCGATCCGGAGGAGAAACCGAAGTTGTTGTCGTCGGACTTGTTATAGGAAATTCCCAATCCGGCGCGCAGCACCGTCTTCGAAGTAATTTGATACGCGACCCCCAGACGCGGGCCCCACGCATACGGATAGTTGTGCGCCAGCGCACAATCGCAGCGCCCGCCGCCGTAGCCGTCGTACACGACCGCCCCAAGGCGTCCGCCCGCCGCGGGATTCACTTTGCCCGGCCCGAACACTCCGTAGTAGCCGTTCCCATCTCTCAAGTAAGTCGCGAAGTCGTAACGCAGACCATAATCCAATGTGAGTTTGCGAGTGATCTTCCAGGTGTCCTGGGCAAATCCGGACAGGGTTTGCGATCCCATATGCGTAACGGAGCGGACTGCGGTCTGTCCATTGTCGACCGCGCCCAGGAAGAAACTCGCGTAATTGAATCCGGGCTGCACCGCGAGATTTTGCCCATTCAGGGCCGGAAGTCCGGTTTCGATGTTCGAAAACGTCAGGTACCCGTTCGCATACGTGCCATTGCGATTCAGGTAGCCGTTCACCATCACCTCTCCGCCGAACTTATACGTGTGATTATTGCGGACCCAGGTCAGGCTGACATTGCCCGTCGGTTTGTAGTAGTACACGTTGATGTCCTGCCCCGGGCCCATGCCCGCCGACATGCCTCCCTGCGCATTGCTCATCCCTCCGAATACTGGAAAGAGATTGTTATTGGTCCCGCGGAGTCCGATCAACGCCACGGGATCGTACCGGTTGTGCGGCTGCCGGTTGTGCATTCCCAGGAGTCCCGAGCCAACGTGCAGCAGCAGGGACGGCGTCAGCGTCTGATCGAAGTTCACACGCACGGTGTTCGAGGTAATCAGACTCGGCAATCCGCCGCGAATCGGATCCGGCAGGATGTTGACGTTCGGATTGTCCTGCCAGTTCCCGGACCAGAACCCCGAGAGCTTGGAAGTCGAGCTGAGCTGGTAGTCGCCTTTGATGGACGGGATGATCGTGTGTCTGGGATTGACAAACGTGCGCGTGTAATTGTTGACCAGGCCGGAACTGGTCGGAAGCGGAATCAGGTTCTGGACGTTCTTGGCGACAGAGTCCATGTCCTTCAGAGGCACTACATTGTTCGGATACGGGTCGCGGTAACGCAGGCCATCCGGGCCCACGCGGTCCGTAGTGGGGTCGTAAACGATGTTCTCGAACACTTGTCTTCCCAGGCCGTCGGTCGTAACCGGACGATTGGTGCGGGCCGCGCCAAAATCCCCCTGGCGATAGGCCAACGTAGGTAACGTCGTGGTGGACGCGTTGTTGACCGTCGTCTCGCGGTATTGCTCGAAGGCGAAAAAGAAAAACGCCTTGTTGCGTCCATCCAAAAGCTTTGGGAGCACTACCGGTCCTCCAACCGTGAACCCGAAGTCGTTCCGCCGCTGCGGGGGCCGCAGCAGATGGCCGTTCTTATCATCGGTAAACGGCTGGCCCGCATTGAGAAATTCATTGACGAAGTATTCGTAAGCGCTGCCATGGAGCTGGTTCGTGCCGGATTTCATGGTCAGGTTGAAGACTCCGCCGCCCGCCAGGCCGAACTCGGCAGAGTAGTTGCTCGTCTGAATGGCGAATTCCTGGATCGCCTCCACGCTCGCCTGGGTCTGAGATTGAGTCGAGTACCAGCCGTTGGTCGCATCCTGACCGTCGATCCGCATCGCCTGCGAATTCGTTGGATTGCCATTGATGCGGATGGAAGTATCGGTCGCATAATTTGAGCCTGGGAGTAACTGCACCACCGCGTACGGGTTGCGAATGCCGGAAGCGCTTGCGGCCGCGCCAATCGACAGCACCGGCAGATTGTTCAGTGTGTTGGTTTCGACCGTATGGCTCAGCTCGCCGCTCTCGGTTTTGAGCAGCGGTGCGGCTTCGGTGACTGTAACCGATTCGGTGTTGGAACCAACCTCAAGAACGATATCGACCCGGAAGGTCTGCGCCACGCCGACAGTGAGGCTTTGGCGCACGTACTTCTTAAAGCCGGAAACCGTGACAGAGAGCTCGTACTGCCCCGCAGGTAATTGAGGCAGCGTGTAGTTTCCAGTGGCCGAACTCTCGGTCCGGCTGACGACGCCCGTCTCGACATTCCGAATCTCTATTGGCGCCGCCGCCACCACGGCTCCGGCCGGATCGGCAACTGTTCCGGTAATAGTTCCCCGGTCGCTCTGAGCGAACGACGTGAACGCGACTAAACCAACCGCGACTGCAACCAAAAGCGTGCGCATCGGCCACCTCCAACTGGATGAGGAGTTAAGAAGCCGTATAGACGTTGCGATAGCCGGCGCCCACGAAGCCCAGCCAGAATATACCCGTAGCGCGAGGGCGTCAAGCCTTGGATGCAAGTTTTTCTGACTTGCGCAAAGCTCCAATAGCTGGAAACCTGCTTCCAGAAATTGAAACCAGAAGCCGGCGCGATCACTGGCAATCCGTCTATACCTCCCCTGGGGCCGGCCGCAGGCGTTCCCGTACAGCGTATTCCAGCGGAATCTCAATTGAACCGGATATCCTTGACCTTGTCATGCATTTTCTTCTCTTCTACGACGTTGTAGACGATTACGTGACCCGGCGCGCTCCTTATCGAGCTGAGCATCTTTCGCTCATCCAAAATGCGCACGATCGCGGCGAGCTGGTCATGGCCGGCGCGCTGGCCGATCCACCCGATGGAGCCGTGCTGGTTTTCCGCGGCTCCGCTGAACCGGCCGAGGCCTTCGCGCAAGCCGATCCGTACGTGCGCAACGGGCTGGTCAGGAGCTGGCGCGTCCGCACATGGAATACCGTAATCGGCGACGGAGCGCAGATGCCGCAATGAGCCGCGACATGGCACTCCTGTTCCAGCCGTTTCTCTTGAAGGGACTGACTCTGGCCAACCGCATCGTCATGGCTCCCATGACGCGATCTTTCTCTCCCGGCGGGATTCCCGGCGAGGACGTGGCCGCCTACTACCAGCGTCGCGCGGAAGGCGGAGTCGGACTCATCATCACTGAAGGAACCTATCCTCCGGATCCAGCGGCCGGTTTCGATCCCAAGGTACCCCACCTGTACGGCGGTGCCGCGCTCGACGGCTGGCGTCACGTCGCAGAGGCCGTGCACGCAGCGGGGGGCCACATTTTTTCGCAGATCTGGCATCTGGGACTCCAGGTCTCCAGCGGTCCTCCGCCTGCGAATGGCGCGCGGCCCGTGGGGCCTTCCGGCGAGCATCCGATGACTCAGGCCGAAATCGATCTGGCCGTTTCGGCCTACGCGCAAGCGGCGCATTCGGCGCAACAGGCCGGCTTCGACGGAGTGGAGCTGCACGGCGCGCACGGGTATCTCATCGATCAATTCTTCTGGGGCAAGACCAATCGCCGCACAGACCGATATGGCGGCGATCTCGCCGCGCGCACGCGGTTCGCAGTGGAGGCGATTCAGGAAGTTCGGAGGCGCGTGGGGCCCGAGTTTCCGATTGGCCTGCGTTTCTCTCAGTGGAAGATCGCGGACTACAATGCAAAGCTAGCGTCGACTCCTCATGAACTCGATTTGTTCCTGCGGCCGCTGGTTGACGCCGGCGTCGATATCTTCCATTGCTCGAGCCGCCGGTTCTGGGAGCCGGAATTCGAAGGCAGCCCTCTTAACCTGGCGGGATGGACGAAAAAGCTCACAGGCAAGCCCACGATCACCGTTGGATCGGTAACGCTGGGAACCGATCTGCTGAGCTCGCGGGGCTCGGCCGAACCTGTGTCTGTCACAGGCCTTGACGAACTGCCCGACCGCCTGGAACGCGGCGAGTTCGATCTCGTGGCGGTAGGCCGCGCGCTGCTCGCGAATCCCGACTGGGCGGCGAAGGTCAAACGGGGCGCCATCGATGAGTTGCGTCCGTACGACAGCAGCATCCTGCGTTCGCTCTATTAGCTACTCGTCGCGAAGCACCTGCATCGGATCCAGGCGCGCCGCCCGAATTGCGGGCACCAGGCAAGCTAGCCCCGCCACTGCGAGCATGCTGAACAGGACCATCGTCAAGGTGAATGGATCCGTGGCTGAAACGCCGTAAAGCATTCCGCTCAGGAGCCGGGTGAGCGCAAACGACAGCCCCAGACCGGCCAAAGCGGACAGCCCCGCGACTGCCATTCCCCGAGCGAGGAAACGCCTCACGATCTGCCCGCGCAAAGCGCCCAACGCAAGGCGCAAGCCGATCTCCCTGCGCCGGGTGTTCACGAGGTACGTGAGGGTTCCGTACAGACCGAGAGTCGCCAGCGCAACCGCCGTGATCGCGAAGAAGGATAACAACACCGTGCGAAGCCGATTTTCCGAGTACGCCTCGCTCAAATGTTCCTCAAGCGGCGTGATATCGAATACCGCGCGCCCCGGCTCGATTTCGTGAATCTTCCGGCGCAGCGTTTCCCCCATCGACTCGGGCTTGCCGCGCGTGCGGATCAGGAAAAACGTGCCGGGCTGCGCGGTACCTCCGCAAAAGTAGACCACGGGGCCGGGCGTCTTGTTCAGACCGCGTTCGCGGGCATCGGCCACGACACCCGTGATTTCCGCCGGTATCGCTCGCGGACTGTTCGCGACCAGATGGTGTCCGATCGCCGCCGATCCGGTGAAGTACGTGTTCGCAAAGCTGCGGTTGACCACAGCCTGGGGAGTCCCTCGATCGCGGCACACCTCGCCTTGAAGCACCGGAATCTGCATCGTGGCGAAGTAGCCGCTGGATACAAACAGGCTGTCCGCAAGAATCTTGGAATCCGTTTGAGCGCGGCCTTCGGAGACGTTCAACTCAACTTCGTATCCGTTGGGTACACCCGGCAAGGTGATCGATGTCGCCGCGGATTCCACGCCCGGCACTGAGTTCAAGAGATCCAGGACCCGGTCGGTCCATTTCTGAAGAGCCGGCCAGTCCCCGGTTTCACCCCAGTACGTGGCGATGTGGAGCGTCAGGACGCGGCTGGGTTCGAAGCCCGGGGAGACGCGCCCGATCTCCTGAAAACTGCGCAGCAGGAGTCCAGCGCCCGCCAGCAAGGTAACCGCCAGCGCAGCTTGAACGCCCGTCAGCAGCCATTGAATCCGGTTGCGCCCAGATACTACGGAGCGGCTGCTGTGAGCCAGCGAGGAAGCGAGACTCCGGCGTGTGGCGCGAATCGCGGGGATCAGCCCGCACAGCAGCGTGACGGCGAGCGCGGAAGCCAGTGTATACAGCACAATCCGCCAGTCCAGCCCAATCTCCTCCAGGCGCGGGAGGCTTTTCGCGAGCGCGCGAAAGACACGCGAGGCTCCTGCTGCAAGCGTTAATCCGAGAATCGCTCCGGCCAGCGCCAAGACGAACGCTTCCGTTAGCAACTGCGCCATCACCGAAGCCCGCGTGGCTCCCAGCGAATATCGAATCGAAATTTCCTGGTTCCGCTGCGCCGCGCGCGATAGCAGCAGCCCGGCGATATTCGTGCACGCGGTCAAAAGGAGCAAAGACACCGATCCGAACAACACCCAGAGCGATCTGCGCACCCCGCCCACGGCGATTTCCTTGAGGGGCTGGATTCCCACGCTCAGGTCGCGATCCGTTTGCGGGAATTGCTCCCCCAGGCTGGTCTGTACCGCGGCCATGTTCGCGCCGGCTTGCGCCAGGGTCACCTCCGGGTTGAGACGCCCGATGACGTGAAACCAGGTGTAGTCCCTTCCCTGCGCGTACGGCGCATCCATCGGATTGGGGAACCATAGGTCTACGTCGCGATCCGGGAAAAGGAACGAAGGCGGCATCACGCCGATGATCGCGTAGGAATACTGCCCGAGCCGCAGTCTTTTTTGCAGAACGGCCGGATCGGCGTTGAACCGGCGTCTCCAGAACCGGTCGCTGATGAGAGCGGCGTTTGGTCCCCCGAAACGTTCTTCTTCCGGCTGGAAATCGCGGCCAAGCTCCGGAGCAACTCCCAGCGTTTCAAGAAAACGGGGAGCCACCAGGGCGCGCTTCACTTTTTCGGGCAACTCGCCGGAGAGCTCGGACGTGTCCTCGTTGTAAAAGCCGCTGATGGCCTCAAACGTGGAATTCAGACGGGCCCAATCCATCAGCCGCACGGGCGCGACAAAGGAATTCCGCGGCACCTTTGGATTGATCTGGCCGAGCTGCACCAACCGGTCGGCGTCCGGAAACGGAAGCGGCCGCAACAGCACGGCATCGATGGCAGAGAATACGGCGCTGTTCGCCCCGATTCCCAGGGCTAGCGTCAAAACCACCGTGATGGTGAACAGCGGAGTCTTCGCGAGCGAGCGCAGAGCCAGGCGCAGTCTCATGCCCGGTAATACTGCGCATCCCGCCGCCGGTTACAGGTTAATGCGCAGCGACGTGGCTCTGGGCGCCCACCGCCGTCTTGGCTGAGACCAGGAACCGCCACGCTATCATTGCCACCGCCGCGATCAAAGGCGGCACCGCCGCCGCCAGAAACAAATCGCGCGCCGACCATCCCTGCCCCAGCAGCAAACTCGCCACCGTCGGACCGATCACCGCGCCGAGGCGTCCCACGCCCAATCCTGCGCCAATCCCGGTGGAACGCAGTTCGGTGGGATAGTACGTCGCCGCCAGAGCGTTGATCGCCGCCTGGCCGCCGGTCACGCAAACGCCCGCGACGAACACCACCGTGGTCAGCATCGCCAGCGGGATCCACGGCTGCCCGATCGCGGCGATGTTGACGCTCGCCAGCACGCCGCAGGCGGTCAGCACGGGCACGAAGCCCCACTTATGCACAAACCAGCCCAGCGTGAATGCGCCCACTGTCCCGCCTACCTGAACCATCGAAGCCACAATAGCCGCCGTCGTCTGCGGATATCCGGCATCGGTGACCACCGTCGTCAGCCAGCCTTGCAGGAAATAGAGGTTCAGCAGGTTCATGAAGTTGATGGTCCACAGCAGGAGAGTGCCCGCCGCGCGGCCATCATGCAGGAGCCGGAGGAACGTGACTCCGCCGCGTTTTTCGGGCTCGTCGGGCACGACGTACTCGGCGCCGCGGATATCGAGCGAAGGGCGGATCCGCTTCAGCCATCGGCCGAGGCGCTCGATCTTTCTGCCTTGCAGCGCCAGAAACTGGAGCGATTCCGGCAACAAAAAGATCATCGCAACCCCGATCACCAGCGGAACCGCCGCGCCGAAGTAGAATACCGATCGCCAACCGAACCGCGGCAGCAGCCAGGCCGCCACAAATCCGCCCAGCGCCGCGCCTGCTGTAAATCCGTTCGAGACGATCATCATCATCGTCACCCGCAGCCGCCGCGGGCTGTACTCGCCTACCAGCGCCATGGCGTTCGGCATGATCGCTCCCATCCCGATGCCCCCGATCACACGCACGATGCGCAGTTCTTCGAGCGAGCCTGCGCGCGCGGTGAGCCATGTGAGCAGAGCGTAGAACAAAGTTGTTCCGATCAGTACCGGACGCCGCCCGATCCGATCCGCGATCATGCTGCACAGAATCGATCCGATCAGCACGCCCAGCGGCGCCGCGCTCAACACCGGCCCCAGTTGCACGCGCGTAATGTGCAGTTCGGCGCTGAGGGCCGGCGCGACGTAGCCCAGCGACTGCACGTCGAAGCCGTCCATCAGCAGGCACGCGAAGCACAGCGCGTACGCGCTGATTTGCAATGCGCTGATCGGGCTTTCGTCGATAACGCCGGAGACGTTGATTCTCATCTACTCTCTCTCCACAGCCCCAGGGCCTTCTGCGCCGGACGATCCGAGAAGCTGAACAGCACCGCCGCTCCCTGAGATTGGTGCGACACCGGGCACCAGGATGGCACCACGAACACGTCGTTCTTTTGCCAGTCGAATTCCCGGCTACCGATCCGGCTTCGGCCTGAGCCTTCCGCGACGCAATAAATGGCCGCATCCGTTGAACGGTGTGTCGCGCCTCGAAATCCCGGCGGCAGCAGTTGCAGGTAGGCGCCGATTGTCGGCATGGGAGGGCCTCCGCTGGCCGGATTCGCATACTGCATCTTGATCCCATGACACTCGTCCACCGGACCATTACGATGCAGCCGATCCAGCGCTTCCCGGCTGCGCGCGTAGGAATAGTTGAACACTGGCGTCGTCAGCCTGAGCGACTGAAAGTCGAGTGGCAAGAGATTCTCGCTATAACGAGCCTGCGCGTCGCCTTCCGGCCGGGTCATCGCCTGCAGGCCCTCCGGATACGGCTCGGCGAAGCTCGTTCCCAGCAGATTCACGATCGGCAGGTCCAGGCCATCCAGCCAAATCACCGGCTGATCGCCCGGATTTCCGTGGTCGTGGTACGTCCACGATGGCGTGATGACGAAATCGCCGGGATGCATCGTGGTCCTCTCGCCGTCGACGGCCGTATAGCCGCCGTCGCTCTCGATGACGAACCGCAAAGCGGACGTCACGTGCCGGTGCGTAGGCGTAGTTTCACCGGGCGCGACCAGTTGCAGACCCGCATACAGGCTCTGCGTGATCAGGGAAGTTCCCGGCATCGAAGGATTCTCCAGAATCAGCACGCGCCGCTCGGCTTCCTTGGCGGTGATCAGGCTGCTCGCTTCGAGCAGCAGCGATCGCATTTCCTCATAGCGCCACAGCGCGGGGCTCGCCGCCGGGCGAGGTTGCGAAGGAATTAAATCACTCAAGACCTCCCACAACGGCGCCGCGTGCCTCTGCGCCAGCCGTTGATAGAACTCGCGCCGTTCCGCTGAAATTTCCGGTTTGGCGAAAAACGCGCCGGTTTCCATGCGTGTCGTTTCTACGCGCTCGTCTCGGCCGAAGCCGCTTGCGCCGCGCGAACCTTCACTTCCATGCTGCCGATCTTCTCAATCGTCGCGACGATCACATCCCCCGGAACGATCGGGCTTACGCCCTCCGGAGTCCCCGTACTGATGATGTCGCCAGGAAACAGCGTGTAAAATGATGACGCCATCTCGATCAGTTCCGGCACGCCGAGCGTCATGCACCTCGTGTTCGAGCTCTGCCGGATTCCTCCGTTCACGGCAAGCGATAAATCCAGTTGCCCGGGATCCGGAATCTCGTCAGGCGTCACCAGCCACGGTCCCATCACTGTGTAGCTGTCCGGCGATTTGCGAAAGCTGCGATCCTCCTGGCCACGGATCGAAATATCCAGGCCGATGCAGTACCCGGCGACATACGTCAAAGCGTCCTTGCGGCCGACGTTATTGGCGCGCTTCCCGATTACGACCGCGAGCTCGATCTCGTGATCGTTGCGGCGCTCCAGATGCCAAAGCCCGATGCCTTCTCCAGGTCCCACCAGCGAGCTGTTGGCCTTCAAAAACAGTCCGGCCTTCTGAATCGTGACCGTGTGACCGGGATTTCCGGCATTCAACTGCGAATCGCCGGCGACCTCGCTCAGATGCTTGGCGTAATTGACCGGCGCGGCGATAATCTTGCCCGGATTCGCCACGGGACTCAGAAGCCTCAGGCTCTCCACCGGCACGGCCGGCGAGTCACCGGCGATCTCGCGAATTCGCGCCCTGACTGCTTCCAGATTCGCGATCAGCGGATCGTACGTAGGTAGCGGATACCGATAGGCCGGCAGCGCGTCCAAAGCCGCCGTTACGTCCCGGACCTTCAATCCTTCCACCAGCCCCAGCCGCGAGTCCCCAAACCGGCACAAACGCATGCAGACATGATAGCCAACCCATGCCGGGACCATTTTCTTAACACTTTCTTGATACGCATCGTGAAAATTTTGACGTGCCTTTAAGGCGGCGGCCTTTAGTCTGGGACTGGATGATTCCGCAATCCGTCCGAGTCCGGTCTCGAAGCGCGCTTCCCGAGGACCCGCCAACCACCGGCGGGGATCGCAGGCTCGACGTCAAGGTCATTTTCACCGATCTGGCGAAGACCGCAGCAGCGCTCCGGGCAGCGCGAGACATGGCGCGCGACCTCGGCGCACGGATCACATTAATTGCAACCCAGGTGGTTCCTTATCCGTTGCCCCTCAGTTCGCCCGCAGTTTCCGTCGAATTCACGGAGCGCCAGTTGGAGTCCATTGCAGTGGAAAACACCACTGTCGAAATCTTCCTTTGCCGCGACCGGTCCGAAACGATTCGTCGCGCCCTGCCGCCGGATTCCCTGGTGATCCT
>JBAIXM010000014.1:0-101642 GCA_037916615.1 Bryobacterales bacterium
GGAGAAATTCAGCAGCGAATTGACGATCTCGCTCGCCCGGAACGTCTGCCGCGCGATTTTTTCAAGCAGCGGGGCTTTCTGCTCGTCGCCCGAAATTTGCTTGGCCAGCATCTGCGCGTACGTCGAAATCACCGCCAGCGGCGTATTGACCTCGTGCGCGACGCCGGCCGCCAGCAATCCGATGGAGCTGAGTTTGTCGGCCTGGATGAGTTTCCGTTCCAGCTCCGCGCGGTCCGTGACGTCGTCGAAAATGATCAGGCGGCCGATGCGCTCGCCTTCCTTCGAAATCAACGGCGCTACCGCGATGTTCAGCGTGGCTTCCTTTTCCCGCAGCAAGTACTGATAGATGTTCCGCACGCCGAAATCGGCGCGCGACGTTTCGAGCTGATCGCAAAGGTCTTGCGGCAGCAGATCCCTCAGCTTGCGTCCGAGCGCATCCTGGCGCAGGATGCCGGTCAGTCTCTCGACTTGTGAATTCCAGCTTTCGACGCGGTCCTCCAGATCCGCGGCCAGAATGCCGACGTGGATCGATTCAACGATATTTTCCGAGAACTCCTTCAGCCGCTCGTACTCATCCGCCTTGCGCTGCAAGGATTGATACAGCTTCGCGTTGTCGATCGCGATCCCGACATAACCCGATAGCGTCATCAGCAGCTCTACATCTTCGCTCGATAGAAAATCGTGCGATTCTGTGCGGCTCACGCCCAGGTAAGCGATCGTGCGCCCGCGCGCCGAGCACGGCAGATAGTAGGTCAGCTCCAGTTCCGCGATCGATCGGCGTACCGCCACCGGCCATTCGTGGGAAACCACATCCAGCAGGTTGCGCGTGCGCTCGAAAAACAGATACGGCTTTTTCGGATTCGCGCTCAGGAAGCTCAGATCCAGACCGTAAGGAACGTGATCCGTCTGCGGGCCACGACGATTGCTGGCAAGTTCAAGGTGGAAGTTCCCCTCTGCTTCATCCCAGATGAAGAACGCGACGTGACGGATGCCCAAGGTCCGGATCAGCCGGTCCGCCACGCTTTCGAGCATCGCGTGCAGGTCGGTCGGCGATCCCAGCTCGCGCGCGAACTCGATCAGCGTGCGCCGATAGTCGTAGCGGTCTTTGTAGAAGTAGCGGTCGAGCTGCTCCTGCACCCATTTGCGAATCGGCTGGAAAACAAACGCGGCGATCAGAATCATCGCCACCATCGCCGCTCCGTTCAGCTCGCCGGCTCCGCTGACCGAAAAAATCATGCCGTAGAAAATCGCCAGCACGCAGAAGGTGGCCAGCGTGTAGGCGTAGCCTTGCTGGAAGATCACGTCGACGTCCATCAGCCGGTAGCGCAGGATCGCATAAGCCCACGTCAACGGAATCAGCGGCAGCGACAACACCGCCAGATTCATCGCCTGGTTCGGAGCGACACCGAACATGTAAGGCACCGCGTAAATCAGCGCGAACGGAATGATTCCGAACAGCGCGCCATTGCGAAGCCAGGTGAGCTGTCTTCGCACGATCGGATCCGACGCCCGGCGCATCTGGAACGCCAGCACGGCCCCGCCTGCCAGGTACATCGCGCACAGGAACCCGAGCCACAGCCGGTCCAGCAGCCAGCGCATTTCGATCAAGGGAGCCGCCGTCCGCAGCCAGCCGAAGATGAATCCCGCCTGAACCGCCAGCAGCCCCAGGCCGGGGACATATACCAGGAGCGCCGCCCCCCGCCGCCGGATCCAACTCTGCTGGTCCGGGAACGAGAAGCAGAAGTGCAGGAACAGCGTCGGCGCCAGGAACCAGGCCACCACGTTGCCGAGATAAATGGTCTTGTCGAAGTTGTTCAGCTTTCCGGTGTAGTGGAACGTCGAAAGCACGAACGATGACACGCACAGCAGGAAGAAGTGCAGGGCCCGCGGCGCGCTGCCGCGGCGGAAGTAGACGAACAACCCGATTCCCAGGTAGATCACGCCCACGGCGTACTGATAATAGAGGGTCGAGTCGCGTACAACCTCGCCGACAATTACGGGAGCCGGAACTTCGGTGCCGTTGTGCAGAACCCGGTAATCAGCTTTGTGCCAGGTTCCGAGCCGCATCAGGACTTGCCCGGCTTCCTCCGCCCGGGCAACGCGGACCCCGTCGATCGAAACCAGAACGTCGCCTTCGTGGATTCCGGCTTTCTCCGCGGGACTGCCCGGCGCGATGTAGGTCGCTACCGGCATCATTTCGCCCGAAACGCTTTGGTCTACCCAGGTGGCCCCGTCATCGGGCATGTGGAATTTCGACTGTTGCTGAAAATTGATCGCCGCCGCGACCACCGCCGCCACGGTGAGAATCATCAGCAGAGCGTTCGTGAGTTGCTGTCGCAGTTCCCGCATAGGCCCCTAAAGCCACACTGCTCCGGGCAAATGGCTGCACGCCATCTTCCAATCCAAGGATAGCGCGTATCCTTTTGAGATAAAGAGCGCTTGGCTCCGTAAGCCCCGCCATTCTATGGTTCTTAGAAGAACCCGATACGGAGATCCATAGCGTTCTAGGCCGAAACAAGAGCTGACATTCTACATCTGACGGCATCGATCGGCGGGAACGCGCCCACGGACCTGGAGATCGTCGGAGTCGCAAAGAACGTGAGCAACAGCAGTTTGCGCAGGGGGCCTACCCGGCTGTGTACGTGCCTTACGCCGAGCTTGTAACGGGCGATTCGCTCTAAATTCTCCAGGCCGGTTTCGACGTTAGAAACTCGGGCGGCGGGCTCGCTGGCGGAAGTGGCTGCGGCGATATGGGACATGCTTCAGAAGAAGCTGCCGAACACGGCCGTGGAAGTTTCGCGGGCTTTCCGCGCAAGTGGACGCCACCATGGTCCAGGAGCGGATGATGGCGACGCTCGCAGGTGGTTTCGGAGCGCTCGCGCTCCTGCTGGCGTGCGTTGGATTATACGGGCTACTCGCGTACAGCGCCGCGCGCCGCACCAGAGAAATGGGAATCCGTATGGCGCCCGGCGGCGAGGCGTGATCGGCTTGATTGTTGCCGGCGCGATCCGGGTAGTCATGGCCGGAATCGTGCTGGGTGTGCCAACGGCGTGGGTTGCGTCCCGTTGGGTGGAGTCGATGCTCTTCGGGTTGCGATCGACCGATCCAGCAACGATCGGAGGTGCAGCAGCCGTGTTGACCGTGGCTGCCCTTCTGGCGGCTTACCTGCCTGCGCGCCGCGCCTCGCGGATCGATCCGATGAGCGCGCTGCGGCTCGAGTAACCTGCGTTAGCTCGGTTCCACCGTCACCGGCGCCGTCAGCTTGAACGTCAGTACCGACTCAGAGGGAATCTCCGCCGGCTCGCCGTGCGTCGCCAGGACCAGACCCGTTCCCGCCGCTCCGCCGCTGGCCGCCCCGATCGCCGCGCCCTGTCCTCCGCCCGCGATCGCGCCGATCGCCGCGCCGATGCCGGCGCCGATCCCGATCTTTTCTGCGTCTCTGCGCTTGGTTGCGTGCGCCTTGCGCGCCACCACACTGGTGTTGACGTCCACCTCGCGGCCGCCCACGCGAATGCGTGTCAGGCGTACGGAAATGGTCGCGACTCCCTTGACGCGGCCGCCCGGATCCGAGTTGACGATGCGGCCTTCGACGCGGGCTCCCCGCGGCGCGATGGATTTGCCGTCGATCACAAGGGGTTCCGCCAGAGTTGCGGTGAATGATTCACCAGTCTTGGCGCTCTTGGTCGAGAGCATGCTCTCGGTTCTGATCTTGATGGGCGTCCCTTCGGCGATCACCACCGGTTGCGCCTTCACTGGCGCGGCAGAGTCCGCGTTCGCGGGCGCGTCCGGAACGTTCTTGCCAT
Organism: Bryobacterales bacterium; assembly: GCA_037916615.1. GTDB lineage: Bacteria > Acidobacteriota > Terriglobia > Bryobacterales > Bryobacteraceae > Palsa-187. The sequence continues at coordinate 3,804 of JBAIXM010000014.1, forward strand.
CGGAAGCCTTGTCGGCCGTCTTGCTGCACGCGACGAGCGACAGCGACACCACGGCCACAATGGATGCAGCTTTCCATCTTGTGTTCATATACCAGCGATGCAGAACCGGGCCGGAGCGTTCCGAACGATAAAACCCTAGCTGTTTCTAAGGCTTGTGCCTATAGGGCTACTCTGAGGCGCCCTGGATCTTCACCAGCGGCTGGCCGGTTTCCGGAGGCATTTCCGACTTGAGCGTCTGCTTGCCGCGCCAGAAATCGAAGTAGGAAACGTAATGGACGCAACTCACCGTGCAGTACGGAGCGCACGGCTTCTCCGTCAGATACTCGCGGCGAAGATCTTCCTGCGTGTATTGGTCAAGCGGCTTGGCCGGATAGCCGCGCTGCTGCGAGCAATAATGCACCAGCCCGTCCTCGCAGATGTACATGTAGCGCGAGCCCGCCCGGCAGCTCCAGTGATTCGGCTTGCCCTGCGCGATGGCGTCCTGGAAAAAGTTGAACTGAGCGAAATGGCGATTCTCCATCGCTTTCATTTCGTGATACACGGCGCGCTCACGCTCGCCTAAGGGGCGAAGCTGGCCGTCGCCGTCGTGAATGATACCTACGGTCGCCGAAAATCCCAGCTCGATCGCGCGGCGGCCCACCACCAGAGCATCGTCCGGATTGTGAATCCCGCCGCCGACCACCGAGTTGATGTTGACGTGAAAATCGGCGTGCTCGGCCAGGACTTGCAGTTTCTTGTCCAACACCTTCAGACTCTTTTTCGAGACTTCGTCCGGCATCACGTTGTCGATCGAAATTTGCAGGTGATCCAGGCCCGCCTGGTTCAGCCGCTTCACCCGTTCGGGTGTCAGCAGATACCCGTTCGTGATCATGCCGGCGATCACGCCGCGGCGGCGCATCGCGCGGATGATGTCGTCGAGCTCGGGATGCAGCAGCGGTTCGCCGCCGGAAAGAGTGATGATGCCCGTGCCCAGATCCGCGAGCCGGTTGATCCGGCTCACCATGGTTTCGGTCGGCACGGGTTTCGAGTAATCGTCGTACTCGTTGCAATAGGCGCAGGAAAGATTGCACCGGCGGATCGGGATAATGTGGGCCATGATCGGATGGCCTGTCGAGATCGCCCCATGGACGATCATTTTCAATTCCCGCAGCCTGCGCGTGAACGCTTTTGTCTGGCGCCCCAGACTCACCCCTTTGTGCATTGCAACAGCTTCTATTTAAGCACGTTATGCGGCATACTTGCAGAAGTGTTCACCGGCCGCGGGGCGACCCTGGTACTGCTGTTGCTAACCCTCGTACTGGGGCTTTACGGCATTCAGCGAAGTCTTTGGCTGGACGAGTCGTGGGTAGCGAATTCCGTCAACGCGCCCACGCTCGGCGGGATGTTTTACTACCGGAACTGGCTGCAAACCAGTCCTCCGCTGTTTCTCTTGTTGGCACGGGCGATCGTTCGCACGTTCGGTTTGAATACGGTTGTATTCCGAAGTGTGCCGCTGCTGCTGTCCCTAGTGGCCGTAGGAGCGATGCTGGCCGCGGCGCGCCGCGTAGTCTCAGCTCCGTTGGCGATCCTGGCCACGGCGGTACTCGCGTTTCATCCGACGGTGGTCGAATACTTCCGGTCGTTCAAGCAATACGGCGGGGAGGTGGCCGCCACCGGAGCGGTCCTGTGGGCGAGCCTCGCATACCTGCAGAAACCGGACCGGCGGCAGTTCTGGATTCTGCTCGCAGTGGCGGTGGCCGCGATGGGGCTCTCGTATCCGGCCGTGTTCCTGCTGCCGGGCCTGATCGTGGCGATTGCGTTCCAGGATCGCGCCCGGGCTTTCGTTCTGACGGGAATCGCGGGCGCGGAACTCGCGATTTTTTATGAAGTGCTGATCCGCCCCAACTACACGCCGGAACTGCGCGCCTACTGGATCGGCGATCCGGAAGTCTGGCTGGCTCCCGGAATGATCGCCGCGGTCGCGTTTTGCGCGTTTGTTGCCGCGCGGATCGCGTTCGGGCGCCGCAAGCTCGAAATCCGGGACTGGATCTCTCTCTTACTGCTCGCTCCGTGCGTTCTGCTGTTCGCCAGCGAGCTGGCCGGCATGTATCCGGCGAGCCCGCGAACCCATCTGTTCGTGCGTCCCTGCTTCCTCCTGCTGGCCGCGGTGAATGTCGAAGACCTGGCGGGCTGGATGCGCGCACGCTGGAGCCGGCTGCCCGTAAACGGTTTGGTCCTGCTGGCCGCCGCCGTCGTAGTATTTTTGGGCGTCCGCAAGCAATTCCACGAAGGGCGATTTCAGCCGGAAGAGGACATGGCCGGAGCCGTCCGTTACCTGCGAAAAAACGTCGGCCCTTCCGATCTGATCCTGGTGCACGCGTCGCTTCGCGAAGACTTTTTGCTGTACGCCACAATCCAGAATTGGAAAAATCCGCTGGCCATCTACGGCGATACGGAATGGCCCTGCTGCCCGCGCGGCAAGCGCGCTAGTCCGGATGCGTTCACGCCCGCTCAGGTTCTCCAGGACTTGGATGCTAAGGTTCCGCACGACTTTTTCGGCCGGATCTGGCTCTTCTATACCGACCGCCCGTTGCACTGGGATTACGTGCGCGTCTACGATCCGAAACTCTGGCAGCAGTATTTCTGGAGCCGGGGCTGCCGCCCCGCGGTCTACATTCGGTTTGCGAATCTCGGCTTAACGCCCATGAATTGTTCATCGCCTTCCCGCAATTCCCCTTGAGAGTATTCCCTCGTTCGATCCACTTATTCTCGTGGATCGGATTTTCCTTCTTCTGATTCTGACCCTGCCGCTCGCGGCTCAGGGCGATCCGGCGCTCCTTCGCATTCGCATCGTCGAAGGAGACGGCGCGGTCTACCCGATCGGATCGCGCGCCACCCGCGGAATCACCGTCGAGGTGACCGATGAGACAGGCAGGCCGGTAGACAAAACCGCCGTTTCTTTCAAGCTGCCGGACGACGGTCCGACGGGTTCGTTCCCGTCGGGGATGCGGACGGAAGCGGTCGCGACCGGCGCGGACGGGCGCGCCAGCATTTGGGGTATGCAGTGGAATCGCGTGCCGGGACTGGTGGAGGTCCGGATCACGGCAGTGAAGGGTCAAGCCAGCGCGGGCGCGATCTGTGGATTATCGCTCACAAACCAGCTTGTATCGAGCGAGCCGCGGGAGGCTTCAGGTCCATCGGTCTTCTCGCGCCATCGGAAAATCTGGATCGCCGTGGCGATGGCGGCGGGCGCATTCGCGGGAGTCGCCGCCGCTACCAGCCGGGGGACGCCGGCGCCGGCCGCGGCGGGGACCATCAACGCCCCACAAATAGGCTCCCCCACGATTATCATCGGCAAACCATGAAACGCGTCTGGATCTGGATCTGCGGCGCCGTCTGCGCGTCTGGCATCGACATTCCGAGCGTCGGAGTGCTGGTCGATCCGGCCGGCGCGTTGCGGTCGGTGCAAGGCGTGGCCGGGAATTTCTTCCTCAGTGCGCCAGCGGCAGCGGGGATTCTCTCCGCGGCCTGCTCCGCGCAATTGTGCCTGGCGAAGACGGATTCCCAGGTTCTGTCCGCAAGCGGAGCCGCCGATGCGCCTCCCGGCCAGGCTATTTTCGGTTTGGATGGCGCGGGCGCAATCGTGTACTTTCCGGAAACACGTTCGTTCGCGCGCTGGCACGACGTGACTCTCGATCCGCTCGAGTGGAACGTCGACGGCGACGTTCTCTCGATCCGGGTTCGCGGCGCAACAACCGAAATCGCCGTACGCCGCGACGGCGACGTTTTGTTGGTCCGGCCGGATGGATCCGTTATCGATTGGATTGCCGCCACTCCGGGTCCGGTGCTGCTGCTCGCAGACGCGGTCGTGTTTGCGACGCCCGATGAGCTCGTTCTTCGGCGCGCCGGTCAAACTGAGATCCGGTTCGCGCTGGCCGCCGCCGAATGCATTACCGCGATGGGTCCGCATTACGCCGGCGTGCGCGTGGGAGCTTTCTTTTATGCGGTTCGAACAGATCCGGCGCGCGAACAGGTTTTCCAGTTGCCCGCGCCAGGAGATTCGCAATGAAACGCGTGCTGGCGCTGGCGCTCGCGCTGCCGCTTGCCGGACGCGCTCAGGTGGCGCTGTTTTCGATGAACGGAAGCACGGAAGTCCCGATCGACGAAGTCCTGGATCTGGGAAAAGTCGCGGCGGGAGACACGTTGAGCGTCCGCCTTCGCGTGCGGAATACCGGATCCGTCAAAGCCGACATCGCTAATTTTTCCGCCGACGGGGCGGGATATACGCTTGACCGGCCTTCGCTTCCCTTTACCCTCGCGCCCGGGAGCGTACAGGATGTTCTGCTGAGCTTTCGCGGCCTTACGCCGGCGGCCTATAGCGCGACCCTGCAACTGGTCAGTAGTGTGAACAGCATCACCGTCCCTGTGATCGTGACGGTAGTCACAGGAGCCGAGCTAACCGTGTTTCCGGCATGCACCGGCTCTGACGGCCCGCCGCCTTCCATCGATTTCGGGAGAGTTCAGGTAGGCCAGCTTCACGTGTGCAATTTCAATCTGCGGAATCCGGGAACACAGGACATGACGATCTCTACGTTTGAGGTAAGCGGCTCCGGATTTCGGATCACTTCCGGGCCGGTGACTCCGTTCAAGCTCGCGGCCGGATCCACCACGTCGTTCGTCGTGACCTTCACGCCGGGCGCTGCCGCAGTCTATAAGGGAACGCTGGCGATCGAAACCCGCTCCTACGTTTTGAACGGCGTGGCCTTCGACGCGCCTCTGCCCAAGCCGCTGCTCGAGTTCGACTCCGGACCGCTTCAGAGCGCGCAGCAGCGGCAGTTGACCATCCGTCTTCCCACGGCTGCCACGAGCAGCGCGTCGGGATCCGTGAACCTGGCTTTTCTACCGGACACGAAACTCGTCCCGGACGACCCGGCTGTCGTGTTCCTGGCCACGGGAACGCGATCGCTGCCGGTGTCAATCAGCCAGGGAAGCACTCAGTTCACGATCGGCGGCCAGCCCGCGGCGATGTTTCAGACGGGCACCTCTTCGGGAAGAATTCGCTTTTTTCTCGCAGGTATTTCGACCGACGGCGATCCCACCACGACCGTTACGATCCCCGCATCGTCGATCGCGCTCGATACGGCGACCGCCACGAAGAGGGTCGGCAATCTCGACGTTCAGTTGATCGGGTATGACAATACCTACTCGGCCGGCTCGATGAGCTTCACGTTCTTTGACTCTTCCGGCAAACCGCTTCCCCCGGGAATGATTCAGGCGGATTTCACGCAGGACTTCCGCGCGTTTTTCACCAGAACGCTGTCCGGCAGCGCGTTTCAGGTGCGCGTGAGCTTTCCTGTAACCGGCGACGCCTCCGGGATCTCCGGTGTGGACGCGAATCTGGCGAACTCGGCAGGCGTGAACACCCAACACTTGCTTTTCCAGTGACGGCTACACTCAGAAAGTGACCACGCGTGTAGCGCTCTCCATCGCCGGGTCGGATCCCAGCGGCGGAGCCGGATTGCAGGCCGACCTGAAGACGTTCCATCGGCTCGGAGTCTATGGCGAGGCCGTAGTGACGCTGATCACCGTGCAAAACACGCAGGGCGTCCGGCGCGTGGAGGTGCTGGCGCCGGATCTGGTAGGGGAACAGATCCACGCGGTGTGCAGCGACATCCCGCCGCACGCGGCCAAGATCGGCGCGCTGGGGAATCGCGCCGTGCTGGACGTGGTGGCATCCGCGGCGCGCGGCTTCCGGTTTCCTTTGGTGATCGACCCGGTGATGGTCAGCACGCGCGGCATGCCGCTCATGGAAGAAGAAGCCAGGGCGGCCTTCGCCACGTGCCTGGTCCCTTGCGCCTTCCTCCTGACGCCGAACCTCGCGGAAGCTTCCATGCTCGCCGGTTTTGCGGTGACCGACCTTGCGTCGATGCGGAACGCCGCCGAAAAGCTCGTATTGCGCGGGGCAAAAAACGTGCTGGTTAAGGGCGGTCATCTGGAGGGCGACGCCATCGACGTCCTATTCGAGCCGGAGCACGGGTTCCATGAATACTTTGGAGCGCGAATCGACACGCCCCACACGCACGGGACCGGATGCACCTACTCGGCCGCGATCACCGCGGAACTGGCCAAGGGTCTGCCTCTGCGGGCCGCGGTCGGGAAGGCGAAGGAATTTATTTCCTCAGCGATCCGCTCTGCGCCCGGGCTCGGGTCCGGAACCGGCCCCTTGAATCATCACGCCTGAGAGCATCTTTGCTCTCCGAACACTATACATACGAGCCGCACTGGGCCGCTATGCCGCCTCCCGATCTTTATGCCGCCGTCGACCGCCTGATGCTTGCGGTCCTTACGCCGCTGGCAGCCGCGATTCTGCTTTTCGGCCTGGACGATGTGGCGGTCGATGTGGCCTGGGCCTGGACCTGGCTGAAGTCGGCGCTGCGCCCGGCCGCCAGCCTCTTTCCTCCGGGACCGCGGCAGCTCGAAAACGCGCCGGTGCAGCGGGTGGCCATTTTTGTGCCGCTGTGGCACGAACATCAGGTAATCGGCCGGATGCTCGAACACAACCTCGCGGCGATCCGTTATCCCGACTATCACATCTTCGCCGGATGTTATCCGAACGACGCACAGACGCAAGAAGCGGTTCGAGCGGTCGCGGCGAGATTTCCGCAAGTTCACCTGGCGCTGTGCCCGCATCCAGGGCCGACTTCCAAGGCCGACTGCTTGAACTGGGTCTATCAGCATCTGCTTTTGCTGGAGGAAAGCAGCGGGAAGCGTTTCGATGTAGTCGTGGTTCACGACGCGGAAGACCTGATCCATCCGGAAGAGCTGCGATGGATCAACTATTACGCGGCACGCTACGACTTCGTCCAAACCCCGGTCCTGGCGCTGGCGACTCCATTTTACAAGCTCACGCACGGCGTTTACTGCGATGAGTTCGCGGAAACCCACACGCGCGATATGGCAGTTCGGGCTGTAATGGGCGGATTTGTGCCGAGCTCGGGAGTCGGAACGGGGTACCGGCGCGACGCGCTGGTCCGGCTGGCGCGCGCCTCGAATAACCGGCTCTTCGAGCCCGAGGCCCTGACGGAAGACTACGAAAATGGCTTGCGGCTTTTCCGGCTCGGATGTTCGCAGGCCTTTGTGCCGATCACGCGCGCGCCGGTTTCCCGCGGCGGCCGCAGCGACACGGATTTCGTCGCTACACGCGAGCTTTTTCCGGACCGCTGGCGCAGCGCGCTGCGACAACGAACACGATGGGTCACCGGAATCGCTTTGCAGGGTTGGGAGCGGCTGGGCTGGTCCGGCAGCCCGGCGGAGACTTACTGGCTGTGGCGGGATCGCAAGGGCCTGCTCGCGAATCCGCTCAGTCTCGCGGCGAACCTGGTTTTCGTCTACGGGCTGGCCACCGCGCTGTGGACGCGAGTTTCGCCCGGCCAGGCCCGTCTGGCCGCGGCCACGCTGACGATGCAGGTTCTTCGTCTCGGAGTCCGGTTCTCGTGCGTGGCGCGGATCTACGGGCCGTTTTTTGCGCTCGGAGTTCCGTTCCGCGCCGTCTATGCGAACGCGCTCAATACGGCTGCCACGGTCCAGGCGGTCGCGCGGTATGCCTACGCGCGGATCCGCGAACGGCCGCTTAAGTGGCTCAAGACGGAGCACGCATATCCCGACCGGAGCGCTTTACTGGGCCATAAACGCAAGCTCGGCGAAATTCTAGTGAGTTCCGGACACCTGGCCGCCGCGGATCTGCCGCAGGCGCTCTCTGAAAAACAGCCCGGAATGCGCCTCGGCGAGCATCTGATCGCGTCACAGAAGGTGTCCATGGACGCTATCTACGAAGCGCTCAGCTTCCAGCAGGGGCTTCCGCTCGTCCGCATTGAACCGGAATCCGTGCCATGGCCGGTGGCGCACGCGCTGCCGGAAGAAGCCGTGCGCAGGTGGCGCGTTCTTCCGTTTCGCGTCGCCGAGCGGAATTTGTTCGTGGCCTCGCCCGAAGCCCCTGGAATCGAAATGTTCCAGGCGCTGCAATCCTTCACGTCGCTGGAAATGCGCTTTTACCTGGTAACGCCGGCCGAGTTTGATCGGCTGACTGAAGCGCTACTCTAGAAACTTGATCCGCTCCACACGCCTGCTCGCCGTCACCCTGCTGTTTTGCTGCGCAATTCCCTCGCAGCAGCCTGCGCGCCGGCCGGTCGACCTGCTTTGGAGCGCCCGCTATCTCGTCACCGAAGATGCGCAGCGCCGGGTGATTGAGGACGGCGCCGTCGCCATCCTGCGCGAGTCGGTCGTCGATGCCGGCCCGCGCGCCGAGATGGAGCGAAAATACGCTCCTCGCGAGCGGCTCCAGCAGCCCAACGCGATTCTCGCGCCGGGCCTGATCAATACGCACACACATGCGGCGATGTCGCTGTTCCGGGGCGTCGCCGACGACCTGAAACTTCAGGACTGGCTCGAGAAATACATCTTCCCCGCCGAGGCCAAGAACGTGGATCGCGAATTCGTACGCTGGGGCACTCGCCTGGCGCTGGAGGAAATGGCCCTTTCCGGCACGACGACGTTCGCGGACATGTACTACTTCGAGGAGACTGTCGCCGAGGAAACCAGGAAAGCGGGAATGCGCGGTGTGCTGGGCCAAACAGTGATCGGCTTCCCGGCGCCCGATTACAAGACTCCCGAGCTCGCGCTGGCTGGAGCCGAGCGGTTTCTTAAAACGTATCCCGAGGACTCGCTGGTCGTTCCCGCGGTCGCGCCGCACGCCATTTATACCACCTCGGACGCGACGCTCCAGGCCGCGCGAGCGCTGGCCAATCGCTACAAGGCGCCGCTTCTGACTCATCTCGCGGAGACGAAAACCGAATTCGACGAATCCGAGCAAAAGCGCAAGAAGACGCCCGCGGCGGCGCTTGCCGACCTGGGGGTGCTCCAGGGCTGGACTGTCGCGGCGCACGCTGTGTGGCTCGATCCGGCGGACTACGATCTGCTGCACCGGTTCAAGACGGGAATTGCGCACTGCCCTTCGAGCAACATGAAACTGGCCAGCGGCATCGCGCCGGTACCTAAGCTGTTGCAGGCCGGGATCGCAGTGGGCCTGGGTACGGATGGAGTCGCCGGATCCAACAACGACGTCGACATGATGGAAGAAATGGATCTGGCCGCCAAGCTGCAAAAAGTTTCGTCGGGCGATCCGACGGCCCTTCCCGCCGAGCAGGCGTTCGCGATGGCCACGATTCTCGGCGCGCAAGCGCTGGGGATGAGCAGCACGATCGGATCGATCGAGGCCGGCAAGCGCGCCGACATCATCAGTCTCCGGTTGGACGCCCCGAACGCTGTGCCCCTCTATAACGTCTACTCGCAACTGGTCTATTCGCTCAAAGGCTCCGACGTGAGCGACGTGATGGTCAACGGCCGGATGATCGTGCGGGACCGCCGGATGCTGACCGTGGACAGACGAGCGGTCCTGGCTAAGGCCGAAGAATATCGCGCCCAAGTGGCGAAATCGCTGAGTGCGAAGTAGGCTCTCCCCAGCCGCCGCCGCCGGGAGTTTCGATTCGCAGCAAGTCGCCTGCCTGGACGGGGAAACGTGCCTTGGCCGGCAACTTCCCGGGCCGTCCTCTGCGGACCAGCGTGTTGCGGCCGGGCTTCCCGGGCGATCCTCCGGCGAGACCCCAGGGGCCGCGCTCGCGCCGATCGGACAGGATCGTCACGTCGGCTGGAGCCAGAAATTCGAATTCGCGCACGATGCCATCGCCGCCGCGGTGAGCGCCTGCGCCCCCGGATCCTCTTCGCACACGGTATCCGGCGATACGGAGAGGGAACTGGTGCTCGAAGGCCTCGATCGGCGTGTTCCAGCTATTGGTCATGTGCGTGTGGATCGCGCTAGCGCCGGCGGCGTGCGCGGACGCCCCCATTCCTCCGGCGATCGTTTCGTAATACGCGAAGGCGTTTTGAGCAGAGCCGCCGCCGAAGCTCAGATTGTTCATGGTCCCGCTGCTGGCGGCAGGGATGCGATCGGGAGCGGCTTGCGCCAGCGCGCCCAAGAGGACATCGGTGATGCGCTGGGAAGTTTCCACGTTGCCGGCAGCCATGGCCGCGGGCGGATGCGCGTTCACCACCGATCCTTCGGGAGCGATCACGCGAAGCGGCCGCAAGATCCCGGCGGTGAACGGCACGTCATCGCGGATCAGACAACGGAACACGTACATCGTAGCCGCGAGCGTCACAGCGTAGTTCGCGTTCACCGGTCCCTGGACCTGCGCAGCGGAGCCCGTGAAATCGACGATCGCGCGGCCGTTTTCGATAGTGACCGCCACACGGAGGGGCACCGGCTCGGGCGAAACTCCGTCATTATCCAGGCAGTCCTCAAAGCGATACACGCCGCGCGGAAGCCGGCGGATCGCGGCTTGCATCATGCGGGCGCTGTAATCCTGCAAGGCTCGCATGTTCCGGGCGACCCGCGCTTCGCCCAGTTTGCCGGTCATTTCGCGCACCCGCGCTTCTCCGCGGTGAACCGAGGCGAGTTGCGCCATCAGGTCGCCCTCGCGCTCCACGGGCGTGCGGACGTTCGCCAGCAGGAGGCCAAGCATTTCGCGGTCGATTTGCCCGCCCCGCTGGATCCGCACAGGCGGAATTCGAATGCCTTCCTGAAAAATTTCGCGGGCAAGGGGCATGGACCCGGGGCTCATGCCGCCGACGTCGGCGTGATGGGCGCGGTTGGCCAGGTAAAACGCGGGTTTGCGTCCGCGCGTGAATACCGGAGCGATGGCGGTGATATCGGGTAGGTGCGTTCCGCCCCGAAAGGGATCGTTCAGAAGAGCGATATCTCCCGGTTCCAGATCGAAGGCGTCCATGGCCGCGCGCACCGAGAGCGGCATGGCGCCCAGATGAACCGGCATGTGGTCGCCCATCGCCACAGCCCGGCCACGTGCATCATAGACGGCACAGGAATAATCGCGGCGCTCTTTGATGTTGGCTGAGTAAGAGGTCTTCCGCAGCACGACACCCATCTCTTCGGCGATGGAAACCAGAAGATGCCGGAACAGTTCCAGCTCAATCCCTCGGGCGCCGCTCATTTGCACGCTCCGGCGCGCACCGTGAAACGGGCGAGCGTCTCCCATCCTCCGCGAGCGTTGCGCCGCTCGATGCGATTGGTCTTGCTCGTTGCGTCGGCGCGCACGCGCCAGGACGCAGCATCCTTCGCGGGCGCTTTGGAAAGCCGGGGACTCCTGCTGCCGGACTCCAGAATCGTCCAGGTATCGCCGCCGTTCGTGGTTTCGTAGGCTTCGTACACAGAGGTCGAACCTTGCGGCCGTTCCAGGATCAACTCGCCCGACTTTGCCGAGTCGAACCAGAACTGCTGGATGGAACCGTAATGCGTCTCGTTGAAGACCGGACGCCGCCGCCACGTTTTTCCGCCATCGGAGGTCACGAGGAAAAACGGATCGTGCGCCAAGGGATCCAGCGTGACGCCGCTGATCCAGCCGTGCTGAAAATCGGGGAACTGGATCTGATCGAGCGCCGCTGCGGGGATCCGTGGATTCGGCTCCCTCCAGGATTGGCCCCCATCTCCGCTCACGAGCAGCACGCCGTAAAGAGTCGCGTTTACTGTGTGCAGGTTTCCTGCCGCGAATATCGTTGAGCCGACGCCTTCGGCCGCTGCGAGTTCCAGAAACACGTCGCAGGGTTCCTGTTCGGAGCAAGTCAATCCGAAACGCTCGATGTCCGCAGGCGGGCAGGCGTACTCGACGCGAACGGGTTCCTGTGCCGCGAGCAGGGCAGGGAGCAGGAACGGCATCAGCCGGCGGGCGCGCACCGGACCATTGTAGCCATGCTTCGCGTGCCCTTATTCGGGCGGAGGCGGCTACAATGTTAGCTGGTGTCTGTGCCGCTTATTGCCGCCGGCCTGGCCGAATTGCGCTACGGCCGTTTTTCGTTCTATCCAGCCATCGTAGGCGTGGCTCATAACGAATGGATTCTGCGCCGGGCCACGTGGACGGAAATCCAGGTGGAAAACGTCAAGACCGCGCAGGAAATCTGGATTCCGCGGCGGTTCCTGGGCGAGGTTTCCTCCATCGAAGCGCCGTTCCGGATCGTGGGACTGCTGAAAGAACTCGAATACCGTGAAGGCATGGTGCTTCCCCATCGCCGGAGCGTGATCGAGATGCCGCGGGCGGTGAACGATTTCAGCCGTTCCGGCCTGCGCCCGGTGTACGGACGGCGGGAAGTGGTCGCGATCCGGCCCGAAGCGAGCGCCGAGTCCCGTTTCTGGCGAGTGCTGCGCGGATCGGTCGCCGCGGGAATCCTGGTGTGCCTCTCGGTGATCTTTGTGGTTCGGGACGCTCATCTGGGCGCGCGGCTCGGCTGGACATCGGCGCCGCACCTGCCGAACCTGGACGCACAGGATGACTACGCGTCCATCGTCAAAAAACTTGGGAATCCGGCCAGCGATCGTTGGTTCCCCCTGGCCTCCGGCGAGGGCGGGTATCGCCGGCTGTGGTACTCGCGCAAAGGCGTAACGCTCATCCTAACGGGCGCCAGCCCGGAGACCGCGCGCTACTCAGGAACCTTGAACCTGGACGGAGAGATCATCCACTCGGTGAATCCGCGGCTTCTCAAGGAACTGGATGCTTCTCCCGTAATTCGTTAAGCACGTCCTGCTCGCCTTTCTTGAGATCCACGCGGGAAAGAATCGAAAGGCCCGCGGCGAAAAAAACGATCAGCGAAAGTATCGCCGCGCGATAGCTGCCGGTCCACTGTAAGGCGAGTCCGTAAAATGCAGGTCCCAGCCAACTGGTGCCTTTGTCGCTGATTTCGTAGATGCTGAAATATTCGGCTTCCTTGCCTTTGGGAATGAGCTGCGCGAACAAAGACCGGCTCAGAGCCTGGCTGCCCCCCATGACGATCGAGACTCCGGCGGTAACCAGAAAAAATTGCGCTGTAGTGTAGACGAAAAAGTAAATGTAGATCAGCAGCAGCACCCAGATCGCCAGGCTGAGGAGGACCGCGGGCTTGGCGCCCGTGCGCTCCGCGAGCTTGTTGAAGCCCATGGCTCCGAACACTCCGATGAATTGCGCCACTAAAATCGCGGTGGTCAGTTGGGAAATAGGGATCTTCAGCCCATCGCTGCCGAACTGCCCGGCCACCGCAAGAACGGTCTGGATCGCGTCGTTGTAGATCATGTACGCGGCCAGAAACAGCAGCGTCTGCGGATAGCGGCGCGTATCCCGCACGGTATGCGAGAGCTGCCGGAACGCCACCGCCACGCGATTCCGCCCCGGAGGCGGAACCCTCGCCGGACCGCGGTTCCGCAAAGCGAGCAAAACCGGAATCGTGAACAGCGCCCACCACGCGCCGGCGGATGCCAGGCTGATCCGCACGGCCAGCGCCTCGGGGATTCCGAACGTATCGGCGCGCGCCAGGAGCACGAGGTTCAGGGCCAGCAACGCGCCGCCGCCGGCGTATCCCAAAGCCCAGCCGCGGGACGAAACCGCATCGCGCTCCTCGGGCGGGGCGATTTCCGGAAGGAACGAGTTGTAGACCACCAGCGATGCGCCGAAGCTGATGTTCGAAACGACCAGCAGCGCGGCTCCGAACATATAATTCGTTCCGCGCAAGAAGAACATCGCGACGGTGGCGGCCGCCCCAAGAAATGCCGTGAGCGCGAGCAACTCCTTCTTGCGATGTCCGTAGTCCGCGATCGCGCCGACTACTGGGAGAAAGAGAACCTGGCCTGCAACCGAGATGCTGATCAGGTACGGATAGAGGCTGCGCGCGTCCACGGGAATTCCGAACGGATGAATGAAGCCGTTCGCGTCGGCGGCAGCTTTCGCCAGGGAGGTCAGATACGGTCCCAGGAACACCAGCAAAACCGAGGTCGCATACGTCGAGTTTGCCCAGTCGTAGAGATACCACCCCCGCTGTTCCCGTTTGCTGTATTCGAACGAATGAGAAATCATGCGGTTCAAGGGATATAGAACAGGTCGATGGACTTCCCGACTCGCTCAAGGGGCTTGTAAGCCTTGAGCCAGGCGAACGATCCGTTTTTCGCGTATTCCAGGTTGAGGAAATGCAGGCTGATCGCGACATACCCGCGCGACGGCTGCGTGGGCGAGAGCAACTCATAGTGAGGCAAATCCGACTTGTGCAATAAAGCCGACCCGAAATAGGCGATCGAAAATTCCTGAACCCCCCGTTCTTTCAGGCGCGCCTGAAGGCGATGCATATCCTGACCCCAATCGAGATCCGATTCGCAGAGAATCTTCTCCGGATGCGCGCCGGCCAGTTCGTTGAAGTGCGCCAGGTAATCCGGATGAGCGCGCACGGAATCGGCCGCCACCCAGGCAACCAGCGCGGCGGCAACGGCCATAGTCGCTTTGGAATGCCGAAACATCGTGACCGCCGCTTCTCCGGCAATCGTCGCCAGCAGAGGGAACACCGGCAGAATATGGCGCACACCAAGGTCGATGCGGGCGCTCATGCAGACCAGAAGGATCGCCAGCGGAAATATGAGGATCAAGAGCTGTTGCCACGGCCGTTCTCTCCAGCGGCGGAGAATGATCCCAAATCCGCATCCCGCGAGCAACAGCAGACCGAGCGGCGTTTTCACCGCGAGGACCACCGGGAAGAAGTACCACCAGCCCGACAGGCTCCACTGTCCCAGAAGATAGGAATCCTGCCCGAGAGTGTTGTAGCGGAAAAGATCGCGCATGCCGAGGATCACTTGCGTGAGCGGCAATGGCGTGGCCAGGATCGCGTTCCAGGCACTTCGAAAGAACGGATGGCTGTTCAGCATCGCGTCGACCTTCGGATGCGGGCCATACACGGTTACGAGAGGGATCAGCGTGAACCGGTAGCAGGCCCACATCAGAAAGAGCGCCACGATGCCGCCTCCGAGCACCTGAACGCTTCGAAGCCGCAGAGTGGCCGCAGCCTTTTCGCGATTCCAAACGGCCCAGGCCGCGATACCCGCCAGATAGCAGGCCCCCAGAAACGGGATGCTCGAGAATTTGCATACGGCGGCGAACCCGGTCGCGGCTCCCCAAGCGACCGCGCGGATCGCATGCGGCTGCTCAAGCCAGCGCACGAAACAGAAGAGCGCGAGCGTTACGCCGGCGGTGCAGGCGACGTCGTTGGTTGCGACACCCGCGTGCCCGAGAAACGGCGACGAACACACCAGCAGGAGCACGGCCCAGAATCCGGCGGCCTCGCGGAACCATCGCCGTGCCCCCACAAACACGACAGCGATCGCCAGCACGAAAAACGGAATTGTTC
This sequence comes from Bryobacterales bacterium, assembly GCA_037916615.1. Taxonomy (GTDB): domain Bacteria; phylum Acidobacteriota; class Terriglobia; order Bryobacterales; family Bryobacteraceae; genus Palsa-187. Next base: position 19,044 of record JBAIXM010000014.1, read on the forward strand.
CGATCCTGGCCAGAGTCAGATTCCGCCAGTAGTCATTTCGCGAGTAGAGGATCTCGTTTCCATCTTCAGCCACCACCGACTCGCCCTGTACGGCCGGATTCCACCGGCGGGATGAGCGCAGGCCGTGAAGGTAAGGGCCCAGCGCCGAGAGAATTCCCGCCAGAGGCGGATGTTGATATTGATTCGTGAACGTGCCCAGCTGGAGCCATTCTATTCCGTTGGCGAGATGCAGCGGCTCGTCGTAGGTCTCGTTGAAGACAGAATACGTCGCCGCGATCCGGACCACTCCGATCGTCATCAAGACCGCCGCGCCGATGGCGTATCTGGTCACGGCTTAGCGGGATTCGATCGCTTCAATGCGGTGCAAAAGGCGAACCATGCGAGGCGCGGCATCGCGGCGGCCGCCGAACCGGAACTCGTTGTAGGCTCCCGTGAGGTCCTCCACCAGCATCGCGAGTTCGGAAGACGGAAGAACGTGTGCGAACTCCAGTGGCGTGAGCCAGGGCGGTTTCTGCAGCCCATGCCTCTCCAGAGCGCGCAACATCCGTTCATAAAGCAGCGCGGCGTCGCTGGCCTGGGCATCTCCGCGCTGAGCCCTGCGAACGCGAAGATCGGCCCGAATTTTTCGCAGCAGCCCGGGTCCATACAGCAACGCAAGCGAAGCCACTCCGAACACCGCCAGAATCTCCACGACGTACCCGCGGGCAGCGCCCACCCCCGTTTCGAGTTTCTGGCTCGCATCGCTCAGCCAGGTGAAGCGGAATTGACGCCCGGACTCCTGCATGCGCGCCGCCAGCGTGACCTGTCGTTCGAAATCGTAGCCGACCACCCAGTCCTGCCAAAACTGGTCCATGGCGTCCAGAACGAGCCCGGCGCGGGTCCACAAGCCGGCGCTTTCCGGCGACGGGTCGGCTGGAGTCGGGTCGAATGTGACCCAGCCGCGGTGCGGAAGCCAGGCTTCCACCCAGCTATGCGCGTCCGAGGCTCGCACCACCTGCCATCCGGTCATCGGATTATAGACGCCGCTCATGAAACCCGTCACGACGCGCGAGGGAATGCCGAGCGTGCGCAGCATGACCGCCATCGCGGAGGCGAAATATTCGCAATGACCTTTTTTCCGCACGAACAGAAACGTCGCCAGGGGATCGGCCACCGGAGCGGGCAGCATCTGGAGCGTGTAACCGTAATCGTGGCGCAGGCGCCGTTCCAGGACACCCGCGCGCTCCTCGGGCGTGGTCGCGCCGGCAGTCATGTCGGCCGCCAGTCGCGGGATGCGCGCATCGATCGGCGGAAGCTCGAGCGCTTCCACGCGTTCGGAAGGCAGGAGCTGCGTGGAATCCAGCGCCTCGTCTTCCAGCACGCTGGAAACCGCGTATCGCAGGTTGGCGGCGCTGATCCGCGGCACCCGCAGCGTCCCGTTGGCCGATTGCCATACCACGGGCGCGTCGATAATCAGGCTTTCCGGTGTTCCGGCGATCAGCAGCACATCCGAGGCGATGTCGCTCAGGCGGACCTCGTACGCGATTCTGCGGCCCGCGCGTGTTTCCAGGTTGTCGTTCAGCAGGACCCGCCTGCCATCGGGGCGAAGGCGCATTTCCGCGGCAGGCGGGTTATACCAGCGCTTCCCATCGAAATGCGTGAGCGCAGCGCCGCGCCACCGCACACTCAGAAAACCCTCGCCGGGAGAGTAGACGTGCATCACGGGGGCGCTGCTCTGCTTGATCTCTCCGATCTCTCCCAGCTTGACCTGATCCGAGAATCCCGGAAGGTGATACCGATCCGGAGCGAATCGCTGAAACGCGGCGCGCGCGGTCCGGGGGAGCACGAAGAACAGGCCGCCGGTCAACACCAGGATGCCGCAAAACAGTCCCAGCGAAAGCATCCCAAGACGCCTGGGAAACGCGCGAAGCCCGCTGCGGGAAAGCGATCGCCGGGTTTCCCCGCTCGCAAGGAAGAGGCGCGCGGAGTGGACCACTTCGCCGCTCGACAGCGTGGCGATCGTGAACAGCACGAAGATTGCCAGGAAAATGAAAAACGTGAGCGAGACCGACAGAACGGCTGCGGCGAGCAACGCCATCACCGCAATCGTCTTCACGAACATGAAGTCGCGGCGCGTGCTCGCTGTCAGAAGCTTGATGGATCCCAGGAACAGGATCAGGTGGGTGGCTGCCGGGAAAAAACTTCGCGAGATATAGAAATAGTCGACCGGGTAGAATCCGACGTAGAGCAGGGCCAGAGCCGCGACCACCCTGCCGGGGATCTGGATCCGCACCAGGCCGGAAATCATCAGGGCGCGCAGGCACAGCGCGCCAAATGTCAGCGCCGCGGCGGGCCAATCCAGATACCCGGAACCCAGAATCGCGAAATATCCCGACGCGAACATTCCCAGCAGGGAAAACTGGAAGAAACGTTCGACCACCTGCTGGGGAGCCTTCCGGGCTGGCGCGGCCATGCCTTTATTGTATAGATGCGCTGCACGCAGGGAGCTCAAGCGCCGGTGCTCGCCGCCACCATCTCCGCGATCTCTTCGCCGATGGCCAGAGACGCTGTCGCCGCCGGGCTCGGGGCATTGACCACGTGCAGCGCACGCTCGCTTTGTATGAAATGAAAATCGTCCACCAGCGAGCCGTCCGGAGTCATGGCTTGCGCCCGCACGCCGGCTCCGCCCGGAATCAGGTCTTCTTCGCGAATCTCCGGCACCAGCCGCCGCAGGGAACGGCAGAATCGTTCGCGGCTGAAGCTGCGGTGGACTTCATCCCAGCAGGTGGATCCGTACTTCGCAATGAATCGCCACAGACCTGGAAATGTCAGCGCGTCGGTTAAATCGGAGAGGTTCACGGCGGTTTTCGTGTACCCTTCGCGCGCCAACGCTAGAACCGCGTTCGGTCCCGCCTCAATGCCACCCTGGACCCTCCGCGTGAAATGAACGCCCAGGAATGGAAACCGCGGATCGGGCACGGGGTAGATGAGATGACGCACCAGGAACTGCCGCTCAGGCCGGATCAGGTAGTATTCGCCTCGAAACGGAACAACTCGCACGGTGCTTTTTTCTCCTGCCAGTTCTGCGACGCGATCGGAATGCAGGCCGGCGCAGGTGACCAGAAAATCGCACGACGCCTCGCCGGCGGTGTGGATCGCGCTCCAGCCGGCGGAGTCGCGTTTCAGTCCGGTAACCTGCGCTCCCGTGACGATTCCGCCGCCCTGCTGCCGCACGATGTCTGCAAGCTTTTCGCAGACAGCGGGATAATCCGCGATGCCTTCCTCGGGAACATGCAGCGCCTGGAGGCCCGCGGCGTGCGGCTCGATTTCGCGCAGTTCTTCCGGACCGATCAGGCGCAATCCGGAGAGTCCATTCTGGCATCCTCGCTCGTACAGGGCACGCAGGCGAGGCGCTTCCTCGGGAGCCGTGGCGACCACCACGTTCCCGCAGACCTCGTGCCGGATCCCGTAAGTCTTGCAGAACTCCACCATCTGACGGACCCCGCGCACCGCCAGGCGAGCGCGGCGCGATCCAGGCTTGTAATTGAGCCCGCAGTGCAGGACGCCGCTGTTGTGGCTGCTCTGATGCGAGGCGATGCGCGGCTCTTTTTCGAGCACCGTGACCTGCGCGGCGGGAATTCGCTGCTGCAAGCGGAAGGCGGTGGCGAGTCCCACGATCCCGCCGCCGATCACCGTCACGCGCATAGGGATCATTTTCACCTACGAAGCGAGTAGGGCGGCGCTACACTGGTTGCTTCATGAGATTTCGTCATGGATAGCTCGCAGGCGAATCAGGTTCTTGAGCGCGAGCTCGCATATCACGAGAAGCTGTATTCGGGATTCGCCCAGAGGCACTTTTCGCGTCCCGCGGTTCGAGCGCTGCGCGCTCACATGGCGCAGCGGATTCTCAAAAAAACGCGCATCGGCCGGCATTCGCGCGTGCTGAGCCTGGGTTGCGGCATCGGCGATACCGAGTTGCTTCTGGCCCCGCAGGTCCGCGAGCTGGTAGGCGTGGACCTCTCGCCGGCGGCGGTGCGCCAGGCTCGCCAGGATGCCGCGCGCGCGGGGATCGCGAACGCGATATTTCAGGAAGGATCGCTTGAATCCGTCACCGGCAAGTTCGACGCTGTCATCGCGATTTTCCTGCTGCACCATTTGCCGGATTCCGCACTCGCCGCCGCGCCGGCACTCATCCGGGATCGCCTGGCTGCGGGCGGAGTGTTTTACTCGCTCGATCCCAGCCGGCATCGACTTTCAGGAATGATCGGCGAGCTTCTGTTCCCGCGACTCATGCAGAAATACCAGAGCCCGGATGAGCGCCAATTGGACCCGGAGCAGAGCGCGGAAACGTTTCGGCGCGGCGGGTTCCGCTGCGAGACGAGCATGTACGATTTCGTCTCGTCGCCCCTGGCCGGGCTGCTGCCAGGTTGGCGCGCCGGATACAAAATAGCGCGCGCTGCCGATGCGCTACTGGTGCGCGTGCCCGGGCTGAAGAAGCTGGGCAGCAATTTCGAGCTGCTGGCATGGCCATCCTGACCATTTCGGGCGCGCCCGCATCGCGGTTCGAGGAAGTCGCACACGGTTGCGCTCAGCTATTGAACGGCGCCGCCAACCCAGGGCAGCCGTGCTTCGAGCCGGTTACGGAATCGCGCTTGTCGCAGTGGATGTCGCAGGAGTTCGGCGAGACGCCGGTTCCGGACCGTGCGTGGCGCGCGGCTGTGGTTTCAATTCTGGCGCGGATGGCGTCGGAACACCACCTGATCCTGAGTTTAGCGGGAGCCGAGTCGCTGTTTCCGCCGTCGGCGTTCCTTCTCCGCGCGGGCATCGTGGCGCCAGATTCGCAGCGTATCGGAACCGTCATGCTCGAACAGAGGCTGGAACGCGCCGAAGCGAAATCCGCCCTGGCGCGAATGGACCGGGAAGCGCGGCACCGGCACAAAGCCCGGTTCGGACGGACGCGGCCGCCGACCGCCGCGTTTGACCTAATCCTGAGCTCTGAGCATATCGACGCGGCGCAGATGGCGGAAATTCTGCGCGCGGCCGTTGTTGCGCGAGGGCTGCAGGAACAGGGACCGCTGGCCTCCGAAGCCGAGGCGCGCCTTCAGTTCGAAACGCGCCTGAAGCTCGCGCGCTATGGAATGGCTCCGGCCGGCCAGGCGCGCCTGAAACGAGCGTCCTTCAATCATCCGAGCGAAGAGGTCTTCGCCAATCTGCTCGACTTTTACCGCATCGCGTGGGAATACGAGCCGCGCAGCTTCCCGCTGCAATGGGATAAGGACGGCCGGGTGATCGAGGCGTTCACGCCGGATTTCTACTTGCCGGAATTCGATCTGTATCTGGAACTGACCACCATGAAGCAGGCGCTGGTGACGCGCAAGAATCGCAAGATCAAGATGCTGCGCGCCGTTTATCCGCACGTGAACATCCGCGTGTTCTATCAGAAGGATCTTCAGGATCTCGTGTTCAAACACGGTTTGAAGGAAGCAGTGCGTTGACGCCGCCACCGGGAATCGAACGAGTGCTGTTCACCGAGGAGCAGGTGAACCAGCGCATCCGCGAGGTCGCCGCCGAGATTAGCGCGAACTATCAGGGCCGCGATCTGAAGCTGATCGCCGTCTTGAAGGGCGCTGTCTTCTTCCTGACCGAGCTGGCGCGCGCGATCGAGATCCCCCTGAAAATCGATTTTCTTGCGATTTCAAGTTTCGGAAATCACGCGCGCGGGAGCGAAGGCGCGCCCGGCATGGTGCGGATCTCCAAAGACCTGGACCAGCCTATCCAGGGGGAAGACATCCTCCTGGTGGAAGACATTGTCGACACCGGCTTCACGGCGCGTTTTCTGCTCCAGACGCTGGCTGGCCGCGAGCCGGCTTCGATCGGGCTGTGCACGCTCCTGGACCGCACGGTCCGGAGGATTGTGCAGGTGCCGGTGGAGTACCGCTGCTTCGAAATCCCGGACCGGTTCGTGGTGGGCTGCGGGCTCGATTTCCAGCAGCGCTACCGGAATCTGGGCTATATCGCAGTTCTGGATCCTGAAAAGAGCGTTTAGCGCTGCTCGGCGATCATCCGCATCCCATGCTTCGGCCGCAGCGTGATCCGCGCCTGCGTTTCCACCCGGTGACCGGGCTCCAGGCGCAATCGCCAGCGCTGGCCGATGGCGGCGAGAATCAGCGTCCCTTCCATCCACGCGAAGCGTTCGCCGATGCAGACGCGCGCGCCGCCTCCGAACGGGAAATAGGCGAACTTCGGCCTGGCGGGATCCTCTTCCGACCACCGCTCGGGCCGGAACTCGAGCGGATCGGGATGCCAGCGCGGATCGCGCTGCACGACGTAGGGGCTCATCAGGATCACCGAACGCGCGGGGATCGTGAAATCGCCCACGCGATAGTCCTCGAGCGCGCGCCGGCCCATGCCCCATGCCGGCGGAAACAGGCGCAAGGTTTCCGCAAAGATGCTTTCGGTGTAGCGCAACTGAGGCAAATCCTCCAGGGCCGGAAGCCGGCCGGCAAGCGCGCGGTCGAGTTCAGCGTGAAACGCAGCCTCGGCTCCCGGATTCTGCGAAAGCAGGTACCAGGCCCAGGTCAGCGCGTCGGCCGTGGTTTCATGGCCCGCGAGAAACAGGGTTAGCGCCTCGTCACGGACCTGCGTGTCGGTCATGCCGCCGCTGCCTTCTTCATCCTGCGCCAGCAGGAGCATGGAAAGCAGATCGCCCTCGTCGCGGCCGCTCGCGCGGCGTTCGGCGATCATGCGGTAGATGGTCTCGTCCAGCCTCTTGCGGGCTTGCTTGAACCGGCGCATTGCGGGCAAGGGCAGCTTTTCCAGGAATTCGGAAAACGGCATCATGATGACTTCGAACAGGTCGAATACCTGCGTCAACGCCTTGCCGATCTCATCGGCTTCCGAATCGACGTTCGTACTGAAGAGCGCGCGAGTGACGATCGCCAGCGTCAGCCGCATCATTTCCTGCATGACGTCAAAGTGCTGTCCGGCGGTCCAGCCGTCGCGAACCGATGCCGCACGATCGGCCATCACCGTGGCGTAGCCTGCCAAACGCTCGCGGTGAAATGCGGGTTGCATGAGCCGGCGTTGCCGGCGATGATACTCGCCTTCGCTGGTCAGCAGGCCCTCTCCCAGAAGAAGCTGGGCGCGCTCCAGCATCCGGCTCTTTTTGAATTTGTGCTGATTGGTCACCAGAACGTCGCGGATCAAATCCGGATGCGCCAGGTGATAAATATGCTGGCGTCCCAAAGGAATGTAGGCCACGTCGCCGTATTCCCGGGAAACTTTCTGAAGGAATCCCGGAGGATCCTTGCGAAACTCGTTTAAAACGCCGAACAGCGGCCAGCCCTTGGGACCCGGAGGCTTGGCCAGACCAGAAATTTGCGCTGTTGCGGAGGGCACCCGCCTCGATTATAGCGAGGGTGTGTGCGGCAACCATCGCGGAACGCGCGCGCAGTACGCCTCGTATTCTGCTCCGTAGGTTCGGCGCAACTTGGGCTCCTCGTACAACAAAACGAAAAGATGGAACCCGGTCCAGACCCAGGCGTCGTACCACAGTAACCAAGCGTTTCCCAGCAAAAGAGCCTGCCCCAGGATCAGGGATCCAACCGCGACATACATGGGATTCCGCACGTATCGATAGAATCCGCGCACCACCAGCTTCGCCGCCGGCAGGATAGGAGCGGGCGTGCCGAGTCCTTCGAGCGCAAATCGCGCGAACGATTCGAGCAGCACCGGCAGACCCGCTGCGATGAAGAGCGCCCCGAGCCAGCGAAGCGGTTGCACACCGAAGAAAGCCGGCTGCATCCGCCATCCTGAGATCCACCAGGGGATAAAACCGGCCACGGTTCCAGGAGCCAGGCACAGAAAGACCGCCGAGGCGAGGAGCGCCCGGCCGCGGCTCATTCCCGGCCTTGATAAATGTCGTGCAAGCGCAGCAGGCCGAGGCAGCGCCGCGCGCCATCCACCACGGGCACCACGGAGATCTGCGAAGGCCGGTCCTCCATGAACGCCAAGGCTTCGTGCAGAAGCGTGTCCGGAGCCAGTGTCGCCGGCCGCGCGGTCATCACATCGCAGGCGCGCAGCGTCCGAATGTCGTCATGAGCCTGAAACGCGCGGCGAACGTCGCCGTCGGTGATCAGCCCGGCCAGCGTTCCGGAAGTCGAGACCACGCAGGCGGCGCCCAGAGGACATTTCGACATCGCGATCACGACGTGTTTGAGCGAATCTTCGGGCGACACCCAGGCCACTTCATCGCCGCTGTGCATTACATCGCCGGCTCGCAGGCGCAGATTCCGGCCCAACTGCCCTCCGGCATGGAGGCGAGCAAAATTTTCGGAAGTGAACCCGCGGGCCTGCATAAGCGCGATCGCCAGCGCGTGACCGATCGCCAGAGCGACAGCCGCACTGGCAGTCGGCGTGAATCCTTCCGGATCGGCTTCCCGCGGCACGCTCGCGTCGAGCACCACGTCCATCTCGCGGGCCAGCGGCGAAGACGGATTCCCCAGAATCCCGATCAGCGGCAGACGCAATTCATGGAATGCGGAAATTAAGTCGAGCAACTCGGCCGTCGCGCCGCTTTTAGAAATGACGAGGACGCAGTCGCCCTGCTGGCAGACTCCCAGGTCGCCGTGAGCGGCTTCGCCGGGATGCAGGTACACCGCCGGCGTGCCGGTGCTTTGCAGAGTCGCGGCAAGCTTGCGTCCAACGTATCCGGACTTTCCCAGACCGGTCACAACCAGCTTTCCGGAAAGATGCCCGTGGGAAGGGGCGAGAATCAGCTCCACTGCGGCAGTCAGGTTTCCGTCCAGGCGGGTGGAGGCGGCCAGGATCGCCTGAGCTTCGATCTCCATGGCTTTACGCGCCGCCGCGAGCCATTCGGCTCGCGAATCGGCCCGCCGGGCCGGGGTGCTGGCGGAGGCGTCCACAGGCGTACTGTAACACGAGGCTGAAATAAGCCGCGACTTTCGCCGGTCCCGCGTCATCTGCTACGTTTGAGCATGAACCAGTGATGGACTCCGCCTGTCTGCGTCACACCGAGATCCCCGGCACAACGAAGCTTTTCGCTGATTTTTCGTACCATTTCGACCGGGTTGCGCGGTTTTATCGTCACAACCCCCATCAGCGCGAATCGTACGCCGCCGCAGCCAGGGAAATCCAATACCCGGACGATCGCCGCGCGGCAATGGTGCGAGTCTTGCAGCAGCAGAATCCCGGGAATCCGTTGGTCGCCCGGTTCGCACAATCCGGGACCGTTGCGGTCCTGACCGGCCAGCAGGTCGGATTGTTTTCTGGTCCCGCATATACGATCTATAAGGCCCTCACGGCGGCACGCCTGTCTATGGACCTGAATGCAGCCGGGATCCCGGCTGTTCCGATCTTCTGGGTGGCGACCGAGGATCACGATTTTCACGAAGTCGATCACGTTTGGATTTTCGATGCGGAACGTCGTCCGGTTTCGCTCCACACGAAAGCTCCGGCAGGATGGGAGGGCCGTCCATTCCCAGCGGGGACCTATCCGATCGAGCATCCGCCGCTCGAGGACCTACGCAAGGCGCTGGCCGGGTTCGATCACGGCCTGGAGATCGCGGCCGCAGTGGCCGAGTCGTATCGGCCGGGAACGACTATGGGCGCCGGGTTCCGCGCGCTTTTGAGCAGGTTGCTCGAGGGCATCGGAATGCTGGTGCTCGATCCGCTCGATTCGCAACTGCGGGCGATCGGCGCGCCTTTCATCGCGGAAGCGCTCAAGGCCGCACCCGATCTGAAAGCGCGGCTTCTCAGCCGGAACAAGGAGCTGGCAGCGGCCGGATATCACGCCCAGGTCAACATCGAACCGAACAGTTCGTTGTTTTTTCTCCTGGAAAACGGCGAGCGGGTCAATCTGCGCCGTAAAGATGCCGAGTTTGCCTCTTTCGAGGATCGTGCGGCCGATATCTCGCCGAACGCGCTGCTTCGGCCGGTTTGGCAGGATTTCCTGCTTCCGACGGTGGCCTACATCGGGGGACCAGCGGAGCTCGCCTACCTGGCGCAATCCCAGGTGATTTATGACCGGCTGCTCGGGCGCATGCCGGTGGCTGCTTCACGCGCCAGCTTTACCCTGCTGGACAACCGCGCTGCGAAGCTGCTGAAACGGTACGGACTCAACTTGGCGGATACGCTTGCTCCGGAGGAATCGCTCAAGGAAAGAATCGCCCATGCGCTGATTCCGCAAGATGTGGCCAATCAGTTCGACGAAACTTCCGCGGAGATCAACGGCAAATTGGACCGGCTGGCAAGGGGTATTGAGGAATTGGATCCGACTCTGGGCGCGTCCCTTGCCAAGAGCCGCGCCAAAATTCTTTATCAGATCGGGAAGTTGCGCAAGAAAACGGAACGCGAGGCGCTGCGCCGCGATGCGCGAGCCTCGGAAGAGGCCCGCTTCTTAGGCTCATTCCTTTATCCGGACCGGCATCCGCAGGAGCGCTTCTACTCGCTTTTGCCTTTCCTCGCCCAACACGGGCTTGATCTGATCGAGCGGCTGTACGAAGTGGTCCAGGTCGATTGCCCGGACCACCGCGTTGTTACGCTCTGACGATTAGAGCGAGCGCAGGAAATTGAGCACGTCCTGCTGATCGCTGGTCGAGAGTCCGTTGAAATTCCCGATGACGGTGTTTGCCTCGGATCCGGCAGATGCGTGCGCCTGGATCGCCTGCATCAGATCATTGGTACGGCCATCGTGAAGGAAATACACTCGCTGGCCGAGTCCCCACAGGGGAGAGGTCCGAAACTCGTTCGGTCCAGCCGTGCCCTGCGGAATACCGTCTCCAAGCGCGCCCATATTGTGCACCAGCAGGTCCGAGTAAAGATTCGCCGCTTTATTGGCCAGAGCTGCCGTATCGTGATTGCCCGTGGGAAGCGAGGGCATGTGGCAGACAGCGCATCCGATGCTGTTGAATTTGGCAGCGCCGTTGTTAATCGACGCGCCGGTGACGTTGTCGTAGGATGCCATAGGAGCGGGGGGCGCGAGAAAGCGCATGAAGTTGCCGAACGAGACTGCATCGCCCGGCACGGATTGCGGCTGCGTCTGGTCGTAATTGGTGTGGTCCTGCGAAGCGCCGATTACTCGGCACGCGGCCGGATCCTGCACGCCGGCTTCGCCCCGGTCATCTGGAAACAGATCGTTGGTGATACCTTGTTCCACGTTGTAGGCTTCACCGGCGAAGATCACCAGCGATTTGTTCTGCGCCTTCCAGCCGAAGCGGGTGATCGTCCCGTCGTTGCCATTCCGATTCGCATGCCCTGTAATGCCAAACGGCTTCACTGCCGCTTCGTTCGCTGCAATGGTCGAATCGGCAATCGCTTCGATCAGGCCCGATCCGAAGTTCGGCGTCGGGATCCGAAACCGCAGTTCCGCCGCATGCGCGGCGAAATCCGGCTGGGACATGGAACAGCCCGACGGCGTATCGGAGCGTCCCATGATCGTGAACAGGTCATGCACACCGCCATCCGATGCGAAGCGGACCTCGCGGATCGGTCCGTTTGAAGCGATCATGCCCAACGACACCAGCGGGCTCACCTGGTTGGTGGGGGCGACGGTCATCTGCGGATTCACGGCGGGGCTCGATCCGCCAATTGCCGGGAATTTGTGGCATCCCGCACAGCTATCGAGATTGAATCGCGGGCCGAGGCCACGTTCGGTGTTGGGAATCGTTCCGAGAACCGAGGCGACTTCCTGAAACGAACTTTGACCGGATGCAAAGAATTTCCCTTCCTTGACGGTGAGTCCGGCGATCGGCCCGCCTGCTCCGGGCGGACCGCCGCGAACGCCTGGATCCGTCTGGGCGACGGCTGCCGCCGAGAAGATCACGCCGATCAATACCCTGCGCATTTGAGAGCGAACAGACACGTGCAGATACACCTCTTTTCTCCTTTGGATTGGTCGTACTTTTGGACGCTACTTCAGACGCAGGCTGCGGATTCGAGTCCGGCGTCTAAACTCTAGCGGCGCTCCCGAACGTCAAAAACAAACTTCGATTCGTGCTGAGTGTCGCCAAGAAAATTACCATGCATGCGACGCTGGTTCAAGAAGAAAACCGCCCTATGTAAGTTTTACGAAAGCGTTGTAGGAAGCGGTAGAAATTTCCGCGCAAACGATCGCACGCTGTGCGATTTCGCGGCGAGGTTACTCGAGCGCGACCGGGCGATCGAACACAACGTCAAGCACGGTTCCTTGGCGCAGCTCCACTTCGCGGCCGCGCGTCAACAGAACCGTCGCCAGGCCAACCGCCGCGCCTGCGCCCGCTCCGATCCCCGCTGCCGAGACACTTCGATCCACGATCGCTCCGATCGATGCGCCGCTGCCCGCAAGAATCGCGATCCGGGCGGCGTCGCGTCCATGCGTCGTTCCTTCTTTCACGACGTTCTCGCTGCCGGAGACTCGTTGTTCCCCTGCTCCTGAGTCCACGGACGCAAGCTTGGGCGAAAATGCGTAGACCGAACCGTTCGGAAGGGTGATGGTTTCCAGGCGGATCGCCAGCTCTGCTCGTCCTTTGACGCGTCCGCTCCGCCTGGCGTCCGTGACAACCCCCTGGACATAACTGCCGACCGGCAAGACGATCGCTCCCGCTACACCTACCGGGCTGCCGGTGCGAAGGTAAACATAATCTCCGTCCTTGGCTGTGCGCGTGGAGATGGAATTTTCCATGCGCAGCATGACGTGCGCGCCTTGCGGTATTTCGGCCGCGAGTGCGGATACCGCGGAGATCAGGAACAGCGCAGAACGAGGCATAAAAGTGCTCCTGGGTGCATGATAGCTCTCTGAATCGGGCGATTCGGGAATGTGCTGATAAACTTGTATTCGAAGCCGTGCAGCGCTATTACTTCGATCACAACGCGACGACTCCGGTTGCGCCGGAGGTGCTGGAAGCGATGCTTCCGATGCTGACCGAAGTGTATGGAAACGCCTCCAGCATTCATCATTTCGGGCAGATTGCGCGGCAGAAGCTGGATGCCGCGCGGGCTCAGATCGCCGCACTGCTTGGTGCCGATCCGCAGGAAATCGTGCTCACGAGCGGCGGCACGGAAGCCGACAACCTGGCAATTTTCGGCGCGGCCGGAGGCGGTCACGTGGTGACTACGGCGTTCGAGCATCCGGCGGTGCTCGCGGCCGCGCAGAAACTCGATCACACCATTGTGCCCGTAGACAGCCGCGGCCTGGTAGATCCCGAGTCAGTCAGGCGAGCTTTGCGAGCCGAAACCAAGGTGATCAGCGTCATGCACGCGAACAACGAGCTCGGCACGATTCAGCCGATCGCAGAGATCGCGCGCATCGCGGCGGAAGCCGGTATCGTGATGCACTCGGATGGGGTGCAGGCTGCGGGAAAGATTCCGCTGGATGTGCGGGACCTCGGCGTCGCCCTCTACTCGATCAGCGGGCACAAAATTAGCGCACCCAAGGGTATCGGCGCTCTTTACGCGCGCAGGGGCACGGCGCTCCAGCCGATGATGTTCGGCGGAAGGCATGAACGCGAGCGCCGCGCCGGAACCGAAAACGTTGCGGGCGCCGTGGCGCTGGGATGCGCGGCCGAATGGATTCGAACGCACGGCGAGGCGGAGAATCGGCGGCAGGAAACTCTGCGGGACCGCCTGGAGCAGCAGGTTCTCGATCGCATTCCCGGAACACGCGTGAATGGCGCGGGCGCGCCCCGCGTGCCCAATACCACAAACATCCGCTTCGACGGGATCGACAGCGACGCGCTGCTGATCGCGCTCGACCTCAAGGGATTCGCCGTGTCGAGCGGCGCTGCATGCTCCAGCGGCGCGCCGGAGCCCTCGCATGTTCTGCTGGCGATGGGCCTGAGCCGTCTGGAGGCTCGCTCGAGCGTCCGATTTTCGCTCGGACGGTCGAACACCCTGGAGCAAATCGACGCGCTCGTGGAGGCGCTGGTCGAGTCCGTGGCGCACCTGCGGAAGCTTTCGCCTGCTTATGCCTGAGAATTCGGTCGCCGTCGCAATGTCCGGTGGAGTGGATAGCTCCGTCGTTGCAGGAATGCTGCGCGCGCGGGGAGAGCGCGTCATCGGCCTGACTATGCAGCTCTGGAATCAGCGGCGGCTGCCGGAGATCCAGAGCGAGAAAGCGACCGGGCGATGCTGCTCACTCGATGATGTATACGATGCGCGCGCCGTGGCGCAGCACCTGGGGATTCCCTACTACGTAGTCAATTTCGAGCGCGACTTCGAGGACCAGGTGGTGAAGCCGTTCATCGATGAATACCTGGTCGGGCGCACGCCGATCCCCTGCACGCTGTGCAACAACTTCATCAAGTTCGACCGGTTTCTGGATATGGCTCGCGGAGTCGGCGCCGATCGCATCGCGACCGGACACTATGCGCAGATCCGCTGGAATCCGGACAACGGCCGCTGGGAGATGCTGCGAAGCGTGGATCGCGCCAAGGACCAGACCTATTTTCTCTTCGGGTTGAAGCAGGATCAGCTTGCTCGAACCCTGTTTCCCCTGGGCGGAATGGAGAAGGCTGCGGTTCGGGAGCTGGCGCGCGAGTTGCGAATCCCGACTGCGGCCAAGCCCGACAGCCAGGAGATCTGTTTCGTGCCGAACGGAGATTACGCGGCGTTCATCGATGCGTATTTTCGCGAGCAGGGAATGTCGCGTCAGGAAGCAGCGGGTGAGTTGGTCAGTACCGATGGACGCGTGCTCGGAGAGCATGGAGGCATCCATCATTTCACGGTCGGCCAGAGGCGCGGGCTGCGCGTGGCCGCAGGCGAACCGCTCTACGTGATCGCGACCGATCCGGCCAGCCGGCGCGTGACGATCGGCCGCGACAGGGAACTGCTCAGCGAGCGCGTACGGGTTGGCGGAGTGAATTGGGTCTCGATGGCGGCTCCGGCGGAACCGGTGCGCGCGGAGATCAAGATTCGCAACAAGCACATTGCGGCCGCCGCAACGATCCTTCCAACCTCCGATCCGGATCGCGTCGAAATCCGATTCGACCAAGCGCAGCGGGCCGTGACGCCCGGCCAGGCGGCAGTATTCTACGCGAACGACCTGGTGCTTGGCGGCGGCTGGATCGAGTGACTGCGTTCGAACTGAAAGCGCGCGCCTACGCCAAGGCGCTCGATTGGGGTGTGCCGCGACTGCGGCGCGTGGCTCTTCGCAACTTAGAGCTTGCCGGTTTCGCGAACCCGGATCGCATCGCCGACGGCGTCTTCCTGTCGGTTGGGCGCATCATGGCGAGCGTGGCCAAGTTCCCGTCGATCACGCGTGCGAACGTGCAGGAATGGATTCGCTATGACGGAGTCGAGAATTTCACTTCGGCGCAGGCTCGCGGCCGGGGCGTTCTGGTGGCGACGGCGCATTTGGGCAACTGGGAGTTGAGCGCGTTCGCTCATGCTCTGATGTCCGCTCCGATGCACATCGTCGTGCGGCCCCTCGATAATCCGCGCCTGGATGCATGGGTCGAGCGGCGTCGGGGTTTATCCGGGAATCACATCATCCGCAAGAAAGAAGCGGCGCGCGAGATCCTGCGGGCGCTCGGCGCTGGCCATGCGGTCGGAATCCTGATCGATCAGAACACCACGCCCTCGGAAGGCGTGTTCATCGACTTCTTCGGCAGGAAAGCCTGCGCGGGAACGGCCTTCGTGAAGTTCGCGCACCATACCGGCGCGGCGGTGGTGCCGGGCTACGCCTTATGGTCGGAGCAGGAGAAGCGCTACATCCTGCGGTTCGATCCGGAGATTCCCATGAGCCCGGGAGACGTGCACGGCGACACGCAGCGAGTGCACTCGGGGCTCGAGCGCGTGATCCGCGCGCATCCGGATCAATGGTTGTGGATTCACCGTCGCTGGAAGACACGGCCGCCGGGAGAGCCGCCGCTGTATTAGCGCCGGCTTTTGCGAGCCACTCGCTTGCGCTCGTGGTTCAGCGGGGCCGCAATCGAAAACTGGAGCTTCTTCTCGACGCCGTCGACGCGATCCAGCCGAACGCGCACATGATCGCCGATCGAGTATTGCCGCCGGCTCCGCTCGCCGATAATTTTGCGAATGTTTTCATGGTACAGGTAGCGGTCGCCGGGCAGGGAATCCAGCGGCACAAGCCCCTCGATGAACAGATCCTCGAGTTCGACGAAGAACCCGAAGCGGGTGGTGGAGATGATCAAAGCTGCGAACTCGTCGCCCACTTTGTCGATCATGAACTTCACCTTCTTCCACTCGACCAGCTCGCGTTCGGCTTCGGCGGCGCGGCGCTCGGTTTCCGAAGAAGACTCGGCGATGCTCCGCATGTCGGCGTCATAGCGGGCCCCGTCGATATGCGCCGATAGAACACGGTGGACGATCAGATCCGGATATCGCCGGATAGGCGAAGTGAAATGCGTGTAGCTCGACGCGGCCAGCGCGAAATGGCCCTGGTTTCGTTCGCTGTAGCGCGCTTGCTTGAGCGAGCGCAGCATCAGGTAGCTCAGGATCCGCTCTTCCGGCTTGCCTTCGATCTTCTTCACCAGGCGCTGATAATTCCGGGATGTGAAGTTGGGATCATCGACGGCAACCACCTGGTCGCGGAAGCGCCTTACCGGCGCCGCGCCGCCACGCAGCGAGTAACCGAAATGCGTGGCGATCTCCTCGAATTCCAGCACCCGCTTGGGATCGGGGCGCTCGTGAATGCGGAAGAGGGTAGGAACTTCCAGCGCCTCGAGATGCGAGGCTACCGCTTCGTTTGCCGCCAGCATGAACTCCTCGATGATCCGGTGCGCGATATTTCGCGGCGCGCGCGTGACTCCAGTCATTTCGCCGAATTCGTTGAACTCGAGCAACGGTTCGGGCAGATCGAAATCGATCGAGCCGCGCCGGACGCGCTTACGGTTCAGGATCAGCGCGAGTTCCTCCATCCATTTAAACCGCTGAACCAGGCGTTCGTAGCGCTCCAGCAGTTCGGGCTCGCCCTGAAGGATGCCGTGAACCGCCGTGTAGGTCATCCGTTCAGCGCTCCGGATCACGCCCCGGACGAACTCCTGGGAGATCACATCCCCCTGCGCGTCGATCTCCAGCAGCGCCGAAAGCACCAGGCGGTCTTCGTGCGGCCGCAGCGAGCATTGATCCGTCGATAGTTCCACCGGCAGCATGGGAACCGCCCGGTCCGGGAAATAGACGCTGGTGCCGCGGGATGCTGCCTCGCGGTCGATGGGCGAGCCGGGGCGCACGTAATGGCTCACGTCGGCGATGTGCACCTGCAACGCCCAGTTTCCGTTATCCAGAGGCTCCACCCACACGGCATCGTCGAAATCGCGCGCGGTCTCGCCGTCGATAGTGACGATATCCAACTCGCGAAAATCGCGACGGCGGGCCAGTTCTGCCGGAGGAATCGGCCCGGGAATCGAGCGCGCCTGCTCCACAACCTCGTCGGGAAAATGGTGTGGAATGTGATGCGAGCGGATCAGGATCTCGACGTCGATGCCGAAGTCGTCTGGGAGCCCGAGGATCTCGATGATGCGGCCCACGGGGCGCTCGCCCTCTTCGCCGAAATCGACGATTTCGGCGGTCACGATCATTCCGTCCAGGTCGTCGATGGAGTTGACAGTGATCGCGGAGGCTCCCACGCGATCGACGGTGACCTGCCGCGCCGGCATGGCCATGTCCTCCGGGATTTCAACCCACTGGCGGATGCGTTCGTCATGCGGGATCACGAACGCGCCGGTTCGGCGGATGCGGAATTCGCCCACCACGGTGAGATGCGCGCGCCGCAGCACGCGAACGATCTCGCCGTCGGCCTTGCCGTCGCGTTCGATGCGCGCGATCCTGGCGACCACCCGGTCGCCATGCATGGCGCGCGAGGCAGATTCTTTCGGAATATAGACGTCGCCGCGCAGCCCCGGCACGGACACGTCGGGAATCAGGAACGCATACCCGTCGCGATGGACGTTCAGCCGTCCGACGGCGTATTCGCGGCTGATCCCGGTTGCGGTGTAGTGGCCGGCGCGAGTTTCGATGATCTCGCCGCGCTGGACCAGGCGCTTCAGCTCGGATTCCAGATGTTCGCGGGTAGTTCCGTGACGCGAGCGCTCCCGCAGCAGTTGTTTCAGGGTCGCGCGGCCGTGCGGAAGCTTGCGGATGTGCTCAAGCAGGGAGAGCGCCACGATCCATTATATTGGTGTGGATGGAATTGAAGACCGTACGCCTGGAGATTCCCGAAAACGGCAACATCATTGTGGGCCAGAGCCACTTCATCAAGACCGTCGAGGATCTGTACGAAGCCATGGTGAGCACGGCGCCGGGGATCAAGTTCGGCATCGCGTTCAACGAGGCTTCCGGCGCATGTCTGACGCGCGTGGACGGCAATGACGATTCGCTGAAGGCCAACGCTGCGAAAAACGCACAGTCCATTGCGGCAGGACACGTGTTCGTGGTTGCGCTGCGCGACGGGTTTCCGATCAACGTTCTCGGCCGGATTCGCGACATCCCCGAAGTGTGCTCGATCTTTTGCGCGACGGCGAATCCTGTAGAAATAATCCTGGCGGAAACCGAGCAGGGGCGCGGGGTGCTGGGCGTGATCGACGGCAGCTCGCCCAAGGGAGTCGAAGACGCATCGGGCGCCGAGTGGCGGCACGGATTCCTGCGGAAGATCGGATACAAGCGCTGAGTATGAAGCTGGTTCTGGCGGGATTGTTCGCATGGGGTTGCGCCGCAGCCCAGCAAGCGGTTCCCGCCGCAAACGAGCCTCACCACCGCACCGTCTACGAAGATCCGCGCGTGCGAATTCTCACGGTGGAAATCGAGCCGCACGGGACGACGCAGCCGCATCGGCATGACTCGGATTACCTGCGGGCTGCGCTGAATGAATCCGGGCTCCATTTTTTGAAAGCCGCACCATCCCAGAGTGAGCACAACGATTCCGGCGCGCCCCTGCACGAAATCATCGTAGAACTCCTCCAGCGGCAAACTGGCGTCCGGAACGTGTGCGGGGAGATTCTGGCCGGAGAATACCTGCATTGCCACGAACCCGGAGCAGAGTGGCTCGGCGCGAATTTACAGGTTCAGTTCGAAACCGACTCGATGCACTTCGGAATTCTGCGGATCGCTCCGAACGCTTCTTTGGCGATCCCTCCGGCCGATGTGCCGCCCCTGCTGATCGCGCTGGATGCCGCCGAAACCGAAACGCTGACGCGGGCCAACGGAGCCGCCTTCCCCGGAGCGGTGAGGAGAGCGGTTAACAATGGCGACGTTCTGCGCTGGACCGCCGACCAGGTCAGCCAGATTAACAATCTTGGGAAATCGCCCGCGCGCTTTCTAGTGCTCGAATTCGGCGGGGCTGGAGAGTGACGCCGCTCTCCAGGATCGGCAAGTACGAACTGGAGAAATACCTGGGCGGCAGCATGGCCCTCGTCTACCAGGCCCGGGATACCGTCCTTGGCCGCCGCGTGGCGCTGAAGCTGTTGAGCGGCGCTGGCATGGCCGATCCGGAAGCACGGGAACGATTCCTGCAGGAGGCTCGCGTCGCGTCCAGCATCCGGCACGAAAACATCATCGGCGTTCTGGATTTCGGTGAAGAGAAGGGGCGGCCTTATCTGGTGATGGAGTTCCTCGAGGGCGAAAGCCTTCGCGACGCGATCCGCGACGGTCACCTCGGCGGGCTCGGCCGCCGTCTGAAAATTGCTGTTGACGTTGCCCGTGCGGTCGATCACATCCACTCGCGCAAGATCATCCATCGCGATCTGAAACCGGAAAACATCCACGTCGATGCGGAAGGCAAGGCGCGGCTGCTGGATTTCGGTATCGCCAAGGAAGAAGGTGTCAAATTGACGCGATCCGGGTACACGCTCGGCACGCCTTACTACATGCCTCCCGAGCAGGTTCTGGGGAAGCCGCTCACGCCTCAGGCGGACGTCTACGCGTTCGGAATCATGCTGTACGAGATGTTGACCGGCACTCGGCCGGTGAAGGAAGGATCGGTGGAGCAGATCTTTCAAGCAATTCTGACCGACCCCCTGGATATGGAACCCCTCACGGCTCTCCAACTCCCGGATCCTTTGTTCCGCCTGGTCGATCGCTGCACTCAGAAGCAGGCTGAGAGTCGTCCGTCCGGACTCAGCGAAGTGAATGAAGCATTGGAGCGGATTTTGCGGACAACGCCACCGGGCGTTCTGAAATCCACTCCGTCGACGAACGGGCCCCCTACGAAATCGCGGCTGTCCGCGATTCTAAGGCTGATCCGCCGGACCTGACTTACACGTTGTACACCGGCGGCGTCACGCCCTTGATGCGGAGATACATTTCGCCATATCCGCGCGTGTGCGCCGTGTGGATCATCGCCTGGTACAGAAGCTCCAGGCCGGTCGCCGCCTGCTTGCCCTGGCCGAACGTCCTGGTCAGATCCGCGGACGTGAGCTGGCCCACCACGCCGATCGCCCAGTCGTAGACTGCCGTCAGATACTTGATCGTGGCGTCCTTGCTCGCGTCGTTCCGCGGCGCCGCGGGAGCCGCGCCTTTGCCGAGCCGGCCCAGATAGAATCCCTCGGCCTGGCCCAGGTGCTGCTGCTCGGCGCCGAAAGCCCGGGCTTCCGGAAAAGGCTTGAAATCGTAGTTCTCGGCGGGCATCGCTTCGGCGGTCTTGAGCGTCAGGTCTTTTGATTTCTTCCAGTGTTCGACCAGAATCTCGATTTCGGTATCGGCGGCACGCGCAACACGAACAGTCGCGGCGGTTGCTGCGGCGCCGATCGCGATGGATCCGAGCGCCCTACGTCGGTTGATGTTTTTCATTGGCTTCGGACTATTGTACACAGGAGCGCATGCTAGCCTCAGAGTATGGCGCTTTCCCCATCGTTGTTCGCGGCGAAATTCGGCATCACGGAACGCGATCTGGAGTCCTACCTGAGCGAAGCGCTCTCGGCCGGAGGAGACTACGCCGACCTGTATTTCGAGTACCTCTCCACCAGCTCGATCGGCATGGATGAGGGCATCGTCAAGAGCGCCAGCGAAAGCGTGAATCTTGGGGTCGGCATCCGCGTGATCGCGGGCGAGCGCACCGGCTATGCCTACAGCGACGATCTGAGCCCCGAGAAAATCCGCAAGGCCGCGCGCGTGGCGGCGCTGATCGCCCGCGGGCCGGCGAGCATCGTGAAAACGGGTTTTCAGGAGGCCTCCAAGCACAACCTGTACCCGATGCTGAAATCGCCGCACGAAACCGGCTTGGCGGAAAAAGTCGATTTGGTGAAGCGCGCCGACTCCGCGGCGCGCGCCTACGACGGCCGCGTATTTCAGGTGATCGCGAACTATGCCGACAGCGTTCGCGAAATCCTGGTGGCCTCGAGCGACGGCCGCGTCAGCTTCGATCGCCAGCCCATGGCGCGCATGGGAGTCGCCGTGCTGGCGCGCGAAGGCGATGGCGTTCCGCAGCAGGGCTACTCCGGTGGCGGCGGTCGCGTGACTCTGGATTTTTTCCTGAATGAGAAGACGCCCGAGTATTTCGCGCGCGAGGCGGGCCGCCAGGCGATCGTGCAGCTTTCCGCCGTGGATGCGCCCGCGGGGGAATCGGTCGTGGTGCTCGGACCCGGATGGCCGGGCATCCTGTTGCATGAAGCTGTCGGACACGGACTGGAAGCGGATTTCAACCGTAAAGGCGTTTCGGCCTTCACCGGCCGGATCGGGCAGCAGGTGGCCAGCCCGCTCTGCACTGTCATCGACGATGGAACCATCGCCGGCTACGGAGGCGGGAGCCGCCGCGGATCGCTGAACGTGGATGACGAGGGCGTCCCGACACAGAAGAACGTCCTGATCGAGAACGGAATCCTGCGCGGGTACCTGCAAGACACGCTTTCGGCCCGGTTGCTGAAATCGTCTTCGACCGGCAGCGGACGCCGCGAGAGCTATCAGCACATTCCCATGCCTCGCATGACCAATACCTACATGCTGGCGGGTCAGAGCGATCCGGACGAAATCATCCGCAGCGTGCAAAAGGGAATCTACTGCACCACCTTCGGCGGCGGCCAAGTGGATATCACCAGCGGAAATTTCGTCTTTCAGGCGACCGAAAGCTATCTTATCGAGGACGGCAAGATTACCCGGCCGGTTAAGGGAGCGACCCTCATCGGAAACGGCCCCGAGGCGTTGAAATACGTGAGCATGGTCGGCAACGATCTCCAGCTCGACGAGGGCATCGGGATTTGCGGCAAGGAGGGGCAGAGTGTTCCGGTGGGCGTCGGCATTCCGACCGTGAAGATCGACAAGATGACCGTAGGAGGAACCGCGGCGTGAGCGAGATGCTGGAAATCGCGACAGGCGCCGTTCGTCGCGCCATGGAACTCGGCGCAACGGGCGCGGAGTGCACGATCTCCGAGGGTGATGAATTTTCCGCCGGCGTTCGCATGCGCGAAGTGGAAAACTTGAAGCAGGCCGGATCGCGCGCGGCTGGAATCCGCGTGCTGGTAGGCAATCTGACCGGTTCATCCAGAACATCCGATTTAACCGCCCAAGGCATTGAAAGCATGGTTCGCGGAGCTCTGGATCTGGCCCGGATCACGACCCCCGACCCACATGCCGGATTGCCCGATCCCTCCGAGCTTGGCCGCGTAAATGAAGCCCAGTTGCGCCTCTACGACGACTCGGTTTCCCGCATGGAAACCGAATGGAAAATCGCCCAGGCGCGGAAAGCCGAGGAAGTTGCCCTCGCGGCCGACCCCCGCATCACGAATTCGGAAGGCGCATCGTTCGATTCCTACATCGGTTCCAGAGTCTTCGCCAACTCGCTTGGATTTTCAGGCGAATATCGCACCTCGAGCTGCGGCCTGAGCGTGGTGCCGGTCGCCAAACAGAACGGCTCCATGGAGCGCGATTACTGGCACACGGCTGCGCGCGAGGTTTCGCGTTTGGAGACCCCGGAGGAAGTGGGGCTTCGCGCGGCGGAGCGCGCGCTGCGGCGGCTGAACCCCCGCAAGGCGCCGACGCAAAAGGTTCCGGTGATTTTCGAGCCGCGCACGGCCCGGATGCTGCTCGGAGATCTCTTCGACGCAGTGAACGGCGGCGCGATCTATCGCCACGCTTCGTTCCTGGCCGGAAGACTCGGAGAAAAGGTCGCCTCCGATGCGCTGACCGTTATCGACGATGCGACCATTCCCGGACTCTTCGGCAGCTCGCCCTTCGATGACGAAGGCGTCACGTCGCGCAGGACTGCGGTGATCGAGCGCGGCGTCCTCAAGAGTTATCTGCTGAACACATACACGGCCCGGAAGCTCGGATTGAAAACCACCGGAAACGCATCGCGCGGACTGGCCGGGAATGCGGGAGTCGGTCCGGGCAATTTCTACATCGAAGCGGGCACGCGATCCGAACCCGACCTGATTGCAGGCGTCCGGCAGGGGCTGTATGTTACGGAGCTGATCGGCGCATCGGCGAACACCGTTACCGGCGATTACTCATCGGGCGCCGCTGGTCTGTGGATTGAGAACGGAGAATTGGCGTATCCTGTCTCGGAGATCACCATCGCTGGAAACCTGAAGCAGATGCTGCTGAACCTGGAGCAGGTGGGCGCGAACCTCGAGTTTCGCAGCTCCATGGCTTCGCCTACGCTGGTGATCGCGGAGATGACCATCAGTGGCCAGTGATTTTCCACTTTCGGCCGCCGAGCCTCGGAGGCGCCAGGTTCCCGGGCTTCCGCTGGTGATCCTGATCGCTCTTTTGATCGCGGGCGCCGGAGTTGTCGCGTATCTCGAACTCGCGCCGCGCCGTCCCGCGGCGGATGCCCCCCTGACGCCCGAAGCGCGAGCGTACGTGGGGAATCTCAAGCTCGCCGATGTCGGCATGCGCGCCTCCAAGAATTACTTCAGCCAGATGGTGGTGGAGATCGCCGGGAACATCAGCAATGCGGGCGCTCGCAACCTGGACACCGTCGAAATCTATTGCGTGTTCCAGGACTCCTACGGCCAAACCGTATTGCGCCAGCGCGTGCCGATCGTCAGCCCCAAGATGGGCGGCTTGAATCCGGGCGAGACGAAAACATTCCGTCTGCCTTTCGACAATCTGCCCGAGAGCTGGAACCAGCAGATGCCGCAGCTTGTAATCGCCAGCGTGAAGTTTAAGTAAAATGCCGCGCGTTCTGTTAGTGGATGATGATGCGGGCGGACTGGAAATCCGCAAAATGCTTCTGGAGCGCGACGGGCACGAGGTGGCTACCGCCACGGACGCCGCGGCGGCCCGGAAGCAGTTCTCGAAAACGACGCCGGACTGCGTGATTCTGGACTTGCGCCTGCCTTCGCCCGAGGATGGCCTTGCGCTGGTCCGTGAGTTCCGGCAGGCGAGCCCGGATGTGCGGATCGTCGTGCTTGCGGGCTGGGGCGCCGATCTGGAGGGTCAGCCCGAGCAGAAATTGGTGGACGAGGTTCTGTCCAAGCCGGTGCGCTCGGAGCGGCTGATTACCGCGGTTCGCAAGCGCGCTTGACGCGGGTCTCCAGAATCTCCTGTAGCGGCCGCCGGAACTCTTCGGCCGTCAGCCCTGTTAGCCGCGGGATCTCGCTGTCCGCGACAGCCCCGCACTGGACCGTCTTCTGAAAATAGTTGAGCAGACCCCGGCCGGTGGCCGCGTCGTCAAATACGGATCCGACCCTGGTAGCCTGCGCAGCTTGCGCCAGGAAATTTCTCATGCGGACAGAGGCATCCGCCAGTCCTTCCAGGAAAAACGTCTGCACCGCGACCAGGCGAGCCGGAATCTGGGCCGGGTGCAAATCCCAGCTTTGGTAGAAGCCGTTGTACAGCGAATGGCGGATGTTATCGTAATGCAGCTTCCAGGCACGATGAACGATCGCGCTTTTTTCCTCTGCAGTGCCCTCCTTGGGCGGAATCGGCAGGAGATTCGTAGCACCGTCGACCATCCACACGGCGGATTCGGCGAGCGAAGCCAGCATCATCGACCGGGCGAACTCGCAGGCGGTGTGGTGCAGGTCCTGATTTGCGGCGGCGATGCCCAGGCTGGCCATGTAATCGTACGCTCCGAAGTGGGCGGCAACGCATCGTCCGCCCGCCGCTTCGATCAGTTCCGGCAGCGCAAAGATCGACTGCGGCGTCTCGATCATGATCTCGATCCCGATTTGCGGATATGCCCGGAGCGCCTCCGCGAGCGCCGCGACCTGCGCGGGAGCCGTGATCTTCGGAAGCGTGACGACGAAGTTTTCCGGCAACGCAGCCTGAGACAGAAATCGTTCGAGAGTGCGGAGCGCGCGTGCTTTGGTCGATTCCGCGTGAAAGGATTTGACCCGGATTCCGAATAACCGCGGCAGCGCATTGGACCGCACGGCTGCGGTCGTCTCCCGTGCGGCCTGGTCCGCTGCTGCGTCTTCCTCCGCGTCGGATCGATAGCCGAAACCGTCCTCGAAATCGATGCGGAAATCCTCGATCGGCTCACGCGCCAGTTTTTCCGTGACGCGCCGGTAAACCTGTTCGCCCAGGCCGTCCGGAATCGAGAAGACTTGCGTTAGGTACGCGGCATCCGGCGCGTATTCGGCAAAGGCCCGCTGCGCAAGCGTCCCCAGCTTGCTGCAAGTGTTTGATTTAAATAGATGAGCTCCGCCGTAGAGCGAATGAATGGGTTGATGGATCACAAAAGCTTCATTCTACGCGCTACCATGGAAGAGAAGGAAGCTGTTGCCCTCCACCGCTCCAATGCAAAGCTCTTGGCTGCACCGCTACGCGACGCTGGTAGCCGTGTGCACGCTGTTTCTGGTGGTCGCCGGAGCGTCCGTCACCAGCAAGGAAGCGGGGCTCTCCGTGCCCGATTGGCCGCTTTCGTACGGCCAGGTGATCCCTCGAATGACCGGCGGCGTGCTGTTCGAAACGGGACACAGAATGATCGCTACTGTGGTCGGCCTGCTGACCATCGGCCTGGCGGTCTGGATCGCACGCGTGGAATCGCGGAAGTGGATGCGCAGGCTCGGCTGGCTGGCGCTGGCCGGCGTGGTCGCCCAGGGACTTCTGGGCGGCGCGACGGTTCTGCTGTTGCAGCCCGCGCCGATCAGCATCGCTCATGCCTGTCTCGCCCAACTGTTCTTTTCCGTAACCGTGGCGATCGCCGTGTTCACGTCGCGAAACTGGCAGCAAGGGCCGGAATTCGTCGAAGACTACGGCTGGCCTTCGCTTCGATCGTTGGCTATTTTGACTCCGATCCTGGTTCTGGTGCAGATTGCGCTGGGCGCCGGGTTCCGGCACCGGGCATTTAGCCTGATGCCGCACGTGATCGGCGCGATGATCATGCCCCTGGCGATCCTGCTGGTGGGCGCGTTCGTGCTGCATCAGTTTCCCCGGCATCGCGCGTTGCGGCTCGCGGCCGTGGCGCTCCTGACGATCACCGGCGCGCAGGTTTTGCTCGGCATCGCAGCGTACTTCGCGCGGCTGGAGGCCGCGGAATATCCTCTTTTGATGGTTCTTACGACGGTGGCCCACGTCGCCACAGGCGGTTTGACTCTAGCCGCCAGTGTGGTCCTCGGCATCCAAATCCGCCGGAACGTGCGGGTAACATCCCTCGAAGGGGAGGAATCCAACCCAGCGGCGGTGACCTTATGAGCCGTTACCTGGAGCTGACCAAGCCGCGGATCACGCTGTTCATCCTGATGAGCACGGGCATCGGATTCCTGTTCGGCACCCACCTCGGCAAGCCTTGGACCTGGATGGAGCTGTTCCATACGCTGCTCGGCACGATGCTGATCGCCGGAGGCACCGCGGCCCTGAATCAATGGTACGAGCGCGAAGGCGACGGGCTGATGAACCGGACTAAAGCCCGTCCGATCCCTTCCGGCCGCGTCACCGCGGATCATGCGCTGGTATTTGGCTCGGTTCTCTCGACCGCCGGTTTCGTCGAGCTTTGGATGGGTGTGAATCTTCTCACGGCGCTGCTGGCGCTGTTCACGCTTGCCAGTTACCTGTTCGTGTATACCCCTCTGAAGCGCCACTCTCCGATTTCGACGACCATTGGCGCGATTCCCGGCGCAATGCCTCCGCTGATCGGCTATGCCGCCGCCAGCGGTCACCTGAACTACGAAGCCGGGATTCTCTACGCGATTCTGTTCCTGTGGCAGTTCCCGCACTTTTACGCGATCGCCTGGATGTATCGCGAGGATTACGCGCGCGCGGGGATTCGCATGCTGCCCGTGGTCGCGCCGACGGTGGATTCTACGGCCCGCCGCATCGTGTGGTTTTCTATGGCCCTGGTTCCGATGAGCCTCGCGCCGAAATTCATGAACATGGCTGGGAACTTCTACCTGTTCGGCGCATCGATTTTGGGAACACTCGTGCTGTACGCGGGATTCCAGGCGAATTCGAACCAGACTCGCCTCCAGGCTCGCCGCGTGCTGCTGGCCAGCGTGCTGTACCTTCCATTGCTGTATGGGCTCCTGGCGATCGATAGCTAGCGCGGTCGTCCTCGTCCTGGTTTTGGCCGGGTGCGCTGCGCGGCGGCCGGACCTGCCTTCCTACGGTCTCGTTTCCGATTTCCAACTGACCGACCAGACGGGCGCTTCGTTCGACGCGGAACCGGCTCTGAAGGATCGAGTGTGGGTTGCCGATTTCATGTTCACTAACTGCCCCGGACCCTGCCCCCGCATGAGCTCGCAGATGCGCGAAGTGCAGAACGCTTTGGCGGACCAAGGAGTCAAGCTGGTCTCGTTCACCGTGGATCCGGACCGCGACACGCCGGAGAAACTCGCCAAGTACGCGGCTTACTACAGCGCGAAACCCGGTATCTGGTATTTCCTGACCGGTCCGCGGGAGACCCTGAATCACCTCGGCAAAGATGTTTTCAAGCTGGGCCCGGTGGACGGCAGCCTGGAGCACTCCACACGGTTCGTGCTGGTCGACCGGAAATCTCACATCCGCGGATACTATCTGACCTCTGAGCCTGACGCGATCGAGCGCCTGATCGCCGACGCGAAATCCCTGCTGAAGCAGCCGTCCTGATGGACGTCCCGCTCGTAATAAAAGATCTGCCGGCGCTCAACGCGATTCTGAACGGCACGGCTGCGATTCTCCTGCTTCGCGGATATGCGCTGATCCGCGCGGGACGGCGCGAGCAGCACAAGCGTTTCATGATTGCAGCGTTCTGCGTCTCGGCGCTATTCCTGATCTCGTATCTCGTCTATCACGCCCAAGTGGGAGCTGTTTACTTTCAAAAGACCGGCCTGATTCGCGCCGTCTATCTCACGATTCTGTTCACGCACACGGTCCTTGCGGCGGCCGTGCCGGTGCTGGCGATCGTGACTCTGCGCCGCGCGCTCAAGGCGGAGAAGACCGGAAAATTCTATGCCCACCAGCGTATCGCGCGCTGGACCCTGCCGATCTGGCTGTACGTAAGCGTCACAGGGGTGGTGGTCTACTTGATGCTGTATTGGCTGTAAACGCCGGCCGTCCCGAAAGCGTCTAAAATACGGGTTAGGAGGCGCGCAGCATGAGGGTCGTCGCGATACTTGTCCTGACTGGATCGGGCGTCTGGGCGCAAACGGCTCTCCCTCCCACCGGTTTCGGCCGAATTTCGAATCCGGGGGCGGTTGCGGGCACGACGGGCGGAGCAGGTTTTGGACGCATCATCTATCCGGGCACCGGAGCTCCGGTGGTTGCGCGAAATCCGAGGCTGCCCGGCAATCCTTTGGTGGCGCGTCCGGTACCGCCAGTGCCGCACACGTCTCACGGCGTCGCGGTTGCTGTTCCCTATCCCGTGTTTTACGGCGGCGGCTATTACGATTACGAAGCTCCCCCGGCCCCCGTCGGACCCGAGGCCGCCGCAGCCTACCAGGTTCCGGGCTATGAGCAGATGACCCAGCCTCCCGTGGTGATCATCAATCAGTACTTCAAGCCCGACACCGCCAATCCCGTGCTTCGGGATTATTCCAATGTCCCTTTGCCCGCTCCCGGCGGCCAATCCGGGACGCAGCCTCAGAGCGACAACTCCGCTGCTGGCAATAATGATCAGCAGGTGATCTTCCTGATCGCGATGAAGGATCACACCATTTTCCCGGCGATCGCGTATTGGGTGGACGGCGATACGCTCAACTACATCACGGTTCAGGGAAGTAAGAACAGCGTTTCGCTCGACCTGGTGGATCGCGACTTCAGCCAGCGGATCAACAAGGATCGTAAGGTCGAGTTCGGCCTGCCATCGAAGTAGACTCTAGGCCCCGCCCGGCGCACTGGATTGGTACTCTATCTCTGAGCAGGATAGAGCGATGGCGCAAAAAACTCCCTTGAACCGGCGCAATTTCCTTCAGACGGCCAGCGCCGGGGCTGCCGGCTTAGCCGCCGGAGGCAGCCTTGCCCGAGCCCAGCAGCCGCAGCCCGCTGGACCACCCCGCGTCACTGCGCCTGGAGCCGCAACTCGGGAGGCTGAAACCGCGACTCCCGCGCGGGTCGAAGTCCTCACCAACGAACGGCCCGGATCTGACTTCATGGTGGACGTGCTCAAGCACCTCGGAATCGAGTACGTTTGTTCGAATCCCGGATCGAGTTTTCGCTCCCTGCACGAATCCGTGATCAACTACGGCGGCAACCGCAATCCCGAGTTTCTGACCTGCTGCCACGAGGAATCCGCGGTCGGGATGGCCCACGGCTACTCAAAAATCGAAGGCAAGCCGCTGGCGGTCTTCGCACATGGAACCGTCGGGTTGCAGCACGCGGCCATGGCGATCTACAACGCCTACTGCGATCGCGTGCCGGTTTACGTGATCTTCGGTAATCTGGCGAACGCCGAAACGCGCCGGCCGGGCGTCGAATGGGCGCACAGCGTGCAAGACGGAGCCTCGCTGGTCCGCGATTTCGTCAAATGGGACGATTCCCCGGCATCGCTCACGCACTTCGCCGAATCGGCCGTGCGAGCGTACAAGATCGCGATGACGCCGCCCATGTCGCCTGTCGTGCTGGTCGCTGATGGCGATCTGCAAGAAGACGCGATCCCATCCGATGCGAAGCTGAGCATCCCCAAACTCACGCTGGCCGCCCCGCCGCAGGGCGAATCGGGAGCAGTGGCCCAAGCCGCAGCCATGTTGGTAACTGCGGACAACCCGGTAATTGTGGCTGACCGCGTGGCGCGAACGCCCGCCGGAATGAAGCTGCTGGTGGAGCTCGCGGAGGCGCTGCAAGCTCCCGTGATCGACCAGGGCGGGCGCATGAATTTCCCCACGCGCCATCCCCTGAATCACACCGAGCGCAGCCGCGCGCTGGTCGGCAACGCGGATGTGATTCTCGGCCTGGAACTGACCGACTTCTGGGGCACGGTGCATTCCTACCGCGACCAGCTACACCGGACTTCCCAACCGATCACCAAGCCCGGAACGAAATTGATCAGCATCACCGCGGGCGATCTGTTCCTGCGCAGCAATTATCAGGATTTCGAGCGCTATCCGGAAGTGGATCTGGCGATCGCAGCCGATGCCGAAGCGACGCTGCCTTCCTTGATCGAGGCCGTGAAGCGTTCGATCACAGCGGGTCGCAAACGAGCACTGGATGATCGCGGAGCCAAGCTGGCGGCGGCCAGCCGCGATGCGCTGGAGCGCACGCGTGCCGAAGCGACCTACGCCTGGGACGCGAGCCCCATCAGCACCGCTCGCCTTTCCGCGGAGCTGTGGGCGCAAATTAATGGCGACGACTGGTCGCTGGTTTCGGATGTGCCGTTTGTCAGCCGCTGGCCGCTCCGCTTGTGGAGCTTCGATAAACACTACCAGTACATCGGCGGATCGGGAGGCGCGGGCGTCGGCTACGGCGCGCCGGCGGCGGTGGGCGCGGCGCTGGCCAACCGGAAATATGGACGCCTGAGCGTCAGCATCCAGAACGACGGCGATCTGATGTACGCTCCCGGCGTGCTCTGGACAGCGGCCCATCACAAGATTCCGCTGCTGAGCGTGATGCACAACAATCGCGGCTACCATCAGGAGCTGATGCACGTGCAGCGGATGGCGAACCGCCATAACCGTGGCATCGATCGCGCGGTCATCGGAACGACCCTCGACAATCCGAATATCGAATATGCCAAGATTGCGCAGGGTTTGGGCGTGCACGCCGAGGGTCCGATCACGGATCCAAAGGATCTGGGGCCTGCGCTTAAGCGGGCCGTCGAGATCGTGCGGCGCGGCGAACCCGCGCTGGTGGACGTCGTGACTCAACCGCGGTAAGTAGGAGAAACGTAGATGAAGAAAACTGTTCTTGCCGTTTTGCTGGCCGCCGCTTTCGCCGCGGGGCAGGGGACGCCGGTGCCGAAATTCACCGGGCCGATCCAGGTATCCGCGGACTCCTATCCCTTCCTGGCGGCCGATCACAGCCTGGTGCCGTTCGATCTTTCCAAGTACGGCTACGTGGAGCAGGAGTTCATCGTCAGCGGCACGGCCAATGTCTACGACTGGGCGCAGGACGGTTCGCTGACCGTGAAGACGCCGAACGCTCCGTACGCCACGCGGATTCTGGTGCGCCGGCCCGCCAGCGCCTCGCGCTTCAGCGGCGCGGTGGTGGTCGAACCTTTGGGCGCAGTCCGCCGGTACGACTGGGCGCTGATGTACGGCTACCTGAACGAGCACATGATGGAGCGCGGGGACGCCTGGGTCGGCATCACGATGCCCGCGGCGGCCGACGGCCTGAAGAAATTCAATCCCACCCGATATGCATCGGTGTCATTCGCCAATCCAGATCCGGGCGGGGCGTGCCCTGGCGCGAAAGGCGGTCCGGCGGCATTCGAAGAAGGACTGCGCTGGGATGCGATGAGCCAGATCGGCGCGCTGCTCAAGAGCGGCGCTTTGGGCTTCCGTCCGGAAGCCCTATACATGACCACTCAGTTCCCGGACGTGGTCACGTATCTCGATGCCATCCACGCGCACGCGCGTCTGGCCAGCGGCAAGCCGGTATACGACGGGTATCTCCTCCGCAATCCTGGCGCGCCCAGCCGCCTGAGCAACTGCGGCACCGCGCCCGCACGCAATGACCCGCGCAGTATCGTTGCCAAAGTCGATGTTCCCGTCATCGAAGTGGTCGCGCAGGGCGAGGTGCTCGATTCGCTCGCACAGCGCCGTCCGGATAGCGACGAACCAGGAGACCGGTTCCGCCGTTATGAGGTCGCCGGCGCCTCGCACATCGATCGCTGGGCGTACGATCGCGGTTTCCCCACGTTCGCCGATCAGGCTGCGACCGGTGGAGCGGTGCAGGGGACTCCCGAGTTTCCGCTCAATGCGAAATGCGATCCGCCCTTCACGTTCAGCACCGATACCCGGCTGAAGTACGTGTACGATTCCACGCTGGTTCACCTGGATGAATGGGCGCGCAAGGGCAAACCTGCGCCGCACGCGAATCCGATCGAAGTGAAGGATGACAAAGTCGTGCTCGACGAAGCCGGCAACGGCGTCGGCGGCGTGCGGAGTCCTTGGGTGGACGTTCCGGTCGCGACCTATTTCACGGGATCGACACCTTCCGCCTGCCGGGAATTCGGGCACACCGTCGCCTTCGATAAGGCGCGCATCGATTCGCTCTACGGCAGCGAGAAGAATTACCTCAGTAAGTTCGACCAGGCGGTCGACAAACTTGTCAAGGCGGGTTGGTACACGGAGTCCGACGGCAAGAAGATGAAAGCCGAGGCGCGGCGCCCGTAGCTGCTTGGTTCAGCTACATATATCGGGGAAAGTGGACCGGTACGGATCTTCGCTGCCGCCATGGCAGTCGAATTGCCTCACGATAATCTGGCCACCCTGGCCGGAGAGAATCGAGGAGGAGACGTCCATGAAAACCATGGGAAAACTGGGGATCGTTCTTGGGCTGGCTTCCATGGCTGCTTATGCCGAAACCTGGGACGGCAAGCTGATCGATGCAACGTGCTTCCAGAACTTTTCTTCGTCGGCAACCGACGGAAGGAAGGCTCCGGATCTCGACAAACTGGATAAAGACTGCGCGCCCACGGCGGCGACCACAACGTTCGCCGTAATCGATCACGGCAAGGTTTATAAGCTCGACCCGATCGGCAACACCAAAGTCGCGGCCGATGTCTATGGCGGCGCCGTGAAACCCGATAAAGACCGGGACGTGCATGTCACAGTAAAAGGAAAGCTGGAGGGCGACACCATCGTCGTCGAAAGCGTGAAAGGCAAGTAGCGCTTTTTAATGGTGTCCGGCTGCCCGGATGATCGTGGGCGTCCCGGGCGCCTCGGTCTTCGGGCGGCGGGGCATGCACAATTCGCTGAGGCGCTCTCTGCGCTCGGATTTGGCTCGCGCGCAGCGGTCGTTCCGGTCTCTGAACTCAGGCATCACCTCTTTGCTGAACAGCTCGATGGACGAGCACAGCATTTCATGCGGAATGTTCGCGGCCTGGGACAGGCAGATCACCTGATCGATGCCGGCGTCCTCGAAATCGCGCAGCGTCTTGCGGAGCTGCTCGGGCGTGCCGACGCAATCCTGCGTGCGGCCCTCCGGCAGCGCGAACTCCTTGGGGTGGTTCTTGAACTCGTCCCAGATATCGGTTTTGCCGGGCTCGTGTTCGCCGAAAAAACTGTAATGGCCGAGCGCGTAGATAAAAAACCCGTAGCTCTCCATGCCGAGGTGCTGTAGCCGTGCTTCATTCCGGTCGCATAGAAACGGGCAGGCGATCGCGATGTTGGGATTCACCGAGTACCCCAGAGGAACGCATTCCTTCTCGAATGTTTCGTAGTAATCGGAAACCCACTGGCGCGCCTGGCCAGGATCGATGAAGGAGAACGTCAGCGCCCCCAAACCGAGCCGCGCTGCTTGCAGGATCGAAGGGCGATTGGAGCACGCCAGCCACATCGGCGGGTGCGGTTTCTGCAAAGGCTTGGGAACCACGTTGCGCGCCGGCATCTTCACGTATTGCCCGTCAATGCCCGGAAACGGTTCCTGCGTGAGCATCTCGACTACGGCTCGAGCGCCCTCGAGCATCATGTCTTTCTTTACCGCCTGCGGAACGTTGAATCCGCCGAGCTCGGCTTCCGAGGCTCCCGCGCCGATGCCGTACTCGACGCGTCCGTCGCTCAGCAAATCGAGCGTCGCGATGCGCTCCGCTACCCGCGCCGGATGGTTGATGTAGGGAGGCATCTGCACGATGCCGTGGCCGATCCGGACGTTCTTAGTGCGCTGGCTGCAGGCGGCGAGAAACACTTCGGGCGCTGAGGAGTGCGCGTATTCTTCCAGGAAGTGATGCTCGGTCGCCCAGATGTAGTCAAATCCGCTGCGGTCGGATAGCTCAACTTCGTCGAGAGCATTCTTGAGCAACGTGTGCTCGGATTCCTTGGTCCAGGGACGCGGAAGCTGATGTTCGTAAAAGCCGCCAAATTTCATTCTTACGAGTTTAACAGCCGATTCAATGGCGTAACTTAGATTCGCGCCGGTCGCATGAAGTCATCGTAGCTCCACCAGCGCTTGGATCGAATTCCCACTTCCGCGGAAAGCACGCGGTCGAGCGCAGTATGGACAGCCTCCACCCTTTCTCTGGTGTCGATCTTCCTGAAGAATCTGCGAATAGAAGGTTTGTGCGGTTCGATGAAGCACAAGAAGCCGTCGGGATACTCCGGATAGTTTGCGCAGCCGATCCAAAGGCTAAATTGCGGGTTACGGATCGGCACGACCCAGCCCCAATCTTCGGTAAAAGGATCGAATGGTTCGAAGCCTTCGTTTTTGAGCCCGTCGCGAAGAAACTCCGCGGGACGTTTTCCGTAGATGCCCGGATTGATCTGTTCGTCCTCGCCTTCATAAGGTGGAAATAGATCAGACCGGAATTCAACGTGTGTCAGTACTTCGGAACCTTCGGGTCGACCTTGTCGCTCCACGCCAGAATGCCGCCCTTCATGTTCTTCACCTTCTTGAAGCCGGATTGCTTCAGGAAGTCAACAGCTTTGCCGCTGCGAACGCCGCTCTTGCAATGCGCGACGATTTCGGTCGCCGTATCCAGCTCGTTCACCCGCTTTGGCAGATCGCCGAGCGGGACCAGCTTCGATCCGGGAATGCTGCAGATCAGGTATTCGTGCGGCTCGCGGACATCGAGCAGTAGGAAAGGCGACCCGCGATCCATCATCGCCTTCACTTCCACCGGATCGATCTCGCCTTCCTTCGTGCCCGGAGCCGGAGGCGGCTCGTGGTGCGGGATTCCGCAGAATTCCTGGTAGTCGATCAGCTTGGTGACCGTCGGATGATCGCCGCACACCGGGCACTCCGGATTGCGCCGCAGCTTCAGCTCGCGGAACCGCATCGCCAGCGCGTCATAGAGCACCAGGCGCCCCACCAGTGGCTCGCCGACACCGAGAATCAGCTTCACGGCTTCCGTCGCCTGGATCAGCCCGATGATCCCGGGGAGAATGCCCAGCACGCCGCCTTCGGCGCAGCTCGGGACTAGTCCGGGAGGTGGCGGCTCGGGGTACAGGCACCGGTAGCACGGTCCGCCCGGATACGCGAACACCGTCGCCTGGCCCTCGAAGCGGAAGATCGATCCGTAGACGTTCGGCTTTTTCAGCAGCACACAGGCGTCGTTCACCAGGTAGCGCGTCGGAAAATTATCCGTCCCATCGATGATCAGGTCGTAGTTGGCGCAGATTTCGAGGGCGTTCTCGCTCGAAAGCATCGCGTCATGCTTCTCGATCTTGACGTTCGGATTGATGTCGTGGATCGTCTCGGCGGCCGAATCGAGCTTCTTGCGCCCGACGTCTTTCGTGCCGTGGATGATCTGGCGATGCAGGTTCGTGAAATCGACCACGTCGAAATCCACTAGGCCCAGCCGTCCGACTCCGGCGGCTGCGAGATACATTCCCAGCGGCGCGCCCAATCCGCCCGTGCCCACCAGCAGGATGCTCGCGTTCTTCAGCCGGAGCTGCCCTTCCATGCCGACTTCGGGCATGATCAGGTGGCGCGAATAGCGGAGAATCTCGTCGTTC
Source organism: Bryobacterales bacterium (assembly GCA_037916615.1). Lineage (GTDB taxonomy): Bacteria > Acidobacteriota > Terriglobia > Bryobacterales > Bryobacteraceae > Palsa-187. The sequence continues at coordinate 54,878 of JBAIXM010000014.1, forward strand.
GAAAGCGAAGCCAGCGGCGGCGGCGCGACTCCGGCCGAACCCCCTGCAATGCTGGGGACGATCGATAGCGTATCGTTCGCAGCCACCGGCGTTGCGTCTTTCTTCAGATACCGGATGTCCTCGTCATTGAGGTACACGTTGACGAAGCTGCGCAGCTTGCCTTCGTCGTTAAACAGTTGCTTCCGCAGATCGGGAAACTTCGTGGTCAGCGCGCCCAATACCTCGCCCACCGTCGTTCCGGTGAGTTCCACCGAATCGTGTTTGTCGGAGTATTGGCGCAGCGGTGTGGGAATCAGGACTTTGGCCATAGCAGTTCTTCTTTCTCGGCGGCGGTTTGATCGGCGTTCGGCAGGAAGCTGGCCGCGTGGTCGAACTTGCCGCTCTTCACTGATAGTACGACGAACGAATACCAGGGGCAGGAGTTCTCCAGATCGGTTTTGGAGAAGTACGCATCGCAATCGGGGTGCGAGTGGAAGATGCCGATCAGGTCCAGCCCCGCGGCCCTCGCCCGGCGATCGGCTTCCAGCAGGTCCTCGGGACGCAACTCGTAGCGCGCGCCCTGCGCGCCGGCGTAGGCGTTCTCCATGGGCTCGGCCGAGAGGACGTGCTTCTGATCGCCCTCGATGCGGCCTATCATGGCGCCACAACATTCATTGGGAAACTTAGCTTCGGCGTGGGCTACCATAACATCCCACGCTGGCCTATCGACTTTAATCATTCCAGAATGGCTCGCTTAAATACTTCGTCGCGCCGTCGGCCAACACCGTCACGATCACGCCGCTGCGGCCTTCCTTAACCAACCGCTTGGCGATTTCGCGCGTCGCATGGATGTTGGCTCCGGAGCTCATGCCCACCAGGATTCCCTCATTGCGCCCCATCCAGCGCGTCATCGCGTAGGCATCTTCGGTTTCAATCCACAGGTTATCGTCCGCCAGCGACTCATCGTAGATTCCGGGCACGATGGCGGTCGGCATGTGCTTCAAGCCTTCCAGCCCATGGAATCCCGAGGAAGGCTGCGCCGAGATGCACTGCACATGCGGAAGATCGCGTTTTAGCCGCCGGGAGTTTCCCATGAACGTGCCGCTGGTCCCCATGCAGGCCACAAAGTGCGTGATCGCGCCCTTGGTCTGCTCCATGATTTCGACCGCGGTTCCTTCGAAGTGCGCCTTCCAGTTGGCCGGGTTGTTGTACTGGTCCGGATAGAAATACGCGTCCGGATTGGCCTCATAGATCTTGCGGCACAGCCGGATGGCGCCGTCGGACCCCTCGCCGGGATCGGAGAACTCCATCTCCGCTCCGTAGTTCTTCAGAATCTGCTTGCGCTCATGCGAGGCGTTCTCGGGCAGGCACAACTTCACTCGATAACCTTTGATTGCGCAGATCATCGCGTAGGCGATCCCGGTGTTGCCGCTGGTCGCGTCCAGCAGGATCCGGTCTTTGGTGAGGCGGCCGGTCCGTTCGCCATCCAGCACCATATTCAGCCCTGCGCGGTCCTTGACCGAGCCGCCCGGATTGAAAAACTCGGCCTTTGCGTATATTTCTACGCCCGGAAACTCCGCATCCAGCTTCGCCAGGCGGAGCAGCGGGGTATTGCCGATCTGCTCGAGCAGGGACGAGGCTGGCCGGATGGCCGTGCTGGGCTTGGGGAAGGCAAGTGGCATGAAAAGGAGTCTACCTCAGATTTTATCTCAATCTCCCTAATCCCCGTCAACATTGGGGGAGATCGGGGTATCCGCCCTGTTTAGATGCACGCCGGGCGTGTCGGTCGCAATTCCCATGTCTGGTAGACTGATCCAATCGTCATGCAACCCGAGAAGTTTCGCAAACTTGCTGGCCACTGGCTGACCGGCGTTTCGGTGGTGACAACCAAGGATGAAGAAGGCCGGCCCGTCGGAATGACCATGAGCGCGGTCACGTCCTTGTCTCTGAACCCGCCACAGTTTCTGATTTGCGTGGACAATCGCGCCCGGACGTTGAGCGCGATCGTCGCCACAGGTCACTTCTGCATCAACTACTTACGCCAGGATCAGGAACACTTAGCGAGCGCATTCGCCAAGAAGGGCGAGGACCGGTTCGCCGCCCTGGCGCACCGCGTGGAAACCACCGGATCTCCTGTGCTGGAAGGTGCGATCGCGTTTATCGAGTGCAGGGTGCATTCCGTCCATCCCGGCGGCGACCATACGATCATCGTCGGCGACGCGGTCTATGGAGACGCCCCGGGAGGGGAGCCTTTGGCCTATTTTCGCGGCAGTTACCGGCGTCTGGAAGGGCTCACCGATCCGCAGCAGGTTTGGTGGTGATCAGGTGCTGCAGGTCGCGGTTGTTTTCTTCGCAGGAGTATTCGATCAACTGAGGTAAGCCATGAGCGGCGGGCGGCATGGGCCGGATGATCCGCTCCTGCTTCCAGGGTTTCGAATACATCTTGGGATCGTCAATCGTGTATTCCAGCACGATCGTCGTAGGCGTTCGCTGCATGGTTTCCGTCAAGTGCATGTCCGCCGTGTGCTGATGCCCCGCCGTGTCGAGCCACGTCTGATCGTTCAGCCCGATCGTGTCGATCACGAACGTATCGCCTTCCCATTTCCCCACGGAATCTCCCATGAATGACGGCGGAAGGTTCTCGGGATGCCTGCGGTTGTCCGTCGGAATCGCGCGCCACTGCCGCATGTACTCGAACAGCATGACGACATATTCCTGCGTCTGGATGATCTGCATCGGGTACGGCGACTGCATAATGCGCGGCATGCCCGGGTAGAGGCACCGCGACGTCGGATCGTCCTTGGCGTCGTGATTTTTAAACGCTGCGCGGCCTTCGTCTGTGTAAGGAATGGAGGCTTCGCCATCCTTGGCGGCGTTGTTGGGCGTGTACGGAAGGTTCCAGAAGCCCACGAAACTCGGCTTGCCATCCGGCATGCGGGGAATATCCGGAGTGGCGGTCTGCGCGGAGGCGGCCGCCGCAAGAAGGATCGCTGCGCTAAGCCCAGCGAGCGGAGATTTTGCGGATGCGGCTGAGAGCTTCGTGGATGTTTTCGAGCGAGTTCGCATAGCTGAATCGTAGGTACCCGTTTCCGTGCGAGCCGAAGCAGCCGCCGTCCAGGCACGCCACCCCGGCTTCATTGAGCAGCATATCGGCAACCTCTTTGGAAGACAACCCCGTTCCGGTCACATTCGGAAACGCATAGAACGCGCCCGCGGGCTCCGAGCAGCGGATTCCGGAAATCTGGTTCAGGGCCGTCACGATCACGTCGCGCCTCTTGCGGAACTCCGCGACCATCTTGTTCACGTCGTCCTGCGGTCCCTCCAAGGCGGCGATGCCCGCTCGTTGCGTGAAGCTCGCCGTGCAGGAATTGGAGTTGACCATGAGCTTCACAACGGCGTCGGCCAGCCACTCCGGCATCACGCCGTAGCCCAACCGCCATCCGGTCATCGAGTAGGTTTTGGAGAAGCCGTCCAGAATAATCGTCTTCTCCTGCATCCCAGGGAAGCTCGCGATGGAGACAGGCTCGCCGGTGTAGCAGATGCGCGAGTAAATCTCGTCGCTCAGCACCATCACGTCCCGATTGCGCAGGAGTTCAGCCATCCGGGCGAGGTCTTCGCGCGGCATGATTCCGCCGGTTGGATTCGCGGGCGAATTCAGAATGACGAGCTTCGTCCGATCCGTCAGGCTGCGCTCGAACAGATCCATGTCGAAAGAGAATCCGCGGGCTTCTTCCAGGGGAATCGGCACCGGCTTCGCCCCCTGGAAGCGGATCATCGATTCGTAGATCGGGAAGCCCGGGTTCGGGTAAATGGCTTCATCGCCCGCTTCGAGCAGCGCGACCATGGCGAAGTACATCACCGGTTTCCCGCCCGGAACGACGCACACGTTCTGCGGCCCTACATTAATCCCGCGAGTCCGGCAGATGTAGGAGGCGATCGACTCCCTTAGCTCGGGAAGACCCTGCGTGGGTCCGTACTTGGTCCAGCCCTCGTCCAGAGCGCGTTTTCCAGCCTCCACCACGTGTTTCGGCGTGGGAAAGTCGGGCTCTCCAATCTCCAGGTGGATGACGCTCTTGCCCTGCTTTTCGAGGGCCCTGGCTTTCACCAGGACCTCGAAGGCAGACTCCACCCCAATGCGGGACATCGCTGCGACAAGTTGCATTTTTCGTTGAAAACCTACGCTCGACGATTACATGAGCGCCGTCGGCCGTCGGCTCCAGGCTGCGCCTTTCTCCTTCGAAACGCTTTCGACATCCTTCACGTAGGCCGTGGCCTGCGTCAGGATGTGATGCAGATCGTTGCCCAGGCTGATAAACGGGAAGCCTTTCTCCAGGAACTCGCCCACGCGCGCGGTTCCGAACAGGAACAGGCCCAGGATCACGTTGTTCTTCTTGGCGGCGTTGCGAAGCTTGTCGGTGGCCGCAGCCAGTTCGGGCGACGTGTACATATCCGGGAACTTGTACTTTTCATACAGGCCCATCGACATGCACAGATCGTTCTGGCCGAGGAACAGAATGTCCACGCCCGGAACTGCGGCGATCTCGTCGATGTTCTTGATGCAGTCGGCGGTTTCTACCTGAAGGGCCACGATCGTGTTGTCGTTAGCGGCTCCCGCATATCCGAGCAGTCCAGCCCGGTTCATGCTCCGCTGAGGGAAATATACGGAACGCGTTCCTGCGGTTGGATAGCGCGCGCAACTCACGGCCTGTCGCGCTTCATCGGCAGTGTTGATATAGGGAACCAGAACGCCGTCGCCGCCCATGTCCAGCGCCTGCTGGATGCCGGCGCGATCCCCGTATCCCGCTACTCGCACGAAGGACTTCGCTCCACCCGCGGCGATGCCGGCGAGCATTGCGGAAAGCGTCTCGTACCCCATCGGTCCATGTTGCGTATCCACCAGCAGCCAATCGTAGCCGCTGTGCGCCAGTTGTTCGGCGACGGTCGGACTGTGCGAGTTCACGAACAGGCCCAGCTTGGGCTTCCCCGCTCGCAATTGTTTCTTAAACTCAGATCCACTGAGCACTTCACTCATTCGTTTTTTCTCCTGATTTCTGGGCAAACCCCGGGCCGGGCAGCGGCCTACAGGTCTCAAAAGAGTATACAACGTCCCGGCTGAGGGCCGAGGTTCGGCCCAGAATTTAGCTGAAAACGAGACGCAGGATCAGGCGAATGGCAGCCCCGGATGCTACAGTTCTCTCAAGCGATGCGACCGGCCGCAGAAGTGAAGAACGAGATGGAAACGGAACGACTGCTCAGCGCTATTCTGGGCTCGTTGGACGGTTCCGGCGACTCGGGGAGTCTGGCCCGGCGTGCGTACCGGAGCAGATCCCAGTTCTTTCGTTTGTTCCAGGCATTGGTCGAGGAAAGCCCCGGAGCGCTGCGGCGGCGCCTTCTGTTGGAGCGCGCCGCATGGCAACTCGGGCGCACCAGGGCTTCCGTGACCGAAATTGCGCTCGACGCCGGCTACGGTTCTCTGGAAGCCTTCACGAGAGCCTTCCGGCAGGCGTTCCAAGTGTCACCGAGCCTCTTCCGCCGTATGGGCGCCACGCACTTCCGGCTGCCTGCCCGGAACGGAGTTCACTTCAACGCACCCGGTTCCCGCTCGAAAGGAGCACCTGATATGGACCTGTTTGACCGATTCGCCGGCGCCGATGCCTGGCACACCCGGCAGTTGTTGGAACACGCGGCGAGCTTGAGCCCGGAACAACTCGACCGCTCTCTAAACGGCACAGTGAAGTTGTTCGGGTGGGGCGCCGACAAGAACCTGCGCGAGATGCTGGAGCGCATTGTCCAGACCAAGGAACTGTGGACCGCCGCGCTCACTGGGGGCGAAATGCCCAAGCTGGAAGGTGTGCCAGCGGAAGAACGCACGCCCAAGGCGCTGCTGGCACGCTTCGATAAGGCGGAAGAGTCGTTTCAGCGCTGCCTGTGCGACGTTCGGAACCGGGCCGCCTGGGACGATACCTTCGTCGACGCGCTCTGCGAGCCGCCGGAGTCGTTCACCTTCGGCGGCGTGTTCGCGCACATCATCACGCAAAACACCTACCGCCGCCTGACCGCGCTGGACGCGCTCAGGAAGCTAGGAGTCAGCGTGGAAGGCTTCGGCGATCCGATGGAGTACGAGCAGGCCGTCGCCCCGTGGAGAAAGGCTGGCGAACGCTGATGGCGAGTCGCGCCCCTACTGATTGGGCACCGATTTGCACTTCCGCTCCAGCCGCCATATATTACGGATCTGCCGGTAACCCTGTGCCGTGGCAAACGCGGCATCTTTCGGTCCCGTGGCATTTTGGGCAGTCTGGATTGTCGGAGTTCAGGTATGTGTTCTGTCCAGTGCCGAAGCACTCCGGACACTTACCGTTTCCGGGACGATCGCAATGCGGACACACTCGTCCGAACTCGCTCATCTCGGTCTTGACTTCGTGATCTTGCGCTTGCGCTTCGGCTTCGCCTTGCCCATTCGGGTACCTCCCAACACGTGCCGCCGTGAAGTCTTGCTGATACGGGCAGAAGGCTGCTTGGCTATTTATACATCGTCTGGTTCGACGTCCCCGACGAGTACACGTCGCGGTTGATCACCACGTCCACCAGCGCCGGCACGCCCGAGTCGCGAGCCTTTTCGAGCGCCGGACGGATCTCCTCCGGCTTGGTCACGCGGATGCCGAAGCCGCCCATGGCCTGCGCCAAGTGATCGAAGCGCACGTCGCCCACCACGTTGCCGATATCGCCGCGGCCCGGATACTTGCGTTCCTGCCCGAACCGGATCTGGTTCCACGATGAGTTGTTTCCGATCACGCCCACATACGGCAGCTTGCGGTGCACCATGGTGATGAAATCGAAACCGGTCAGCGTAAACGAGCAATCGCCGTAGAGCACCACCACGTCGCGCTCCGGCTGGGCGAACTTCGAGGCCATCGCGAATCCGGTGCCCACCCCCAAAGTGCCCAAAGGACCGGGATCCATCCAGCCGCCCGGCTTGTGCGGCCGGACGATCGAACCCGAGAACGTCACGACGTCGCCGCCGTCGCCAATGTAGACCGTGTCTTCCTGGAGAAATTCGTTGATCTCATGGCACAGCCGCACCGGGTGGATCGGCACCTCGTTGGCCGCGATGATCTTGTCGTTCTTGCTCTTGCTCTTCTCTTCCTCTTCCCGCAGCATTTTGAGGAATGAATCGTGCTTGCCCGCCTTATCGCCGGGCGACGCTTCGCACATCGCGTTCACGATGGTGCGGAGATTGCCGACCAGGCCATAATCGAAGTCGCGGTTGTTGCCGACGTTCTTGTAATCCATGTCCATGATCACGATCTTGGCTTTTGGATTCAGACGGCGGCCGTAGCCCATCCGGAAATCGAGCGGCGTGCCCGCCAGCAGGATCACGTCGGCGTTGTCGAACGCCGTCTTGCGCGACGACATCAGCCCGTGCGAATGGTTGCGCGGAAGCGTGCCGCGCGCCGCGCCGTTCACGTAAATCGGCATGTTGAAGTGCCGCGCGAAGCGGTCGATGGCGTCGTGGGCCCGGCAAGTGCGGGCCTGAGTTCCGAATAGCGCCACGGGCCTCTCGGCCTTCGCAAGCAGATCGGCCACCTGGTTCACGATCTTCGGATCACCGATGAAGTCCGGAGCGCCTCCGTCGGAGCCGCGGACGCGATAGTTCTTCGGGTAGCGGACTTTCGAGGCTTCGACCTTGCCGTCCATGACGTCGTGCGGGATTTCGAGGAACCCGGGTCCCGGCGCTCCGTTGTACATTTCGCGGAAGGCGATCCCCATCATTTCGGCCGTGCGCTCGGTAGTCATCACCAGCGAAGCGAACTTGCTGATGGGCGTCATCATCTCGGTGTGACGGAGTTCCTGCAATCCGCCCATGCGGTATTGCTTCAGCGGCGAGTTGCCTCCGATCAGCAGCATGGGGCTTTCGGCGCGATATGCGTTCGCCATGCCGGTCACGGCGTCCGTGGTGCCGGGTCCGGCGGTCACCACCGCGCAGCCCAATCCGGTGATGCGCGCGTAGGCGTCGGCAGCATGCGCGGCCACCTGCTCATGCCGCACATCGATGATCTGGATGCCTTCATCGATGCATCCGTTGTAAATGTCGACAATGTGCCCGCCGGAAATGGTGAAGATGTGCTTGATGCCTTCCTGCTTCAGCATCTTCGCCACGATCTGGCCGGCCGAAATCATCTCCGGCGCGGCTTCGGTCTTCACTTCGTTTTTCACACCTGCGACGGGTTGTGTTGCGGTTTCCATGGAATCTCCTGACTAGACGTGCAATTGACGATGTTAACAAATTCCCGAAATCGGCCGGTGCGCTATCGCATCACACGGAGCTGTGTCTGCGATGGAATCGCCGGAGACTTCCTCCGTGCCCGGCCGATTCGGAGGGAGCTCTTGAATATGGCGCTGACCGGAATAAGCCCCGCCAGCTTATGCGCGCCGATTGCCGCCAGACCCATCGACGCCATGCATCCGCACGAAGCGCAGTCAGGGTTTCCGCCGAACTGGCAGGGGGAGATCGTGGTCTTTAAATCGGCCGACACAGACTGCGTGGTCTGCGCGAAGATGCAATCCGCGGGGCTGTGCGGTGGTTCGGCGAATTGGCGGATCAGGGGCTCCGGCATGTCGAATTTCGGATATTCGCGCCGAAGCTCCATCATATCCGCGATAGCCTGGGTGCGTTCCGGCGGGCTCAGGATCTCCGCCAGTTGTTCTCCGCGCTGGGGAGTAAACAGGCTGAACCAGATCCTCCGGATCTCCGGCCGCGGATGCCAGAACTGCACAAATTCGCGGAGATATCCCGGCCGCTTCATCATGTGTCCGGTCACGGTGCAGTGAACCGTGATCTGCTGTCCGGCGATGTTCTTCAGAATGCGATCGTAGGTGGCGGGAGCGCGCCGCGCGTCGTGTTCGGGCTGCAGGCCGTCGATCGAAACCGCCACGGTGAGGCGCTCGAGCGAGTTCCACGATTCCGTCAAGGGCCGGAATGCGCTGGTGACGATCTGGACATGGATCCCGCGGTCGATCAGCATCGGCACCAGCGTTTCGAGTTCGCGATAGCGCACCAGCGGATCGCCGCCCACCAGCGAGAGATGCAAAGGCTTCAGCCGGTCGACTACGCCCAGGACGCCGTCAACCAGCTCCTGGCCCTTGCGGTCGCGTAGACTGCGCAGGGTGATCTCGCCGCCCAGGTGGCCGTCCTCGTACGCGTAGCAGCCCGGGCAGCGGAGCGGACACTCGCGCGTGATCTCGATGGAAAGAGAAGGGCGGTATCCGTTCAGAATGCGGCCCCAGGCCTTCAGGATCTCGGAAGTTTTCACATCATCCGTCCTGCCAGGATGGACTGAGCGTCCATCGGAATCGTTTCAAGATTATTCGTACCGCAAGGCTTCGATGGGGTTGATGCGGGACGCCTTCACCGCCGGATATACGCCGAACAGCACACCCACAGCTACGGATACGCCGAACGCCACCATAACGGAAACCGTAGTCACAATCGTTTTCCACTCCGCGGTCCGGGCGATCAGCCATGCTAGGAAAAACCCGAATCCGATCCCCAGCAGACCTCCGCCGGCCGAGATCAGAACCGACTCGGTCAGGAACTGCCGCACGATGTCGAACCGCCGCGCACCCACCGACCTCCGGATGCCGATCTCGCGCGTGCGCTCGAGCACTGTCGCCAGGACGATGTTCATGATCCCGATGCCGCCTACCAGCAGCGAAATCGCCGCAATCGCCACCATGACGTAGGTGAAAATTTTCTGCGTTCTCTGCTGCTGCGCGAGCAGCGCGGCTGGAATCGTGACGGTGAAGTCCTGCGTGTTATGGTGCGTGGAGTTGAGGATAGCGGTAACGACCTTCGCCACTTCAATGCTGTCGGCGTCCGGACGCAGGCGAAGCTCGATTCCGTCCAGTTCGTCGCGCATGTTCGCGCTGCGATCCCAGAATCGGTATTGGAACGTGTTGGCCGGGATGTAAATGATGTTGTTGACGTCCTGCATCGCGCCGCCGCTGCTCTGCGCACCCGCCATGAGTTGCTGTTTCAGGACGCCCACCACCTCCAGCCACGTGTCGTTGACTTTCACAAACTTCCCGACTGCCGGATTGTAGCCGAGCATGTTTACCTTGGCGGTTTCGCCCAGCACGCAAACCAGCGCGCTGCGATCGTCGTCGGATTCATCGAAAAAGCGGCCCTCAGCGAATTGCAGGCTGTGGATCGAGCTGTAGGAAGGCCGGACTCCATACAGTTCCGGCACGTCCTTGGACGGTTTCGGCAGCGCGGCCGAAGGATGCAGAGTCCGCCGCGCCGACATGAGCTCCACGGAATCGATATTCGCCTGCAAGATCCGCACGTCCCGTTCGGAAAGTCCCGGCGAGGACCGCCGCCGTTGCTGAAGCTCTTCCTGGCTCATGGCGGGGCGCGAATCGATGAGGATATTTCGCACACCGAGCTGTTCGATGAAGCGCAGAGATTCTTCGCGGGCGCCGGCGCCGATCGCCATCATGCCGATCACCGATCCGACGCCGAATACGATGCCGAGCGCGGTAAGCAGCGTGCGTGTTTTCTGGGCGCGCAGATTGCCGAAGGCTTGGCCGAGATCGGAAAGCAGGATCACTTGGTCAGCGCCTTCATGACGCCGCCCGGCTGTCCAGCCTTCGCGGCTTTGCTCTGATCGGGATTCGAAAGCGCCACCTGATCCCCTTCCGCGACTCCGGTGATCACGGCCTGGCTCTCGCTGCGCCGCACCAGAGTCACGTCTTTCGGCACGAAGCCTTGCGGGGTCTGAACGTATACAAACGCTCGCCCGTCGCTTTCAAACAGCGCTTGAGAGGGGACCCAGAGTACTTCCTCCAGCGACTCAACCGTAATCAAAATATTCGACGTCATGCCCGGACGCAGGTCCGGTCCGGTTTCGTCCAGCGCGATGCGGCACTCGAAACGCCGGTCCCACGCCGATCCGGAGGTTCCACCCAAACTCTTCACGTGCCCGCGGAAGTCGCGGCCGGGAATCGCAGCCGCCCGGATCGTCACGGTCTGTCCGGCGGCCAGGTGGCCGCGATCGAGCTCCGGAATGCTGGCGCTTACTTCCCAGTTGCTCATATCCGGGATCTGCGCGACGGCTTGCCCGCCCCGGGCAGCGTCGCCTACCTGAAAATCGGGAAGCTGCTGACCGTAGTACAGCGTGTTTTGGTTGCTGTTCTGCTGAATATTCACGTAGCCGGCTGTCTTCGCCTTCAGGATCATGCTGTCGATCTGCCGCTGCGCCTGTTCGGCGAGCACGCGGGACTTATCGACAGCGGCTTTCTGAATCGCGACGCCCGCATCCACCGTGGACCGCTTGTTGTTGAAGTCCTTTTCGGCCTGGTTCTGGCGGTTCTTGGCGGCCTGAAGCGCGATCTCGTTTTGCTTGGCGGGAACCGCCGCCAGAATCGGATTTTTTCGCACCTCGAGTTCCGCCAACTTCACATCCGACGTGGTGGAAAGCGTCTGATAGCGCGCTTCTTCCAGCGTCCATTCCGCATCCGCCTGGGCCTTGATGACCTGCTGCTCGGCTTCGGCCAAATCGGCCTGAGCTTCGCGCAGATTATATTCCTGGGCCGAAGTGTCGAACTCGACCACGGTCTCGCCTGCTTTTACCAACTCACCCGGCTCGCGGAGATAGGTGATCGGCAGATCGCCTCCGACCATGGGCGCGGTCAGCACTTCGGAATTTCCGCCTTGCAACTCTCCGCGGGCGGAAACGCTGATCGTCACTTTTCCTTTGCGCACGCGCGTGGCCGGAATCTCGTCGCGATCTTCCGGCGACGTCAGTTGGATCACCCGCATTCCGCCCCAGGCCAAGGCCGCAAGCAGTGCGAGCACGGCCACCGAGATCATAGCGCCCTTCTTCATGGGTTCTGCTTCTTGGCCTCCTGTTTTTCAGGATCGGCCAGAGCGACGGTGACATCGGCCTGGATGCCGGAAACCGCGACTTCGTCCGGATTGCGCGCCAGCAACTGCACACTGACCGGGCGGTACGCCGCGCCCGCCTGTACGAAGACAACCGGCTTTCCGTCCCGCGTGAATACCGCCTTGGTCGGGATCGTGATGGCCTTCGGAAGCCGGTCGATGATGATGTCCATCCCGCCGTTCATGCCGGGACGCAGCCGGGGGTCGGGATTCGTGAGCGCGGCGTACGCCCGGAAGCTGCGCGTGGGAGGATACTCGTTGCCCAGCTCCGCCAGGGGCGAAATCTGCGTGATGGTGGCAGGAATGATCAGCTCGGGCAGCGCATCGACGCGGACGCGTACATCCTTGCCGACGCCGATTCGCCCGCGGTCCGTCTCTTCGACCTTGGCGTCCATCGCCAAAGAACTCATGTCCGGGATTTCCGCAAGATTCATTCCGGAATACACGCTATCGCCGACTTTGAACGGCTTGGCATTCAACGGCCCCTGGTTGTAGTTGGAAACGAACACCACAACGCCGCTCAACGGTGCTTTGATCTCCATCTGCGCCATGCGCGTTTTGGTAAGGTCGACGTCGGCCTGCGCCTGATCGCGCTGGCGCGTCAACGCCGCGATTCTCCTCTTGGCGGAAGTGTCGTGTAATTCGATGTTGGCTTCCTGAACTTTGAGCCTCTGCTCGGCCACGGTCAAGTCGATGCGGGCTTCCTCAGCTTGGATCCTCCCGACGAATTCGTTCCCCACAGTCGCCAGGCGAGCCTTCTCGACGTTGTAGCGCGCGTCGGTAAGATCGCTCTGGTCCTTATCGGAGTCGATCCGGATCTGCGCGACCGCCTGATCGAGAGTGGCCTGAGACTGTTTGAGCTGGGCCTCCTTCTGGACGAGCTGCTGCTCGATGCTGCTGGAATCGAAACGGATCACGGGCTCGCCCTTCTGCACGGCTTCGCCGCTGGCTGCCAGCCAGGCGATCCGCAGATTCGGCACCACGGGCGCGTAGATTTGCGCGGAGCGTCCGGCCCTCAGTTCGCCGCGGCACCGGATAATGGCGAGGAATTCGCCTTCGCGGGCTTGCGCGACCGGCATATCTCCCGAAGTCTGGGCTCCGCGATACTTGCTGACACCCACCCAGCTTGCTGCGCTGAGCGCCGCCAGCCCTGCGAGCCACATCAGCGCCCTGGCAGCGCGACCGAGCGCGTTCATTTCGACGCCTCATTCTTCGCGCTGGTTTTCGGCTCGAGAACCACTGCCGCAGAGAGATCCGGCATCAGCCGGCGATCCGTCTTATCCAAGCGGAACACCGCCGAAAACGTCTTGACCGGGCTGCCCAAGGCCGACGACGCCATGGGGCTGGCGAATTCGAAATGGGCCGGCAAAGCAAGGTCCGGATAGGCATCGAAATATACGGTCGCGTGCGTGCCGGGCGTCAGCGCCGCGCCGTCCGGCTCGCCCACCGAGCAGCGGACCAGCATTAACGACGGGTCAAAGATGCTCACCAGCGCCTGGCCGCGGTATAACTGATCGCCTTCCTGGGCGTGGCCGAAGGAATTCCCCCGATAGACGTTTTGGTGCGCCACCATGCCGGCTAGCGTCGCACGCAGCTCCATCCGGTCGATGTTGGTTTGCGCGCGATCCAGCGCCACCTTCTGGCGGTCCCGCTGCAGTTCAAGAATGCGCAGGGCCGCGGCATCGGACCGGTCGTGCGCGGCATTCGATTTTTTCAGGCTCTCGACGTGCTGCCTAGCGATTTCGGCTTTGATCTGGTTCTGCAGGCGGGTGACCTCAGCCAGGATGGGGGCTTTTTGCACTTCCAATTCCGCTTTCCCCAGGTCGGCGTTGGCTTGGGTGAAGTCGGCGATGCGTTTTTCCTGGTCCGCCCGGTTCTGGGCGGCCTTTTGCTCGGCCTGATGCCCCAAGTCCTCGTATTTGCCTTTGGCCGCCAAGGCGTTATCGATCTGCTGGGTTGGGTCGAATTCGGCGATCAGATCGCCTTTCTCCACGTGGGTTCCGTTGGGTATCAGGCGGGTTAAGGTCAATTGTCCACCTTGGCCCAGGATCTGTGGGACAACGACTTTAGAAGAGTGGACGGCTTCGACAGTTCCTGTCAGGCGAACCTCACGAAGCGAACTCGATGGAACTGCGGGGGCCGCCGGTGCTGGTGCGGGGCCGGAGCTGTTGGGTGTAGCGCGCTCGCAGGAAACCAGCACGAACGCGGAGATCAGGAGCGCGAGTTTTCCCACACCCTTCCTCCTCGAGGGTCTTGGAAATTAGACGTCGGACTCTGGAAATTAGTTGATGGATTTTCGGAAAATCTACAGCCTGTGGAAAACCTCCGACAAGTCCTGCATGCAGCGCCGATTCCGGCGGCAACCCAACGACTGCAATTAGGAGAAACACTGGTTCCACTCCACATTTCTCTCAAGATTCAGTGGAACGCCTTATCTCCATTCCCCTAACCGTATGCCGATAAACGATGAAGATGCCTCGGGGCTTTGGGAATATTTTGGTTCTAGGGCTGGCAGCCATGGCCGGCTTGTCCGCCGGGAACATTCGTGGAACTGTCACGGTTCAGCGGAAGTTGACACCCCGGAACGTGACTCCGGCTGCCGGCCTCTACCAGCGAGGTTCCGGGGTAGCGCTCCGCGCGGATTCAAAAGAAGACATCCTGGATTACGAACGATCCCATGTCGTCGTGTACCTTGAAGACGCCCCCCCAGGCTCGCCTTCCGGGCAGGTAGCAGCCGAGATGCAGCAGCAGGATCGCCGGTTCTCACCGGACCTGGCCGTAATTCCGGCCGGCGCCGCCGTTTCTTTTCCCAATTTCGATCCCATTTTTCACAACGTCTTCTCCCTCTCCAAGCCGAAGAGCTTTGACTTGGGCAACTACCCGCAAGGCCAGACGCGCATCGTCACGTTTGCCAAGCCTGGAATTGTGGCGGTGTATTGCCATCTTCACCCGAACATGGCCGGCACCATCGTCGTCACGCCCAACCCTTGGGGCGTGCGGGTGGATGCGACAGGTGCGTTCCTGCTGTCGGATGTGCCTGCGGGAAGATACACGATCGTTGCGTGGCACAAGACCGGCGGAAGCTTCCGAAAAACAATCGAGGTGACGGACGGCCGCGATTCCGAGATCAACTTCTTCGTGCCCCTTCCCGAGACCGGTGGCAGCCAGCCTGCGGAGCACGCAAGGCACCAAACAGGGCATTAGATGCGTTTCGCCACTCGCGCCTTCCTTTGGTCGTTCCTGCCGTTCGCGCTGCTGCTCGCGAGCAGCTTCTGGATCGTGCGAACCGCCGCCCTGTCCGCCGTGAAGAACGCCCTGCGATCCTCGGTGCGCGAGAACCAGGTCACGCTTGCCCGGGAACGTGAGCGCAGCGAAGCGAGAAATACCCGGGTGCTTCGAGTCGCTGCGGAAAACCCCTCGTTGAAGGCGGGCTTGCAATTGCTCGCCACCGAAAGCCGGGCGCCAGAGGCGGCCCGCCGCACCGTGGAAGATCAGCTCAGCGAGATCTGCGACACCATGGGATTCGATTTCCTGGCGGTGTCCGGTCCTGCCGGCGAACCCCTGGCCGGCGTGATCCGGCGGGCGCAAGGGTTTTCCGCCCTGGACGTGAAGGCTCTGCACGTGCCCCCGAAAGGCTTCTTCGCCGCGCAAAACGGAATCTTCAGAGTTACCTCCGTCGGGATTGCGCAGGGTGAAGAGAGCACGGGCACCTTGGCGGTAGGCGAGAGGTTCGATCTGGCCGGCATCGCTGTCCCCGCGGTTCTCCTGCGCGGCGGAGGCGTGGTCGGCTCAACCGCGAATGTCGCCGAATCACAGGATCTGGCCGCCAGGCTCCGGCAGTGCCCGGAGTCCGCAGAATGTGAGGTTCGCATCGGAGCCGAGACTTATTTGTCGGTGCCGCTCGATTCGGGCAACGAACAGAGCGACGGTTTTGAGCTGCGAAGCTTGCGCAGCCTCGATGCCGCTTCGGCTCCGGTGCAGACCATGCTGCGAAACGTGTTCCTGATTGTGGGCGTGCTGGCTCTGCTGGGAGCTCTGGCCCTGGGTGTATTTACGGCGCAGTCGATCGTACAGCCGCTGGCTGCTGTTGTCGCCCGTCTGCGGGAGAGCGGCGAAACCGGAGTTCTGCCTGAATTCCCGGCGGATCAGCGGGGCGTCCGCGAGATCCGGGAGCTGACCAACAGTTTCAACCAGGCTGCCGCTTCGATTCGCGAAGGCCGCGGCCGCTTGATGCGAGCCTATGTGGAATTTGTCAGCTCGCTGGCCAGCGCGCTCGACGCGCGCGATCCGTATACGGCCGGGCACAGCATCCGCGTGAGCGAATATTCCTGCGCCATCGCACGCGCGATGAACGTTCCCGAATCGGAACGGGAAATCATCCGCGTCGGCGCGCTGTTGCACGATATCGGCAAAATCGGAATCTCCGATGCCGTGCTGCAAAAACCGGGAAAACTGACGCCTGAGGAAGAGGCCTTGATCCGGCAGCATCCCGTGATCGGCCGAAAAATCCTGGAGTGCGTGCAGGGCTTTGACGCATACCTGCCTGTGGTCGAATTGCATCACGAGAACTGGGACGGCCTCGGCTATCCCCACGGCTTGAAGGGCGAGGAGACCCCGCGGATCGCCCGTATCGTGAAAGTCGCCGACTCCTACGATGCGATGACCTCCGACCGTCCCTACCGCCGGGGGATGCGCCACGAAGAGGCGATCCGGATTCTGGAGCAGAATGCCGGAACGCAGCTCGATCCTGCCGCGGTGCAGGCGTTCTTCACATTGGGTGACATCACCAAACGCGAAGTCGGCCCCCAAGAGCCTCTTCTGGATTCGCTCCATCACCTGGCTGCGGCCGTGCGGTCCGAACCTGCGCCCGTGAGCGCGGAGTTGCAAGCATGATCCGCCGGATCGGGCTGCTCTGCGGATTCGCCGGCGCCATGTACGCCCAGGAGGCCGAGTCCGGATTCGAACTGCGGTCCACGATCGCAGCCGGGCCGATCCATTCCCAGGAACTGACCGAATCGCCGCGTGACGGCGTACCGCTGGCCGGAGGGTTTCAGGCGCTGCTGTATCCTACCTGGAAGCTGAATTCGCACTGGGCAATTTCCGGCGCGATCCAGGTCCACTCCCGGCCATATTTCCCGGAGGAATTTGACACCCAGGGCTACGGCGTGCGTACGAATATCCTCAATGCGAACCTCAGCTACTCGCGGTTTTGGGGAAAAAACTCGCTGGTGATTCGCGCCGGGCAGCTTACGCCGGCTTTTGGTTCCTTTTTGCTGCGGTACGATCCGGCACTCAATCCGTTAAATACCGTGCCGGCCGGCTATGGCTATTACAACGGCGGCATCGCTGTCGCGGGACTCGCAGGCGCGCAGGCGGATGCAACGTTCGGGAAATTTGACATGCGCGCTCAGTTTACGAACTCCTCGCCGCTGAATCCGCGCAGCGTCTTCGATCGCGACCAGTACGGGACCTGGACGGGCGGCGCAGGCTACACCATCCGACAAGGACTTCGCGTGGGCGTGTCCGCGTTCCGCGGACCCTACCTGGACCGGCATTTCAAATTTTATTTCCGAGGCGAAGCGCCCCCACGGGAGTTGCCCGCCACGGCCTACGGCCTGGACGTGCAGTGGGGGAGCGGGCCTTGGAACGTGTTTGGGGAGATCGCCCATTTTCAGATGGCATACCAACGGATTCCCACGGTCCGCCTGAAGACGGGGTACGTCGAAGCGCGCCGGGTGCTGAATCCGCGCTGGTTTGCGGCCGTGCGCACGGGCTACACGCACCCGGATCCGCATCCCGGCTCAGAATCGTACGACGTAGCCGCGGGCTTTCGGCCGAATCCCTTCCAGCTCCTGAAATTCAGCTATACGCTGGAGCGTTACGATAACGGAGCGCCCATGGACCGCGTTGCGATGGTCCAGTTGGTGACCAGCTTCAGAGTATTCGGGTTCGCGGGGAATTAGAGGCCGGCCGCTTCGTCCAGCTTCCGCCAGGCTGCCGCCCAGGTGAATCGCTCCAGGTAATGAGCCCGGCCCGCTTCGCCGAGCTTGGAGCGCAGCGCAGGATCATTCCAGAGACGCACCACCGCGCGCGCGAAATCTTCCGGATCGTCGGCTATCAGGAGATGCTCGCCATCGCGCGCGTCCAAGCCTTCGCCGCCGAGCGCGGTCGAGACAACCGCGCGTCCCGCAGCCCAGGCCTCCAGAATCTTGAAACGGGTTCCGCTTCCCGAGAGCAGCGGGACGACACACACTTTCGCCTGCGCGAGCTGCGCGATAGCGTCGCCGACAGGGCCCACCACCCGGATGCGCGAATCGCCCGAGGTGAATCGCGCGACCGCCTCGGGGCTCGCCCCGATCAGCCGCCATTCCGCATCCGGCGCCTGCTCCCGGACGCGCGGCCAGATTCTTTCGCGAAACCACCGGACCGCTTCGACGTTCGGGTGGTATTCGAGATGTCCGCTGAAGACGATCGCGTCGGCTTCCGGCACGCACTGCCGCGCGATTTCCGGTAGCGCGTTGGGGAATACGCGCACGTCAGGATGCGCGATGCGCTCGCGGTCGCTTTCGGACACGGCCAGGATTACGTCATACTGCGGCAGCCATTCGCGTTCCAGACGCTCGTAAGCTACCGCGAACCGCGCGGACGCCCAGGACGCGGGCCACCGGGCCGCCCTCGCATGCGTTCGCGCGAGTTGGCTCTCGATATTGTGAAGGTCCAGAACCAGGCGATCACAGGTTTTCCGCAGCAGCGGGGCATACGATGCGCACCAGAAGTGTTCTACGACGGCAATTTTATAGCCGCCTCGCAGCGCGCCCGCGATCTGATCCTCGTATCCCGAAAAACGATCGAACAGCGGCGGGCGGCCGCGGAACAGCCGGATTGTATTGCGCCAGATCCGCGCGGGAACGTGCCGGGCGTGCGCGCGCAGCAACGGTGTTACGACTTGGACTTCGTACCGCTGCTGCAAATACGCCAGAAGAGAAGCGGATCGGAGCGGGCCTCCGCCGAATCCTTGTCTCGGTTCTTCGGGAGTGAGAAACAGCGCCCGGTGTTTAGTGTCCCCGGAAGATGCGCGCGGCTGCGTCATACACCTCCCTGGTGCATCGAGCGGTTTTTCGCCAGCTAAATTGTCCGGCGCGCGCCAGAGCTTCTTTCCGGCAGCCTTCGAACTGCCCCGGGTTGGTTGCCGCGGCCCGCATCGCCTCGGCCAGGGCCGCCGTATCCGTGGCCGGAACGTGCACCGCGGCTCCGCGATCCCCGCCGCCGGTGACTTCCAAGATCGCCGGGTCGCGCGAGGCGATCACCAGGGCGCCGCATTGCATCGCTTCCAAAACCGGCAGCCCGAATCCTTCATACAGCGACGGATAGATGCAGGCCAGTGCGCCGGAGTACAGCCTGGGCAGTTCTGAATCGGGAACCTCGCCAAGAATCCGCAGCCCCGGTTCTTCCTCAAGTTTTGGGAAATCTGCGCGCCTGCGGCCTGCCAGGATCAAATCCACATCCATCCTGGACCGCACTTCGCGCCACGCGTCGAGCAAGCGCGGCAGATTCTTGCGCGGCTCGAACGTGCCCACAAAGAGGAAATACGGTTTTTCGCGCGGCTTCGAGGCCGGCGCCGCCGGAGGTTGAAAGAGATCGCCGGCCGCCAGCGGCACGGCCACCACCCGGTCCGAAGGCAGGGCGAACCGTTCGATGGCGGCTTTGCGAACGGATTCCGTCGGAGTGATCACCATGGTCGCGAGCCCCATCCGCAAAAGTCTTGGGGTGCGCCGCCGCACTCGCAGAGCACGCGGCTGCCAGGCTGGATCCAGCCAGGGGCTGAGATCGTGCAGAGTCATCACGCTGGGTCGGCTCGCATGGTAGGGCACGGAGAAATCGGTTCCGTGGAATAGATCTACGTGGCGGCGGTTCATCTCGCGACCCAGGCCCCACAGCCACCACTTACGCTCCATCGGGGTTTGTGGCCCTCCCCCGGCACGGAGGTTGGCTGGGCCGTTTCCGGGCAGCCGAAAAGGCTGGTCCGAAAGCAGCCAGTACTGATCGTCCGGGTACTCTGACGCCAGCCCCCGAGCCAGTTCGAGGGTATAGCGGCCTACCCCTCCTGTCGATACTGTTAGAGGAGTGGCGTCGAGGGCGATAGTCACGGCGCTAGCCCGCAAAGGGCGCGCGGGCGCCCTCAATTTAAGTCAAGCAGCCTGCCCGCGTACTCCGTTTTGCGGGCGTTGTCTTAGAAGTGTAGGATAGCATCGTGGGCTCCGAAAACCTCAACCCTATTGGGGAACTCAAGGCCCTCGGCCACCAGGTGGATCTGGCCGGGGATCTAGAGGATCTAGAACCCATCCGCCGCCGGTTGGACGAGCTATCCGCCGCGTACCCGGCCGATCCCGAGGTTCAGAAGGCCGCGGACGAAACCAGACGCCTGGTTGCGAGCCGAACCGCCCGCCTGACGCCGTCTCAGTATCATCCTCCGGAAGTTCCTTCGGATCTGAGCGGTCCGCCGGGCATCGGCGCGGCGCCGCCAACGATTCCGCATCCGGGAGTGATCCCGACGCTTCCGTCCACCCCTGTGCCCGAAGTGCGCCAGCCGATGGAGTGGCCGCGCGCTCTCTGGACCGGCGTGGCCGTCGGGGTCGCCCTTTCCGTGGTGCTGATCGTGATTTTGGTGAACGTCGCCCGACGCCGAAACGTGAACCTCGCGGATCTGACCGCCAACGACGTCACAGTTCAGATCGCCACCACTCCGCCCGGCGCGTCCATCCGGGTGAACGGCGAAATGAAGTGCATCTCCGATTGCCGCGTTTCTCTGGCTCCCGGAACCTATCAGATCACGGCTTTTCTCGATGGCTATGAACCCGCCGCCAGCGGCATCAATCTGGTTCTCGGGAAACCGGAGACGCTCAATCTCAACCTGGAAGCCCGCCCGCAGACCGTAAGAATCTTCTCGGACCTTGCGAAAGGCAAAGTGACGCTCGATCAGCAACCGGCCGTCGATTTGCAGGATGGGCAGTACGTTTTCGAAAATGTCGCGCCGGGGAGCCACACTGTCTCCGTGAGCGGATCGGGCGCAGATGCGACCTTCAGCTTCGATTTGGCCCCAGCCAAGGCGCCCGCAGTCAGCGGAACCGTTACCACGCATAACCTCCTCGCGATGCTGGTGGCTAGCTTTGCGGGTCATGCGCGCCTGGTCACCAGTACCGGTCCCTGGAAGCTGACCGTCAACGGACAATCCGAGGAGAATGCGGGGCCTGCCGGGGTGGATCTAAAGAACTTTCAAGCCGGGCTGGACGAACTCCTGATTTCCCAGGGCAACGATCAGCGCAGCATCAAGGAGGATTTCGGCCCGGGTCCTGCGCTCACGGCATTTCTTAAGACGGACCGCAACGTGGGCACGCTGCTGGTCTTGACCGGCGAAAATAACGTCCGCGTGTTTGTGAACGACAAGGAATATCCTCGCCGGACGCAGAACGGCCAGTTGCGGATTCAGGCCATCGGCCCGGTGGAAGTCCGCGTGGCCAAGAACGGCTTCGAGAACAGCCCGGCTCAGAGCGTGGAAGTCAAAAAGGGAGGGGAAGCGCGGCTCGAATTCAAGATGAAACCGCTGCCGCAGGTTTCCTCGCTGCGCATTGAGGGCGCTACTCCGGGCGCCGAAGTATTACTCGATCAGGCCAAAGTCGGAACGATTGGAGACGATGGGACGTTCCGCGATGCCGCGGTTCAGCCGGGCGATCACGTGGTCCTGATCCGGCGCGATCGTTTCTCGCCCAAGCAGTTTTCCCGCACCTTTGCCGCGGGGCAGACGGTCACGATCGGCGGCTCGGATGCGGCTCTGATTGCCGAACGCGCGCCTGCTCCTGCTCCCCCTCCTCCGCCCGAGCCCAAGCCCGAGCCGGTCGTCACCAAAGCGGCTCCCCGCGCGACGGCGATGGATGGTTTCGAAAACCTGGAGGGCTGGATGCAGCAGGACAATGGCATCTGGCGCCGGCGCGGCGGCGGATTCGTATTGTATAAGTCGCCCGGAGCGGGCATGTTCACCTACGCGGTCTACATGATTCGCGGCGGCAACCTTTTTCGCGGCGGGCGCGTGCGCTGGGTGACCGGCTACAAGGATCCTAAGAACTACATCGTGTCGGAACTCGACGAGAATAATCTTGCGATCAAGGACGTGGTCAACGGCAAGCCGAGCGATCACGCCAAGGTGAAGCACAACGTCGAAAGCAAAGAGAAAGCGTGGGCGATCCAGGTCGAGATCGCGCCGGACCGGCTGATTCACCGGATTCAGAAAGACAAGGAATGGATCACGCTCGACACCTGGAACAACCCGGAACACAAATTTTCGGAAGGACGATTCGGATTCCTGGTACAGGGGAACGACGAGATCGGGGTTTCCGATTTCAAGTTCCAGCCTGCGCGATAGCACCGCGCCAGAACTGCATCGAAACTGCCGAAATCTTCGCCGGGTCCTCGGCGTAGATCTCTTCCAGGCACTTCAGGAGTGCTGCGGCCTCCGGCCTCAGACCGAGCAGGGTGAGGGATTTGAGGATGCGTGTGATCCGCAGATGGTTGTGGTTGCCGGGATGGAGCCAGTTCCGGCTGCGTTCGGAAAAGTTTGGCGCGCGCCGGATCGATAACGGTTCTCCCGCCAACATCTTCAATCCGTAGAAGCGCAGCATCCGCCGGAAGGAAGTCCGCAGGGTTTCACGCAACTCGGGCTGTGCTTCGAAAGCCTCAATCGTGGCGCGGTCCGGCACGGGCGCCTGCGGATTCACGGGGCTTGGCTCGCGGAGCGGGAACAGCCACTGGATGAAATCGTGGACGGCTTCGAGGCGCTCGTCCGGCCACTGCTGGATCTCGTGCAGGAATCGCCCGGCATGGTCCGGCGCGCGGCCGCTGTAAAACTCGATGAGACGGCTGGCCAAGTTCGATTGTGCCATGCGCGGCGTGGGGCAGGTCTAACCAACTATGATGAGGAGCGTGAGTTTGCAACGATTGGGCTTGCAGCGAGTATGACGAGCGGTTTGCTGGGCGCGGCCGCTGGGACTGTCGCGGCGGCGGGGTTCATGGGGTACGCCGTGCGGGGCCGCTCCTCCGCGATCTTCGGCGAATCCTACTATCGAGGCGACCGCAGCCGCCCCGCCTTGGCGCTTACCTTCGACGATGGGCCCAGCGAATCCACGCCCCGGCTGCTGGAGATCCTGAACAAGCACAAGGTTCCTGCGACGTTTTTTGTGTGCGGCGAAAACGTTCGCCGCTGCCCGGAGATTGCCCGCGAGGTCGCAGCGCGCGGCCATGAACTGGGAAATCATACCGATTCGCACGCCCGCCTGGATTTCAAATCGCCCCGGTTCATCTATGAGCAGATGGCCAGGGCGCAGGAAACGATTCAGCTAACCGCCGGCATCGCGCCGCGCTGGTTCCGCGCGCCTTACGGCGTCCGCTGGTTCGGCGTCGCACAGGCCCAGAAGCTGCTCGGGCTGCGGGGCGTGATGTGGACCGTGATCGGGCGGGACTGGCGCTGGCCTGCGGAGCGGATTTCGAGTCGCGTGTTGAAACAGGCATCCAGCGGGGCCATCTTATGTCTGCACGATGGCCGCGGAGTCCTGCCGGCCCCGGACATTTCCGCGACGATTCAAGCGGCTGACGCCTTCATTCCGCGGCTGCTGGAGCGCGGACTCGAATTTGTGACGCTGACGAACCTTCTATGTCCGCAGAATTGACGTCTCAGGATTTGATCTCGCGCGTCACCGGCGTGATCGCCAAAACGCAAAAGATCCCTCCGGAATCTGTCACCATCGGCAAGACCTTCGAAGAATTGAAAATCGATTCTCTGGACGGGATCAACATCTTGTTCGCGCTGGAAGGCGAGTTCGACATCGATATTCCGGACGATGCCGCGCGCCAGATCCGCACGGTGCGGGAGATGGTTGAAGGGATCGAGAAACTTCTGGCAGCCAAAGCACAGGCGGCCCGGGCTCCCGAATGATGCGGCGCGTCGCCGTTACGGGAATAGGCGCGATCTCCGCGTTCGGCGAAACCTACGCGGATCTCTGGAACGGCCTCGCGGCGGGACAGAGTGCGATTCGTAAGCTGACGCTCGTCCCGGAGGGCGCTCTGCGATTCCCGAACGCGGCGGAAGTGCCCGGTTACGATCCGTCGCGCCACTTCGAGGACAAAGAAGCGCAGTTGCTCGACCGCTTCGCGCAGTTTGCGGCCGTGGCGGCGCGGGAGGCCGTGCGCGCTTCCGGAATTCAGTTTTCTCTCGAGCTGAAGGAACGCACGGCGATCGTGCTGGGCGCGTCGGGAGGTGGAAAATCCACCGAGGATGAGGGGTTCCACACTCTCTACGCTCTTCAGCAGCCGCGCGTGTCTCCCTTGACCATCGCGCGAGCCATGGGCAACGCAGGCGCCAGTCGCGTTTCGTTCGAATTCGGAATCACGGGACCGGTCTTCACGATCTCCACTGCTTGTTCTTCCGCGAATCACGCCATCGGGCAGGCGTTTCGCATGGTCCGCTCCGGCGAAGCGGAAGTGGCCATCGCGGGCGGCAGCGAGGCTCCGCTTTCGATGGGATTCCTCAAAGCCTGGGAAGCGATGCGCGTGGTTTCTCCCGACACTTGCCGTCCGTTTTCACGAGACCGCCGCGGGTTGATCCTCGGCGAGGGAGCGGCGGTGCTGGTTCTGGAGCCGCTCGATCGCGCACGCGCGCGCGGCGCGGCGATTCTGGGCGAGATTGCCGGGTTCGGCATGTCGTCCGACGCGCATCACATTACGCAGCCTTCCGCGCAGGGTGCTGCAAGGGCCATGCGAGCGGCGCTGGCCGACGCGCAGCTTCCGCCCGGCGAGATCGGATACGTGAACGCGCACGGCACAGGAACGCAGGCCAATGACGCAACCGAGACCGAAGCGATCCGGGCGGTCTTCGGATCCCATGCGGGCAGGCTCTTGGCCAGCTCCACAAAATCGATGCACGGCCATGCCCTCGGAGCCGCCGGAGCCCTGGAAGCGGCGGCGACTCTCGGCGCGCTTCGGGCCGGGCTGATTCCGCCGACGGCAAACTTTACTTGCCCGGATCCCGCCTGCGATTTGGACGTGGTCCCCAACACGCCCCGGGCGGCAGAAATCGAGAGCGCGATCTCGAATTCGTTTGCGTTCGGCGGCTTGAACGCCGTCGTGGTCTTTCGCAGGCTTTCGTGAATCCGGCCGTTTGGCCGGTCAGGTATTTCGCTTAGCCCAGCCTCGGGATGACCCTAAATACCGATAACTCTTCGTTTTTTATTGGATTTATCCGGTATTTTCTGGCAATCTCGAAATACGGCGATTTTAGCGCCATGCGCGTGGGTGGAGGCCGCTCTCTTCTCGGAGGTAGGCCTCCGGACGCGCTTCACAGCGCCGTTGCGGCCTTGGCTTCCTCCAGCGCGTCTTCAACCTCTCGCTGATATTGCTGAAGCCAGTTCTGATTCTCCGCTTCGAAACGCATCACGAGAACGGGCTGTGTGTTGGAAGCGCGCAGCAATCCCCAGCCGTGTTCGAACAGCACCCGGACCCCGTCCACGTCGATCACCTGGTGCGTTTCTTTGAACCGGCCGGCGACGCGCTCCACTACCTGGAATTTGGCTTCATCCGCGCAATCGACCCGGATTTCCGGCGTCGACACCAACCTGGGAAGGCCGGCGAGCTGAGCAGAGAGCGGTTTTCCACTGCGCTCCACGATTTCGATCAGGCGGCAGGCGGCATAAAGGGCGTCATCGTATCCCAGATACCGGTCGGCAAAAAACATATGCCCGGACATTTCTCCGGCCAGCTCCGCATGCTCTTGTTTCATCTTGGCCTTAATCAGCGAATGCCCGGTCTTGAACATGATCGGATTCCCGCCCAGCCGCGTGAGCTCGTCGTACAGCAGTTGCGAGCATTTGACTTCACCGATGAAAGTGGCTCCAGGCTTGCGCGTGAGGATCTCCCGCCCGAAGATCAGCAGGAGCATGTCGCCGTAGACGACTCCGCCGTTCTCGTCGATCGCGCCGATTCGATCTGAATCGCCGTCGAAGGCGATGCCCAGGTCCGCCTTCTGAGCGCGGACCGCCTCCTGCAAGTGCTTCAGGTTCGCTGGAACGGTCGGATCGGGATGGTGGTTCGGGAAGCGGCCGTCCATTTCGAAGAATAACTCGGTTACTTCGCAGTTCAGACGTTGGAACAAGCGGTGCGCCACCGGCCCAGCGGTCCCATTGCCCGCGTCCAGGACCACTCTGACGCGCCGCTTGAAATCGAACTGCGGGGCGACCGCGTCCAGATACCCCGGAAGAACGTCCATGTCCGCATGGGTTCCATGTCCGTGAAGAAAGTCGCGGCTTTCGACGATGCGCCGCACTTCCTGGATCGATTCTCCGTGCAGCGTCCCCGTTCCGCAGACCGTCTTGAAGCCGTTAAACTCGCTCGGATTGTGGCTGCCGGTGATCATCACCGCTCCATCGGCTTGAAGATGCACGGCTGAGAAATAGAGCACCGGAGTGGGCACCACGCCGATATCCGTCACTTCGCATCCCGATTCGACCAGGCCTTGGAGTAAAGCGTCGCGTAAGCGCGACGAGCTTAAGCGGCAGTCGCGGCCGAGGTTGATCGATCGTCCGCTTTTCCGCTGGAGCAGTGTTCCGAGGGCCCGGCCCAGATCGACGATATCGGGGCTCAGTAACTCTGTATCCGCGATACCTCGGATGTCGTATTCGCGGAAAATAGTCGGCTTCAACATGCTTCTTCGAAAGTAGCACTATCGGCTGACGAACCGGTTCCCTTCGATGAAGAAGCGCAGCGGCCAATCGGCGCAATGCCGGACACCGATGCGCGGGGAAACTCCGATGTGGATTGTTTCGGGATGTGAAGGCGGATGAATGAGCAGGGGGCCTGTGGTGAGATCGGCGCCGTTGTGCGCACGGCCGATACTCAACGCGAGCGTCAGCTTACCCGGGCCGTTCGCCAGATCCTCGATGCCCCGCGCGCCCGGCCGGCGCTTTCGCATTTTCGCGATCCCCTCCAGGGGCTCCAGAGCGCGGATCAGCACGCATCCCGCGCGGCCCTCCGGTTCAGCAACGACGTTCAGACACTCGTACATGCCGTAGATCAGGTATACATAGGCATGTCCCGGTTCGCCGAAGATGACGCGCGTGCGGGGCGTCACGCCGCGCCAGGAATGCGCCGCGCGATCCACGATCCCGTCTTGCGGGCCGAGATACGCTTCGGTTTCGACGATCCGGCCGGAAGTGGCTCCATGCGACAGGGTCGTTCCGAGCAAATCGCGAGCGACTTCTGTCGTCGGCCGGTTGTAGAATGCGCGCGGAAGCGCGCGGGGCAGCGTTCGAAGCCCGGAGGGCAAGCTACATCTCAACCTTGCCGTTCACCAGCATGTCTTTTAATTTGAATTTCTTCTTGATTGGGGTCTTGTCGAACTTGGTGGAGAATTCCATCTCTTTGTCGTCTGCGGTGAAGGTCGCGGATTTGAGGAACAGGAAACTCACGGTCGCCATGCCGCGGCCACCGCTGACCTGGACGTCGCCCGCCTGCAGGGGCTGCTTCCCGTTCACGGTAAGCGTGGTGGATGCCAGCAACTCCGCTTTCTTCTCGCCTTGGGTCGCCGCGAGCAGATTCCCGGGCATTCCGATGAGCGTGAGAACGTAGACCTGGTCCACGCGATCGAGAGCCGCCTTCGCGTCGGGAGAGGTTCCGGCTTCCGATCCGAACTTGCGCTTGACCAGCGCCTGCTTCACGGGCAACGCGGTTTGCCAAAGCAGCGTGACGGTGATGCCGCTCGGCGCCCCGCCGCCGATTCCACCTCCGCCGCCGCCGGCGATGCCGGGATCGGCATTCGCCGCGTCGCCCTGAGGACCGCCGCCGCGCCCGCCGCCTCCGCCTCGTCCGCCGCGGCCACCGCCTCCTGCTGACTCGGCGATGCCGGAACCGCCGCCGAATCCACCGGTGATCGTCACCTTCTGGGCCCAGGGCGAATCGCTGAGGATCTTGTTGACCTCTTTGTCGCTCCAGTCGGTAAACGGCTTGGCGGTCCAGAAATCAGCCGCCCACAAACACAGCGAGAAAACAGGCACCAGAATGGAAATTTTCTTGAGCATGCGACTCCTCGGGTCTTTCAGTGTACAACAGCCTTCCCTTTCAGGCGCTTAATCGGAGGGATTCGTTACCGCCAGAGCTCCTTTTCCCCAAGCGGTGTGGCGGCCGACCCCGGTCCAATGCGCGGCGCGAAGGAAAGGCACGAACTCCGCGAGATTGCCTTCGTATTCCGCTTGCCCTACAAATCCGCCAAGAGAATGGATCTGCCCGGTCCGCTTACTCCGCCGCGAAGCTTCGAGGTGGCGAATCTCGCACCTTGTCATGCGGACAAGCGCGGCACGCTCGCCGAAGGCGCGGAAATCGAGACTCAACGGCCCTTCGCCATACAAAGCGTTCAGAGTGCTGAGCCGGTCCCGCAAGCGCGACGCGAGAACGCCGAACTCGGGCCTGTCCACGGTGCTGCCGCCGCTTTTCAGTTGCGTCGGCGTCTGGAAACAGATTGTCACCCGCTCAACGCGCTCCTCTGGAGGATCGAGGCTGACTCGCAACGGCGCTTCGCTGCCCTGGATCTCGATCAGCTCGGCTACAGACAATTCGCCAAATGCCCGGATCACCAGGTCGAGAGAATCGGGGTTCAGATCGAACCAGTGAAAATCGAACGCGAACGTTTCTCCCGCGGCGATTTCGGCTCCATCCAGGTGATGCACCCGAAACACGAACGGGCGAGGGTGGTCGCGCAGCCCGCTAGGACCCGATTCAGACCTGGGCCGAAACACTGAGGCGGCGTCGAGCCGATGAAGAACCGCGCCGAAGGCTCCCCGCAGGCGATTCGCGGCGCCGCCGGGCGGAAACAACAGAGGTGCGCGCGCCAGAAATGTGAATCGGAGCGGGTACAGGCCAATGTGCAAGCTCTCATTCTACTGCCGTACACTATTGGGTCTTGCGACTTTTCACAGCCATCGATATTCCTGCCGGGATCAAGGCCGTTTTGGGGGACCTCGTCGGCCGGCTGAGGCCTTTGGCGAAGCTCCAGTGGATTCCAGTGGAGAAGATGCACATTACCACTCAGTTCATCGGCGAATGGCCCCCGGAAAAGCTGGGCGAGTTGAAAGCCGCTCTCGCCGCGGTCACAAGCTCCGCACCCGTGGAGGTCGCGATTCGCCGCGTCGGCTGGCTTCCGAATCCGCGCTTTGCCCGCATTTTGTACGCGGGCGTGGAGTACGGAGAGAGCCTCAGCGCGCTGGCGGCGGCCACCGAGAAAGCGGCCGGAAGCGTGGGTGTTCCGGCTGAGGGCCGGGTGTTCCGCCCGCACGTGACGCTGGCGCGAGTCCGCGACCGGGTTCCCTTGGGCGAAATCAAGCGCGCGCTGGCGGAAATCGAGCTCTCGGCTATCGGATCCTACCAGGCTTCGTCGTTTGTTTTGTATTTATCCGAGAACGGCAAGTACACTAAGCTTCAGGAATTTCCTCTCACGAAATGATCAACGGACTACTGGCAATCGCGATCGCCTACCTGCTTGGAGCGATTCCCTTCGGCTATCTCCTGACACGTTTCAGCACCGGGAAGGACGTCCGGGAGCACGGCAGCGGCAATATCGGGGCGACGAATGTTCTGCGCGCGGCCGGGCGCGCCGCAGCCATCGCGACGCTGGTGCTGGATATTGCGAAGGGTTCCGCGGCGGTGTGGATCGCCGGGATGCTCACCGAAAATTCGCCCGGCTGGATGGCGGACGCCGCGCTGGCGGTGATGGTGGGGCACGCGTTCCCGGTGTTCCTCGGATTCAAGGGCGGGAAGGCCGTGGCCACTTTCATCGGAGCGTTTTTGTACCTGACGCCGATTCCCATGCTGGCCGCGCTGATCGTGTTCGTGATCACCGTGGCGGCGACGCGCTACATTTCCGCCGGCTCGATTCTGGCAGCGGCCACGTTTCCGCTGGGCGTGTGGCTCATCGAACATGCCACGGCGAACGAGCTGATCGCGGCCGTGATTGCCGCCGCCATTGTGGTCTACCGGCATCGGGACAACGTCCGACGCATGCGGAACGGCAAGGAACCCCTATTCCGCTGGGGCGTTTCGTGAAGCTGGCGATCATTGGAGGCGGAAGCTGGGGCACGGCGCTGGCCATTGTGCTTGGCCCGTGCTTCGAATCGATCCGCCTGTGGGTGTATGAAGCCGATCTTGCCGGCCGCATGGCAAGCTCGCGCGAAAACGATGTTTTTCTGCCGGGCTTCCGCCTGCCCGGGAATGTTCAGGTCGTCAGCGGGGATTACGCACCGGCGCTGACCGGGGCCGACATCGTACTCGGCGCGATGCCCTCGCACCATGCGCGTCGGATTTACGGTGGAATGCTGCCGCACCTGACGCCTTCCACGATCCTGGTGAGCGCCACCAAAGGGCTGGAGCAGGGAAGCCTTCTGCGAATGTCCCAGGTGATCGAGCAGGTTGTCG
The DNA here is from genome assembly GCA_037916615.1 of Bryobacterales bacterium. Classification (GTDB taxonomy): domain Bacteria; phylum Acidobacteriota; class Terriglobia; order Bryobacterales; family Bryobacteraceae; genus Palsa-187. The sequence continues at coordinate 85,299 of JBAIXM010000014.1, forward strand.
GGGCCAAGTTCGTCCCTCGCGTGACCGTCCTCTCCGGGCCGACCTTTGCCCGCGAGGTGGCTGCCGGGCATCCGACGGCGGTCGTCGTGGCGTCTTCGGATATCGAGGCGGCTCGATGCGTCCAGCAGGCGTTCTCCGGGCACACGTTCCGGCTGTACACGAATTCGGATCCGGTTGGGGTCGAGGTGGGCGCGGCGCTGAAGAACGTGATCGCCATCGGCGCCGGGATCTGCGAGGGTCTGGAACTGGGCCATAATCCGACAGCGGCCCTCATCACCCGCGGGTTGGCCGAAATCACCCGCCTGGCGGTCGTCATGGGCGCTCAGGCGAAAACGCTCTCCGGGCTGGCCGGGCTTGGCGATCTGGTATTAACTTGTAGTGGAGATTTATCCCGTAATCGACAGGTGGGGAAGGAGTTGGGAAAGGGAAAATCGCTGGCTGAGATTCTGGGCTCCATGCGCATGGTGGCGGAAGGAGTAGAAACCTGTGCCTCGGCAGTGGGGCTGGGGGAAAAGCTCGGGGTGGATCTGCCGATTATTCAACAGATGCATGCTGTTATGGGGGGCCGGAAATCGCCCCGCGAGGCCGTCCGGGAGCTGATGGACCGGACGCTCAAAGGCGAATAGCGGAAACCAGGATCCCCGGCGGCCGCGTCGGAAATTCAGGCACGATGTTCGAACCTGCGCAACCTTCTACCGAAGCTCGGGTTAACCAGGACATGGAGGCTGTAGCCGCCCTGGAACGCGACGCCCAGTTGATGCTGCGGGTCCGCGAAGGGGATGACACCAGCTTTGCTCTGTTGCTCGAGGGGCACCGGGGGCCCGTGGTCCATTTCCTGTACCGGATGGTTCAGAATCAGGCGGTATCGGAGGAACTGGCGCAGGAAGTTTTTCTGCGGGTCTACCGGAGCCGGGCGACGTACGAGCCGACAGCGAAGTTTACGACCTGGTTGTTCCGGATCGCCACGCACGTGGCGTTAAATTCGATCCGCGATCGCAAGAAAGAAAAAGGCCACGAGAGCCTTGACGAAGAAATGCTCGACGGCATGGCCCGCCAGGTGGCGGACCGGCAACACACCGTGGAGCAAGAGATGGTTCGTGAAGCCAAGTTACGCGAGGTGAGGCAGGCGATCGAAACTCTGCCCGCCAAGCAGCGTGCGGCCGTGCTGATGCACAAGTACGAAGGCCTGGATTATGCGCAAATCGCGGGAGTGCTGAGCTGTTCGGAATCCGCGGTCAAGTCGCTGTTGTTCCGGGCGTACGAGTCGCTGCGCGTCCGGCTGGCTCACATGGCATAGAGCAGTTCTTTTTGAGGGAAGATTATGACGTGCCTGAGTAAGAACGAAGAAGGCCCGGAGCTTCTGGCCGGTTATCTGGCCAGGGCTCTCGATCCAGCCCAGATGGCGGAGATGGACCGCCACTTCGCGGAATGCTCCGCGTGCCGCGGCTTCCTGTCGGTTTGGGAACGGCTGGACGACTTCAGCGCGCCGGAAGTGTCGCCTGGATTCGACGCGCGGCTCTACGCCCGCATTGCTGCCGAAGAGGCGCGGCGCACCTGGTGGCGGCGGCTGCTGTGGCGTCCGGCGGTCCCGCTGGTAGCGGCGGCGGCGCTGGTCGCGATGGCGCTGTTCATCTATACTCCGGGGCAAAGGCCCGGGCGTCCCGAGGTCTCCCTGCCGGTGAATATCGAACAGGTCGCCCAGGCTGTGGACGATCTGGATCTTCTGGTTTCGCTCGACAGGTAGGTTATGCGGATCATTTTCGCACCTGCCGTCATCGCGGTTCTTGCAGCCGTGTGGGCGTCGCCCCTTGCGGCGCAGGGCGGAGCCGCGAAGGAAAACATCCTCAAGCAGAAGCAGCTTCGTCAGCAGAAGCTGAAAGAGTTGAAGGCGCAGCAGCAGAAGATGCTGCCGCTGCCGGCGCCGGCGGTCGAGCGCTTCCTGCAAATGTCTCCCGAGGAACAGGAGAAAGCGCTTTCACAGCTTCCGCCGGAGCGGCGCCAGCAGGTGGAAGAGCGATTGGACCGGCTGAAGCAGCTTCCTCCGGAGCTGCTGCAGCGCCTTCAGGATGTTTATCCGGCGTTTATGAATCTCCGTCCGGCACGAAGGCAAGCGGTGCGGGATGAGATTCAGCAGCTTCGGCAGACTCGTCCGGTGGAGCGCCGCGACCGCCTGAACAGCGATGCTGGCAATTTTTCCGCGGAGGAGATGGATATTCTGCGGAGGGTGACCGGGATTCCCGAGTAGCGCCTTACGGCTTGCCCTTCTTAATTTCCTCGACGAGCGCGGGAACGACTTCGAACAGATCGCCTACGATCCCGTAGTTGGCGAGTTCGAAGATCGGCGCGTCAGGATCCTTGTTGATCGCGACCACCGTCTTCGCGCCTTTCATGCCGACCAGGTGCTGGATCGCTCCTGAGATCCCGACCGCGATATACAGCTTGGGCGAAACCGTCTGGCCCGAGCTGCCGACCTGGCGATCCATCGGCAGCCATCCGGCGTCGCAGATGGGGCGTGAGGCCGCCAGCTCGGCGCCCAAGGCCTGGGCGAGCGATTCCACTACTGGAAGATTTTCCTTTTCTTTGATCCCGCGGCCCACGGACACGATGATATCGGCCGCGCCGAGGTCCACCGCTCGCGCCGATTCGCGGAACGGAGGCTCGGCGACCTGGCGCGATGTTGCGGAGCTCGGAGCGAATTTTTCGACAGCCGCCGGCGCCGCCGCCGCCCGCCACGCTCCGGCCTGGATCGAGACGAAGTGCGGTCCACCACCTGCTAGCCGAACGTCGGCGTTGAATTTGCCTTGAAACATCTGGCGCGTGAATACCGGCGGCTTGGCGGCGATCACATCGCTGATCAGAACCGTCCCGAAGCGCGCGGCCACTCTCGGGGCGTAGTCGCGCGTCTGATACGTGTGCCCGAACACAACCAGCGCCGGGTTGACTTTGCGGATGAGCTCTTCGGCGGCGGCGGTGTAGGCGTCCGCGGTGTAGGGAAGATCGATCGAGTACGCGCTCACGGGCGAACCGAACTGCTGCGCGGCGGCCAGAACCTCGCCGGACATCCGCTGCTCCACAATCGCCAGAACGCTCATAAGACTCGCGCTTCAAACCGCAGTTTCTCGACCAGCTTCGCAGCCGCGGCTTTCGCATCGCCATCGAGAATCTGGCCCTGCTTGCCCTTTTCCGGCGCGTAGATTTTATCGATGGTGAGCGAAGCCGGTGGCAGTGCGCCCAGCTCCGATGCGTGGACGCTCTTGATCTCCCTGGTCTTGGCTTTTTTGATGCCCATCAGAGTGGCGTAGCGCAGCTTGTTGAGGCCGCTCTGAATGGTGAGCACCGCCGGAAGAGGCATCTCGATGTGCTGAAACCAGCCGTCCTCGAGCTCCCGTTTGACGCGCACTTTTCCGGGCTCGATTTCCACCTGCATGATGATGGTCGAGTGCGGCAGGCCCATCAGCTCGGCCAGCACCACTCCGGTTTGTCCGTACCCGAAATCGTCGGATTGAAGACCGGTGAGAATCAGGTCGGGCGCCTCCGGTTTGAGGGCGTTCGCCAGCAGATGCGCCGCTTGAAGCGTATCGAGAGTTGCCGGATCGCCATGGATGTGAATCCCGCGGTCGGCGCCCTTGGCAAGCGCTTCGCGCAGGGCCTGGGATACGCGCGCCGGCCCCAGGCTGATCGCGATCACCTCCCCGCCGTGCTTTTCGCGCAACTGGAGCGCTTCTTCCAGGGCGTAGGCGTCGGGCTCGTTGATCTCGAAACTGAGGTTGCCTTCTTCGATCCAGGTTCCGGCGGAGTGAACGCGCAGCGGATGATCGCGGAGGGGAACTTGCTTGATGGCGACCGCGATTTTCACGCCGCGCTCATCCCAGTTTCTTGAAGATCAGGCAGCCGTTGGTTCCGCCGAATCCAAACGAATTCGAGAGCGCATATTCAATCGGCATCGGCCTCGCGTGATTCGGGACGTAATCCAGATCGCACTCCGGATCCGGACATTCGTAGTTGATAGTCGGGGGAGCGATCTGGTCGCGAATCGCCATCACAGTGATGCCGGCCTCCAGTCCGCCGGCGCCTCCCAGCAGGTGACCGGTCATGGATTTCGTGGAGCTGACGGCGATCCTGGATGCGTGCTCGCCGAACAGCCGTTTCATCGCGAGCGTTTCAATTCGATCGCCTACGGGAGTCGAGGTGCCGTGCGCGTTGATGTACTGAATCTGGTGCGGCTCGAGTCCCGCATCCTTAAGCGCGTTGCGCATCACCCGGAAACCGCCGTCGCCGTCCTCGGAAGGCGAGGTGATGTGATACGCATCGCCGCTCATTCCGTAGCCGACCATTTCGGCCAGCATGGGAGCTCTGCGGCGCACGGCGTGGCCGTATTCTTCAAGAATCAGGATTCCCGATCCTTCGCCGCAGACAAATCCATCGCGATCGCGGTCCCAGGGGCGAGAGGCTCGTGCAGGCTCGCCGTTGCGCTGCGAGAGCGCCCGCATGGCGGCGAATCCGCCGATGCTCATGGGAGTGATGGCGGCTTCGGCGCCGCCGCAGATCATGACGTCGGCATCGCCGCGCTGGATCAGGCGGAACGAATCGCCAACCGCGTGCGCGCCGCTGGTGCAGGCGGTGGCTGTCGCCGAGTTCGGTCCCTTCGCGCCCGTGCGGATGGAGACGCAGCCCGATGCCAGGTTGACGATGGTCGCGGGGATGAAGAACGGGGAGATGCGGCCCGGCCCTTTTTCGAGCAGATTCTTGTGCTCGCGCTCGATCACTTCGAACCCGCCGATGCCGCTGCCGATGTAGACGCCGGTCCGTTCCGCTTCGGTACCCTCGGGAACCTTGAAGCCGGCGCTCTCCATCGCGAAATCGGACGCGGCGATGGCCAGTTGGATGAACCGGCCCATTTTCTTGATTTCTTTTTTCTCGATGTAGTCGGCCGGGTCGAAGCCTTTGACCTCACCGGCGATGCGGCAGTTAAATCCGGTCGCATCAAAGGCGGTGATCGGGCCAATGCCGCACTGCCCGCTGCGGATGGCCTGCCATACGGGCTCGGTGCCGATCCCCACCGGAGCCAGCATTCCCACCCCAGTAACTACGACTCTACGCTGCAAGAGGACTCCGTGTGCCTAAACGTTCCAGCTACTTCTTCTTGGACTCGATGTAGGTGATGGCGTCCTTGACGGTGACGATCTTCTCGGCATCTTCATCGGGGATGTCGATGTCGAAAGCTTCCTCGAAGGCCATTACCAGCTCGACGATATCCAGCGAATCGGCGCCCAGGTCATCAACGAAGCTGGCGGTGGGATCGACTTGCGCCTCATCCACGCCGAGTTGCTCGACAATGATCTGCTTGACCTTTTGCTCAACGGACATGCACCCTCCCGGAATTTTGTAGCGAACTCATTGATTCTACCGGGTGTCCCCAGAGCCCCGCAACTTTTGCCGCAGCCCATCACTCCCGTTTAAAAGGCGCCGGGCGCCTTGGCGGCGCCCGGCAAAGGAGCACCCGCAGGCCGCTCGGAGGTTACGGCGTGCGGTAGTGGAGATAAATATCAGAAGGACGATTCTAGCCTAATAATCCGCCGTGGCCAAGTCCGGCAACCTCCCATCCGGAAATCCGGTAGCGCGCCAGCATGGGGGGCAGCACAAAATCGAGCACGTTGGCTTTCGGGGAACGGAAACACCCCGGTGCGGAGACGACCGGCACCTCGTCCTTGTAGCCCAGCAGCAAAAGGTTACCAGGTTCGACGGGCGCAAGGAAGCGCTCCAAATGGCAACCGACGCGAACCATCGCCCGCCCGATAACATCCTCCGGACCCGCCGGAGCCGAGGTCGATGCGATCAGGATCAGGGTAGGGCGGGCTCGAAGGAGATGTTCGAGAGCGCGGGCGACGGCGCCTTCCTCTTCGAGGGGCGAGAGAGCGTAGCTGGGCGCGATGGCGAACTGTTCCAGGCGCTGGCGCACCACCGGCTCGAAGAGCTGGCGGGCGCGATCTCCGCTGACCGGATCGGAATAAAGCACCGCGACCGCGGTGGAGCGGATGGGCCGAGCCTGTAAGATCGGGCCGCGCTCGCGCAGGATATTGATCACCGCTTCGAGTTGGGGATGGGGCACGGCGAAAGGCGCGCTCTTGATCGTGGCGATGCGCTGCTCCCTGCGCGCGTGACTGAAATTTGGACTGGTCGCGATCACGATGCTGGCAGTGCAGTTGATCTGGTGGAGCAGTTGCTCATCCACCAGCACGCAGCAGTCTTCGGTGGCAAACAGGTTTGCGCGGCCTCCGGCTGCGAGGCAGATTTGCATGCATCCGCATCCGGTTTCGAGGGCTACCTGGCGGACCGCTTCGTCTTCGGAAACCTCGCCGTCCTCCAGTTCAGTGACCCAGACTTGCCCTAAACCCTCGACTTCGAGGAGTCGTACGTCGTCTTCCGTGAGGATATGGCCTTTGGCCAGGAGTTTCCGTCCGCCTTGGCGAAAAATGGTACAGCAAAGAATTCGCCCGGCAGAATTGCGGACATCGATCGTTTGTGCCTTCAAGATGCACCTCCCTCAGTGCTGTCTTGTCGTCGATTTTTCAAAAAGCGCGCGCAGACCGCACAGTAAGCGCGATTCCGAACCTGTAGAAATTAGTGTACTTCAGGTCGGAATAATCTCAAGGAGTTTTATAAAGGACTGGATCGAGAGATCTGTGTGGAAGGTGAATGTGTGCTACTGGATCAGACGCGTGCCTGCCGGTTCACCGGCGAGCAAGCGTCCGAGCACGTCAGGCATCGCGCCCGGGGCAATCAGAACCTGCCCGACTCCCTTGGCAAGCGCGTCCATGGCTGCTTCCAGCTTGGCTTGCATCCCTCCTGTGGCGACGCCTTCCTCAATCAGATTCCTTGCGCCCGAGCAAGTCAGAGAATGACAAATCAAGCCATTTTTGTCCCGAACACCTTCCACGTCGGTTAGAAAAAGGAGAGAATCTGCGCTAAATGAGGCCGCGCACGCCACCGCCATTTGGTCCGCATTTACGTTATAAACACGGCCATGAGCGTCGCCCGCCACGCAGGCGACCACCGGAAGGTAAGATTCGCGCGTCAGCAGATCCAGCAGACGCCCATCGGCACGAACCGGCCGCCCGACCTGCCCGAGATCCGGATTCAGCAGTTCGGCATCGACCAGGCCGGCGTCCAGCCCGGTAAGTCCGACGGGCCGCGCTCCCGCCGCGCGAAAGGCGCTCACCAGCTCGGCATTGACGCTTCCGGCGAATACCTTTAGGACCGCGTCGATGATTTCCGGAGTGGTCACGCGCAGCCCGTTGACGAACCGGCTCTCGACGCCACGTTCTGCCAGGAAGCGGGTCATCTGTTTGCCGCCGCCATGAACCACGACAATGCGATTCCCAGGCTCAGCCGAGAGCCGCGCGATTTCGCCGGCCAGCCGGTTTCGCGATTCGGGGGCATCGAGCAGAGTGCCACCCAGCTTGATGAGAAGTCTGCGGGGATTCACGTGATTCTACAGGAGCCCGGCGGTTTCGGGATAGCCGAGAGCCAGGTTCATGTTCTGGATCGCCTGCCCGGCCGCGCCCTTCCCCAGGTTGTCGATCACCGAGACCAGGACCGTCCGGCGCGTTTCGGGATCGTATTTCCAGCCGATATCGCAGAAATTGGTGTGCGCGGCGGCTTGCACATCGGGGACCTGGCCTGCGGGGTACAGGCGCACGAACGGTTCCTCCGCATACCGTTCGCGGTAGACCTCCAGAAGGTCCTCGGCGGATCCAATGCTTCCGGAAGCCCGGAAATAGATGGATTCCAGAATGCCGCGGTGGATCGGAATCAGGTGCGCGGCGAAACTGAACTCGGCTTCATGCAATCCGGAGGTCCGCAGCACTTCCGGAACGTGACGATGGTCGAGAATCGAATAGATCGAGAAATTCTCGGTCACTTCGCAGAAGCTGGTCTTGAGCGAAGGTTTGCGTCCGGCGCCGCTCACGCCGCTTTTGGCATCGCACACGATTCCCAACTCGCGGGCGATCGCGCCTGCCTCGATCAGAGGCTTGAGCGCGAGATTCGCGGCGGTCGGATAACAGCCGGGATTCGAGATCAGGCGGGCGGCGGCTACGCGCTCGCGGCAGAATTCGGGCAACCCATAAACTGCTTCGGTCAGCAGTTCGGGCTGCGTGTGCGGCTCTTTGTACCAGCGGAGATAATTCTCGGGAGTGCCGAGGCGGAATGCTCCGCTCAAATCGATTACCTTGGCTCCCGCCTCGAGCATGGGTCCGGCGAGTTCCATCGAGACCTCCGGAGGCGTTGCGAGAAACACGGCGGCGAGACCGGCGGTTCGAACAGCTTGCGCCGAGCAGGGGATCCGTCGCGGGCCGTCATGTCCCAAGGGCCGCGGCCGATCGCTGCCTTCTCGATGCTCCAGCAGTACCGGTTCGACATGCGGGTGATGCGTCAGCAGCGCAACCAGCTCCGCTCCGCTGTATCCGCTAAAGCCGACAATTCCGACGGGGGCTCTGAACATGACTGGATTTTTTCAGTATGGCACGCGGACAGGCGGCGAGACCGCCGTTTGTTCTAGGGGCGCTGCTCGCTCACCGAGCGGTCCGCCAGCTCGCCGATGATCGGCAGGCGATAGTCCTGGTCGTGGCTGACCTTCATCAGCATGAAAATCCAGGCGCCGATGATCAGCAGGTGCAGTATCTGGGAAATGGTCCGGTAAAACGGAAATCCGATATGCGAGACCGGGAAGGCCAGCATCGGAGCGATCACCCATTCAACCATCAGCCATGCCGCGAACAAATACAGGCCCTGAAAAGCGTGGAAACGGACCCGCCTATCGGAACGGAAGCGGTCGCTGGCCAGCACGGCGATCGACGCAATCCAGCCAACCCAGGGGATGTAGCAAAGCAGCGCAGCATTTCGCTCGGAGATGTTGCCCCAGAAATCTTTGACCCGGCTCGCGGCCCCAGGTGCAGGCCCGTACCCGGCAGTGCCCGGCTGCTGGGCGCCGCATTTGGCGCAAAACCGGTCCGAAGGCCCGACGGTTTGTCCGCACTGCACGCAGAAAGGCATCTTCTTGTAACATCGCGCACAACGCAGCGGGGCGCGAACAATTTCCTTACGCAGCGAGCGCACCCCGGTCTGTGCGGTCCTAACTAGCTACGATAACGTTATGGGGCGAGTTCCCACAATATGCTTGTCGGCGCTGCTGATTCTTTCGGCCGGCGTGGCCCATGGCGCCAAGACGCTGGACTTGTACTTCATCGACGTGGAGGGAGGCCAGGCGACCCTGGTGGTGGGACCCTCCGGGCAGGCGCTGCTGATCGACACGGGCTACACGGGATTCGGAGGGCGCGATACGCTTCGTATCGCCGCAGCCGCGAAGGACGCCGGGGTCAAGAAGATCGACAGCCTGCTGATCACTCATTTTCATGAGGATCACGTGGGCGGCGTGGCCAACCTGCTCGATCGGTTTCCGGTCGCCACGTTTCTGGACCATGGCCCAAGCATCGAAACGCATGGCTACCCGCAGGCCTATTCGGACGCTTTCGCCAAGGGCCAGCATAAGATTGTCGCTCCCGGCGACAAAATTCCGGTCAAGGGCTTGGATGTCACGGTTGTGGCAGCCGCCGGCAAAGTCCTCGCGGGCCCGAGCGAGTCGAATCCGAACTGCGCAGGACTCGCTGAACGGCGGACTCCGGACGAAGCCGGCGAGAACTCCCAATCGGTAGGGGTGGTGATCGCTTTCGGCAAATTCCGATTCGCGGATCTGGGCGATCTGACCTGGAACAAAGAGCTGGTGCTGCTGTGTCCGGAGAACAAGGTCGGCAAAATCGACCTTTATCTGACCACGCGCCACGGCGGCGAATCCTCGAAGGCCATTTGGGGGATGAGCCCGCGCGTGGCGATTATGAACAACGGTCCAGACAAGGGCGCGGACCCACTGGGATGGAAAAACGTGAAAGCCTCGCCGGGTCTCGAAGACCTGTGGCAATTGCATTTCGCGCTGGCGGGCGGTAGGGAGACGAACGTGCCGGATACGTTCATCGCCAATGTGGATCCGAACGATCACGGGTACCATCTGAAGGTCTCGGCGCTGGAGGATGGAGCGTTCACGGTAACGAATCCGCGCAACAAGTTCCGCAAGAGTTACGAAGCGAAGTGACGTTGTCGATGCTGCGGTGAAATCCGTATCCTAGTACTTGCTGCTGTCCACCTCGACGTATTTCGTCTTCCTGACAGGGGTGTTCTTTCTCTATTGGTCCGTCTCGAGGGTCCGCGCGCTGGCGCTGAGCCTGCTCCTGTTTGCGAATTATTTTTTCTACGCCCGATGGGATCTGCGTTACCTGGCGATCATTCCGCTGGCATCCACCTGCGACTATTTCATCGGCCGGGGGCTTCAGGCGACGCCGAATCGGGTGCTGCGGAAGCTGCTGGTCGCGGCGAGCGTCATCCTGAATATCGGGCTGATTGCGCTGGCGCGCAACTGGAAGCTGTCGATCACGCTCTCGTTTTACGCGTTTCAGGCGCTGACCTATACGATCGACTTGTACCGCCGCGACGCCAAAGCCACGCCGAGCTATCTGGCGCACCTGACCGCGGTCTCGTTCTTCCCGACGATCCTGGCCGGCCCGATCACACGCGTCACCGTGCTGCTGGAGCAGATCGAGAAACGGAAGCCGCTGGAAGCGGCCGAGGGCGGGCGAGCGCTGTTCCTGATCGGCCTCGGGTTGATCAAAAAATTGATGATCGCCGATTATCTGGCCGGAAATCTAGTGAACCGCGTCTTCGATTTCCCGAACCTATACACGGGCGCCGAGAACCTGATTGCGGTATACGCCTATACCTTGCAACTGTTTTACGATTTTTCCGGTTACACGGATATCGCCATTGGGTCGGCGCTGCTGCTGGGAATCAAGTTGCCGGCGAATTTCAACCGGCCGTATGCCGCGCACAATATCGCCGACTTCTGGCGCCGCTGGCACATCACTCTTTCCAACTGGCTTCGCGATTACCTGTATTTCTCACTCCCGGGCTTGCGGTCGAAATGGAAGATCTTCACGTATCTGAACCTGATGATCACGATGATCCTGGGCGGGCTGTGGCACGGCCAGAGCTGGAATTTCGCGATCTGGGGGGCGTTGCACGGCCTCGGGCTGGTGATCGTGCGCGTCTGGCAGACGCGGACTGGCGCGAAGCCGGCGGCGGGATTCTGGCGATACGCGAGCATCCTCCTGACGGTCCACTACGTCGCGTTTGCCTGGATTTTTTTCCGCGCTCCGAGTCTTGAGGCGGCGGGCCAGATCCTGGCGCGGATCGGTTCGGGAACGGTGTCCTTCGCGAACGTCTCCTCTGGAATTTGGGTGATTCTCGCGATCGCCGTTCTCGCGCACTATATTCCGAAGAACTGGTACGAGTTCAGTTTGAATCTGTACGTTCGCGCGCCGTTCTACGCGCAAGCCGCGGCGATGATGGCGTTGGTGATCGGGCTGCAGTATGTGGCGCAGACCGGAGCTGCGCCGTTCATTTACACGAGATTTTGACCCATGCGGAAGACCATGCTGGCGGTGCTGACCTTCGCGGGGCTGATCCTGCTGCCGCGCGCCGTTCCCGCGCTTAAGAACTACGTATCGCTCGATCCTCGCGATATCCCGCTGGTTTGGAATCTGCCGGTACCTAAGCCTGAAGAGGTGGAGACATCGCAGGTCCGCGCACGCCGTCCGGAGCCTGCTTCTAACCTCGTCGCCCCGAATCGCGCGCTGGATCATTTTTATCAGGCGCTGCTTGAAGGACGACGGGTCCGCGTGTTGCACTATGGCGACTCGCCCACGACCGGCGACCTGATCACAGCCGATGCGCGCGCCCTGTTCCAAAAGCAGTTTGGAGACGGCGGCGCCGGATTTGTGCTGATTGCCAAGCCGTGGGCCTGGTATTACCATCGCGGCGTTGAAATGGACGCGTCGAAGTGGACTATCGACGTGGCCGGGAACACGCAGATCAAAGACGGCCTTCATGGCCTGGGCGGCGCGAGCTTTCAGAGCACCGGCGGAGCTGTGGCGAACTTTACGGTCAAAGACGGGGAGCGCGCGGCCGAGGTCGCGTTCCTGAAGCAACCCGACGGCGGAACGTTTTCCTTCGAAGCCGATGGGGCGCAACTTGGAGCGGTGGAGACTGCGGCTCCCGAGCGCGAACCGGCATGGGCATCGTTCGAGCTGCCGGCGGGGTCCAGGAATTTCACGGTCCGTGCTTTGCGCGGCAAGGTTCGGCTCTACGGGGTGGAGTTCAGCAAATCCAAACCGGGGGTCCTCTACAGCAGTCTGGGCGTGAACGGCGCGAATGTTACGCTGCTCAGCCACGCCTTCAATGGCCCGCATTGGACGGCGCAACTGCGGCATTACCGGCCCGACCTGGTGGTGCTCGCCTACGGTACCAATGAGAGCGGCTTTCCGGGATTCGTGGACACCACCTGGGGGGGAGAGTTGAAGGCGGCGGTGAAACGCGTTCAGGCAGCGCTTCCGGAAACATCGATTCTGCTGATGAGTCCCATGGACCGGGGCGAGCGCAACGATCGCGGCGAAATCGAGACCATTCCGGCGTTGCCCAGGCTGGTAAAGATCGAAGCGCGGGTGGCCGAAGAAACGGGAGTGGCATTCTTCAACACCTTTCAAGCCATGGGAGGCGACGGGACCATGGCTCGTTGGTACGAGGCCGAGCCGCGGCTGGTAGGCGCCGATTTCATCCATCCCATGCCGGCCGGCGCAAAAATTGTCGGCGAACTCTTGTACGGAGCCCTGCGGGATGGATATAACGAATATAAGCTGCGACAATTGAAGAGTCGGGAGTCGCAGAAGCAGGAGGCCAGCACCGCGAAGTGAAGGGCATCGTCCAGCGCGTGATTCAAATCTGCGTCGCGCTGATCGCTGCCTCCGCTGTCGCCGTTTCCGTCCAGCCTGCCAAGCCGGCCGCCTCCAAGAAATCCTCCTCGAAGAAGACCTCCGCAAAGAAGGAGTACGTTTCCAGCAGCAAGCCCTCCGCCAAGAAAACCGCAGCCAAGAAACCGGCCGCATCCAAAACATTGAAGGCAGCTCCTGTTTCCGCGCGAGCCCGGGCCGAAGCCCATGACTACGTGCTGCAGACCGTCGCGGATCGCGCGGATCTTCCGGTGGAGAATGCAGCGGCGCTCGTACCTTTCTTCGAGCAACTCTACCGGCATCAGCGCGGCGAACTCGACGGCGCCGTGCATATCCTGCATTACGGCGATTCGCATACGGCCGCCGACGAGTGGACCGGCGATCTGCGGAATCGTTTTCAGGAGAAATTCGGCGATGGCGGCAGCGGGTTTTCGCTCGCGGGCCGTCCCTGGAACAGCTATCGCCGCATGGACCTGCGCTCGGGATCGACGCGCGGCTGGCATAGTGACGGACTGGTCGGACGCTCTGGCGATGGCGTCTACGGCTTGGGCGGCGTCAGCATGTCCACGACGAAACCGCATGAAGCCGTGTATCTGGACGCAAACGCGGCGGATTTCGAGCTCTTCTATTACCAGCAGCCCGGCGGCGGGACCTTGCAGATCTACGATAACGGCGTGCCCACGGAGCAGGTTCCGACCGAGGGTGAGCCCGGCCCGGCTTACTACCACCTGCAGACCATTCCGGGCATGCACCGGGTGGAAGCGGAAACGCTCGACCGTGGACCGGTCCGTCTGTTCGGGTGGGTGGCGGAGAATACGACCGGCGTTACCTACGAAACGTTGGGAATCAACGGCGCCGAAGCGTCCATCATTCTCGGCTGGAACGAGGAAACACTGCGGTCCAACATTGAACGCCGCAATCCGGCGCTGATCGTGCTCGCCTACGGAACGAACGAGGCGGGCCGCAAGGATTGGACCCTCGAAAGCTATCGCGACATGTACTCGCAGTTGATCGCGCGTCTGCGAACCGCCGCGCCGACGTCCAGCATTCTGGTGGTGGGTCCGCCGGATCGCACGCAGCGGATCCGCAAAGTTGGCTGGCAGACGATGGAGAAGATCGACGTTATCTCGGAAGCGCAGAGGCAAGCGGCTCTCGCCAACGGCTGCGCGTTCTGGGATCTGCGGGCTAAGATGGGCGGGAAAGGTTCGATGTTCAAGTGGGTCGCTGCCGGGATGGCGCAAGCCGATCATGTGCACTTCACCGGATCCGGATACAAAATGATCGCCGACGCCGTGTTTCGCGATCTCATGAGCCAGTACGATCTGTTCCTGAAAGCGCGGGCGGCCATCCTGGCGAACGCGACTGCTGCGCCCGCCAACGATGCAACGCCGGAGCCGGCCACTGGTTTCGCGGCTGGAAATGCGGGCGGAACTCAATGACGGCCGACCCGGTTGCGCCTCGAGTTTCGGAGGAGTTGTATTGCCCGCGGTGTCAAGAAGAAGTGAAAGATCCCCTGATTTGCGGAGACTGTCAATCGATCATTTGCCGCCGCTGCGGGACGCCGCTCGAGCGGGTGGACGAACTCGGCATCGGCTGAGCGGCATGGCCGGCCGCGTGCTGGCCTGCGCCGTGGCAGCTTTTCTTTTCGCCGGCTGCGGGCTCGGGAACCGCCACGCTGCGCAGGGTTCTCAGGATCGAGGCTCGAAACAACCGGCCGTAAAACAAGTTTCGAAGCAACCGCCCATCGGCGTTGCTTACACAGGCCCTGCCACCGTCAACCTGCGCGAAGATCTGGGGCTGCGGGCGAACACGATCGCGACGCTCCAGCACGGCGAGCGGCTGGAGGTGCTGGAAATACGCCGGCGCTTTGTGCGCGTCCGCACATCGAAGGGCCTGGAGGGATGGACCGATTCGAACTATCTGCTCAGCCAGCAACAGATCGCCGATCTGGACCGCCTGGCCGAATTCGCGGCCAAACTTCCGTCGCAGGGGGCCGGGGCGACCTACGATGTTCTCAACGTCCACACCGCGCCGAGCCGGCAGGCTCCGAGCTTCGCGCAGATTCCCGAGGGCGGCAAGGTCGAGGTGCTGCTGCACCGGATCTCTCCACGGGTGACGCCGATGCCCGCTGTGAGTCCGCCGAAGAAGGCCAAGAGCAAGACGGTTCCAAAGGCTTCGGCAAAGCCATCGAAGCAGGGAAAGGAGCCGCCGCCTCCTCCACCGCCGGCTCCGGCTCCTCCCGCGAATTGGGTGGAGCTATCGCGCCCCCGGCTGTCGGATTTTCCGGACCAGCCGGCGAAAGTATCGGAAAACCAGGTTCCAAAGATATTGACGGACGACTGGTACCTGGTTCGAACCCGCGACGGAAAAGCCGGCTGGGTGCTGGCTCGCCAGGTTTCGATGTCGATTCCGGATGAAGTGGCTCAGTACGCCGAAGGACACGTTATCACCGGCTATCTGTCGCTGGGAAAAACGGGCAATGCAGATAAAGACGACTGGCTCTGGACGACGTCGACGGCAAGCGCGCCCGGACAGGATTTCGACAGCTTCCGCGTTTTCGTATGGAGCACGAAACGAAACCGGTACGAGACAGCCTATATCGAGCGCAATGTGAAGGGGCGTTATCCGATCGAGCTGCAACACGGCTCCGCCGAGGACGGGGCCGCGTTTTCCGTCGTGATTCAGGACAAAGATGGGCAATTCTACAAAAGAACGTATGCCTTCAGCGGCTACCGCGTGAAGATGCTTTCGAAGCTCCCGTATCAGGACCCGCCGCCGGTTCCCGAAATCCGCGCGACGGGCGGTTTCACGGAGGAAAGTCCAGCGGCGGTGAAGGTGAGCTGGGCCGATAAACTGCGCGATATGCGCCGGCGCTGGTTTGGCCGATAGAAGGCGGCACGTCCGGTCCTTCGCTAGAATCGAAAGACCATGTCAGCCTGGACGGTGGGCGTCTCCCTGGGCCCCTACGAACTTCTCGCGCCAATCGGAGCGGGCGGCATGGGTGAAGTGTGGAAAGCGCGGGATACACGCTTGGGCCGTGTGGTGGCGATCAAGCGAATGAACGTTCAGCACAGCGCCCGGTTCGAGCAGGAAGCGCGCGCGATCGCGGCTCTAAGCCATCCGAACATCTGCACGCTACATGACGTCGGCTCGGACTATCTGGTGATTTAATATGTCGAGGGCAAGCCGGTTCACGGGCCCCTGGCTCCGGCGGAAGCGGTTCGCGTGGCTTTACAGATCGCCGCGGCCCTGGAAGAGGCCCACGGACGTAAGATCCTTCACCGCGATCTGAAACCCGGCAACATTCTGATTCCTTCCAAGGGCGTCGCGAAGCTGCTCGATTTCGGGCTGGCCAAGCTCACCGGGGAAGAAGACATGGACGCCACCAGGACCATCGAAGGCACGGTGCTCGGCACCGCTGCCTACATGGCTCCGGAGCAGGCGCAGGGCA
>JBAIXM010000015.1:0-8519 GCA_037916615.1 Bryobacterales bacterium
GGGAACGAGATGGATTCCCCGCGCGGCCGAATTTACCTGATGAAGACGGCCAGCGAAGGCGCGACCGCGATGACCGATGCCTGGGTACGGCATATGGATACCTGCCTGGGCTGCATGTCCTGTATGACGGCGTGCCCCTCGGGCGTCGATTACGCCAAGCTGATCGAAGCCACACGGGCGCAGATCGAGCGCCGACATCCGCGTTCGAAATCGGAGCGCCGGCTTCGCCGCATGATTTTCGCAACATTTCCGCGCGTGGACCGGCTCAAGCTGTTGCGGGCAGGTCTGCGCTTTTACCAACACTCCGGCTTGCAGCCGCTGGTTCGCGCATCGGGACTGCTCAAGCTGCTTCCGAAACAACTCCAAGCCATGGAAGACCTGATGCCGCCGCTTGGAGCACGCGAGACGATCCCGGCTATGACTCCGGCGGAAGGCGGCAAACGCAAGCGCGTGGGGCTGCTGCTCGGATGCGTCCAGCGCGAATTCCTGCCCGAAATCAACGCCGCGACGGCTCGCGTGCTGGCCGCCGAAGGATGCGAGGTGATTGCTCCACCGGATCAGCCCTGCTGCGGGGCGCTGATGGTTCACGCCGGAGAGGAAGCGCCGGCGCTCGATCTGGCGCGCCGCGTCATCGATGTCTTCGAGCGCGCCCAGGTGGACGCGATCATCACCAACGCCGGCGGATGCGGATCGAACGTGCGCGAGTACGGCTATCAATTGAGCGACGATCCTGAATACGCGGATCGGGCCGCGCGATTTTCGGCCAAGTGCCGGGACATCACCGAGTTTCTCGAAGAGCTAGGGCCGCGCGCCGGGCGGAAAGCCTTGAAATTGCGCGTGGCCTACCACGACTCCTGCCATTTGCAGCACGCCCAGCGTGTGCGAGTCCAGCCGCGAGCCCAGCTTGCGTCGATTCCTGGGATAAAGATTCTCGAGTTACCAGAGGCCACGTTGTGCTGCGGATCTGCCGGCATCTACAACCTGGTCCAGCCGGAAACTGCGGACGCGCTGGCAGACCGGAAAGCGCGGCACATCGAGACGGCGCAGCCCGACGTGGTCGCCAGCGGAAATATCGGCTGCATGCTGCAAATCGCCGCCGCGCTGAAGCGCCGGGGACAGAAGACGCCAGTGCTGCACACAGTGCAGCTCATCGACGCGTCGATCCGGGGTGTCCGGCCGGACTAGCGGACAGGACGCGGCTGCGGCCGCGTTCCGTTGTGCGCGATGCAAGAGAGCGTATAGTAGTACAAATGAAAAAAGTTTTATCTCTGCTTCTGGCCACATCCGCAGTCGCTCTGGCGCATACGGTGACAGGCCGGGACGCCGATTTCGTCCGGAATTCGACCGGCACGCACATCGCTCCGTTCCTGTATCTTGGCGCGAAGCACATGGTCACGGGCTACGATCATCTGCTGTTCCTGCTCGGCGTAATTTTCTTCCTCTATAAGCTCAAGGACGTGGCCGTTTACGTCACGTGCTTCGCCGTGGGCCACAGCGTAACCTTGCTGGCGGGAGTGCTCGGCGGCATTCACGTGAACCCGTACATCGTCGATGCGCTGATCGGCCTGTCGGTGGTCTACAAGGCCTTCGACAACCTGGACGGCTTCCGCACGCTGTTCGGATTTCAGATCAACGCGAAAGCTGCGGTGCTGGGGTTCGGATTGATCCACGGGTTCGGGCTGGCGACCAAGCTCCAGGAGTTCAATCTTTCGCGCCAGGGGCTGGTCGCGAATATGATTTCGTTCAATGTGGGTGTGGAACTCGGGCAGCTTCTGGCGCTGACCGTGATTCTGTTCGCGATGACGCAATGGCGGCGCACCGCCGACTTCACGAAACACGCGGTCTTCGCGAACGTCCTGCTGATGACCGCGGGATTCGTCTTGATGGGATACCAGATCGCCGGCTACAGATTCGGAGGCACGTTATGAATCCAGCACAACTCGAAATGCCCAACCGCGGTGGACTGCTTGTACGGCTTGGAATCGCCGCTCTGGTGGGTCTGGTGCTGACCGTCTGCGTCATCATGCCCGCCGAGTATCGAAAAGATCCGACCGGCTTCGGAAAACTGACCGGCCTGATTGCACTCGCGACGCCAACCGTCACGAAGGCTCCGGCCGAGGCTGCCCCGGGAGACGCGAAAGGGCCGCAGCCCGCTCCGGCGCAAAACGCGTGGTTCTATCCGGCGGAGTACCGTTCCGATATCGTCAAGATCCCGCTCGGGCCGGATGGCGAGATCGAGTACAAAGTCGCGATGAAAGCCGGCGAGTCGATGGTTTATAGCTGGTCCGTGGACCGCGAGAGCGTCTATTTCGATTTTCACGGCGAGCCGTGGAACGACCCGAAACACGCGATGCGCTACCGCGAAGAACAGGAAAACACGAAATCCAACGGCTCCTTCGTCGCGCCGTTCGACGGAATTCACGGATGGTTCTGGCTGAACCTGAGCGGCAAACCGATCGTCGTTACGCTCAAGATGAGCGGGTTTTATCAGCTCCATAAAATGGAGAAGTGATCGCGTTAACGGGTGAAACTGTTGAACGCGCCCGAACCGCCACGCAGATCGCGCGCATAGGAGAGAAACACCCGGAAGCCTCCCGGCAGGCCCAGGCGGATTTGCGCTCCTACATCCACCAGGATTTTCCCCCTCTCGCGCGGTGTGACCTGATCCCACAAGCGTCCCACGTCCAGTGTCGGACCGATGTCGATCTTCACCAGGGGCGGATGCCAGAGCGTCTTATACAAATCGACGTTCGCCAGCACATAGCGGCGGCCGATCGGCGCGCTGCCCCGCTTTCCTTCGATAGTGCTCCGATGACCTCGCAGCGGAAGATCGTAGTCGCGGTCATAGGTGAGCACATACAGGTCATCGAAGGGCGTGTTCCCCAGGACTGCGCCGGCGCTGAGCCGCGTGGTCACCTCAAGGTCTTTGCCACTTGGCTGCGGATACCATTGACCGTCCACGGACCACCGTGTTCGGGAGAACAAACCCTTCGAAGTGTTTCCCCAGAAGCGGCCCGTTTCCCAGGCCCCTCGCAATTCTCCGGTCAGCCGCTGCTGCGGAATGTTCAGGAACCGATATCCGAACCAAACAGAGTGGCTCAGCGTGAATCCCGAGGAAAACTGTGGCGCCCCTGGAAAGGATCGGTCCACCGCGGTTGCTCCAATCCCCCAGGCAAAACGGCCGGACGGGATAAACTGCAATTCTGCTCCCGCGGCGATCCGGCGCAATCGAAAATCCGCGGGCTGCGCGAAATTCCAGGTTTCCCCGCGCGCGTCGGCGAAAAGCGAGTAGCGCGTCTTCGGATTCCCCTTGAGCGGGCGTGAAAACGACAGCGCGGCGCGGCGCAACGGGGCATCGAACCTGTAGAGCGCCTTTACGGTGGTCGCGTCCTGGCCCAGCGTGTCCTTGTAATCCAGCGTCTGGAACGGTAGCCCCGCCACAACCGACGCCGCGTGGATCCACTGCGGCAGCTCGCGCCAGCGCAGCGTAGCGTCGAAATTCCCATCGGGTTGGGCGCGCAATTCCAGCGCCAGGCCATCGAACGCATCCAGGCCCTCCAGCCAGGCGATGGTGGACCGGTAGTGCTCGAGCGTCAGAATTTCTCCGGGAGCGAAGGCCAGCGCGCGATCCACCAGTTCCGGCCGCACTTGGGGCGGCGGCGACATCTCGATGCTCTGCACGCGCGGCTTCCCGATCCGGTTCCAATACTTCAGCGCGGCTTCGGCGTTTCCGTCCAGAAAGTAGAGTGTCGCCAGAAAATCGATCGCATAGCTGTCGCTCGGATCCAGTTTCAGCGCGGCGCTCAAAGAGTCTCTGGCCGCGGCGCGGTTCCCCAGCCGGTATTCGACTCCCGCCAGTTCCAACAGATATCGCTTGTCCCGGGGTGTCTCGAGGCTCCCCGCAAGGAATTCTTCGCGCGCCTCCAGCCAGGAGCCCGCATGAGCCAGCTCCATGCCTCGCTCGTAGTGATCGGCTAAGGCCAACTGAGCCGCAAGCAGGAGCAGCAGAATCACAGTTTCGGAATGGGCACTGCCAGAAGCGTCCAGGCGCCGGCAGACGCCCATCTTTTCTCGAATTCCGCGCGGCTATAAAGCCGCAGCTTGCGATCGGCGGGATCGTTGAGAGCGACCGAGGAATCGCTCGCCCCTGCAACCACCGCGTAGTGGAAGGAGTCGGACCCGGTCTTCAGCGCCACAATCAACGGTCGTCCCAGGGCGATGTGGTGCCGGAGATCCTCCCATTGACCCGAAAATGAGTATGCCTGGAAGCCGGTGGTTTCCAAATACCGCCGCATCGAATCGGCGGGAATTCCCCGGCGCTCAGGGACGTAAATCTGCCTTTGGATTGCTTGGGGATCCGCCGGCGGAGTCGCTCGTTTTTCCGCTGGATCGCGGTGGTCACGCCAATAATCGAGGACCATGGCCAGCGACGCCGCCCCGCAGGCGTTGGCATCCTGGTGCACGAAGGGCACATCCAGCCATACAGCATCGCTCGCGATCAGGCTTGCCCAGGCCGGGAACACCAGGAACGCGAACCGCGCGACACTCGACGGTTTCATCGCGCTTCGACGATCACCAGCACAAGGACGGCCGTGGCCAGCGCGATGATGATATAGGTCAGATCCTGATTACTGAGCGCGCCCGCCGCGAAATCGGAGTTCGCTTTCTGCGCGCGCGCCGCCAGCCGGGCGAGCTCTTCATTATCGAGACTGGCGATTGCGTCGCGAATCTGATGGCCGCTGAGGCGTACCATCTGCAGCGCTTTTTCCGCGTCGTCTCCGGTGAAGAACCGTTCCAACCGGGAGATATTGTCCTGACGCTCGTCGCCCGCCGCGACCGCGGCGGCGTGGATCTCCGAGAGCGGAACCACATGAGCTTCGGCGTTTCCGGCTGCGGCCGGTTCTTGCGCCAGACCGGATGCCGCTGCCAAGGATGCAGCCGCTACGATTGCGGCGGCGCGGCGGAGCGGATTTGAAATTGCCATACACGTCCTCCTGCGGGCGCTCAAACCTCCGCCCGTTGGGAAGATACATACAGATGCATTTGCGTTCCGAGCACCGCGAAAATTTTGCGGAAGGCCGTTTTTGCCCTTCCTAAGCAAATGCATTTCGGCTAAGATCAAGAAGTTACCGTTGGGTGGCGCGGTGACCGGACAAACCAGTCAGAGGAATGGAGAATTCATGGACGGTACACTGATCGGCGACACGATGAAGATCAAGGGCGAGATCACCAGCCGCGAAAGCTTGCAGATCAATGGCGAACTCGAAGGGCAGGTCCAACTGGACAGCCGCCTGACGATCGGCCCCAAGGGAAAAGCGAACGCCAACATCAAGGCGAAGGAAGTGGACATTGCCGGCTCGGTGCAAGGCAACATCGACGCCTCCGAGCGGATCATGCTTCGCAAGGGCGCGAACCTGGTGGGCGATGTGCGCACCGCCGGGATCGTGATCGAGGACGGAGCCTACTTCAAAGGCGGCGTCGATATCGCCAAGCCGGCCGGCGGCTAGGAGCGCACAGCGCGGGGCGCGCTCATCAGATCGAGCAATGCTCGTGCCCCGCTGCGTTGTGCGCGATCCAAGAAACGCAGCTCCGATGCTACCATCGGAGCATTGTGTCTTCTATAGGAACGTTTTCGCTCACGCCGGATCAGCGCGCGGCTTTTCAACGAACGCTGGACGATTGGCGCAGCGGAAATAAAATGGCACGGCTGTGGTCGCGCGACGCCTCGCTCTGGACCGGGGCGGACGAGAGCAAGTGGCTCGGCTGGCTGGATGTTGTCGAGGCGCAGTTACAGGGCGCTGCGCGCTTCGCCCAGTTCGCGCGCGAGGTGCGCGAACGCGGATTCACGCACGTCCTGTTGCTGGGAATGGGTGGATCCAGCCTGTGCCCGGAAGTTCACGCCCTCTCCTTCGGTAAGCAAGATGGATTTCCTGAGCTTCACGTGCTGGATTCGACCGATCCGGCGCAGCTGCTATCCGTCGAGAGCCGGATCGACCTGGCGCGGACGCTGTTCATCGTCTCCAGCAAATCCGGATCGACGCTGGAGCCGAATATCTTCAAACAATATTTCTTCGAGCGCTCGGGGCGTGATGGCAGCCGGTTCGTGGCCATTACGGATCCCGGCTCCAAGATGCAGCAGGTGGCCGAGCGCGACGGATTCTGGCGAATCTTCTTCGGCGTATCGAGCATCGGGGGCCGATATTCGGCGCTATCCGACTTCGGCATGATCCCCGCGGCCGCGATGGGCGTTGACGTAGCGATGTTCGCGGGCCTGGCGCAGGGGATGGTCGAAGCCTGTTCAGCGTCGCATCCGGTGGACCGGAATCCCGGCGCGGCGCTGGGTGCTGTGCTCGGATCTCTGGCGCTCGCCGGGCGCGACAAGATTACGCTCATTTCTTCGCCGGGAATTTACGATTTAGGCGCGTGGCTCGAGCAGTTGCTTGCGGAATCGACCGGGAAGATCGGGAAAGGGTTGATTCCAGTGGATCGCGAACCGCCGGGTCCGCCATCTGCCTCCGGATCGGACCGCGTGTTCGTTTACGAGCGCCTGGAAACCGCACCGGACGCCGAGCAGGATCGCGCCGTGGCGGCGCTTGAAGCCGCGGGGCATCCCGTGGTGCGCTTATCCATACCCGACGTCTATCACCTGGGCGCCGAATTCTTCCGCTGGGAGATCGCGACGGCGGTGGCGGGCTCGATTCTAGGCATCAATCCGTTCGATCAGCCGGATGTGGAAGCGGCGAAGATCGCCACGCGCAGGTTGACTTCGGCTTTCGAGGAGACCGGCGCACTGCCGCCCGAGAAAGACGTGCTGCAGATCGGGGATGCGGGTCTGATCGAGCGGTTGCGTGCGGATCTGGCGTCGATCCGTCCTGGCGATTATTTCGCGCTGCTGGCGTACATCGAAATGAACTCGGCGCACGCGGGGCTGCTTCAAGGAATCCGGCGCAAGGTGCGCGATGCGAAGAAATCGGCGACGTGCCTGGGATTTGGGCCGCGATTCCTGCACTCCACAGGTCAGGCGTACAAAGGCGGACCGAATACAGGCGTGTTCCTGCAAATCACGGCCGATGACTCGCGCGATGTTCCCGTGCCGGGTCAGAAATATACGTTCGGCGTGGTGAAGGCGGCCCAGGCGAGCGGCGATCTGGAGGTTCTGCGCGAGCGCGGGCGCCGGGCGCTGCACGTGCATCTCGGTTCGGATGTAGCTGCGGGGCTCGCGCAACTGGCTTCCTCCGTGGAGCGCGCGTTACAATAAGTTGAAGTTCCCGCCGCTTTCCTCATCGGGCCGGTAGCTCAGTTGGTAGAGCATCGCACTTTTAATGGGATCAGAAAAACCGAGTATCTACGCCGTATAGCGAGATATACCCTTTTTTCAAGCACTTGGCTGGTACACTTTGCCCTTCTTCGCGCACCAATACGCAAGAAAACGCAGTTCCAACTGACACCAAAACTGACACCGGCTACTAGGCATTTAGTTTTCGCTGGTAACTTCGCGCGGCGGTTCCCGATCTGATTCGATCTGCTGAAGGCCGCCTTCAGCAGCGGCAAGCACTTGAGTGAGCTCAACATGATACGCAGAAGCAGGTGGATTACCCCTTGCGAGATCAGCACGGCGGCAAAGCTCTAGCAAGTAGCAGTTAGAGGCCGCGAAATACCGTCTGAACTGCCAACGTGTAATGACGATAGGCTTGCCCTTCTGTAACCCAAGCCAGGGACACCTCGTGATTAGGCGTACGTCGGCCCGGCCGTTTCTATGGGCTATCACATTCCGCACCTCCGATAGTTCAACTAGCACGCGTCGCGTCAGATCCGGGACCCTTCCCGCCAATCCAACAGCATCTAACAGGCTTTCAAAACGGCCTACTCCAACCTTGAATGAAGCGCCGAGACGTTGCTTTAGATGTCCAATGAGTATCTCGTTCTGTTCTTCGGGTGTAGCTGACACGAACTCAATGAGAGAGCCTTCAATTGACGACAATACGGGAGTCTCACGAAGGGCAGGATCGAGCAACAGCCTGTAACGTAATAGATCCTCCACAGCGCCTTCCAAAACCGCCCAGAGGCGAAATGAACCGAGGCTGTGCAGGATTGGAAAGTCCGGCTGCTGGCTGGCGGCGAATTGTTCAAGTTTGGAAGCTTCGGCGATTTCCTCTGAAGTAACCTCTCGCGGGCCGCCTTCCCCTATACCAAGCCGCGCGAAGCTCTTCTTAAACGTTGTCGCCCGACTGGCGTAGCCAAGCCCAGCCCACGCGACGTTAACAAAGCGATCAAGCTCGAACATTGCTTGCATGGCCGGGCTCAACACACCTGAATCATCTGTTTGGATTATGTGGGACTCGTCCGGGTCAGAGGGCATACGCCAAGCGTACAATTTGCCGGTTGCGTCCGCGCGTATACCTGCCAGGAATACCGCCCGCCATCCCAACCCCTGCCCGATAGCAAGAATCGGAGTTCCGGGGTAGAAGGATCTATGGGGATACTGAGAGCCTGGACGTGTAGCTGGTATCTGGTGCCGT
>JBAIXM010000016.1:0-7664 GCA_037916615.1 Bryobacterales bacterium
ACGGTGATCGACGCCACCAACGTCCAGGCGCCCACGCGCAAGGGCCTGCTGGCGCTCGCGGCACGGCATGCCCGGCCAGCGGCGGCCATCGTTTTCAACCTTCCGCTGGCTGCGTGCCTGTCGTGGAATCAGGCGCGGGCGGACCGGCAGGTTGGCGCCGAAGTGATCGAAAAACAGGCCTCCGACCTTGCTCTATCCCTGCCGCGGCTGTGGGAAGAGCCCTATCGATACCTGTATATCCTACAAAAAACGGAAGATATCGATTCCGCTCAGGTCCTTCGGCAGCCCCCGAATCTGTAACCCTTTTGGCACTGGCTGCGCCTTGCAGATTCTAGGTAACATTACACGTTAGGGGCGCAGCTCGCTTGAACCTTACCGCACTTTTCATCAAGCGGCCAGTGATGACGGCACTGGTCATGGCCGCGATCGTGATCTTCGGAATCGCAGGCTACCGCACGTTGCCCGTCAGCGATCTTCCTAACATCGACTACCCGACCATGCAGGTTCAGGCGAACCTGCCGGGCGCGAGTCCGGAAACCATGGCCGCTTCGGTGGCGACGGTTCTCGAGCGGCAGTTCTCAACCGTGCCCGGGCTGGATTCGATGACGTCCACCAGCGTGCGCGGGCGAACCAACATCACACTCCAGTTTTCGCTCGACCGCGACATCGATGCCGCTTCCCAGGATGTTCAGAACCAGATTGCGGCGGTTGTCCGGCGGCTGCCGGTCGGGATGCCTGCCCCGCCGCAGTTGCAAAAGGTCAATCCGGCGGACCAGGCGATCCTGTTCGTCGGCCTGAATTCCGCTACGATCTCTCCGCAAGAGCTGGACGAATACGCCGAGACGTTTATCGCGCCCAGGATTTCGACCGTCAATGGCGTCGCGCAAGTGAACGTGTGGGGCTCGGCCAAGAGAGCGGTCCGGGCGCAGGTGGATCCGAATCAGCTCGCCGCGCGCGGCATCGGCATCGACGAAGTCGCGGACGCGATCCAGAAGCACAATGCGAACCTGCCCGCCGGAATTCTGTGGGGCGCCAATCAGGCTTACACCGTCCAGGCGGATGGGCAGCTCATGGACGCAGCCGGATACCGCTCGCTAATCGTTTCTTACAACCACGGAAATCCGGTGCGGCTGGGCGAGCTGGGGCGGGTGCTCGACGGCATCCAGAACGACAAGGAATTCGCCTGGATCAACGATATCGACCGCGGCAGCGGCGAGACCCGATCGATTATGTTCCAGGTGCAGCGCCAGCCCGGAACCAATACGGTTGAGGTCGTGGATCACATCAAGGCGCTGTTCCCGGAATTCCGCGCGCAACTGCCGCCTTCGGTCAATCTGGACGTGGTTTACGACCGGTCCACATCCATCCGCGAATCCGTGAACGACGTCAAGTTCACGTTGCTTCTCACCGTCGGGCTGGTCGTTCTGGTGATTTTTGTCTTCCTGCGGAACGTCTCCGCCACGCTGATCCCCAGCCTGGCTCTGCCCCTTTCGATCGTCGGCACGTTCGCTGCGATGTATCTGCTTAACTACAGCCTGGACAACCTCTCCTTGATGGCGCTGACGCTGGCCGTCGGATTCGTCGTGGATGATGCGATCGTCGTGCTGGAGAACATCGTCCGCCACATGGAAATGGGCAAGTCGCGCATGGCGGCGGCGCTCGAAGGCGGGCGAGAGATCGCGTTCACCGTGCTTTCGATGACGCTCTCGCTGACCGCCGTCTTCATTCCTGTGCTGTTCATGGGCGGCATCATCGGGAGGCTGTTCCACGAGTTTGCGGTGGTCATCAGCGTCGCGATTTTGATTTCGGGCTTTGTTTCCCTCAGTCTGACGCCCATGCTGTGCAGCCGTTTCCTGAGGCCGCCTGGAGGAAAACACGGGAAGCTTTTCCAGGCCACCGAGCGCGGCTTCGATGCTCTGCGCGACCTCTACAAATGGACCCTGAACGGCGTGATCCGGTATCGTTTTCTGACGCTGTTCACCGCGGTGGCCACGATGGCGGTCACGGTTTATCTGTACGGTTTGGTTCCCAAAGGCTTCATTCCCAGCCAGGACACGAATCAGATCAACGCCTCGACCGAATTCTCGCAGGATGCGTCGTTCGACATCATGATGCGGCTCCAGCAAGAGGTGAATAAGGTCATCGCGCAGAATCCGAATGTGGATGCCTACTTTTCCCGGACCGGCGGCGGCGGGAACAACGCCGGTAACGCCGGGAACCTGCAACTCCGATTGAAGCCGCGTTCCGAGCGAACCGCCACACCCGAGCAGATCATGGATCAACTCCGGCCGCTGGTGAATCAGATTCCCGGCGTGCGGACCTATTTCCAGAATCCGCCCCTGGTGCGCATCGGCGGCCAGCAGAGCCGGAGTTTGTATCAGTACACGCTGCAAGCGCAGAATCTTCAGGATCTCTATCGCGCGTCTACCGATTTTGAGCGGCGGCTGCGGGACATTCCTGGACTCATTGACGTGAACAGCGATCTCTTGATCTCCAGTCCGCTGGTGGACGTGAAGATCGACCGGGATCACGCTTCCGCGCTCGGCGTGACCGCAGAACAAGTCGAAGACGCCCTGTATAACGCCTACGGCACGCGCCAGGTCTCGGACATTTACGCGCCCACCAACGATTACCAGGTGATTCTCGAGATGCTGCCCCAGTATCAGGAGGATCCCAGCGCGCTGAATCTCCTCTACGTGCGCTCCAACACAGGCAAACTGGTTTCGTTGAACACCATTGCGCAAGCCCGCACCACAGTCGGACCTCTCGCCGTGAACCACCTGGGGCAGCTTCCGGCCGTGACGATCTCCTTCAACCTGGCGCCGGGTGTTTCCCTGGGCGACGCCGTGGATCGCGTGGAGCAGGCGGCTCGCGAAACGCTGCCGGATACGATTCACACCACATTCCAGGGCGTAGCTGCCGCCTTCCAGTCCTCGCTCGTCGGCTTGGGCCTGCTGCTGGTGATGGCGGTTCTTGTGATCTACATGGTGCTGGGCATTCTGTACGAAAGCTTCATCCATCCGATCACGATTCTTTCCGGACTGCCGTCGGCCGGCATGGGCGCGCTCGCCACGCTGCTTCTGTTCCGCGACGAGTTGAACATCTACTCCTTCGTGGGCGTGATCATGCTGATCGGAATCGTGAAGAAGAACGCGATCATGATGATCGATTTCGCGATTGAGGCGCAGCGGCTGCACAACGTCCCGCCCGCCGACGCGATCTACGAAGCCTGCCTGGTGCGGTTCCGGCCGATCATGATGACCACCGTGGCCGCGCTGATGGGCACGCTGCCCATCGCGCTCGGGCTGGGAGCCGGATCGGAAGCGCGGCGTCCGCTGGGCTTGGCCGTAGTCGGAGGCCTGCTGGTTTCGCAGCTTCTGACGCTGTACATCACTCCGGTGATCTACATCTACCTGGAGCAGTTCCGCGGCAGCTTCGAGAAACTTCGTCCGCGCCGCAAGAAGCGGGCCGAGGTCGTCCCCGCCCCGGCCACCGTCAACAACTGAGAACAGTCGGCGCTACTCCCGCTAGCCGCATGTGCACGAAGCGGAAGAAAGTTCCCGCAATATTTCCTCAGTAACCTGAGGCCGCTTTTAAGGGAGACACCTTAGGCTGGGTTCCCGACCAAAGCCGGAACAGGTGCTTGGGAGTGAACCAGCTTTCCGACCAGCGCGACTCCGGTTTCAACTTCACTCGCACGAAGAATCCCAGCGGATGCTGGCGCGTGCAGTTTTCCACAACACCTTCTAACTGATGGGCTTTGCTGACGATCCGCACCGCAGCGTCGCGCGGGAAGGCGCATTCGGTAAGGATCTCCGCGAACCACTCGCCAATCTCCTCCAGATTGCCGAGCATGGGCTGTCTCCCCCTGCGGTCTGCACGGGAAATGAAAACAAGCTCAGAACACAGATGACGGCAGATTGTTTTCGTAGCGGGCATGACTGAAGCGATGCACGTACTAGACCATTTCCCTGATCTTTAAGCCGGGGGATTCGACTCAGTACGGAGGCCTCAGTATGGAGGTAAAGGATGCGCCGGTCCGAGCTTCGGGATCAGAATGCGCGCGCTGTTGATGAGCCCGACGTGCGAGAACGCCTGCGGAAAATTTCCCAGAAAGCGGCGGTCCACGATGCTGTATTGCTCCGGCAAGAGGCCGACGTCGTTGCGCAGGTCAAGCATTCTCTCAAGGATCTCCTGAGCTTCCTTGTGGCAGCCCTGCAGAGCGAGATTGTCCGCCAGCCAAAAACTACACAGCAGGAAGGTCCCTTCGCCGGCCGGCAACCCGTCCACGTTTTGTGCCGTCGGATATCGGTAGACGAACGGCCCATCCGCCAATTCCCGTTGGATCAGCTCAAGTGTTCCGCGGATACGGGGGTCTTCCGGAGGGAGAAATCCAACCAGCGGCAGCATGAGCAGGCTTGCGTCCGGATCCTTCGATCCATAGTACTGGACGAACGCGTTACGTTCGGCGTCGAAGCCCCGGCGGCATATGTCTTCGTGGATCCGCTGGCGCAGCGCCCGCCAGGATGCCAGATCACCTTGTAAACGAAACCGTTCGACTGCTTTCACCGCCCGATCGACGGCTACCCAGGCGAGCACCTTGGAATGGGTGAAGTGTCGGCGCGGGCCGCGCACCTCCCAAATTCCCTCATCCGGCTCGCTCCAGCCGGATTCGAGGAACTTGATCAAGTCGCGCTGGATGCGCCAGGCGTCCTCGTCTTCGGTCAGGCCGGCCTGCCGAGCCAGGTGCATGGAGTCCATGACCTCGCCGTAGACATCCAATTGGAATTGCTTGTAGGCGGCGTTTCCGATCCGGACGGGAATGGATTTTTCGTAGCCTTCCAGCCAGCCCAACTGCAATTCCGTAAGCCGGCGCTCCCCGCGCAGTCCGTACATGATCTGGATTTCCGATGGCGTTCCGGCCACGGCTCGGACCAGCCAGGCCCGCCAGTCCTTGGCTTCCTTGATGTAGCCGCCGGTGAGCAAGGCGTACAGGGTGAACGTAGCATCGCGAAGCCAGCAGTAGCGATAATCCCAATTGCGAACTCCCCCGATTCGCTCTGGAAGGGATGTGGTGGGCGCGGCCACGATCGCGCCGGTCGGCTTGTAGGTGAGCGCTTTCAGCGTGAGGAACGATCGCATGACGGCGTCGCGCCATTCTCCGCGATAGCTGCACCGTCCGGCCCAGCGGAGCCACCACTTCTCCGTGGCGGGCAGCGACTCGCGCCAGTCCTGAACGATCGCGCGCCCGCGGTGCGTGGGCGACCAGGTCAGCGTGAACCAGACCGTCTGCCCTTCCTTCACCGTAAAATCCGCAACCGTGCGAAGATCTTCTCCCTTCATCGGGACGCTAGCGTGGCAATGCAGCGTATCGGGACCCGCGAGGGCGCGAATCCCGCGGCTGGTGTGCCGCACCCACGGAACAATGGAGCCGTAATCCGGCCGGATCGCCAGATCCATGTGCATCGGGACTTCCCCGCGCCTGCCCTGGACCAGGCGGATGATGTCCGTGCTATCGGACTGGATCGGCATGTAGTCGATGAGCGTGACCGCCCCGTGGTCCGCTTCGAAATCGGTCTCCAGGATCATCGTGTCGCCCCGGTACCGCCGGCGGACAGCGCGGATTTCGACCGCAGGAGAAATCTGCCATCGCCCGTTCTCCGTTCCTCCGAGCAGTGCCGCGAAACACGCAGGCGAATCGAATCGCGGAAGGCACAGCCAATCCATGGAGCCTTCCGAAGACACCAGAGCCGCAGTCAGGCAGTCGCCGATCAGGGCATAATCTTCAATTCGGGCCACGTTACAAGGACATCCACAACGAGCATAGCGTTACCGAAGCCGGATCCATCCTGGATCCACCGTGTAAGATCTAAGAAAGGCCAGTCTTGCCGTTGAGCCGTGACCGATAGGACCGCAGTTGCCCGCGGGGTTGCACTCCGCCTGGATCAGGTGCGCCGCGTGTTCGATAAACGGCTGGTGGTTATCGAACAGTTGGATTTGCACATCGACGCCGGAGAATTTCTGGCGGTTCTCGGTCCATCCGGATGTGGCAAATCCACGCTTCTAAGAATGATTGCCGGCCTGGCTCCGCCCGACGGCGGCCGCGTCATCGCCGAACCGGACGATTCCCGGATCGCCTTTGTCTTCCAGGACGCGCATCTCCTGCCCTGGCGCACCGCGCTGGATAACGCCGCCTTGCCGCTGGAACTGATGGGGATCGACCGTGAAGAACGATACGCGCGAGCGCGAGCGGCGCTGGGTCAGGCCGGACTGGCCGAGGCCGAATCGCGCTATCCGGCGCAGCTCTCCGGCGGCATGCGGATGCGCGTTTCCCTTGCTCGTGCTCTGGTCACCGAGCCTCGCTTATTACTCATGGACGAGCCGTTCGCGGCGCTCGACGAGATCACCCGGTTCAATCTGGAAGTGCAACTTCGGGAGCTATGGCAGAGTCAGGGAATGACGGTGATTTTCGTGACCCACTCGATTTCAGAGGCCGCGTTCCTTGCCAATCGCGCTGTGGTGCTCACCAGGCGAAAAGGGCGTATTAAACTCGACCGGCGTTTCGACTTGCCTCTGCACCGAACCAACGAACTCCGCTCCGATCCTTGCCTCGGCCGGGAAATGCAGATCCTGATGGCCGCGATGGAGGAAGAATAGCGATGAAGAGGATTCTGCCGCCCCTGGTTCCCTTCGTCGTAATAACGGCGCTCCTGGAAGCGATGGTGCGCAGCGGCTTCGTGCCGGGATACCTCGTGCCGGCGCCCAGCGCTGTATTCCGCGCCTTGGCGGACAATCGCAGCGAGCTCGCCACAGCCATGGGAAGAACCTCGGCCGCCGCGTTTTTGGGGTTTGCGCTGAGCACGCTGGCAGGAATCGGTACAGCCGTACTGTTGTCCACTTCCCGCGCGATCCAGAGATCGTTTTATCCCTACGCGGTGTTCTTCCAGACAGTGCCGATCATCGCCATCGCGCCGCTGCTGGTGATCTGGTTCGGATACGGCATGCAGACCGTCACCGCGTCCGCATTTATCGTGTCGATTTTCCCGATCATCGCGAACACACTCACGGGGCTGCTTTCCACCGATCCGGCGCTCCGGGATCTTTTCCGCCTCTACGGGGCCTCAGCGGGAGTCACGCTGGTCAAGCTCCGATTCCCCGCCGCGTTGCCTCAGATTCTCACCGGTCTGCGCGTGGCATCCGGCCTGGCGGTGATCGGCGCTGTGGTCGGAGAGTTCATCGGCGGCGAGGGCCTCGGCTCCGTCGTGGACGTGGCCCGAACACAACAGCGTGTGGACAAGGTTTTCGCCGCCGTGCTGCTGGCGTCGGTTCTCGGTCTGGCGCTATTCGGTCTTATAAGTTTCATCAGCGCCCTGACGCTGCGCCACTGGCACGCATCGGAACAGGAGACATAAAGCGACAGGACCATGGACAAGACTTCACGCAGAGCGTTCCTGGCGGTCTCGGCGGCGATTTTCGGGGGCTGCGGAAGGCGCAACCGAATCCGGCTGGCGCTGAATTGGAAACCCGATCCGCAATTCGGCGGATTCTATGCCGCACCCTACCAGAAACATGGCCTGGACGTCGAGATTCTTCCCGGTGGCGCGGGCACCCCGACCGTGCAGATGATCGGCGCCGGATCCGCGGAATTCGGGATCGTTTCCGCG
>JBAIXM010000017.1:0-2046 GCA_037916615.1 Bryobacterales bacterium
GAATGGCCGTGGTAACAGCCCTCGAACTTGACGATCTTGTCGCGTCCGGTAAAGCCCCGGGCCAGGCGGATGGCGCTCATGGTGGCCTCGGTGCCAGAGCTGACCATCCGCACCATGTCCATGGAAGGCACCAGCTCGCAGACTTTCTCCGCCATCGCCGTTTCCGCCTCCGTCGGCGCGCCGTAGCTCAACCCCCGCTCCACGGCCTCATGCACCGCCTTGAGCACAACCGGGTGAGCGTGCCCCAGCACCATCGGCCCCCACGAGCCCACATAGTCGATGTAGCGCCTGCCTTCGGTATCGTAAAGATAAGGGCCTTCCGCCCGACTCACGAACACCGGCGATCCGCCGACGCCCTTAAAAGCCCGCACAGGGGAGTTAACCCCGCCGGGGATATGCCGTTTGGCCTGCTCGAACAGATTGGAATTCATGCGGGGTTCTCCTTAGCTGAAAGGTGGAAGGGCAAAGGGCCTGTCGCTGCAAGCCGCGCAAATGGAGGAATTGTAACGGATCAAGGCTGCGGAATACGCCCCATCTTTAACTTATAATCCTCCCTTTACTTCACGCCGCGAACGCCCTTGCCCCCTCCTGTCGTCGAATTCAAAACCATCACCAAAGCCTACGGCGGGCTCAAGGTGCTGGACGGCTTCAACCTGAGCGTCGAGGAAGGCGAGTTTCTCACCCTGCTGGGCCCCTCCGGCTGCGGCAAGACGACGCTACTGCGCCTTTTGGCGGGATTTGAATCGCCCGACTTCGGCGAAATCTTCATCGACGGCCACTGCGTCAACCGCCTTCCTCCGGAACGGCGCTGCGTCAACACGGTTTTTCAGAGTTACGCGCTGTTCCCGCATTTGAGCGTATTCGACAACGTCGCCTTCGGCCCGAGGATGAAAGGACTCGGTGCCGCGATGGTCCGCAAGCAGGTGAGCGAGGCGCTGGCCTCGGTGCATCTGGCCGGTCTTTGCGATCGCAAGCCCCGTCAGTTGTCCGGCGGCCAGCAGCAGCGGGTGGCTCTGGCGAGAGCGCTGGTGAACCGTCCGCGGGTGCTGCTCTTGGACGAACCCTTAAGCGCCCTGGACTACAAGTTGCGGCGGGCCATGCAGGTGGAGTTGAAAGCATTGCAGCGGCAGTTGGGCATCGCCTTCGTGTTCGTCACCCACGACCAGGAAGAGGCCCTTTCCCTGTCCGACCGGGTGGTGGTGCTGCGCGCCGGCATCATCGAGCAGATCGGCAGGCCACAGGAGATTTACGAGCACCCGGCCAGCCGGTTTGTGGCTGAATTCGTGGGGGAAAGCAATCTGCTGGATTGCACCGTTAGCGGGCGGCGGCAGGGAGAGCTTGTCGAGGTCTGTGCGGAGGGTGAGGGCTGCCTGCTGGCCTGCGCCCGAGGGCTCAAGGCCGGCGAGCGTTTCGCTCTGCTGCTGCGCCCGGAAGATCTTCGCGTGGTCGACCCGGCCTCCCCCAACGCCCGGTTGCAGGGTATCGTGGTGGAAAAGATCTACAAGGGCATGACCCTGGATGTTGCGGTTCGGCTGAAAAACGGCAAGCGGCTAATCGCCTGCGAATTCTTCGACCATGACAACCCCGCCTTACGTTTCCAGCCGGGCCAGAAGGTCGGCCTGAACTGGAGTGCGAACCGCGAGACGGCGCTTCCAGCCGATGAAACCGGCTAATTTCTGCAAAAACGCCGTCATCCTGCTGCTCTCCGCCTGGCTGGTGCTGTTCGTGCTGGCGCCGAACCTGCTGGTGCTGGGGGCGAGCTTCCTGAGCCGCGACGAAAGCGGATTCATCTCGCCTAGCCTGACGGTAGAGAATTTCCGGCGGCTGCTCGACCCCATTTACCTGAAGATTTTCTGGCGCTCCGTGGTCTTGGCCTTGTCGGCCACGGTCATCTGCCTAGGGGTGGGCTATCCCTTCGCCTATATTCTGGCCAGGCTGAAGCCCGGCATGCGCCCGCTGCTGCTGACCCTGGTCATCGTGCCGTTTTGGACCAACTCCCTGGTGCGCACTTACGCCGTGCGGGCCTTGCTGGCGGCCAAGGGATTG
>JBAIXM010000018.1:0-6622 GCA_037916615.1 Bryobacterales bacterium
GGCTACTTCGCTTCGGACTCGCGGTGTCGCTGGACTCGTGATCGACGCCGGCGTCGATCACGAGTCCAGCGACACCGCGAGTCCGAAGCGAAGTAGCCAGAAGCTCGCCAAACATGCCGTCGGTCGATTCCGAAGTGGTCGTGACCACCAGGACATCACCGGGCTGGCACAGTTCGACGGCGGCGTGGATCATCAGGTTGTCGCCCGCCTGGCACAGGACGGTGACTGCGGGGCCTGCAATGCGCGCGGAGTTGTAAATCGGGCGCATGTAGGGGAGCAGCAAGCCTGTGCGCCCTTGCGCTTCATGCACTGTGGCTACACCGAGCTGCCCAAGGATCTTGACGCTCTCGGCATCCGCGCGGCGGATGTTTCGCACGATTCGATGTTTCATATTGGGGAAAATGCCGAGTATAACATTTAGGGCAATTGACGGCCGATTTTTTTCGCGACGGCCTGCTCGTAGACGTAAGCCGCGGCCGCGGCGTCCTCGACGGCGATCCCGAGCGATTCGAATACCGTCACGCGCTCCGGGTCATGGCCGCGGGGCACATCCTTGAGCTCCACCACATTTGCCCAGCTATCGGACATGATGATATCGCCGGCTTCGATCCTGGCCTGATCGAGATCGTCGACCACGACGCGAGCCGAGCGCATTATATCGGCGGGGATTTCCCGTCGGTTCGCAACGTTCGATCCCATGGCGTTGATCATCGTGCCCGGCTTGATCCAGGAGGACTCGATCACGGGGTCCTTGGCGCTGGTCGCCGTCACCACGATCGGAGCATCGCGCACGGCGGCCTCCGCGGACTCGACCGCGCGGCAACCGAACTCTTCGGCAAAATGCGTGGCGTGTTCCGGATTGCGGCTCCACACGCGGATTTCCTTGATCGGCCGCACGGCGCGCATCGCGTCCACCTGTCCGCGCGCCTGCCAGCCGCTGCCGATGAGTCCGACCACCGACGCGTCGGGCGCCGCCAGAAGATCGGTGGCATAGCCGCTCGCCGCGCCGGTACGGATCATGCCGAGATTGTTGGCTTCGAGGAACGCCACAGGCTTGCCGGTTTCGGCGTCGTAGAGCAGGTTGATCATCTGGAGCAGGCCGTACTTGCGGTTGCTCGAATAGATCTTGGCGACGAAATAGTTGCCCCAGGACCCGGCCATCTGGTGCAACACCGATCCGGTGTCGAGAATCAACCTGCGGCGCGGCTGGTTGCGGGTCCGGCCGGCATGCATCTCCTCGAAGGCGCGGCGCATCATGTCGATGCAGGCGGGCATGGGGAGCAACTGCTGCACTTCTGCTTCGGTCAAATAGAGCACGTGAAAAATCCTAGCACGCCCGCTGGCATCGATATCGACAACCGCATCCCTGCGATTTCCTTCCGTGGGAAACAAGGGATACTGATTCCGAAGGGGACTCCAAATATGTTGCTGTCCGAAATCGCGGACCGGCTGGGATGCGTTCTTATTGGCGAGGGCTCGACGGAGATATCGGGTGTCGCCGGAATGGAGCACGCCGGTTCCAGCGAGATCACCTTTCTTGCGAACCCGAAGTACGCGCATAAGGCGAAAGAAACCGGGGCTGGCGCGATTCTGCTGGCTGACCCCATGCCGGCATTGCTCATTCCGCAACTCATCTCCCAAAATCCCTATTTGGATTTCGCGCGTGCCTTGGCGCTGTTCTATCATCCGCCGCGGCCGAAGCCTGGCATTCATCCGTCGGCATCCATAGCCGATTCCGCCCGCGTCGGCCCCGATTCCTCCATTGGTCCGTTCGTCGTGGTCGGAGAGAACGCGGTCATCGGAAAAAACGCCGTGTTGCATCCGCATGTGGTGATCTATGAAGGCGCGCGGATCGGCGACGATTTCCTGGCGCATTCGCATGCCGTGGTGCGGGAGTTCTGCCGCATCGGCCACCGGGTGACGCTGCAGAACGGCGTTGTCGTCGGCAGCGACGGTTTTGGATTCGCCAAGCGCGCCGATGGAACGCACGAGAAGATCGTGCAGAGCGGCGTCACCATCATTGAAGACGATGTCGAGATTCAATCCCTGACTTCGGTGGACCGCGCCACTGTCGGCGAGACGCGGGTGCGGCGCGGAGCTAAGATCGACAGCCTGGTGCAGGTTGGGCATGCCTGCGTGGTCGGCGAAGACGACATCCTCTGCGCCCAGACGGGCCTGGCTGGATCGACGATCCTGGGCAAGGGAGTCCTGCTGGCCGGGCAAGTGGGGGTATCGGGACATCTCACGATTCATGACGGGGCCGTGGTGTACGCGCAAAGCGGGATCGGCCACGATGTTCCCTCAGGGGCCACGATGAGCGGATCCCCGGCGTTCGACGCCCGCGAATGGCTGCGCGCCGTCACTGCGTTCCAGAAATTGCCAGACCTGTTGAGGAGGGTGCGACAATTGGAAAAACATTTAGTTCGTGATGGAACCCCATGATTGAACCCACGGATATCCCAGGACGCCTGCCGCTCGCCTACCGGAATCAGGAATTTCTTGACGCGCCCGACGCCCGGCCGCTGCGCATTTTGAGCGAATATTTGTATCCGCTCTCGCATTTCCGGAAAGAGAAAATTCGCGACACGATCGTATTTTTTGGCTCGGCGCGGACCTTCGAGGCCAGCGCCAGCGGGCGCTATTACAAGGAAGCTCGCCAGCTCGCGGCGCAGTTGACCCAGTGGTCGGACAACCTTGAGGACTCGAGCCGGCGATTCGTCGTCTGTACGGGCGGAGGTCCGGGCATTATGGAAGCCGCTAACCGCGGCGCCGCGGAAGCAGGCGGGAAAACCGTCGGGCTGAATATCGGGCTTCCGATGGAGCAGCGCCCCAATCCGTTCATCACGCCCGGACTGAATTTCGAATTCCATTACTTTTTCATGCGGAAGTTCTGGTTCGCGTATCTCGCGAAAGCCCTGGTCGTTTTCCCCGGCGGGTTCGGAACGTTGGACGAGCTGATGGAGGTCCTGACGCTCACGCAAACTGAAAAACTGGTGAAGAAAATGGTGGTGGTCCTGTATGGGACTACCTTCTGGAAGGAGATTCTGAATTTCGACGCCCTGGTGCGCCACGGTATGATCGACGAGCGCGATCTGAACCTCTTCCAATACGCGGACGACGTTGACACCGCTTTCCAGATCCTGAAGGACGGACTCACGAAATACTACCTGGAACCGGACAAAGAGCTTCCCGCGATCGCCAAGTCCCGCATCTAGCAGCCGAGACACGATTGTGCGCCGTCAAATCCAGGTTCTGTTCCGCTGGCTCGGCGGCGCGGGCGTGGCGTTCGTTGCACTGGTAGTGGCGTATGCGGCTCTGGGCTGGGTCGCGCCGAAGGGCGGATTGCGGCTGGCGCTCGAGATTGCCAGCATCGTCGCAGGGTTATGGCTGGCGATCCGTCTTCTGCGCCTGGTGGCGCGCCAGGCGGTCTGGCGCTTGCGGCACCGGCTGCTGGTCACCTACCTTTTCATCGCAGTCGTTCCGATCCTGCTAATCGCCGGGCTCGCCGCACTCGGCGGATACATGCTGGTCTACCAGCTTTCGGCGTACCTGGTCACGACGGAACTGGATCGCCGCATCGACGGCTTGGCGGCCGGCGCGATCTCGGGATCGGAGCAAGAGCGCTACCCGGGACTGGTTACGATCCGGATGCCGCCCTCGGGACTGCCCGCGCGAGGCGTCCTGAAACGCGATGGCGAGTTCTACCTGTTTGCGCGAACCTCCAGCGGAGCGATCGTCACAGTGCCCCTGACGCGCGAGTTCCTTGCCGGGCTCATGCCGGGACTCGGCCTGGTAGGAATCGATGAGTCCACGCAGAATGCATCGCCCTCGGCGCGCAGGTCAGTCCGGCGCTCCTCTGCTCCGGCTTTGCCTCCAGCCGCGAACCGGTTCGATAGCGAGGTGGTGTGGTTTGCCACGGTTCCGGCCGTCGATTGGGACCATCCGGCCCAGTCCTCGGATCTCGTGCTCGCCGTCTTAACGCGTGTATCCGCGGTGCTCTCGACCATTTTTACTCGCCGCGCGGATGTGGCGCAGGAACTCATGCAGACGGCTTTGATCGGCGGGTTGATCCTGTTCGGGCTGGTGGAAATCATCTGCTGGGTTATCGGGATCACCATGACGCGCAACATTACCGGCGCGGTGCATCATCTGTACGAAGGAACCCAGCGCGTCATGAAGGGGGATTTCAGCCATCGCATCGAGGTGCGCGGAAAAGACCAACTGGCGGATTTGGGGCTTTCGTTCAACCGCATGACGGAAAATTTGGCCCGGCTCCTGGCGGTGGCCAAGGAAAAAGAGCGGCTCCAATCGGAGATCGAAATCGCCCGAGAGGTCCAGAACCAGCTCTACCCGCGCGCCATGCCTCAAACGGAGTCGTTACGGCTGACCGCGATCTGCCGCCCCGCACGAATGGTATCGGGCGACTACTACGACTACGCACGGACGCCAAACAATCAGATCGCCCTGGCAATCGGCGACGTGGCGGGCAAGGGGATTTCGGCGGCTCTGCTGATGGCCACCTTACAGAGCTCGTTCCGGACGCAGTTGAGCAATGGAGGCGCTGCGCCGCTTTCGGCGGCGCATTTGCTGTCGCAGCTAAACCAGCACCTGTACGCGAACACTTCCGCGGAAAAGTACTCGACGCTGTGCCTGGGGCTGTATGATGAATCCGCCGGAACGTTCATCTACAGCAATGGCGGACACCTGCCGCCCGCTCTGATCCGCGGGGGCGCGATTCATCGCCTGGAAGTGAACGGGACCGTGGTCGGCGCCTTCCCGTTCGCCGATTATGGCGAGAGCCGGATCGTTCTGGAGCCGGACGATCTGCTGGTCTTCTTCACCGATGGAGTCACTGAGCCGGAGAACGCCTATGGCGAGATGTTCGGGGAAGAGCGCTTCCTGAATCTGGTGGTTCGCAGTGCGCACTTAAACGAACAAGAAATCGTAAGCGCGGTGGCGGAAAGCGTCCGGGAGTGGACCGGCTCGGAGGAACTCCAGGATGACATGACGCTGTTGCTAGCCCGCCGCGTCTGACCGAATCCCCTCCAGAAGGCGCCGGTAAAACGCCTCCGTTTGCTCCACCATCGCGTCGATCGAAAACAGCCGGGCGCGCTCGCGGGCTTTCTCTCCCTCCGCGCGAAGGCGCTGGGGATCCGAGGCGGCGACGGTGATCGCCCGCGCCAGAGCCGTTGGATCGCCCGCCGGGACGAGCCAGCCGCCATTCCCGGGCTCGACAATTTCAGGCAGGCCCCCGGCATCGCTCGCGATCACCGGAACCCCGTGCGCCATGGCGTCCAGCGCCGCCAGCCCCCAGGCCTCCGCCCGCGACGGCATCACGAAAAGATCGAGCGACGCGAAGAACGCAGAGGGATCCGCCACGAATCCCGGAAAACTCACCGTTCGCGGCGCGCCCTGGCGGACGGCGTTCAGCAGAGGGCCTTCACCCGCGAGAACAAATCGTGCCCGGGGCAGGGACTGCCGCAGAACGGAGGCTGCCGCGATGAGAACATCCTGGCCCTTTTCCTCGGTGAAGGCGCCCATGTGCCCGATCACAAAATCGTTATTGGGGTGTTCTCGTGACACGCGTTCCGGAATTTCAATTCCCGTATGGATGACCTCGACCTTGTCCGCGGGCACGCCATTTTCGATTAAGCCGCGCCGGACTGCCTCGGAAACGGCGATGATTCCATGGCAGGTTCGGGTGTACTTGATCCGGTGGATCCAGGGATGCGCCGGCTTGAACGCGACATGACGGGTGACCACGCGGCAGACCCGCGAGCCGATGGTCTTCCAGAACGCCACGGTTTGGGCGCGTCCGCTATGAGCATGCACGATGTCGGCGCTGCGCAGCCCGAAAGGCTGGATGGGAAATCCGTCGATGCGGGCTCGCTCGGCCAGCGCGCTGGAGGGCGGGCACACAATGCTCTGGCGCAATCCGCGCGCCCGCAGACCTCGGGCCAGCGTCAGGAGCGATTCCTGGCCTCCGCGCCAGGTTTCTTCCGTGTCTACGTGAATGATGGAGAAGGGACGCAGAAAACGACTGTAGCACTTTCCGGCTGGCCCGGCGCAATTCTGTTGTATTAAAATATGACCCATGTTCCGGCTGAAATGGCAGATAATCGCCGCCCTTTTGAGTTGCAGCGGCGCGAATTGCCAAAGTAAGTGGATCCGCATGCAGTCTCCCAACTTCGAAGCATATTCGAGCGCCGGAGAACGGGATACGCGCGACGCACTGCGCTACTTCGAGCGGGTCCGCGATTTCTTCCTGCAGGTGAACCAGCGCGAGCCTCCCAGGCCTGTGCCGGTGTACGTGGTCTTGTTCGGATCGGAAAAGGAGTACGCCCCGTACCGACTCAACCAATTCGCCACCGCTTACTACTTCGGCGGAGCGGATCGCGATTACATCGTGCTTGGCCGCACCGGCGAGCAGGCTGCGCAGATCGCGGTCCATGAGTACGTGCATCTGGTGGCCCGGCACGCCGGCCTGAAGTTTCCGCCCTGGCTCAACGAAGGTCTCGCGGAGGTCTATTCGAACCTGAGAACGCTGGGCGACAAAGTTCTGGTGGGGGATCTCATCCCCGGCCGCCTGCAGGCCCTGTACGCGGAAAAATGGGTGCCGCTT
>JBAIXM010000019.1:0-7001 GCA_037916615.1 Bryobacterales bacterium
GTTGGTCCACGCGGCGCTGTAAAAGCGCGGCGTGCGCTGCACGTCACCGATATACCCCGCCGGATATTGAAGCTGCCCGCTCTGCGAGGAAACACCCCAATCGTGCTCCCGGCTCATGACGAAATTCACCTTGTTCTTGTCGTTCACCTGGTAATCGAACCGCAGGGTCAGATGATCGCGGTCGGCACTGGGACTCTGACCGGTGGCGCCGTCAATGCCTTCCTCCCGCCGCTGGAACTGATATCCGGCGGTGTTCAGACCATCGCCCACGGTCCAATTATTGGGAAGCGGCAGGCGGCTGAGGTACTGAGGCCCGAACCACACCGGATCGATCTGGGTCCGGTTGGGATCCTTCACCTGCGTGAACAAGTTGAACTGATTTAGAGACAGCGGCACACCGCCGGCGGAAGTCAGGATGTTCCCGTTGATATCGACCGATGGAGTACTGGAGAAGGCGTTGCCGTTCCGGCGGGCACACGGAGGCGCCGCGCACCCGGATGCCGCCGTGAGGTAGCGGAATATGCCCTGACGCGCCTGCGCGGTGAGCACGGTGGACACAACATTGACTTTTTGCACGTATCGCTGATTGTCGACCAAAGCAAAGAAGAACGCCTTATTTTTGACAATCGGCCCGCCCAGTCGACCGCCGTACTGGTTGCGATTATAGTAATCCTTGGGTTGTCCTTGCAGATTCTGGAAGTACGTCAGGGAGCTCAAGGCCGAGTTTGCATTGGTGTAGAACAGAGCGCCGTGGTACTCGTTGCCGCCCGATCGGGTCAGCATTTGCACCTGCGCCGATCCGCGCCCGAGGGCTGGATCGATCGAGTTGGTGCTCACGCGCACTTCCTCCACCATGTCCGGACTGGTAAAGATTCCGGAGTAGGCGCCATTGGAGTTGTTGTAGCGCCCGTCATTGGTGGTCATGCCGTCGCGGGTCGTGTTCACGTTGCCCGTTGCTGTTCCCGCAAACACGGGAACCGTCTGGCCAGCCGCGGTGAAAGTGCCCTGTACGCCAATCACGCCGGGCGTTAGCGTTACGAGGTCCAGCACATTGCGCGACTGGACCGGCAGGGCAGACACGTCTCGCAAGTTGAGCGTTCCGCCGACGGAAGCGGAAGTGGTCGCCAGGACTGTATCCGCCTCGGCGACGACG
Organism: Bryobacterales bacterium; assembly: GCA_037916615.1. Lineage (GTDB taxonomy): Bacteria > Acidobacteriota > Terriglobia > Bryobacterales > Bryobacteraceae > Palsa-187. The sequence goes on from JBAIXM010000019.1 coordinate 1,154, forward strand.
CTTACGGTTTCGCCTGCCGCGGCCACTTCCATGTTGAAATTGAGCCGCACCTGTTGGCCTTGGCCGAGCGCGACATTATTGTAGGTGGCCGTCTTGAATCCGGCCATCGTGGCCGTGACTGTGTAGGTTCCTGGCTGGAGGCTGGAGAATTCATACGCTCCGCTGGTGTTCGTTGTCGCGTTGGTGACGATACCCGTGCTGTTATTCTTCGCGGAGACTGCAACCGACACCATGACAGCGCCCGTTGCGTCCGAAACCGTTCCTCCGACACTCGCATTTACCTGAGCGAAGCTCACGTTTGCCAGCAAAAGAATGAGCAGGGGAATACAGAAAAGAACAGAGCGCCTCATGATCGTTCTCCTTCGGACTTTCTACTCTTCACTGTGAATGGGAAGGCGCGAACTCGCGTCCGTACGCCTGAATGCGACCTCAGGGCGCACCTATGAACACGGAATTCAGCGATGAAACCGCCCCCCAAGCACTGCCTGATACTCTATGCCGAACGGAGAGGCGAGTCTATAGAATCAGGTTGATACTATGTATCTAATAGATTGATGGCGGTGCATGCAGGCTGCTCGCCTGCATGCAGCAAGACAGAAAATCGGACTACTTCCCGATCAAATGCTGTACGTCTTTGTTATTTTCCTGGCAGATGTACTCGATTAATTCGCCGCGCAACAGAGAGGGATGGGTGGTGAACTTCCACGGCCGGGAGAAGGTCTTGGGATCTTCAATGGTGTGCTCGATTTCCAGGTGACCGTAATCAGGACGCCGGATGCGTTCCGTGACTTTCATCTCGGTCGAGTGCGGCGTGCCGCCTTCGTCGAGCCAGGTAAGATCGTTCTGGCCGACAGTCTCCACGACCAGCGTGTCGCCCTCCCAGTGACCGACGGAGTCTCCGAGCCAGGTGTATTCGACCTTCGGATCGTGCAACCCCCGGCTGTCCATGAAAATCTTTCGCCAGATATGCGCCCCGCCTTCGTAAACGATCACGATCAACTGAGGAGTCTGGACGATAGTCCAGGGATAAGGCGTGGTGCTCATGCGAGGAACTCCGGGCGGGAGGCAGCGAGCTTCCGGATCGTCTTTCGCGAGCGAATCGTGCCGGACCTTGTGCAAAGCTTCCGCTTCGGGCAGAAACGGGATCGGATTCCCGGCGGCAGCCAGAACCGCCGCCAGATCTACGTTCTCGCGGATGGCGTTCGGCTGCCAATTTCCGGATAGGTCCGGTTTGCCGTCAGCGGTTCGAGGCGTTGGACCCTCAGGCGGCCAAGCTGGCTTGGCGGCAGCCGGCTTGGGAGGCTGCGCTCCCGGCACAATCGTTCCCGTGATGCTTTGCGCTGATGTCACGCCGGCAACACCCAGAGCCAGGGCCGTAAGCTTGAGGATCAACGATTTACAACTTGTTCTCGAACGCATGAGGCTCATACCACCTTTTATTTATCCACCGGATTCTGAGACAGTCCCTGCCTAGGATAGCTTGGTCCGTTTCGCACAGTCGAGGGAGAAATACTGATACTTCCTATCATTTTAGCTGATGCTTCGTGAACGGACCGGAAAAGCCAGCCTATAGTTCCACGAGCTTCATCCCCGGAACATATTTGTCGATTTCCCCGTTTTTGAGGGCCGTCTCCAGATTGCGGCGGGCCACCCGGGCGTGTTCCCGGGCCAGCGTCTCGGCTCGCGCGGCCTCGCGCTTCCGAATCGCGTCCATGATGCCTTCGTGCTGGTCGACCGCTGCATGGAACAGCTCCCGCGATTCCGGCGCGATATACTGCCTGCGGACAAAGGCGCTGGGCGAGGCAAACGGCAACGAACACACGTGCTCCATGGCGCGCTGGAGCATCCGGCAGTTGGAAAGCCGCAAAATCTCGGCATGGAATTTGGCGTTCAATTCCATGTACTGTTCCAAGTACTGCAGGTTTAAATTGCGCCGGCGCACCAGGTGAACCAGCTCTGCGTGAAGGTTTTCCAGCCTGATCGCATCGGCGGGCTCGCTTACTCGCTCGGCGGTCAGCCGCGCCGCCATACCCTCCAGCAGGCCGCGCAGCTCGATCGCATCGTAGATGTCGGCTGTCGAGAAGCGTTGCACCACGAAACCGCGGGTCGGCCGCACTACCAGCAATCCCTCATGCGCCAGCCGTTCTAAGACCAAGCGCAAAGGGATGCGCGAGACTCCCAATTCGGCTGCCAGGGGGACTTCACGGATCCGCTCGTTGGGCTGGAAGCGTCCTTCCAGCAGCATTTCCCGTAACACCAGCGTGGCCCGTCCGGTTTGCGACACGCCTCGCGTCTTTCCCCTGGGCGCGGATGGAGCTGGGGAGGACGATGCGATTGCAGTAGCCTTCCTCCTGGGCATTAGCTTCTTATTTTAGCGCTTCAGTCAATCAAAAAACGTAAATCCCGATATCAATAATGCTCTATCGACTGTCTTCCAATATCGGGATATACTGCCGTCAAACCCAAGACTCTGACCCCCTCAGAGTTTGGAGATCCGGCGCAACGGGTAGTAAGCGCATGGCCCGGTGCGCTGGATCTTCTTGGATACCTACCCCTGGTTGCACTTCGGATGGAGTTCGATTCGGGCAGACGTAACCCTGCCGGACCGTCAGCGGAGTGTCGAGCGCCAGAGGCGCGGATTTAGAGGGCCGCCTGCTTTTTTCCCGCTGCCATCGCGGTTTCCGGCACGCGGATCTGCTCGAGCGACGCCAGGATCTCGGCGTGGCGGTCGGCGAACCACGGAGGCAGGTGCAGTTTGCTTCCCAGCTCTTCCTTGGTTTCGTCCTTCTCGAACGCTCCTTCGGCGTTGCAGCAGCTCTCCACCAGAATTCCACCGGGACAGCGGCAATACATCGAGAAGAAGTAGAACCGGTCCTTGATTTCGGAGGCGTCGGTATAGCCAAGCTCTTCGTAGATGGCCTTCTGCTGCGCAAGCGCGTCTTTATCGGCGCCCCACAGCGCGATGTGGTGAACGGTTCCCGCACCGAAGGTCCAGCTCCCCGCCGGACGATCCGGCTCATGCAGCAGCGTTACGGTCTTGTTCGCGCCGCCTGTGCCAGTTTCAAACCGGTGGTAGGGACCCTCCGCTCCTGTTTTCCGGAACCCGAGTGCCTCGACGAAGAATCGCTCCGTCTCCGGTACTTCGCGAACAGAGAGGACAGATCCATGAAAGCCTCGCGCCGCCTCGCTCTTGGCGATTTCCGGAGTGCTCCAACCCTCGCGCTTGTCGTCGGCATCCTCGATCACTTCAAACGCCAGACCCGCTGGATGGCGGAAGCGGATGAACTTTTGCCCGAAGCGTTCGGCGACCGGGTCCTGATCCACTTTGTGGCGCTTGAGATGATCCTTCCAAAACGGCAGCGATCCCTTGGACACGGTAAAAGCCGTCGCGGAGACCTGTCCGGATCCCGGCCTTCCCATCTTGCGGCTGTAGGGGAAGGTGGTCATCACGGAGCCTGGCTCCAGGTTCGCGTTCGAGTAATAGAGGTGATAGATCGGGATCGACCCGTCCATGAGAACGGTCTGCTTCGCCATGCGAAGCCCAACCGCCTGCGTAAAAAAGTTCACGTCTTCCTGTGCTCCGCCCGCACAAGCCGTGATGTGATGGTAACCGGTCAAGGGATAATTCATAGTTGCTCCTCAGCTTATCATCGCAGCGCTCTTCAGAGTACCGCCCCGATCCCCAGGCGTCGATACAAGGCTGTTGATAATAGCCATCATCGACAATGATAACAATCGCCTCTTCATGAACTCAGGAACAGGCTGGCGACCACCGATCGGAGCCATTTGCTGGCGGGATCTTGCGTGTATCGCTCATGCCAGTGCTGCATGATGTAGTAGCCCGGTATGGAGAACGGCAGCGGCAGAATCTTGAGATTTCCAGGCCGCGCCAGATGCTTCGCCAGCTGTTCCGGAAGAATCGCCAGGTAATCCAGAGTCGTCAGGATGCTCACGATCCCCAGGAAACTCGGCACGGTGAGGCCGACTTTGCGACGGATGTTCCGGGCCTCGAGCGCCTTGTCAATGATTCCGTGACCGGTCCCATTCGTCGCGATGGCGAGGTGGGTTTCGTTCTCGAACTCTTCAATGCTTAACGAGTCCTTGATCCGAGGATGGTCCTTGCGGGTTACGCAAACCAGCCGCTCCTTGAAGAGCCGCTGCTGGCAAAAGCCCGCGCCCATCGGCAAAATAAATCCGACCGCGAGATCGCCGGCGCCCGATTCAAGCTGTCTGGGCGTGGATTCCGAAATCCGGCGCAACTCGACGCTCACATTCGGCGCGATGCTTCTCAAGCGTTGCATCAAGCAGGGCATCAGGGTCACCTGCGCGATATCGGTCGAGTACAGGTTGAAGCGCCGGTCCGAGGTCAACGGATCGAAGACCACGTGCAGATCGAGCGCGGTTTGCAGAATATTCTCCGCATTCCTGAGCAGACCGATGAGCTGGACGGCGTGCGGTGTCGGATCCATGCCGGAGGAAGTTCGCACAAACAGCGGATCGTTGAAGTGTTTACGAAGCTTCGCCAGACTCATGCTGATGGCGGACTGGCTGAGATCGAGGTTTTCCGCGGTTTGCGAAACGCTTCTGGTCTTATGTAACTCGGTGACGACCGCCAGCAGCTTCAGATCGATATTGGTCACGTCTGAAAAAGCCCGGACTTCCGGGGGCCCCCTTGATGCTTGAGTCAGCATACCACAGAAATGCATGCATTCAACCCCTCTTTTGGAGCCATGGAAATCGGCCTGATCCAGCGGTTATGGGGCTCTGCAGGGACTGCCGAAGAGCATAGAATAACCAGAATGCATGCATTTACAGGAGGTGTTATCAGCCGCGTTGATGCAGCAGATCATTCGTTTTCTTGATGTTCAAGAACCGGCAGGTCTGCCGGAGGCTCCGCTAGAAGTCCGCCCGGTGTTTCAATCTTGAACGGGCATCTCTTGCGCCCGATCAATGACGATCACATCCAGCTTACCTTGGCGGGTTTTAGCTGAGGGTGAGGTTAATCCCCCGGATCCGTATGGGGTCGGCGCTTCCAGGTCCTCCGAACGGTCCGGCAGCAAACTCTCCCACCACCGGCGGCGCTGGCCGGACGGACGCCGCCTCAAATTCAAAACCGGCACGGGCGGCTTGCACGGGTCGGCCTGACCCGATAGGGCGCCGGCGAACACAGCGGAAGATACCGCTGCCTGCCAATTGACGAATATGCGATGGAGAATACTAAATACTTCGTACTATTCTCATAGCATGTCAAGCCGCACAAGCTTTGCGATGGCGCTGGATTCGCCCGATATTCAAGCCGGCCGTTCTGCTATTGCTTTGCCGCTTCGTTGGAGGAACCGGCAAACAGCCGTTTCCCGTCCGGAAACGTGACGCTGCTCACGTTCCCCGTAGCCGAGCCGTTGCGCGCCTGCCAGCCATCCACGACGAGCACGGTCCCGGCGGGCAGGTCGCCTTTTCTCCAGCCGCGACGGATCAGAGCATTGGCGGATCCGGTTTCGAGCGCCCAGTTGACAACCTTTCCGTCGGCCTCGACATCGAGGTAGATCCAGGCGTGCGGGTTGGACCACTCCATCTTGGTGACTTTGCCGGTCAGCTTGATCGGTTTGTTCTGGTCGAATTCCGCGGTGAACGAGTGATGCGCAAAAGCGGTCGCGGCCAGCAACATCGCGCCGGCAAAGGCCAATTTTCCAGTTCTCATCATCCTCATTTCTCCTTCTTTTGCTTGGCGCGGTATTCGTCCCGGACGTCCTTGAGATGTGGCAGGTCCACATTGTCTTCGTGACAGGCGACCTCGAGCAGTTCATCGGACTCACGATTCATAGGAATCTCGATGGTCCAGGGCCGTGTG
>JBAIXM010000020.1:0-18483 GCA_037916615.1 Bryobacterales bacterium
CGCTGGCACTTCAACACGTCGATCGCGGCGCTGATGGAGCTGATCAACACGCTGTACGAGCAGGAGGCGGGATTGTCGGGCGAGGCGCTCGGACAAATTCTTCCCTCGCTTTCGCTCCTCTTGGGTCCGTTCGCGCCGTATCTGGCGGAGGAGTTGTGGGAGCAGCTTGGCCGCAAGGGTCCGGTGTTCCGGCAGCCCTGGCCGGCTTTCGACGCGCAGCTCGCGCAGGAAGAGGCCGCCGACGTCGTGTTGCAGGTGAACGGCAAGGTGCGCGGGCGCATGGCAGTGCCGTTCGGCACGGCGGAAGAGGAGCTGAAAAAGCTGGCTCTGGCGGATCAAAAAATCCAGCCGTTCCTTGCGGGGAAGCAGGTGGTGAAGGTGATCGTGGTGCCGGATAAGCTGGTGAATATCGTGGTGAAGTGAGGGAGGGCCGTCACATGACGGGCACAAGGATTTAGGGATACATGGGGCTGTTTGACCGATTTCGGAACAGACACCAGGGTTCCGTGCCACAGCAGAGCGATCAGACTGACCTACAGCGCGATAAATTAATCCGCTGTTTTGACCAATCTGGCCAGGAGATTCTTATTCCGAAAGAGGAGTGGCGCCTCAGGGTCCTCCCAGGAACCATCAAGACTGCGTGGGAAGATTCCGAAAAGCTCTACAACCTTCTGGCCATGGCGCTGCAAGACGGATTTGCTGCTGACGTCTTAGACGCAGCTAGGCATCTTTCTGAGGTCGAACCTAAATCGACACGTGCGACCTGCGTTTTCGCAATAGCGTTGCTTCAAACCGATCGGCTCGATGAAGCCGAGGCCGTTTTACAGAAACATCTTACGAATAACGGCGAGGACGGATACGTGCTGACAAACCTCGCCAAGGTGTATGCGGCTAGGAACCAACACGAAAAAGCTGAGGCTACTTTATGGCACGCCCTGGAAGTCGACCCTAATCAGGACAACGCCCTCACTTGGTACGTCGCGACTCAGCGCGAACGGTTTGGAAGCGATGCTGGCATCGAGGCACTGCGTCGCGTAGTTGCGATCGACGGGGCCTGGCGTCCTCAATTATGGCTGGCGCGCGCTGCTCTGGAAGACCACCATCTCGAGCAGGCTGTTGCCCTCTATCATCAGTGCTTAGCGCGCGCCGGGGAACCCGTTCCCGCGGACGTCATTATGCAGATCAGCGGTGACTTGGGCAACCATGGCTGGTTCCAGGATCTGATCGATCTCACCGAACCGATCTTCCGCCCAGAGGTGCATGGACTTCCTACCGGCAATAATCTCATCAAAGCGAACTTGGCATTGGGTCGCCGCAATGCCGCGATCGTAATCCTGAATCAACTCAATTCCTTCAAACGACCGGACTGGAGGCAAACCTTGGATTACTGGGAGACACAGATCGCCGAGGCCCCACACGACCAGGACAACCATCATTCAGAAGCGAACTAGCGCGTGCGACGAACGCGCTCGGCCTCTGCTCAACGCTATGGTTGAGGCGTGCTACGGTGAACGTATGGCCTCGCGGACGCTGATCTCCGTCGAAGAATACCTCAGGACCAGCTATAGCCCTGACTGCGACTACGTCGATGGGGAGGTGCAAGAGCGCAACGTGGGCGAGAAAAGTCATGGCAAGGTCCAGAAGGCGCTGTTGCTGTTTTTCACTGCCCTGGAGAAACAGTTGGGCATCTGGGCGATCCAAGAACAGCGCGTACGAGTTTCGCCGACGCGCTTCAGGATACCGGATGTCTGCGTCATGCTCGGCGAACCGGAGGAAGAGGTCTTTACTCGTCCGCCCTTCGTCTGTATCGAAGTACTTTCGCCCGAGGATCGATTGAGCCGGATTGAGCAAAAGGTCGACGACTACATTGGTATGGGCGTTCCTCACGTCTGGGTCCTGGATCCAAAAACCAAACGGGCCTGGGCCATTACTCCCGCTGAAGGCTGGCGCGAGGAAAAGAGCGGCGCTCTGAAGACGAATAATCCCTCGATCGAAGTGCCACTGGCTGAAATCTTCTCTTGATCTGGACGATGTTACGGTGAAGCTATGGCCTCGCGGACGCTGATCTCCGTCGCAGAGTACCTCAGGGCGAGCTACCGTCCTGACTGCGACTACGTGGACGGGGAGGTGCTCGAAAGAAATGTAGGGGAAACAGATCACAGTTGGTTGCAGATGGTACTAAGCGCCAATCTGTTCGCGCGCCGAGGGGAGTGGAACATCACTCCGTTAGTAGAGCAGCGAGTGCAAGTCTCGGCGAGGCGTTATCGCATCCCGGACATCTGCGTAGTCCGCGGGCCCAAGCCGGCCGAGCAAATCCTGACCAAGCCGCCCTTCATCTGCATCGAGATCCTTTCCCCAGAAGACCGCTGGTTCCGCGTGCAGCAGCGCATCGACGACTATCTGGCCATGGACGTTCCCTACGTCTGGGTACTGGACCCCGCGACCAAGACGGCCTACTCCATCACGTCCCAGGGAACCCATAAGGTTACGGACACCCTCAAGGCCGACCATCCTTCCGTCGAAGTTCCTCTTAGCGAGATCTTTCAGTAAAACAACAAAACCGCGGGGGCCGAAATTTCGACCCTGTAGAATGGAAGCAGAGTGTCAGTTGCCATTCAGGCCGTCGATCTGGCGAAAGTGTATCGCTCGGGCGAGTCCGAGCTGGTGATCTTTTCCGGCTTGAACCTGGAGATCGAAGAGGGCGAGCAGGTCGCACTGGTGGGCGAATCGGGCGCGGGCAAGAGCACGCTGCTGCATCTGCTCGGAGGTCTGGACTTGCCGACAAAGGGTGCGATATACTTCGGGCAGAACGACATATGTCGGCTTCCGGCGGACGAACTCGCCAGATTTCGCAACCGGGAGTTGGGCTTTGTTTGGCAGATTCAATCGCTCTTGGCCGAGTTCACGGCCGTGGAGAACGTGATGATGCCTCTGCTGATTCGGGGTCTGGCCAGGGAAGACGCGGAACCAGTGGCTTTGGCGAGGCTGAATGAGGTTGGCTTGCGAAACCGCGCGGAACATCGCGCTGGTGAGTTATCGGGCGGAGAGCAACAGCGTGTCGTTCTGGCTCGCGCGCTGGTGGGCGATCCCCGCGTCCTTCTGGCCGACGAACCTACCGGGAATCTCGACTTCCGGACCGGCGAGATGATCATGGACCTGCTCCAGGATCTGCATCAGTCCCGGAAGCTGACTTCCCTGCACGTCACTCATAATTTGAATTTCGCGCGCCGCGCCGATCGGACTCTCACTCTGGAGCGCGGGCGCTTATCTTCTTCCACGTTTGAATCCCCTTCTTCCACGGGAGATCGGGAACAAGGCAGGAACTATGTTTGAACGCTACACCGAAAAAGCCCGGCGAGTGATCTTCTTCGCGCGATACGAGGCCAGCCAGTTCGGCAGCCCCTGTATCGAGACGGAGCACCTGTTGCTGGGCCTGCTCCGGGAAGACAAGGTTCTGACCAATCGATTCCTTCGCTCCAGCGCAGCCGTGGAATCGATCCGCAAGCAGATCGAAGCGCAAACCACCATGCGGGAAAAGGTGTCGACTTCCGTCGACCTTCCCCTCAGCCATGAATGCAAGCGGGTGCTGGCGTATGGCGCGGAGGAAGCCGAACGGCTCAACCACAAGCACATCGGAACGGAGCATCTTTTGCTCGGGCTCCTCCGCGAAGAGAAGTCTTTCGCGGCGGATATTTTGCACGAGCGCGGCCTGCGGCTGACGCAGGTTCGCGAAGAGATCGCCCGGTCGAGCTCGGAGAAAATGTCCTCTAATCGCCCGAAGGAAAGCTCTCTGTTAAGCGAGTTCAGCCGCGATCTCACTCAGGCCGCCATGGATGGGCTTCTGGATCCACTGGTCGGCCGCGACTATGAGCTGGAACGCGCGGTGCAGATCCTGTGCCGCCGCACCAAGAACAATCCCGTACTGATCGGCGAGCCGGGCGTCGGAAAGACCGCCATTGTCGAAGGGCTGGCCCAGCGCATCGCCGATGGCGACGTGCCGTCGTTCCTTTCCGACAAGCGCATTCTGGCGCTGGATCTTTCTCTGATCGTCGCGGGCACGAAGTACCGCGGTCAATTTGAAGAGCGGCTGAAGACCATCATGAAGGAGTTGATGGAGCATCAGAACGCCATCATCTTCATCGATGAGTTGCACACTCTGGTGGGCGCAGGATCCGCGGAAGGATCGCTGGACGCGGCGAACATTCTGAAGCCGGCGCTTTCGCGCGGCGAGATCCAGTGCATCGGCGCGACGACGCCGGCCGAGTACCGGAAATCGATTGAGAAGGACCGCTCGCTCGAGCGCCGCTTCCAGGCGGTAAAGGTCCCGCCTCCCAACGAAGAGGACGCGACCAAGATCCTGTTCGGCATCAAGGAACGCTACGAAAAATTCCACGCGGTGGCATATACGGATGAAGCCATCGAGAATGCAGTACACGCCTCGACGCGCTTTATCCCGGATCGCTTCCTGCCGGACAAGGCCATCGATTTGATTGATGAGGCCGGCGCGCGCGTCAAGCTGCGGCAGACGACGCTTCCGGGCGAGGTCGCCGACATTCAGAAGAGCATCAAGTTTATCGTGCATCGCATGGAGAACGCGATCGCGAATCACGAATTCGAAAAGGCGCGGTTCTACTCCGATGAGGAGCGCAAAAAGCGCGAAGACCTGCGCGTTCTGCGCGAAAAATACAACCTCGACGACACCTCAACCGGCGTGGTTACCAAGGACGATATTGACGACGTGGTCGCGCGCTGGACCGGGATTCCGATGACCGCGATCCGCGAGGAGGAAGTTTCCAAGCTCCTGCGCATCGAAGAGGAACTGCACCGCCGCGTGATCAGCCAGGAGAAAGCGATTTCGGCGCTGGCGCGGGCCATCCGCCGATCGCGCGCGGGCTTGAAATCGCCCAAGCGGCCTTCGGGATCGTTCCTGTTCCTGGGACCTACGGGTGTGGGCAAAACCGAAGTCGCGCGGGCTCTGGCCGAGTTCCTGTTCGGGAGCGAGAAATCGCTCATCCGCTTCGATATGTCCGAATTCATGGAAAAGCATTCGGTGTCGAAGCTGATCGGATCGCCCCCCGGATACGTGGGCTACGAAGAGGGCGGACAGCTCACCGAGCGCGTGAAGCGCGCGCCGTATTCGATCATCCTGCTCGACGAAATCGAGAAGGCGCATCCGGACGTGTACAACATCCTGTTGCAGGTATTTGAGGACGGCCAGTTGACCGACGGACTCGGCAATACGGTCGATTTCAAGAACACCATCATCATCATGACCTCGAACTTGGGCGCGCGGTTCCTCGAAAAGCGCAGTCCGATCGGCTTCTCGGGTCCGAGCAGCGGCCTTCCCGCCAAGGTGGAGGACCAGGTCATGACCGAGGTGAAGAAGGCGTTCAATCCGGAGTTCCTGAACCGGCTGGACGAAGTGATTCTGTTCACCTCGCTAACCGACGACGATCTGCTCAAGATCGTCTACCTGCTGACCGAGCAGATCAATAAGAATCTGGTGGCCAAGCAGATCAAGATCCGCATCCGCGAGGACGCGGCGCGCTACATCCTGGAGAAGACCTGCACGGACCGCAGCTACGGCGCACGGCCTCTGCGGCGGGCTCTTCAGAAGTACATCGAGGATCCGCTCAGCGAGGCTCTGATTCAGGGCTCGCTGGCCCGGCCAGCCGAGTTCGAAGTGTACCTCGGCGAGGGCGGGATTTACTGCCGCCAGCTCGTGGAGGCGCCCCAGCCGGTCGCCGCGGGCGAGGCTCCAGCAGGCGAATCCGCGCCGGCCGAGGAAGCTTCGGCTGCCCCGGGGATTCCGCTGTACATGTTCGAATAAGGCCGCGGATAAACGCGGATGAACGCAAATCGCTAAATGCCCGATCGCCTCGACGAACTCCGCCGCCGTCACGCGCGAGCGGAAGCCGGAGGCGGCGAGGAGCGCCGCGAACGCCAGCACGCCGAAGGAAAGCTCTCCGCGCGCGAGCGCATCGATCTGCTGCTGGACGAGGGCACGTTCGTTGAAACCGACAAGCTGGTGCGCCACCGCTGCACCGATTTCGGCATGGCGGAACAGGTGGTCGATGGCGATGGGTTCGTCACCGGATACGGCCTGATCCACGGCCGAACGGTGTACGTGTTCGCGCAGGACTTCACCGTTTTCGGCGGATCGCTTTCCGAAGCCAACGCGAAGAAAATCGTCAAGATCATGGACCTGGCGCTCAAGACGGGCGCGCCGGTCATCGGATTGAACGACTCCGGCGGCGCGCGCATCCAGGAAGGCGTGCTTTCGCTGGCCGGCTACGCGGACATTTTCCTGCGCAACACGCTCGGCAGCGGCGTGATCCCGCAAATTTCGGCCATCATGGGCCCTTGCGCGGGAGGCGCGGTGTATTCTCCAGCGCTCACCGATTTCACGTTCATGGTGGATGGCAGCAGCTACATGTTCATCACCGGGCCGGACGTGATCAAGACCGTGACGCACGAAGACGTGACCAAGGAGCAACTCGGCGGCGCCGTGACGCACAACGCCACCAGCGGCGTCGCGCATTTTCTGGCGCACGGCGACCAAGAGTGCCTTCAGATGATCCGCGAGCTGTTAAGCTACCTGCCGCAGAACAATCGCGAGGATCCGCCGTACTGCAAGAGCGGCGATCCCGCGGATCGCCAAGACGCGGCGCTCGATACATTGGTTCCGGCCGCGTCGAACCAGCCCTACGACATGAAGGAAGTAATCCGGCGCGTGGTCGACGACGGCAAATTTTTCGAAGTGCAGGAGCGCTGGGCCCGCAACATCGTCATCGGCTTCGCCCGCATGGACGGCCGCAGCGTGGGCGTGGTAGCAAACCAGCCCGAGCACCTGGCTGGATGCCTCGATATCGATTCTTCAGTCAAAGGCGCGCGTTTCGTCCGCTTCTGCGACGCGTTCAACATTCCGATCCTCACATTTGAAGACGTTCCCGGGTTTCTACCGGGCACGGCCCAGGAATTCGGCGGCATCATCCGCCACGGAGCAAAACTCCTTTACGCGTTCGCCGAAGCGACGGTGCCGAAGATCACCGTGATCACGCGCAAAGCCTACGGCGGAGCGTATTGCGTGATGGGCTCGAAACACCTGCGCTGCGACGTGAATCTCGCGTGGCCCAGCGCTGAAATCGCCGTCATGGGCGCGGAAGGCGCAGTCAATATTGTGTACCGGTCACTGCCTGAACCCGAGCGCCGCGCCAAAATTGCCGAATTCGAGGAGCGCTTCGCGAATCCGTTTGTCGCGGCCGAGCACGGATTCGTGGACGACGTCATCGAACCGCGGCAGACGCGCCCGATGGTGATCCGCGCGCTGCGGACGCTTGCGACGAAAGTGGACACGATGCCGCGCAAGAAGCACGGCAACATTCCGCTCTAATTTGATTGTGGGGCGGGTCTCCAGACCCGCGGCGGGCGTCCACGCCCGCATGGCCGGACCTGGAGGTCCGGCGCAGACGTAGACGTCTGCCCCACAAACTATCCGGTGGAGTGTATATACGAGCCTACGCTGCGATCTTGTCGAAGAACCGCTTGATCATCATCTTGGCGGTTCCATCAATCAGGCGCTGGCCGACCGCGGCGATGGTGCCGCCCACCTGTACGTCGCCCGTATAGGAGACATCCGTGCCCTGATCCTTGGGAGTGAACTTAAGATCGCCTTCGCCCTTCATGAATCCGATCTTGCCGGATCCTTCCACCGTCAGTTTGAATCCATTGGGCGGCGATTGATCGGTAATGCGGACCTTGCCGTCGAAAGCGCCCGAGAGACTCGCGAGCGCCATCTTCATCTTCATGCGGTACTCGTTTTCGCCGATTTTCTCGAGACTCTCGCATCCCGGCATAGCAGCCGCGAGTACTTCCGGATCCTGAAGTTTTTGGTAGGCCTGCTCCGGCGGCAGCGCCAGGAAATACGAACCTTCGATTTTCACGCGGGCTCTTTATGCAATGCGGCCCAGCGCGACGGCCAGCGCCTTGGCGGCGTACACGTGAGCAAGGTGAAGCCGGTACTCGGCCGAAGCATGCAGGTCCGAGTTCGCTTCAACTCCCTGCCCTACCAGTTCCGCGACGGCCTGGATCTCCGCGGGCGTGCCTGCGCGTCCTTCCAGCGCTTTTTCGGCGGCCGTAGCGCGGAATGCCCGGTTCGAAAGCCCGGTCACGCCGATGCGGGCCATCGAAACTTTGCCGCCCTGCTTGCGCACGCGCACGGCGACTCCTACAATGGCGAATCCGCTGGCCGGTTGGAGCACTTTTTGATAACTGGTGCCGGTTCCGGCATCGTCAACAGGCACGATTGCCTCGCGGACGATTTCGCCGGGTTCGAGCGCCGTTGTGAACGTATCGACAAAAAACTTGTCCGCCGAAACGGTGCGTTCCGACTTCGAGCCCTTGAGCACCAGCTTCGCTTCCAACGCCTGCAGCGCAGCCGGATAATCGGCCGCGGGGTCGGCATGCGCCACACTGCCGCCGATAGTGCCCATATTTCTGACTTGCACGTCGCCGATATGCGAAGCCGTCTCGGCCAGTAGCGGACATTTTCCGCGCAGCAGGGCCGAGCTTTCCACTTCGTGATGCGTGGTCGTCGCGCCGATATGGATCACGCTTCCCTGTTCGCGGACGTAACTGAGATCCTTAATGCGGCCCAGATCCACTAGATGGTCCGGATTTGCCAGACGCAGCTTCATCATCGGGATCAGGCTCATCCCGCCGGCCAGAGGCTTGGCGCCTTCCGCCAGCAAACCCAGCGCTTCGTCCAGGGTCTTGGGAGCCGAATATTCGAACTGTTGGGGGATCATGCTTTCCTCCCGGCCTGATTCGATGCGATCAGTTTCCAGAGTTTTTCGGGCGTGAGCGGCATGTCGAGATGCCGCACGCCTAACGGCGACAGCGCATCCACTACCGAGTTCACGACTGCCGGTGATGCGCCAATGGTGCCGGCTTCGCCGACTCCCTTCACGCCCAGAGGATTCACGGGCGTGGGAGTCACCGTATGGCCGCTTTCGATCCACGGCATCATGTGCGCACGCGGCATGGTGTAATCCATGAACTCGCCGGTGACGAGCTGGCCGTTATCGTCGTACACGGCCTGTTCCCACAGCGCCTGGCCGATGCCCTGGGCGACGCCGCCGTGCACCTGGCCATCGACGATCAGGGGATTCAGAATGTTTCCGCAATCATCCACCGCGATGTAGCGCTTGATCGCCACGCCGCCGGTATCGCGGTCAACTTCGGTGACCACCAGGTGCGCGCCGAACGGGAACGTGAAGTTGGGCGGTTCCCAGAAGTGCGTCGAAACCAGACCGGGCTCGGTGTTGGGCGGAAGTTTCATCGCGCGGTATGCCGCCCCGGCGATTTCCTTGAACGAGACGCTCTTGCCCGTCTTGTTATCCACGCACTGGCCGCCGGCCAGCGTGACGTCTTCGGATTCGAGCAGCATCGCTCCGAATTTTTTCGCTTTGGCTTTTAATTCCTGGAGCGCGAAATACAGGGCGGTCCCGCCGACGGCGGTGGACCGGCTGCCAAAGGTTCCGATCCCGTACGGGACCAGTGAAGTATCGCCATGCGCGACCAGCACGTCGTCGATATCCACGCCCAGCTCGTCGGCCGCGATCTGCGCGAACGTTGTTTCCTCGCCCTGGCCGTGCGGGGAAATGCCCGTCAGCACCGTGACTTTGCCGGACGGCTCGATCTTCACCGTGGCGCTCTCCCAGCCGCCGGCGGGCGTGGCCGGCGACGGACCGAAGGCGCAAATTTCGCCATAGGCGGCAAGCCCAATGCCCATCAGCTTGCCTTGCTTGCGGGCTTCATCCTGCTCCTTCCGCAGTTTTTCGTATCCGCCCATTTCCATGGCCTTCTTGAGCGGCGCCGAATAGTCGCCCGAATCGTAAACAAGACCGGTGGCAGTCGGGAACGGAAATTCCTCGTTGCGGACGAAGTTCTTGAACCGGATTTCGGCCGGATCCATCTTGAGCTCGGCCGCCATCATGTCCACCATGCGCTCGACGCCGTGCGTGGCTTCGGGACGGCCCGCGCCGCGATATGCGTCGGTCGGCGTGCAGTTGGTGAACGCGCCCACGATATCGGCCGAAATGTTGGGGATGCGATACAGGCCCGGCATCATCAGAACGCTGAGTGTCGGGATCGCGGGCGTGAGAATCGTGAAATACGAGCCCAGGTCCTGGATGATTTTCAGCTTGATTCCGGTGATGGTGCCGTCGCGCTTGGCTGCGATTTCGTAGAAATCCACGTGGCCGCGGCCCTGGATGGTGCAGGTGAAATTCTCGCGGCGCGATTCGATCCACTTCACCGGTTTTTGCAGTTTCATCGAGATGTACGCCATCAGGATTTCTTCGGCGTACGTCTGAATCTTCGCGCCAAAACCGCCGCCGACTTCGGGAGCGACCACACGGAACCGGTTGTCGTCGATGCCCAGGATCTGCGCCACCAGCGAACGCACCAGGTGCGGCGCCTGCGTGGAGGTATAGAGCGTCATGCTGCGTTCGGCGGAGCGCCAGTCCGCGACCACGCCGCGGGTCTCCATCGAATTCGGAATCAGCCGCTGGCTGACGATGCGCTGCTTCACGATCACATCCGCTTCGGCGAACGCTTTGTTCACATCGCCGCCTTCCTGGTGGAACGTGAACGCGGTGTTATCGGGCCATTGCGGATGCACGGCGGGCGCGCCGGGCGCGAGCGCCTTTTCGGGATCGGCCACGGCCTGCGTGGGCTCGTAATCGACTTCGATGAGATCGGCGCCGTCGCGCGCAATGTAGCGGTCCGTAGCGACCACCACGGCCACAGGATGCCCCACCAGGTACACGCGATCGATCGCCAGCAGATGATGGTGCGGAATCCGCAGCCCGGGCAGCGATGCCCCGCAGGGGACCGCCCCGGCGTTCTCGGTGTCTTTGCCAACAAAGACGGCATGAACACCCTTGAGCGCTTTCGCCTTGCTCACGTCGATCGAGCGTATTTTCGCGGCCGCATGTGGACTGCGCAAGATCGCCGCGTAGAGCATGCCGGGCATCTTGATGTCGTCGACGTAGGTGGCCGTGCCGGTGATCAGGCGCGGATCTTCGCGCCGCCGGATGCGCTTGCCGACCAGTTTCTCGGTTTTCGTAATTGTGGGTGTCGCCATGGGATTATGCTCCAGCCGCCTTGGCCGCGGCTCGTACCGCGTTCACGATGTGCTGATATCCGGTGCAGCGGCACAGATTGCCCTCCAACCCGTGCCGGATTTCCTCCTCGGTAGGATTCGGGTTGCGATCCAGGATCTGCTTGGAAGCCATGATCATGCCGGGTGTGCAAAAGCCGCATTGCAGACCGTGCTCGTTCCAGAAAGCCTCCTGCATTTTGTGGAGCTTGCCGTTCGCGGCCAGGCCCTCGATGGTCAGGATCTTCGCGCCGTCCGCCTGCACGGCGAAAATCGCGCAGCTCTTGACGGCTTTGCCGTTCAGCTCGACTGTGCACGCGCCGCACAAAGACGTTTCGCAGCCGATGTGCGGTCCGGTCAATCCGACCACCTCGCGCAGGTAATGAATCAGCAGAAGTCTGGGCTCCACGTCATGGGAATACGTAGTGCCATTGATAGTTACATTGATGGATTCGGTCATGGCGTTCCTGGCCGGCAGAGGGTACCGGCGATCATTGAAGATACCAAAATCCGCGACGGAAATGGAGACCCGCGCCACACCTATCGTATGCTCGACAGTGAGGGTGTGCGATGAAATTACGCGTGCTCACATTGCCGGCGGCGGTTCTGGGCGCGCTGCTCCTGATCTGCCTTGTCGCGGTGTATGCGACGCGTGAGTCCGGCGGCCCGCCGGCTCGCGCGGTCAAGACCGCGGCGGGCGAGCCGCAATCGCCGGTCGACTCCCGGCTTCTCGAGGCGGCGAATCGGCTGACCCCGCTGGCTGAAACGGCAGAGGAACAAGACGATGCGCGCGAGGCGCTCCGGCTTGCCGACCACGAGCTGGACCAGGCGTTCGCGTCTGCGCTGCGCCAGGCTGCGGAATACAAGCCGCCTGCTTCGGGCCCTCTCGGCCAGCTTGCGGCCCGCGTGAACCAGCTCAAAGCGCAGGTCGCAGCGGATCAAGATCGGGTTGCGCAGTTGACAAAGCAAGGGAATTCGGCGGATCCCGAACAACTCGAACTCGCCAACGCGCAACTCGCCCTGGCTCAGGACGATCTGGAAGACGCTCAGCAGGATCTTTCGCGGCAGGGCGGCGACCCTCACGCAGCGCTCGAGAGAGCCTTGCAGGAGCACGATTCCATTCAGCACCAGTCCTCCCCCACGATGAAAGGGGGCCAGCGCCCCACCGATACACTCCTTGAGCAGATACGGGCCTGGCTCGATCTAAGATCGGCCGGCGAACAACTGCTGGCGGCGGCAAAACAAGCCGCGATGCACGCCTCGACCGTTTCGGAGCAGCACAATCAACTCGAAAAACAAACCGACGCTCAGTACACCGGGCAGAAAGACACCGTCGCCGGCTTGCGGCGGCTGTCAGAACAGAGGAAAACGCTGGCGGAACTCGACCAGCGCATTCAGGATTCGCAGCAGCTTGCTCGCGTTTACCAGGATTGGAGCTCGCTGCTCCAGACCCGGAGACGCGCGGTTCTGCACTTGCTGCTCGGCTCGGTCGCGGTTATTCTGACGATTCTCTTCTCCGCGATGCTGGCGAACATCGCCGTTCGGCGGCTCTTCCGGCAAACGGAAAAGAAACGCGTCCAGCAGGCCCGCGTCATCGCCGCAGTCGCCATTCAGTTTTTCGCCGCGGCGCTGATCCTGCTGGTTTTGTTCGGCGCTCCCAATCAATTGTCCACGATTCTGGGCCTGGCGACGGCGGGCCTGACCGTCGTTCTGAGGGATTTTATCGTCGCCTTCCTGGGCTGGTTCACGCTGATGGGCAAGAACGGAATCCGGGTCGGAGACTGGGTCGAGATCAACGGCGTGAGCGGCGAGGTCGTCGAAATCGGCGTCCTGAAGACCGTGCTCCTCGAGTCCGGGAACTGGACCGACACGGGACATCCCACAGGGCGTCAGGTTGCGTTCTCGAACGGCTTTGCCATGGAAGGCCATTATTTCAATTTCTCCACGGCCGGCCAGTGGCTCTGGGATGAGCTGGAAGTGACTCTACCGGCGTCAGGAGATCCTTACCAGCTCGCCGAGGAGATTCGGAAGCTGGTGGAGCGCGAAACTGCCGCCGATTCGGCCCGGGCTGCTCAGGACTGGGAGCGGGTGACCAGCCGTTATGGATCGCGGAGCTTCTCGGCCAAACCCGCCGTCAACCTGCGTCCCGTGGCGGCTGGTTTGGAGGTCGTGGTCCGGTACATCACCCGCGCCCCGCAGCGCTATGCGATTAAATCGAGGCTGTTCCAGTTGATCGTCGAATTGCTCCACAGGCCGGCGGCCGCGACTAATAGCAGTCCCACACTAACTCCCGCGCAATCCTAAACACCCGGCCTCGGGGAGTCACCTGAGTCCAACCGATGTTCCTTATCACCACGGAAAACATCGTAGGGTTCTCCCTTACAGCAATCGGGCGAATAAAGGCCCCTCGGAGCGTCGTCCCGCGGATATTACACAAGTCTTACAAAAGATTCAAGAAGAGCCTGCTACGTTGGAACTTAACGTCGATCTTTTCCAAAGGGAGCTTCAGTGAGCGTCGAACCCATCATCCTGCCTAATAACCAGAGGCTGAACTGGTTCACCGCCCTCGTTTTGGTGGTGCTGCACGTTGGAGCCGTTGCCGCGCTCTTCATGACGAACTGGCGGGTGGTGGCCGCATCGGTTTTTCTGTACTGGATGACGATCCAACTGGGCATCAGCCTGGGGTATCACCGGCTGCACACTCACCGTTCCTACAAAGTTCCCCGAGTTCTGGAATACTTCTTCGCTCTCTGCGGAACGCTCACCTTGGAAGGCGGACCCATTTTCTGGGTGGCGACGCACCGGATTCATCACCAGAAATCGGATCAGCCCGGCGATCCGCACTCGCCCCGCGACGGAGCGTGGTGGTCGCATGTCGGCTGGATCCTGTTCGGCGAAACCAACCACAACAATACGCGGATGATGTCGAAGTACGCTCCGGATCTGGGCAAGGATCCCTTCTATGTCTGGCTCAACAACTATCATTGGGCCCCGCTGGTTGCGCTGAGCGTCGTGCTTTATGCCGTGGGCGGATGGCCGCTGCTTCTGTGGGGCAATTGTGTTCGCGTCGTGGTCGGATTGCACGCCACCTGGCTGGTCAATTCGGCGACGCACATGTGGGGATCGCGCCGGTTTCAGACCCGCGACGATTCACGGAATAGCTGGTGGGTCGCTCTGCTCACGTTCGGCGAAGGCTGGCACAACAACCACCATGCGCATCCGGCTTCGGCCCGGCATGGGCTGGCGTGGTACGAGTTCGACGCCTCCTGGATCCTCATCCAGGGCATGAAACTCTTAGGGATCGCGAAGGCGGTCCGCGTTGCAAGCATCCGCGACGTATCGGCTGCCCGGGAAGCCGCGTAACAGGAAGAGTACCACCGGCGATCTGGTCGCCTGCCGGCGTTTTTTCCTCGCCTGCGGCCTTCGCGTAAGCTGGAGACATGGTAGTTGCCGGCCGGCGCAAATCGATCGGGTTCTTCATCGCCCTTGGCGCAAGCCTGATTTCCGTCATTGTCCTCATCTATGTCGGCTGGGTGTTCCTGGGTTGGCGCAGCGGCATCCTGCTCTTCCTGGGCGTCCTGCTGGGTGCGATGCTGATCAGCGGAATCGTGCTGAACACGTTCTTCCTGGTTCGCGAAATCCGGCGGAACGAGCAGCAGGAAGCGTTTATCAACGCGGTTACACACGAGCTGAAAACGCCGGTCGCCTCGATCCGTTTGTACTTAGAGACGCTCCAGACCCGCGAGGTCGACGAGGCCACGCGCAATAACTTCTACCGCGTGATGCTGGAGGACAGCAACCGGCTGCTGGAGACGATCGAGCAGATTCTGCGGACCGGCCGGATCGGACATTCGACGCGCAAGCCCAACCTCTCGAATATCGAGCTGAGCGGTCTGGTGCAGGAATGCGTGGCTCGCGCGCGCACGCTGTACAATTTGAGCTCGGACGCGTTGAGCTACGCACCGCCTTCCCCGATCATCATCCGGGCGGATCTGGACGAAGTGCGCGCGGCCGTCTCCAATCTGGTGGACAACGCCGTAAAGTATTCCGGAAGCGATGTGAAGGTGCGCGTGGAAATTGCTCCTGACGACGAACGATACGTATCCGTGCGGGTGCGGGATCAGGGCGCGGGCTTGCCGAAAACCGAATTGAAGGCGATCTTCAAGCGCTTTTATCGCGCGCGCGGCCCGATTGCGACGCGCGTTCCCGGAACGGGGCTGGGCCTGTTTATCGTTCGCTCAGTCGCCAAACGGCACGGCGGACGAGCCTGGGCGGAAAGTGAAGGGCCGGGTCACGGGAGCACGTTCATCCTGCAGCTTCCAATCGCTCGATAGTTCCACTCTATGAGCAAAGTACTCATCGTGGAAGATGAGCAGCACCTTGCCGATGGCCTGCGTTTCAATCTGGAAGCCGAAGGCTACCAGGTCCAGGTCACCGAGACGGGCGAGGCCGCCTTGGAACTTCTGAAAGCGCATCCCGCGGGCTACGACGTCGTGGTCCTTGACGTGATGCTGCCCGGCAAGGACGGGTTCAGCGTGATGTCGGAAATGCGAGGCTCCGGGCAATTTGTCCCGACCTTGATCCTTACCGCGCGCGGCCATCCCAGTGACGTGCTGAAGGGCTTCGCCGCCGGCGCCGACGACTACCTTACCAAGCCATTCGATCTGTCTATCCTGATCGCCCGGATCCGCGGGCTGATCCGCCGGCGCGAGTGGCTGGCGGCTTCTCTCGGAGGCGGGCCGGCCACATTTTCGCGGCCGCAGCAGGACGTGTTCGCGTTCGGAGATAAGTCTGTCGATTTCGATCACCTCGAACTGCATGTGCGCGACCAGGTGTTTCCGCTCACCCTCATGGAAGCGAACGTTCTGCGGTACCTGATCCAGCATGAGGGCAAACCCGTCTCACGCAAGAAGATGCTCGAAGAGGTCTGGAACCTGCACGAGGACACGGACACCCGCGCGATCGATAATTTCATCGTTCGCCTGCGTCGGTATATCGAGGACGATCCCGCCAAGCCGCGTCACGTCCTTACGGTTCGCGGCGTGGGCTATAGGTTCGTGGCTGCGGGGAAGCTATCCTGATCACAAACTGCCTTCGCAGGTCATAATAGCAGCGGGATCAAGCACGAAATGACGCGGGAGACGCTGCTCAATTTCTTCGAAGACTTCGGCGATCTCCCGAACGTATTTCTCATCTACGATGACGGCTTTCGCATTCAACAGCGCACTTACCGTGAAACGGCCCAAGCCGCTCGGGCCCTAGCCGCACGGCTCCGGGAAGCGGGCGTCCGCAAGGGCGACAAAATTGTCTTCTGGAGCGAAAACCGGCCCGAATGGATCGCGGCGTTCTGGGCCTGCCTGTTGCTCGGCGCAATCGTGGTTCCCATCGATTACCGCGCCTCGGCTGAGTTCGTTTTGCGCATCCGCGATCGCGTCAACGCGCCCTTCGTATGGATCGGAGAGGAAGTCGCTTGGCCGGAAGGCTCCGGCCTAAAGCCCTGGCGGTTTGCCGAAGTCGATTGGTCCGATACGCGCGAAACCGCGACCGAGCGAGTCAGCCGCGACGATATCGCCGAAATCGTCTTTACTTCGGGCGCGACCGCGGATCCCAAGGGCGTGATCATCACGCATCGCAATATCCTCGCGAACCTGGTTCCCGTGGAAACCGAGATCCGGAAGTACAGGCGCTGGAGCCGTCCCTTTTTCCCGCTACGGTTTCTGAATCTTCTTCCGCTCAGCCACATGTTCGGCCAGGCCATGGCGGCCTTCATCCCTCCCGTGCTGCCCGGAGTCGTGATCTTCATGCGGGGACACAATCCCGAGGAAATCATCCGGCAGATCCATTCGAGAAGGATTTCCGTTCTCGTTTCGGTGCCGAAGATTCTCGAGATCCTGCGCGAGTATGTGGTGCGGCGATTTCCCGAAGCAGCGACAGACCTGCCCGCGGGCACGCGCTGGCCTCGCCGCTGGTGGCATTACCGCAGGATTCACCGGCTGTTCGGCTGGAAATTCTGGGCCTTCGTGGTGGGCGCTGCGCCGCTCCCGCCCGATGTGGAAGAGTTCTGGTCGCGCCTCGGATTCCTGACCATCCAGGGTTACGGGCTGACCGAAACTGCGCCGATTGTGACTCTGAACCACCCTTTTCACGCGCGCCGCGGGACCGTTGGCACGCCCATTGGCGGCGTGGAAGTGAAGATCGCGCCCGATGGGGAGATCCTGGTGCGTGGGGAAAACGTCAGCTCGGGATACTACGGGGCTGCGGGGGACACACGCGCGTCGGACGACGGCTGGCTGCACACCGGCGACATCGGCGCGATGGATGGCGAAGGCCGCCTATCCGTGCGCGGGCGCAAGAAGGAAATAATCGTCACGCCCGAGGGCTTGAACGTGTTTCCGGAAGACGTCGAGCGCGTGCTTAATGCGATTCCGGGGGTGAAGGAGTCGGCGGCGGTCGGAACGGATCGTGTGCATGCAGTCCTGGCGCTCGAACCCGGAGCCGATGCAGCCGCCATCGCCCGCGAGGCGAACCGCAAACTGGAAGATCACCAGCGCATCCAGGGCGTCAGTGTCTGGCCGGAGCCGAATTTGCCGCGAACCGACGGCACGGACAAGCTGAAACGCGCGGCGATCTGGCAGTGGGTCAAGTCGGGGGAACACGCCGGAACAGAACGGGCAAAAGAAACCATCGACTCGTGGATCGAACAATATGCCCGGGGCCGCGCGATTACGCCCCAAACAACGCTTGAAGAACTTGGGTTGAGCTCGCTCGAGCGCGTGGAGTTGATGATCCAGCTTGGAGTGAATGAGCCGGATTTTCAGGCCGCGAAAACCGTGGGCGACCTGGCTGGGCTGCGCGAGCGGCCCGTTGCCGAGGCTGCCGCCGAGGAGCTTCCGCAATGGCCCCGCTCGTGGCTCGCATCTTACGTGCGCGACGTCGGCTTGGCGCTGGTGATCCTCCCGCTGGCGCGGGCGTTTGCGTGGCTGCGGGTGGAAGGCCGTCAGCATCTGGCAGACCTCAGAAAGCCGGTGATCTTCGCCGCGAATCACCAGAGCCATTTCGACGGACCGTCAATTTTGTGGGCCTTGCCCTTACGCGTGCGCCGGCGCGTGGCGATTGCCGCATCGCGCGAGTTCTTTGGCGCCCACTTCCATCCGGAACGCTTTTCGCTCCGGCAGAGACTCACCAGTGGCCTGAACTTTTATCTCGCGTCTCTGTTCTTCAATATCTTTCCGCTGCCTCAGCGGGAGGCGGGAGCCATGGGGGCCCTGCGCCACGCAGGCCGTCTGGTGAGCGAAGGATGGTCCATCTTGATTTTCCCG
>JBAIXM010000021.1:0-24432 GCA_037916615.1 Bryobacterales bacterium
CGCCGTTCCCGTTTTTGCAGTCGGAGTCTCACGAGGAAGAAGGTAAATTCTCTCCGGATGGCCACTGGATGGCCTACATTTCCGATGAGTCGGGCGCATTTGAAGTCTACGTGCGGCCGTTTCCATCCGGCGAGGGTAGATATAAGGTTTCGACCGCCGGGGGATTCCAGCCGCGATGGCGGCGCGACGGCAAGGAACTATTTTACGTCGCTGCGGACGGCAAGATGACGGCGGTGAGCATCAAGTCGTCCGCTGGATCTGAACCCACCATTGGAAGGCCCGAGCCGCTGTTCGATTCGCACATCGAGATCGAACAGCTTACGAATGTGTACGCGCCAGCCCCGCTGTTCGATTACGACGTGAGCGCCGATGGCAACCGATTTCTAGTGGCGGCTTCCAAGACGCAAACTCCAGTGCTGAATGTGGAGGTCAACTGGGCCGCGCGGTTGAAGAGATAGAGATGCTTCGATGAGAGTCAGTGACCTCCCGCGCGAATACCGACGGTGACAAGCCCTGTGGAAATCGGTTCGGCCTGAATAGCGGATGTGTTGTCGGCGATACTTCCCCTACTTTTGGCGGAAGCTCAACTCTACGCCAAACAGTGATTTTGGAAGTAGCTACCCGGATACGCCGTAATTCACGAACTGACCGACCGCGTGCCTTCAGGGCTTTTTCAGATCGATGAGAATGATATCGGAGTTTTCGCGTACCCGATCGAAAACGATCTGCGTGCCATCGCGCGTAATGTCAAAGGCGTGCATGGTGGCAGGATTGTTGAGGCGGGCAAATTGCCGCGTTTTCTGCGTCTCCAAGTCCAGCATCCAAAAATCCAGCAAGCCGGCTGAATTCGAGGTGTAAATTAGTTTCTTGCCGTCTGGCGAGAAGCGAAACAATGCGTTCTCTCCGCTCACCTGAATAGGAGCGATGTTAGCGGAGCCTGTGGCCTGCCGCAAAAAAATAAGGGACCCTTGTGCGCCTGTATTCGCCCCGCGATAAACGATCAGATCCCCTTTGGGAGACCATACAGGACTGAACGCGGAACCCGCGGTTAGCCGGGCAGGAGCGCCCCCATCTATCGGAATTTTGAACAGACCCGGACCTTGACCGTCATCGCCGCCTGTGACGATGGAGGTTCCATCGGGCGACCACGCAGCAGATCCCCGCACATCGAGACCCTCGGCTAAGAGACGACTGACCGAGCCGTCCGACGCCATAACACGGAGGTTTTGTTTCCCTCCATTGCGAACCACCACTGCGGCCTGTTTGCCATCCCAGGAAATCGCAGGGGGCTGAAGGATTGCCCCCTGCGATCCTTTCCAAATTTCCGACACCTGACCGTCCATGTCCCTGCGCCACAGTCCGTCGTTGCCACCTTGCGAGGACAAATAGAATAAAGTCGTGCCAGCAAATCGGGGTGACAGAGCCCGCACGTTAGGGACTGAGAATTGAGTCACATCACCCTCATCCGCTAGGCGGTTTTCAAGAATGGAAACGCTCCATAAAGTCGCGGATGGATGAGCAACGGAAGCCACTAATCGGCGTCCGTCAGCGCTGGCGGAGAGCGAGGTATAGCGGTCCAGCGCGGCGCTAATGCGACGCGTAGTTTTGCGCACCACGTCCAGAGCAAAAAGCCATGGCCCTCCATCCTGATCTTCGGCTACATAGAGCACCGTGCGAGCGTCAATGGGCGTTGGATAACCAACGTAGCTGTTGTGGTGGGTAAGCTTCTCCGGCTGTCCACCATCCGCGGCTATGCGCCAGAGATCGAACCGAAAATTCACAACTTCCCCATGCGCAAAATAAACCCACTTTCCATCAACCGACCAGGCGGGGAAGTGATTATGCTCGCTCGCCGAACCGATGTAGATCTGCCGGGGATTTGTACCGTCGCGGTCCGCAACGAATAGTGGATCGCCATTGGTGTTACGGAAAAAGAGCAAGCGAGTGCGATCCCGGGACCACTCGACCGTAACGGCTTTGTCGTCCAGAAAAGGCCGGAGGGGACCGCCCGTTAGTTGAATTAAACTCAGCCGGTCCGTCGGTGGCGGAGGTCCAGCCAGCCAGATCTCCGAACCGTCACCGGTAAACCCACCATCGCGGTTCGTGCGGGAGTGTGGCGCATACTTGCCCTGGCTGAGATTCAGGGGTGTGTCGGCACCCACTCGTTCTAGCCAAACATTATTAGCACCATCCCTGTCGGAAACGAACAGGACCCATTGACCGTCCGGCGAAAGCGCGGCTCCTGTTTCGTCCCCAACGTAATCAGTGATTTGCGTGTACGTGGCGCCTTCCAGCGGGTTTTTGGGATCCGCGGCCCCGCGAAGGTAAAACCAGAAGCCAGCGGCCAAAACGCTCGCTGTCACCACACCCGCCACTGCCCAGACTGACCATAGCGCGCGCGATTTAACCATGTACGACTGTGATCCGCCTACCGGCCCCTGCCGCGCAACCCGCCGCAAATCCACAACGACGTCACGCATGCTTTGATAGCGTTCTTCTGGATCCTTCTCCAGAGCCTTCTCGACTGTCAGGCGCAATGGCGAGGGCACATCGCCGGCTAATGGTTCCGGCGTACCGTGGATAACCGTCTTTAGCACTTCCAGTTCGGTGTCCCCTCCGAACGGTCGCCGACCGGCAAGCAGCTCATACAGCAACACGCCGAATGAAAAGATGTCGCTGCGGTGGTCCAGGGGCTTGCCGGAAGCCTGCTCCGGCGACATGTAGGCGATTGTTCCGACGATTACACCGGCTCGCGTCTGGACATCACCCATCGTCCGCGTTTCGTCTGAAGGTGGCCTGTTGTCAAAAAGTTTAGCTAGACCGAAATCGGCCAGCTTGGCGTAGCCGTTTTTCGCCACAAGAACATTAGCGGGCTTGATATCGCGGTGCAGAATCCCAGCGCCGTGAGCGGCCGCTAGACCGTCCGCAACGCCCGTGAGCAGCTCCACGATTTCCAGCCAGCTTCTCTTCTCTGCATGAGCCCAATGCTTGAGCGTGCCGCCATCGACGAACTCGGTCACCAGGTATTGGCGTTCACCAAATTCGCCGACATCATAAACGGTCAGAATGTGCGGATGGTTCAGGGACGAGGCCATCTGTGCCTCGCGCTGGAACCGACGTCGCGCCGCGGCGTCGGCTAGAGTGTCACTGAGGAATTTGATCGCCACGGGCCGATTGAGCTTGGTATCGATCGCGAGGTAGACGGTTGCCATCCCACCCTCGCCGAGTGGGGCCTCGATTCGGTAGGACGCAACCTGCGTGCCAGGAGCAAGAGCCCAACGGCCCGAATCGTTTGCAATCGTCCATTCGTCCGAGTTCATGCGTTCGGTGGATCAAGTCGTGTCACGCGGCCTATCGCGACATAACGTTTGAATCAGCTTATCGCAATCGAGAAGTCCGCAGGTGAGGCCGGACTGCAATCCATAGCTGGCTCGCAGGAGAACCTTCAAAAGCGACAATCGCCACTGACTCCGGCATGTGAAGTACTGGCTTTACGCTTTGGCGCGTCAGATCAGTCCAAGTAATGATTTGCGGCCAAACCGGAAGTGTGGTCAAAAGGGCGCTGGGGAAGCGTCAGATTAGTTTCTGTCCGTATTGTCGGCCACCCTTCCATAACTCTTAGTAATCATCTACTGGTCTTATGAGATGGTTCGCTGCACTGCTCCTAGGCGATAGTTTGTTGCCCGATAATAGCCAATAAGGGAAGCTAAGACGATGCCGACGGCCGGATCTTGAGTGCTTCCGATAATGGCTAATATCGTTCGCTAGCGTGATGTTCGAGGCTTGGGGCGCTCGGCCTCTTTCCAACGTGGTTGCGGGGATAGCCGCAGGAGTTGGCCGCATCTCCGAAGGCCGCGCTTCCGTTTGATCGTGAATAATGGGCAGCCCGCGCACTTACCTGCCGACGAGCGAAATTCGGGCCACCATGAGCTCCATCCGTTTCGGCCCCGTTCAAAGGAGTAGAATAAGCAACATCGTGATGCGTGTGTCCGTGGGCGAGAAGCTCGGTCCGTACGAGATCCTGAGTTCCATCGGCGCCGGGGGAATGGGCACAGTCTACCGCGCTCGCGACACAAGGCTCGGACGCGACGTCGCGATCAAAGTCTCGGCGGAGCGGTTCAGCGAGAGATTTGAGCGCGAAGCTCGCGTGATCGCTTCATTAAATCACCCCAATATCTGTGCGCTTTACGATGTTGGCACGAATTACCTGGTGATGGAACTCGTGGAGGGTGAGAGTCCTAAGGGACCTTTGCCGCTCGACGAAACCGTACGCATCGCAAGCCAGATCGCCGATGCATTGGCCGAAGCGCATGAGAAGGGTATCGTCCATCGCGATTTGAAGCCCGGCAACATCAAGATCAAGAACGACGGCACGGTTAAAGTGCTGGATTTCGGGCTGGCCAAGGTGAACGCGGCGGCAGTCGAACAATCCGAGGACTCTCCTACGATCAGCATGGCGGCGACGCAGGCTGGAGTGATTCTCGGCACGGCGGGGTATATGGCTCCCGAGCAGGCTCGCGGCAAGCCGGTGGACAAGCGGGCCGACATCTGGGCGTTCGGGGTGGTAGTTTATGAGCTTCTCGCTGGGAAGCGGCTCTTCGCGGGTGAGACGGTGACCGATACGCTCGCCGCGGTGATAGAAAGAGAGCCGGACTGGAGGAAGGTTCCACCGCACTTACAGCGATTGCTGCGAAGTTGTTTGAAGAAGGATCCGAAGGAGCGACTGCACGATATCGCAGATGCGAAGTTGCTCATCGGTGACGAGAGTCAGGTTGCAGTCGCCGCAGTTCCCCCGCCCTCACGTGCGGGGCTAGCGTGGGCCGTGGCTGGCGCCGGCTTACTCGCCGCAGTTGTGCTCGGATTCATTCATTTTCGCGAGAAGGCGGCGGCGGTGGACACGCTTCGATTCCAGATCAGCGTTCCTCAGGAGAGTAGTGCTCTGTCCTTGTACTTGGCGCTCTCGCCGGACGGACGAAAACTGGCCGTCACAGCTAACGAGCCGGACGGAACGAATCGGCTGTGGGTGCGCTCCATGGACACACTGGAGGCGCGCATGCTTCCGGGGACCGAGAATGCGACCAGCCCATTCTGGTCTCCGGATAGCAGAACAATCGGATTTTCGGACGGGGGCAAGCTCAAGAAGGTGGACGCGGCCGGCGCGGCGCCTCCGGTGACGCTGACCGAAGTCCAGGGCAATGCCGGAATGGGCACATGGAGCGCAGGCGGGGTCATTGTCTTCGGAAACCGCCAGACCAACGGCGGGCTTCGGCGCGTTCCGGCTTCTGGCGGAACGGCGGTGCCGTTGTCTAATATCGATAACTCTCATCAAGAGAGTTCCCACAGCTTCCCTGTGTTCATGCCGGACGGCGAGCATTTCATCTACCTGCGCGCGGGCAACGATCCAAATACCGCGGGAATTTATCCCGGTTCCATCGATATGAAGCCGACGGATCCTCTGCCGCAGCGGATTCTGCCATCGAGCCTCGGAGCAGTCTTCGTTGCAACGGATGAACCGGCCGGAGGGCGGCTCTTGTATTTGCGCGATGGGACCCTGATGGCGCAACCGTTCGACGTGAAGAAACTAGCGCTCGTTGGAGAGCCGGTTCCTGTTGCAGAAAAGGTCGGTAGCGCCGGCTCAGGCGGTTACTTTACGGCGTCGGCAAGCGGCACTCTGGCGTACCGGACGGGGGAAGGGCAAACCCGCCGGCTGAGCTGGTTCGACCGGACGGGGAAACGGCTCAATGATGTGGGCGATGCCGCGTTCTATGACCAGCTCGCGCTGTCCCACGATGGCACCCGCGCCGCGACTCACATTGAGGCTGGACAGCGAGACGTGTGGGTGTTCGATCTGGCACGAAATTCCAACACACGGCTGACCTTCGATGCCTCGTCTGACGACGATCCAGTGTGGTCGCCCGATGGAAGTCAGATTGCCTACTGCTCCGGTGGAGGCAATTCCACACTTCTACGAAAAGCTTCCAATGGAACGGGCGAGCCGGAGGTGCTGATCCATAACAAGTCAAGCGCCTGCCCGCAAGACTGGTCGAGGGATGGGAAATACCTCCTATATGCAACGCTCGGCGGCGCTGGTGGAACGGACCTCTGGGTTCTTCCGTTGAATGGAAAAGAGCGGAAGCCGTTCCCGTTCCTGGCAACACCGTTCACCGAAGTACAGGGAAAGTTTTCCCCTGATGGCAAGTGGATCGCGTATGTGTCGAATGAATCGGGGCGGACCGAGCTGTATGTTCGGCCTTTTACGCCCGGCGTGGAAACGGGCGGCAAATGGATGGTCTCCAATGCGGGCGCCTATCAGCCCCGCTGGAATCGCAGCGGGAAAGAGCTGTTCTACTTGAGTCCAACGAACAAGGTGATGTCGGTGGAGGTGGATGGCAGCAGCGTATCATTCAAGGCGGACATTCCGAAACCCTTGTTCGATATGCCGATTTACCCCGCGGCCGGGTTCACAACCATGACTCCTTACTGGGACTTAAGCCCAGACGGGCAACGATTCTTGGCGATCAATCAACCGGTGATCTCGGGTCCGACTCCGGTGACGGTGGTGACCAACTGGCTAGCCACGATTAAGAAATAATGCAGCGCTCATAGGATTGGCAGCAGGCATCTATCGGTTACAGCAACGCCAGCCACGGCGGTCGGCGCAATTGCTTTTGTCGTGATCCTGATCCCGGAGATCATAACGCCATATTCCGTGAACGGGCGGTTCGTTGAATCCGGGTCGAAAACGGAACCACTGACGATAATGCGACATAACAGTTGGTGTCAGGATGAAGTTTTTCCGACCGAAGAATTGTCCATCTACTCGTTTCGCAACGCGACGACGGGATCCACGGCAGCGGGTCGCCGCGCGGAAAGATACGCGGCAAGCAAGGCGGCAACGCTTACGCTGCGTTCGACTACAATCCATCGTTCCCGCGCCTCTCTGCTGACTCCGCTCGTAGTCAGTGCCGCTGACGAGATACTCTGTGGCTGAGTGATTAAGCGCGGAACCAGTTGAAAACCTGTGGAAATCCTCCCTCATCACAAGCTATCTTTCGATACTAGGATTGACGGCCTCAGAAAGGCCGCTTAAAATCTGCTCAGGATCGCGATGAGTTTCTTCCTCCGAGAACTCGTCCCATCTGATGCCGGGGATTGCGCGGGTTCAGGCCGAATGTGCGGACCGTCAATCCCCGGTCGAACGCGTGTGAGTCCGCCATAGGAGCGGCATGCTGACCGGAGCGAATACGCTTGGGGTCATGACCCAACCGGGTTGTCCCCTTCCTTCTTGAAAATCCGCAATGTGATCTATGCCTCCATCCAACGATCACGAACTCGAAATCGCGAGAATCGTAGATCGAATCGACCTGGAAGATAGGCTCACTCTTGCCTCAATTCAGGAGGTAGTAGTCGCCGTGGAGTTCATGATGATCGGCTCAGACTGCGAGTTCCTTGGGAACTACGTGCAGTGGAGGATGGAACACCCCACTGCGAAGTGAATCCAAAACGAAGATGCGGAATCGGATCTCACGTGGTTCGGGATCGAAATCCTCAAACCGGCTTGAAGACGGTTTTGTCATGGCTTGATCCATCTGGTTTTCAGATGACAACCAAGAGAGCTCAGTTTTGAGTGCTTGAAAAGAAATCTTTTCGAGACACGTTGATGCCAAACCTGCCAGGTAGAGCGCACCTGCGGCCGCGTGCCTGTGGTACGATTTTGAATATCATCCACGCACGCGAGTTAGGTGCAGATCAAGACTATCTCCCCGCGTGGAGTGGCAGCCATTGGACCGTATCCCATTTTAAGGACGAGGCGAGACGTTTAGCCGTTAAAATCGCTTCCTGCCGACACTGCTCGAATCGGGGCGTTATCCCTTCTTGAAGGACTTTGTGCTCCTTAAGCGAAACGATTTGGTATTCCCACTGGTCTTGGTAGGGCCTCAGCTCGACGTGGTAATCCCCAGCAGTCGCGCAATATCCTTCATTCGAGGTTGCTGATCCAGCGTTAAATGACATTGCAGAACGCTTTACGCGACGGCCGCCGTCACGCGCGCAGCAGAGGGAATCCGCTTTCGGGCGGGTTTCCACTCGCGTATCCAAGGCGGATTAAGACCGCTTTCTCGAACCGCCATCACGACGCGTCCCGGATCACCCAAATCACTCCAGCCAACATCATTCAATGTGAGCACCGCCAGTTTGTCAGGCACCGCGGACAGGATGTCCTGCGAGAAGTTGACGGGAGCGAGGCGCTCGTAAAGCGAATCTTCAATGTAAGTTTCCTTCCGCGCCCACATATGTGCCGATCTGAGCATCGCTAACAGATTGGGAACAGTGGCCTGCGCCAGCTGCAGATAGGCCCGTACGTGTCCCACCATGACGAACGTGTTCCAAACTGAATCTCGCTCAAGCAGGTTGCGAGCGACATCGATGATCGGCTTCTCCCAGAACTGACGCACGCGGAACAGGCGGCTCCCCTCCTGCCCGAGGTGCGAACCCAACTCGATCCACCCATACTCGACTTCCGGGTAGTTTGGCTTGGCGCCCAGCAGGAAAACAAAGTCCCTCCGTTCTGCTGCGGCCTCGAACGCACACTCCAGGGCGGATGTAAATGACTGCTCGTCGGCATAGTGGTGATCGCAAGGGAGAATCGCCATGAGGGCTTCCTCATCCAGCCGGGCGAGACTCAGTAGACTGTGCAGAATGGGGGTAGCCGTGCCTTTGTTGGCGGGCTGCACCACGCGCTGCGATAGATGCAATCCAGCTTCTTGCGAGTACCACTTCGAGTGGTTCTTGGTGAGGGAAACCATTAACTGCATCCGGGGTATGCTGCGTTCCGCTCGACGCAACGTCTGGGCTAACAGTGTGTGCTGATCGAAGAGAGGGCAGAACTGCTTGGGGCGGTCGTCGCCCGAGATCAGTTTCGTCAGCGGCCTGAGGCGCATCCCGTCTCCGCCTGCCAAGACCACTCCCCAACGACTCCCGTGTCTGTGTGCCGAGCCGCCGCGGGAGTTGACGGGCGGCATAACGAACTCCCCCAGCATTCCTCCCGCGTTACGGATCGGCTCCTCCGAGATTGGCCCGTCAGGGCTTCGCGTCAAGGCTATTGCTTCGACTTTCATTTCCACACTCTATGCCACTGCGTGCTTCGATTCGGCTGCTTGTGGCTGGCTCTCTTTTCGTTCATTCGGGCGACTGCAGATTGCTTTCATCGTCTTAATCACATGCTCGTTTGTTACGTTGCCGGTCTCCGCCCGGAGCACAATGTCGCCCATCGATAAAATTCCCTTCAGAGCACCGTCCTTTTCCACGACCGGAAGCCTATGTACCTGTCGCTGCGCCATGGTCTTCAACGCACTGCGCACGTCGTCCGTCGGCTCGCAGGAGCATAGATCCCGGTTCATGACCTCCCCCACCGTTAGACTCGCCGCATTTCTATTGCTCGTTCCCAGCGCAATAAACAGGTCACGGTCCGTTATCATGCCCACGACTCGACTGCCGTCAACGACTGGCAGCACTCCGCAGTTTCTCGTCCACATGATCTCGGAGGCTTCGGCGGCGTTGGTTCCGGGATGGCAGAAGGAAACGTCCTTCGTCATGATCTCTTGGACTTTCATTTCTCAACTTCCTCCACCTGGAAACCTCTTCCTAGAGCGGTTCTTTATTCCCAAACCCATGCTCAAGAATTAGCGGGTTTTAATCAGCATAAGGCGACCGGCCCTTAGTCCAAAGCTCGGGGATTCCCCAGGGGCAGGCCTCGTAAAATCACGAGGTCGGGCGCAGGTCATCGGTAGGCGTAGAATGTTGAAACAGCGCAGTCATCAAATCTTCACGTTTCGCAAAGGCGGCTATGGCGACGATTAGGGAGGAGTTTCGGTCTGCGGGGCTTGATCCGGGGCTCAACGAAGATTCCTCTTTGGGCGTGGATAAGGCTTGGGCTACCTGGTGGAAGTCAATCAGGTCCCATCAAGAATCTGCGGTTTGGCGCTATAGCGTGGCTGTCGTTTTGGTTTCAATCGCGTTAGGCGCGCGGTTGCTGCTGGAGCCTCTCGTCGGCCCGAATTTGCGTTTTCTGTTCGTCGCTCTAGCCATTCTGTTGGCCGGTCGTTTCGGGGGCCTGTTACCCAGTTTGATAGCTGCGGCTTTGAGTGTGATCTGTGCCTGGTATTTTTTTCTCGATCCAGAGTTCTCCTTTGCCCTTAAGGGCCCTCAGGAGTTGCTAGCGTTGGCGGTTTTCTCCAGCGCTGCAATCCTCGTGGCCCTTTTGGGATGCCAGTTTTACGATTCAATGAAAACCAAAACTCTCAGCGAAGAGCGGCTGCGACTCGCTACGGAGACTGCGCATGTCGGCATCGCGGATCTTGATCTCGCAAGCGGCCAAATCGTCTATAACGAAGAGGGTTACCGAATTATGTGCCGGCCAGCTGGCTCGATAAGGTCCATTTCTGATGCGCTTGGCCTAGTCCACCCCGACGATCGGGGCCGCACCAACAGCCTCATGGCTCAGCTAATGGATCCAGCTGGCGACGGCCGCGCACACGATGAAATCCGAATCGTCTGCCCGGATGGGGAGATACGCTGGGTGGCGTGGAACAGCCAGGCAGTCTTTCGTCCGACGGCCAGCGGACGACTTCCCGTTCGGAGCATCGGCGCCTTTATGGATATCACGGACCGGAAGCTTGCTGAGGATCGGCTCCGAGCTCTCGCCGGGCAGCTGCTGACTGCTCAGGAAGAAGAACGCAGTCGCATCGCGCGAGAACTTCACGACGACGTGACGCAACGGCTCGCTGTGCTTGGGATGAGAGTCGATGAGGCGCGCCGGGACCAGGACCCGGCCAACCACGACAATCGCATGCGAGCATTACACGATGACATCTTGAACGTGACCGAACATGTCCGAAACCTTTCCCACGCATATCATTCTAGTGACTTTGAGATTACTGGCTTGCCGGCTGCACTTGAATCTCACTGCCGCGAGTTTTCCGAGCACAGTGGTATTCCGACGCAATTCTCAGCGCGGGACTTGCCTGCTTCCATTCCCCGCGAGGTTTCGATAGTTTTGTATCGGACCGCGCAGGAGGCTTTGCACAACGTCTTAAAGCATTCGGGTGCCAAGAATGCGACCGTCTTATTGGCCGGCGTGCAGACTGACGATCGTAACCCTAGCCTAAGCCTGACCGTGATCGATGACGGAAAGGGGTTTCTGATTGACGATGTTCGCAACGGATCAGGCTTGGGGCTCTTGGGCATAGAAGAACGTACGCGGCGAGTGAATGGGACGCTGTCGATCAGTTCCATCCCAGGGGAAGGTACGCGTGTTCAAGTAGTGGTGCCCCTCCCGGAGGATGAATGAGCCGCACCCGGCTTGTGCTCGCGGACGATCACACGATCGTGCTGGAAGGTATGAGGGAACTCCTGGCGCGGCATTTCGACCTTCAGGCCATCGCCACGGACGGACGCGTCCTCGTTGACGAGGTCCTCCGCCTTAAGCCTGAGGTGGTTGTTTCAGACATCAGCATGCCTCTGTTGAATGGACTTGAAGCATTGCGCCAGATCAGGTCCAGCGGACTCGCTACAAGATTCGTCTTTTTGACGGCAAATCCTGATGCGACCATCGCCACAGAGGCATTTCGGCTGGGCGCATCGGGCTATGTGCTCAAGGCCTCGGCGAGCGCCGAGCTAATTACGGCAATCCGAGCAGCCATAGACGGTCACACGTACGTTACACCCCGAATCGCCAATAGTGTTTTGCAGAGTTTGATGAATCACCCCGGAAAGCAGCAGGGCCCGGAACTGACCTTCCGCGAGCGGCAAGTCCTTCAGTTGCTGGCCCGGGGCAAAACGCTCAAAGAGGCGGCCACAGTGTTGAACGTCTCTCCACGCACAGTGGAATTTCACCGAAACAACATCGCTGACAAGACTGGTCTCCGCACCATGGCCGAGCTCTCCCGCTACGCAGCGCGCCAGGGACTGGTCCCCGACGATGTGTAGCAGGCTTGGACACCTGCCTTTCCTGATTAGCTACCTCCGGATCTACCTCGTGAGAGCTACCGATAATTGGAAATAACAGGCCATGTTGGTTGCGAACCTCCCAGCCGAGTCAGTTGCGCGTTTCGAAGGCTGTGAGCACCGTTGGATTCGACTTTCTGCGATGCGCTTGCTATCCACCGCGGACTGTACGTGCTCGCCTACGGACCGCCCTTTTCCCGCGATCCCACTTGATATGCGGGTACTGTAACAGTCCTAGAATCAAGAAAGCTGCGGTTGCTGCCGCTGTGCAATCAGGTCGTGAAGGAGGAATCCATGCCGATTCAGCCTAGACGAGGCTTGCTGGTATCACGTACGTGGGTTCAGGCAGTTGTCATTGTTTTTTTGTTCGGGTTTTTAATACTCGGTTTATTGGCGTGGCAAACCTACACCGGAGAACCGCCCATACCCGAACGGACCGTGGACTCAGCCGGGAACCTCTTATTCACAAGAGAGGACGTTCTCGCGGGGCAAGGCGTATTTCTGCAGAACGGGCTGATGGAGTACGGCTCTATTTTCGGGCACGGTGCCTATCTCGGCCCGGATTTCACGGCCGACTATCTGCACCGCGCCGCGCTTATTGTTCTAAATATGCTTGGCGGGCCCTCCTCCAGCACCGCGCGCCTCGCGACGATCGATCAATTCAAAACCAACCAGTATAACGGTGGAACCGCCGTTCTTACATTTACAGAAGCGCAGACGCGCGCGTTCCACCAGCTTCAGTCAGAATACAGCAGCTTATTCGGCGAGCCTTCGACGAAATACGGGCTTCGTCCCTCGGCGATCACAGATAGAGAACAGATACGGCAACTGACCTCGTTTTTTAGCTGGTCTGCCTGGGCATCGGCGGCTCTGCGTCCGGGAAAGGCGTACTCGTATACGAACAATTGGCCGCCCGAACAACTGGTCGGCAATCAGGTCACGGCCGATGCGATCGTCTGGAGCGTTCTCTCCCTCATTGCCCTATTGGGAGGCATCGGATTGCTCCTGGCTGCGTTTGGGCGCTGGAACTTTCTCGGTTGGCACGGGCGCGACCGGCAAACCGTAAGCTTCCGCGCACCAGACCAGATCACCGTGACTCCCGCACAGCGCGCTTGCGCATGGTTCTTCCTGACCATGGCGGCGCTGTTTCTGATACAGACACTCGTCGGTGGTGCGTCACAGCATTATCGGGCCGATCTCGGGAGCTTTTTCGGAATCGACCTCGGCCGCC
This sequence comes from Bryobacterales bacterium, assembly GCA_037916615.1. Classification (GTDB taxonomy): domain Bacteria; phylum Acidobacteriota; class Terriglobia; order Bryobacterales; family Bryobacteraceae; genus Palsa-187. The sequence continues at coordinate 13,235 of JBAIXM010000021.1, forward strand.
TGTTTCCGTACAACATCGCGCGCACATGGCATCTGCAACTCGCGATATTTTGGGTTGCAACTTCGTATCTGGCAGCCGGGATTTTCCTGGTGCCGATGATCACTGGCTACGAGCCACGAGGGCAGCACATCCTCTCCTATGGCCTGCTTGGCGCGCTTGCAGTTGTCGTGTTCGGAAGCCTCGCTGGGGAATACGCAGGCATCCAGGGGCAGCTGCGCAATGCCTGGGTCTGGTTTGGCGCCCAGGGATTCGAGTACCTCGATCTCGGGCGCTTTTGGCAGATTCTCCTTACGCTCGGCCTGCTGATCTGGGTCGCCATCCTGTTCCGCGGCATGCGACGCCGCCTGGACACCGAACATCGCGGCAATCTTCCGTGGCTGTTCTTCTTTTCCGCGCTGTCGATTCCCGCGTTCTATGCAGTGGGACTGCTGGCGCATCCCGCATCGCATTTCACGACAACCGACTTCTGGCGGTTCTGGGTGGTCCACCGGTGGGTGGAGGATTTCCTCGAACTCTTCACGACCATCATGGTGGCCTACATTTTCGTCCTGATCGGGGTTGTTGACGAGCGAATCGCGCTAACCATGGTCTACCTTGATATATTGCTCTACTCTGCCGGCGGCGTTATCGGCTCTATGCATCACGTCTATTTTTCAGGTGAGCCGGCCCAGCATATGGCGCTGGGCGCATTCTTCTCCGCGGCAGAAGTCATTCCTCTGACGTTTCTGACGCTCGAAGCATGGAGCTTCCTGCAGCTTGGTGCCCGGCAAGAGGGGAAGTCCGCAACTGCGTTCCCACACTATTGGGCGGTGATGTTCCTGGCATCGGTCGGGTTCTGGAACTTTCTGGGTGCTGGCATTTTCGGTTTCCTCATCAATCTTCCGGTTGTGTCTTACTTCGAGATTGGGACGGCGCTCACAGCCAATCACGGGCATGCCGCCATGATGGGCGTGTACGGAATGCTGGCGGTTGGCCTTGCATTGTTCGCGCTACGGTATCTGATCCCCGAGAGGCACTGGCCCGAACGCGCCGCGAAGACAAGCTTCTGGTGCCTGAACCTCGGCCTTGCGTGGATGGTCTTTGCGACGCTGTTTCCGCTCGGCATCCTGCAGCTCTATCACGCAGTGAGTGTTGGTTATTATGACGCTCGTTCGCTGAAATTCATCGGCAACCCTCAAAACAGTCTTATTGAATGGCTGCGCCTTCCGGGCGATGTCGTTTTTATTGCAGGAGGTGCGATCCCAGTGCTGTATATCTGCTGGATCGGTGTGCGCCACGCGATGAAGCGCAGACAGCCCCCGCAGACGAGCGAAGTACTCTTCACGGAAATCGTGACTGTGGGGGCGCCAGATGAGCGGGATTGATACGGAAATCCTGGTTGTCGTATCCTACAGCCTCTTCCTGCTACTCGCGGCGGCATGTTTTGAAGGCGTCGCCCGGCATTCCCATCGCCGTTCGGAGCGGCTGCATGTCGCTGGGTTCCAGTATGATGCTACGGCCGACTTATGGACCTGCCCGAACAATGAGAAACTGGTTCGCGCGGAAGCGGATTATGCGCGAGGAACGGTTTTCTATCGCGCCGCGGCTCACGCCTGCAACAGCTGCGCGATGAAGAGCCGCTGCACAGATTCCAGCGAGGGCCGCGCCATCGAATACCGGCCTCGTTCCTGGTTCGATTCAGAATTACGCCGGTTTCACCGGGGCATTTCGCTTCTGCTTGTCGGGCTCGGTGCCGTCGTACTTTTTGGGGAGCTCCTGCGCTATAGCGGACAGAAGGATCGCCTAGTCGCAGGGGGAGCGCTTCTCCTCATCGTCTGCCTCGGTTTCCGCCTCTGGCTGGCGCCCGAACATCGCCCGGCGCATCGCGAGCGCTATCGATGATCGCTTGCGAAGCCAGTTCGCCAGGATTCCTTTGAACGTGCCCCCGCGCCAGCGCTACATCCCAGATCGAACTGCGCACTCCAAACTCTCGAATCAGGAATCCCGCCTATAGCCGCCGAGCGGAACCCGCTGCTGCTACGAGCTGCGACAGGCGCAGTATCACGGTTTCTTGCCCGAAGCGGTGCATTTGGTGATCTGACCAGCCCCAACTTCCGTTAATGTCCCACATCGATTCGCTCGGCCTTGCACGCATGTTCGGGCCAGTTTACGGTTTGGCGACTTCCCAAGCAGTGACCGAGACTCATAATTCGCATCGAACGGCTACGTGGTAGTCTGAGGGGCGAGACTGGAAGAAAACGGCCCAGTTTGTATGACCGGAATAAAAGAAGTGAGCGGAGTGGCGCTGCTGACTTTGTTTTCTGGCCCTCTCTTTGGACAGATCCCCGATTTCTCGCAGCCCGGGTCGCAGACGGCTTCCCAACCGGACGCTGGCCGTGCGGTTTCGTGGGTGAAGCTCATTCCCAATCTGGCCAGTGATCAAAAGCAGATCTGGACGTTTCCGGTAAAGCTCGCCGAAGGGAAACACTGGATTCCCACTCTAGCAGTCGTGGGGACAACCGCCGCGCTAGTGGCTCTGGATCCACACGACGCTCCGTATTTCCGCCGCACGTCATCGTTTGACGGATTCAAGAGCGTTTTGTCCGGCAACGCCACGTCGATCGGAATCATCGTGCCGCCGGTCTCATTCTATGTCGCTGGATTGATTCGCAACGACCGGAAGATGAAATCCACGGCACTCCTGGCTGGCGAAGCTTTGGCCGACGCCGAGATTCTGACCACGGTGATGAAAGATATCGACCGCCGCTCACGCCCGGCTGCCGTACCGCTGAATGGAAATTTCTCCGACACGTGGTTTGAGGACAACACCCACAACTTCCACTCGAACGGGAGCTTCCCGTCTGGACATACCATTGCGGCCTTCTCCGTCGCCACCGTGATAGCGCGGCGCTACGGCAAACAACATCGTTGGGTACCGTACGTGGCTTACGGCGGCGCTGCTGTAGTGGGATTCTCGCGGGTTGCCTTGTCGGCCCATTTCACCTCGGACGTGTTTATGGGTGGAGCGCTGGGCTATTCCATCAGCCGCTTTGCCGTACTGCATGAGTAGCTATCGTGCGCGTTCTATTTAGAACAGTTGACGACGGGCGTCGTGAAATGAGTGCTTTAGGCGTTATGATGCTGGCGTTGGGGCGTAGGCGGTTTTCGTCTTCTTCCGACTCCGGCGTCCCGGACCGCCCAGATTTGAGGGTTGGTATAACCTTTCGCAGCGGCCGCAAAAGCGATCGTCGTCCCATCTCGGGAGATAACAGCGGATGTCGCGACACCGACTCCTCGTGTGACTTGCCGCTCGCTGATCTGAGGAGGAGCGGTTGAACATGCGGTCAGGAAACACATGAGAGAAAACCACGGCCACGGACGCATATAGATACATCGGACGGTCCGATAAGGCGTCTTAGAACAGGCCTGACGCTTTGGTCAAATCTCGGTTAGAGCCTGAGGCCGATAATGATGCACAACGTACCTTAACCCTGGCCTAACCTACCGGCTGCACGCTTCGAGCGCTCTTAGTCTCGCACGCCGAAAGGGGTGGGAGACGGTTTTGTCACACCTCGATTCATCAGATTTTCCGGATGACAACAACAGAGTTCGGATTGTGTCGCTGAAAAAGGAAATGGTTTTTGAAACGCTATGCGACTACCGCCGGTCCAAAAGGCAGTCGGCCTATCGATCCAGGCTCCACCCGAAGTATTTCGTAGTTCGCACAGAATCACTTCACTGCGACAGTCACACCTGGCTGGGTCGTTTTATCGCCTATCTGCACCACGACTGGCAGGTTCGCATTACGCCGCGCGTTGGGCGGAATGCGGACCTGGATCACCCACACGCCCTCCACGATGGTCGGCGCGGCGCCCGCGTAGGAAACATCCGTGGCAGGTTGCCCATCGATGAAGACGTGCACCGGTAGTTTCAGGTTCGCCACCGGAGCTCCTATCCCACTGAAGGCGCCATCGCGGCCCGGAGGATTGGTTTGGCCGCCTCCGGTTCCCCACAGCAGGATTTTGTTTCCCGGCGACTCCGGATTGCCAGGGCCGTTGGTCGAGCTGTCCTGATTGGAAATCACGCCCTGACCGCCTCCACTGCTGTCGGACGTCAAAATCCCAGGGACCGCGTCGAGCACGGGCACGTTCACTGGAGGAGATCCCACGCCGTTCGAGACCACCTGGATGCTGGTGATGCTCTTGCCATCCAGCGAAAAGGGTGCGAATCCTGTGATTACACCCGCAGCAGTGTAGTAGAGCGGCACGGGTTGTCCGTCGAACAGCACCTGCGTGTTGGCAAGCGTGGTGGCCACCCGGCCATCAGAGCCGAGCTGCGGACCGACATACGCCGCCGGGCCGAAGTGATTGCCCTCGATGTAAAACAGCTCGCCCGGCGAGACCACGTCGTTGACGTAGCTGGCGGCGTTCTTGACGCCGTAGCGCGTGAACCACGGGACACCGGTGTCCACCGTGTAGTTCACAGGAAGCACCACCGATCCCGAAACTTTCGACGACTGGAACGTGAGATTCGCCGAGTAGTTGCCGACAGGCTGTGCGGGGTCTACGGTGATGGTGGCCGTGACGGGAGTGGTGGTTTGATTCAGTGCGACGTTCAGCCAGGTCGCCGACGGATCCTTGGTCACCGAGACGCCGGACACCGGGAGACCCGGCGAGACGATGTGGGCGGTGAGGCTCGCTGGAACCAGAATCGGATCGCTATGATGCGACACGAGTCTATTGTCTGAATCATAAGACATCAATTGCTGCGGCGCGCTTGGATCGTAAATAGTGAAAGCCACCGCCCCTGGATCGTGGCTGGTGCCGTCACTGTTTCTCGCTACAATCCCGGGATCCGGCGACGAAAAACAGGGAATAGGACACGCGAGGGGAAACTGCGGCGTAAACAGTGTGGTCTGGGTGAAGGGACTGTTCAGATAAGAGAAGAACACCGTGACATTTCCCGGTTGTACGGGAGCCGTGAAAACCGGCCCAACGGGAATATCGGCAGTCAACCCCTTGCGATTCTCTCCCGAAAGCCTCTGGAGAGTGTCATAGATAACCATGGCCTGACCATTACTCGGAGTGTATTGCACGGTTCCCGTGGCCGGATCGGCCTTCCCTCCCAGTGGAACGATCGTTCCCACTGTGGCTCCGGTCGAGTCCTTAATCGGGGTACTCGCCGGCGTCCAAAGGCTGACACCGTCGGGAACTCCGTTGAAGAACGCGCCGAAGTACGTTGCGAGATCGGCCTGGCCGGACTGATTGAGCGGCGCTGCCAATGTGGGGATCACGGAACCCGATTCCGAGACAGCCGGATCTGGCAAGTACGTTTGAAACGCCGTCTGCGAATCGCCTACGAACCGCGGCCTGAAAACTCCCATCTCGGCGTTGGGATTGACGTGAATCACAGCAAACTGGCTGTTTACCGGAAACTGACTCTGGTTGGCCGGCACGCTGGCAGGAGTGACCGTGAATAAGTGCGCCATATCCACCGGACCGATGGGCGAGGGCGTGCCGAGATTAAAGTTGACCGTGCTGGCGCCGATGATGACCGATGCCAGAAGGGGCGTAGTTCCCGATAAGGCAGTGCTCAGTTGGTTGGCGTTGGCGCGCACATTGGTGATCCTGATAACCCTGACCCCAGTCGTGCCCGGCGGGTCGATCGGAACGCCGTCCCATTCCACCGCATTCGCATTCACCTGCCTCGCCTGGTAGAGGTTGAATCCACTCGGAGCCAAATAGGGGCTCGTCGCCCCGCCCGTTCCGAAGAGATTACAGCCGCCAAGGCTCGGGCATGGCTTGAACAAAGTTTGGGGGTTGGTTGGCGATTGCGGCTCGTCGATCAACAGCAATGCTTCGCTCCCGCCGTTGGAAAGGATCCGGCTGGTAACCGAAGTGTTCAGCGTAAGCGAGATGTTGCCTGTCGGGATAAGTTGACCGGTCGGCGTGGGAGTTCCGCCGGTGCAAGTCATGACAATGTCGCCGGTGAGCTCGGTCAGGCCCTCGGCTCTAAGAGTAGGCGGAACGGCGACCTTGTTCGCGAAACACTGAAAGGCGGGATTGATCTGGCCGAAAGCCACCCCCATCGTGCCCGCCAGAAGAAGCAGTAGTCTCATTTCCTCCCCCGCCTCACGCCGAAAAAATCACCCGCGCTTCCACATCACTTCCTGGACTTTGGCCAGTATTATACCGGGTTTCGTCGCGCCGGAATGCGTGCGAGGGACCCATCTCCTTCTGTGGCTGCCCTGGAGCGCGGTTGCCTCGGGGTTCCACATTCGTGCCCGCTACGGCGCTAGTTCTGGAGCTTGATGTTCCTACCGCACCGGAGGTAATGTTCTCATGACTTAGCTACCGTTAATGCCCAATACCGGCCCCCCGGGGGAGCGATTTATCGTTTTCGTAAGCAACGGGGAGCCGGATGGGAGCTAGGTTTTTGGGACGCCCCCGAGCGCCTCGCGCGCGATGCAGGAAACCGAATCGTCCTGATGCCTGCCTAGCTTCGTCCGTCGCGCTTTGAGGCGCCCAAGCGTTTTTGGGACGATGTCCTGTTTACGGCAAGCGCCGCTCCACCTTCCTGGAGCAAAACCCGTGGCGCTTGGAGTGGCCCCTCGATCTTGACTTCGGGGGGTGCGTGTCGTTCTCGTCAGAGCCGGGCGGGGGCGGTTGTTGGTTTTGGGCGACCAATTTGCATGCGCCGGTCCGAGTAGTGTTTACTTATACTCGTGCGCGAGGCATCGGCGTGGAAACAATACTTATGAATCAGCGAGTTGGTGTGCAGACGAGGTTTCGGAAACATTGAGATAAAACTCGGCTACGAAAACGAAGTCGTTTCGCGAATCCCTGAGAGGCTCTGATCTACCCGAAAAAACCGCCGCGGGTGGGCCAAACATCCAGTTTGCACTTGCAGGTGCGGCGCCATGTTCGCCGCGCGATTCGCCTGACCCATCCCAATCCGACCACACAGCAAGCGCATCCAACCCTCGCTTTGTGACTGTGCCTTGGAAGCCTTCTTACCGGTTACCCACCTCGGCCTGGCGACTCGGAGGTTTTGGAACGGTCTTCTACTTTATTGGGACGCATCCTGTTGGCCCAGCCGACTACACCGTGGTGTGATCAGGTGTGCGCGTCGGCAGGGAACGAGCGAGATGAGTGTTCCCACTTGCCAGATCGAAATTTTGTGGACGTTCCGCAGGCGCTATTTAAGTTTAATTAACTATTAACTCGCGCGCGCGAGGGCTACAATGCATGAACAAGGCTTATGACTCAGGGGGTTGGCATGTTCACTTGTTTTCCGGGAAGATTGAGGTAAAGGCGAACAGCCGGATTGACCGATGCGCCCACCGCGGATCAGGCTATTACGTTGTGGTGCGCGCCTTGGTCAGGCCCCACTCTTGGGATTCACTGTTTTCTTGAAATCGAAGGGTGCGTGCACTCAGGCAAATGCCAGCGGCGTAAGGAGAATAGCGGTGTTCAAAAAAATCGGCCAAGCCCCAACGCTATCGGAACTGATTCGCACGACCGCGCGTTTGCAACGCGATTTGACGACCCTGATGAGGCGTCACCCCGAAGACCACCTGGATCTGGGGGATAGAATTTTCGTGCGTTTGCTCAATCCAATGTGGCGCAACCCGTTCGGACGGGAGTACAGACCGGATCAGCGGAAACAAATCGAGGTTGTCGAGTGGGTTATGAAATATCAGAACTACATTCGAGAGCTTGAAGGGCTGCTTTGCGCTGTGTTGGGTGAGCCCGAGGTTTTTAGAACACTGCCGCTTCACGAGCTTCCGGTTTCTCCTCCGGCGCAGTTCTCAGCAGAAGAATGCCTCCGCAGATTGAGTTTGCAAGAGGTCGTCCTCAAGCGGCTAGCCAGCCGCGATAAGCATCGAGCTCCAGATGCGGAGACGAAACTCGAGAATCTTAGGGCCAGGCTCCGCAAGGTAATCGACGAGGACCGACTCGCTGAATGCTTGGTCCAGAGCGGCCTGCACCGCGACACCATCAGAGACGTCGCGAACGGACGCACTAAGCCTCGCGGCAGAACCGTGGAGAAGCTGGAACAATGCCTGCGGAGTCTCGAATCCAGAATGATCCAGCCAAAAACTCGATGAATGCAATAGTTTAGAAGACATCACTGCCAGAACTTGGACGGATTCCGGTCCCAGCTAGGCAGAAGGAACTCCGAAGATCATCCGTGAAAGGCCTCCAAAGTTCCGCCAGAAGCTATTTAAATCGCTTTACAAACCCTCTAAAATCGAGCTTCCGGCTCTTGACGATTTGAACTACAGGAGTCGAGCAGAGGATGTCGAAAATCACGTCGCCGGAGCCGATCGTCGTCGATCCGCACTACTCGCCGCAGTTCTATGCGGAGCTGTGGGGTTTGAGCGTATCTACGGCTGTGCGATGGTTTCAGGATCAAGACGGCGTGCTCAAGCTCGGCAGATCGGGCAAGAACGGCAAGCGCGGCAGAGTCGAGTTACGAATTCCTTTTTCCGTAGCGATGCGTGTTTACCGCGAGCGCTCCCGGGGAACGATAGAATGACGGCCATGCTTACACTTCAACGAAGGCACTCTCACAAGTGCCCAGACCGAAAGAAAGGACCCAATCACCTCAAGTGCCGTGGCAGGTGCCCGCTATGGGCATGCGGCATGGCCGAGGCGCGAAGAGTACGACTAACCCTCAAAACCCGTGATCTGCAACGGGCAGCACGCCGACTGACGGAGATCGAAGACCGCATCTCCGGAAAGCCGCGAAAGACGATCGCCGATGCAGTCAGCTCATTCCAAGTGCAGCACCAAGGCAAGGCTTCCGAGACCAAGCGAAAGTACAAGCGCCTCCTTGGCTTCCTCCTAGACTTCTGCGCCAATACCTCCATCAACTACTTGGACCAAGTGAACGTCGAAACGATGGACCGGTATACGTTGTGGCGTGGGAAAACGGGTTGGGCCTGGATCAAGGAAGTGGAGCTGCTGACGCAGTTTTTCGAGTTCTGTCGCGATCGCGAATGGACTGCCAAGAACCCGGCGCGAAGCCTGACGCGGCCGCGAATGATCGAGGCCAACAACATCGTCCCGTACACGAGACCGGAAGTGATTGCCATCATCGCGGCCTGCGATCACATTGGCCGGACGAGCTATGAGCGCCGACGAGCCCGGGCCATGACGCTCCTGATGCGGTATGCCGGCTTGCGCATTAGTGACGTAGTCACCTTATCGCGCGATCACATCCACGGTATGCGGCTTGAAAAGCGCGCCATCAAGAATCATCGAATGATTCGGGTAGAGTTGCCCAGCGCTGTGATCGAGGCTCTTGAGGTGCTTCCGGTACCGAAAGGTGCTGCGGGCGACAACCGACGATTTTTTTCCAAAGATACGGCCAACCTGCGTAGCTTGGTGAAGGGCGCCTGGCGAACCATGGCCGCTGTCTTTAAGCAAGCTGGCGTGAAGCAGGCGCATCCGCATCGCTTCCGCCACACGCTTGCATCCGAGCTTCTAGGGAAAGGCGGAAAACTTGAGGTGGTAGCAGCCATTCTCGGGGACAGCCCCGCCACGATCAGTCGTTACTATGCGAAGTGGACCCCGGAGTACCAAGACCGGCAAGACGTATTGATCCGGGAAATCCACGGCACAAATCTGACACAGACGGAAGGACAGGCAGTTAAGTATTGAGTTATGAAGGGATTAGTGAGGTGGCCAGGGACGGAATCGAACCGCCGACGCCAGCCTTTTCAGGGCTGCTTACCGACTAAGCTAAGTGGTTCAGAATCAGCGTAAGTGGATGTCGAAAAAAGAGTTCCGAAGAAACAGTTTTGGGACTGACTGGGATGATGCAGGCTGTTTTCGCCCCGGCGATGTTCCCGTATTGTTCCCGCCATTGTCGGTTGTTTCTGGGTCAATGGAGAAAGAGATGTCGCTTAGATGAACGCAGGGGCCCTGACTGGCAGTCACTAAGGGCGGCGAAGTAAATCGCGGAGGCGGTCCCGCCAGGAATACCGTAAGATCGAATGCTGGTTCATGCCTTGCAACGCCCAACCGTCGGGTCCACGGTCAGGTGCGCTGACTCGTCGGAAGAATGCCGTGCGAACAGCTACTTCTTCTAACACTACTACTGATGATTCCTTACGCAAGAAACGAAAGAGTTCGTAAACGGAGGGAATTTGAATGTCGTCTATGACAAGCCATCCTCCGAGCCTGATGGCGGGAAAGAGATACACGAACTCGATCTGCGGCAGTGGATAAGCGTGAGGTCCATCCAGAACCACCAGGTCAAGCTCACCATCAAAGCGATACCCCGGCAGCGTGTCCTTCGTCTCGCCCTCGACGAACCTAACGTTCTCGTTTCGAAAATCACCAAGTTGACGCAGTTCTGTGATGGTTCGATCCTTCCCTTCGATTGAAAAGGCCGTGTGGCGGCCGCTCGCGTGAGACAAAACGATCGTGCTGCCCCCGCAACCGGTTTCTGCGGAGGAACGGAAAGGGCCCCGCTTCAGGATGCTTAAAACCGCAGTCGAGGCCATGGCATTCCATGGATGAAAACGACTGGCGCGAGTAACGAGGTCAGCGTCAAACATCTTCTCCAGTATCCACCCGCATCCCCAGGATGGATAACGGCCGTCTTCCGGGCCGCCACACGGAAGGAATGGCGGCCCGCTTTTAATGTCGCCCAGTCTGGGCCGACGATACAACATATTGCCCGCCGCGATTTCGGTCAACCCTCAGCTTCCGAGTCCGAATCCCGATCCACCACGATAAAGCACCGCGTCTTGCGCACAAGCCGTCATCGCGCTGGACGAAGTCCGGTGCCAGCACTGCGGGCTTCCCGAAGTATTGACCGATTGAAGGCCCGCGATCAGCCTTTTTACGGGCGGCATTTGACACCACTCCCGGCTCGAAGGGGGTACAATTGTCTCTTGCCAACGCCGCCGAAATGGTAGACGGCACACCGACTTACGCTGACCCTTGGGAATCCGCAGATTCGGGTCGATTTCCGTGGAAGTGTTGGACAGAACGCCCACTAAGGCCGCCGATCAGATTGAAGTCCTCAGTCATGACTTGAACTTAGCGGGAGATGAGCGGACAGTTGGGCACCGCGTCAGCGGTGCCTGAGGCGGCGTCTTCAGTGGTAGATTTTGGGTTTTCCACAACTCAGAACACCACGAAAGGACACCACCTCATGAGCACCACCGAGAAGCTTATCAAGGCCCGCATGGGAATGCTGGC
>JBAIXM010000022.1:0-45955 GCA_037916615.1 Bryobacterales bacterium
TCGGGATGCCTTCCAGGACCTGCTGCGCTTCCAGGTGACGGCTCATCCAGTTCAGAACCCGGATCTTCGCCTTCAGAAGTTCCGGATCGTTGGGGAGATCGCGCAATCCCGCGTCCGCGGCGCGAAGCGCCTCGGTGAGCTTATTCTGATCTCCCAGAGAATAGACGATGCCGGCCCGGGCTGCGCCCGAGGCAGGATAAAGGTCGCGCGCCGCTTCGTAGGCGGTCTGCGCCTCCTTGGGCTGCTTGAACCAGCGCAGCGCCAGAGCACGGCGCATCAGCACCGCTTCAGACGTATCGCCGCGGCTAACCAGGCGGTTCAGCAGATCGAGAGCCGCTTGCGTCTGATCGCCGAACAAATAGCTTCGGGCGAACTCGCGCAGCGCCCAGTCCGGCTGTTCGGGCTCGAGCGTCATTACTTTTTTAATAACTTGAGCTGCTTCCTTGTAGTGCTCGCCCCAACCCAGGATGACCGCGTAGTCTCGCAGCAGCGGGACGTTGTCCGGGGCCAGCGGAACCGCCCGCCGGAAGAGCGCGAGCGCTTCTTCAGTTTTCCCGTCACGAGCTCGCTGCACCGCTTCATCGCCGAGTGCGGTTGCCTGACGAGTGGCTTCGGCGGCGTCCGGCGGGTTTTGCGCGACCGCCGTGTGTGCGCAGGCGAAGGCCAGAGCAATCGTGGATTTTCGCAGGAAGCTAATTTTTCGCATGGCCGTGTTGAATGTGCCACCGGGTGGGCGCCATCAGATTGATACGCTTCAACAACCCGCGCGTTGTATACATGAATGCAGTCGTGGCGAGCAGAATCCAATAGAAGCTCGGATAGATAATGCTGGCAGGAAAGTGCCGTTTGATGGTGGGATCGTATTTCGCATCGATCCAGGTGCCGCACGCCAGTTGCAGCAAACAGAACGTGAATAGCAGCATGCCCCAGAGATTAGGAACCGGCGATCCACCCTTAGGCGGATACCCGGCCGCATAGCAGACCACCCAGAAAGCCGTGACCGAAAGAAACGTCAGTGACCAGACGTAGGACAGGGCACTCTCGACGTACAGCGGGTACATCCGCCGGAGCCGGCGGTCCAAAAAAATCGATGCGTGCCTTCGCAGCACTTGCCCCAGCCCCAGCGCCCAGCGCCTGCGCTGGCTCCACCACAGGCCGACTGTGTCCGGCACGATCATCCAGACCAGCGCGCGTCCTTCGTAGCGGACGTCGTAGAAGCGCCGCTGCAGTTTCCAGGTGAGATCGATATCCTCGGTGGCCATGCCCGGCGTGTACAGCCCGACGTCGATCACGGCCGACTTGCGGAACATCCCGACCACGCCCGAGATGCACATCACGCGGCCCCAGATCCGCTGCGCTCTGCGCATGAGCCCGATGACCGAGCTGAATTCAACCGCCTGCAACCTTGTCAGCAGGTTCGTGACGTTGCGAACCCGCGGATTCCCGGCCACCGCCGCCACACGAGGGTACCGGAAATGCGGCACCATCACGCGCAGCAGTTGCGGATCGGGAACAGCGTCCGCGTCCATGATCAGCAGCAATTCGCCCTTGGCGCAGGGAATGGCGTCGTTCAGCGCCATCGCTTTGCCTTCGTTCGTGATCTTGTTCAGCAGCCGCACGCGAGGATCGCTCAGGAATGGCCGCACCTTCGCGGCCGTGCCGTCCGGCGAGCCGTCGTTGATCACGATCACTTCGAACTTCGGATAATCGAGTTTCAGCAGACCCTGGATCGAATCGCTGATGACCGCCTCTTCACAGTAGGCAGGCAGCAGAACCGACACCATCGGAAGCTGGTCTTCGGACATCGGCAGCTCCGGTTCCCGCAGATCGCGGCGAATGTAGTACACGATTGCGGTCGCCATCCAGATCAGGCTCGTGATCACCGGGTACAGCCCGTAGAACCCGATCGCGATTTTATAGCTGGTCCAGTTGTTGACTGCGTCGAGCAGCGGATGCAGTTGAGCCGGATTCATTTGTTTGCTCCCGGCTCAGAGACAAGATCTGGAGTATTGACGTCACGATCTTTTTCTAGCGCCGCCTGGAGAGAGGCAAGCTCGGATGCCCGGTTCCGCGGCAAATACTGCTTGACCCCGTTCACGATTCGGATCTCGATTTCCTGTTCGGAAACCAGATTCGAGTGGATCTCCACAGGCAAACCCAGGTAGTCGTGGGACGGGAACACGGTGATCGTTTCCGTGGCCTGACGCCGGTTCCTTCTTCGCGCCAAAGAAATGTTGTGTCCCACCCAGATGGCGACGGCCAGCCCGTAGAGCGCTCCCAAGCCGGAAAGTAAGCCCAAGGATGTGGCCACGTCCGCAAGCTGAGTCTGCTGAAAAACACGGGCCCAAAGCGCCGCAAATCCCAGCCAGAGCACCACCAGGACTATATTTGAGCCGGTATGGTGTCGATGAGTAATAAGGCGGTCCCCTGAGTTCAATTCGACGGTTCTAAAAGGGTTCTTTAGGGCATGTCCCGCAAGGCACGATTTCCAGGCATACTCTCGGCCGGGCTATTGATAATCGGCATCGCAGCCCAAGCGGCCGGGCCGGATTTAATGCCGCTTCCGGCATCCATGACGGTCCGCGCAGGCCAGTTGCCCGTCGATTCCTCCTTCGGCGTTGCCCTGCACGGACCCTCCGATGCGCGGGTCGAGGCGGCGGCCCGCAGATTTCTCGATCGCCTGAGCCTGATTTCCGGGATCTCTCTGAATGGCGCAGCCGCAAAGGACCGGGCGACCCTGCTTCTCGACTGGAGAGAGGCGTCCCCGGCCGCGCCGCAGGTAGACGAGGACGAATCCTACGTTCTGGAGATCGATCCGGCACAGGCCCGGCTCAGCGCGCGCACGTCTATAGGAGTTCTTCGAGGGCTCGAAACGCTCCTCCAATGCGTTCAGAGAGACCAGAGTGGAACGCGCATTCCAGCTCTCGAGATTCGCGATCGACCGCGTTTCCGCTGGCGCGGCGTGCTGCTCGATTCGGCGCGCCACTTCCTTCCTGTCGCATCGGTAAAGCGCACTCTCGATGGGATGGCGGCGTTCAAGTTCAACGTCCTGCACTGGCATTTGAGCGACGATCAGGGCTTCCGGCTGGAATCCAAGCGGTTTCCGAATCTGCAACAGCTCGGTTCGGAAGGGCTGTTTTACAGGCAAGCTGAGATTCGCGAGATCGTCGCATTCGCGGCGGATCGCGGCATCCGCGTGATTCCCGAATTCGATATGCCCGGCCACGCGACCAGTTGGTTCGTGGGTTATCCCGAACTAGCGTCCGGGCCCGGTCCCTACGCGCTTCAGCATGAAGCCGGCTTGTTCGAGCCGACCATGGATCCGTCACGCCCTGAGATCTACCCGTTTCTGGACAGCTTCTTCGGCGAGCTCGCGGAGCTGTTTCCTGACGACTACGTGCACATCGGCGGAGACGAGGTCGACGCGGCGCAGTGGAAAGGCAGCGCGGCGGTGCAGGCCTTCATGCAGGCGGAAAACCTGGCCACGCCCGGCCAGCTTCAGGCGTACTTCAATCGCCGGGTTCATGAGCTTCTCACCCAGCACGGAAAGAAGATGATCGGATGGGATGAGGTGCTCGCGCCCGGCCTGCCGCCCGATGTCACGGTGCAGTCCTGGCGCGGGCTCAGCGCGCTGGCGCAGACGCTCCGCTCGGGGCACGCCGGCATTCTCTCCTTCGGCTACTACCTCGACCAGTTGCAGCCCGCGGCCGAGCACTACGCGGTCGATCCCTTCGATGGTGAAGTGCGCGCGCTCACGCCGGCCCAACGCGATAAGATCCTCGGCGGGGAAGCGTGCCTGTGGAGCGAGCATATCTCGCCCGAAAATCTCGACCTGCGGTTGTGGCCCAGGGCCGCAGTGGTTGCGGAACGCTTGTGGTCGCCGCAACGGAATCGCGATGTAGACTCGATGAACACCCGTCTGCCTGCGGCACTGCGGCATCTGAAGACGGTCGGGATCGATCCCGAGTTCACGCGGCGCCAGTTGCTGGAACACATGTCGGATGCAGCATCGGTGGAGTCTCTATCGATTCTGCTGGAGACGCTGAAACCGGTTCGTGCGGCCAATCGCGCGGCAGCAACCGAGATCCGGCCGACCGGAAGCTTTAACCGGCTGGTGGACGCTGCGGATCCGGACAGCGGGCCGCGGCACATGGATCCCCGGGAACTCCGAACGCAGTTGGCGCGCTCGAACAAGAACGCCACGGCTGTGAAGCCGCTGCTTGCGAAGTACGCAAATTTGCAGGAGGCGCTCCCGCTGGCGGATAACGTGCGGGATCTGTCGGCTGCATCGCTCGAGGCCCTTGGCTACCTGGAACGGCGTCAGAAGCCTTCGCGGGCGTGGATCACGCGGCAGCGGCAATTGCTGGAACGGGCGAGCATTCCTCGAGCGGACATGTCCATCACGCTGGTGGATACGCTACGAACTCTTCTGGCGCTGACGCGCTAAACTTCACTTTTTCCGCTGAAACCGGTAGTCCCCGGAAACGTGTTTCACGAACAGCTCGTTGTTCGAGAACGCGACGCCCAGGCCATAGAGTCCTGTGAATTCGCTCTCCGACAGCGCGGTCAGCGGCGTTTTGCCCCTTCCGTCCATATCCCCGAACAGCGTATCGCCGGAAAGCGAAATCTCGACCACGCGCGGAACGAGTCTCCACAATTTTGGCTGTTCTTCATATGTGCCGACGTATTTCGCCAGAATCGCCGGAGCGACTTTCACCGCGAGCTTTTTCTCGTCCGACGCTTTCCCCACCCAATGCTGGGTCTCGCTGCTCTTTTCGTTGCAGACCCACTCGATCAGTTCGGTATCGGCCGCCAGCTCGGCGCGAACGGCGACCGTCCACGGCCGCGAATACACGGCCGGGTCGGAAAGCGTCACCTCGATATCCAGATTGCCGAAATCGCGGCGCCGGTAGCGTTCGGTCATTCGCAACGCCTCGGTATGTGGATGCCCGTCGTGGTCGAGCCACGTGCGATCGTTGAATCCGTTACTCTCGACCACCAGCGTGTCGCCTTCCCAGCGGCCGACCGAATATCCCATCCAGCTCGGATTCGGCGAAGCTTCCAACGCGCGGCCGTCCATGAAAATCTGACGGTAGGTCAGGTCGGGATTGAGGATCAGGATCAGCCCCGGCGTCTGGACGATCTTCATCATCTCGGCGCCCGTGCTGTCCGCGTCGGTGACGTATCCCGGACCCAGCGGAACACACAGCACGTTCATATAGTCTTTCTCCAGATTTTCCTTGCGCTGCCGCACGAGCGCCTCTGCCGACGGCTGAATTTCCCCCGGCTTCAGATCTGCCGCAATGTTGCGCGAATACTTCGGCGAAATTTTGTTCCAGAGGCCGGCGAGGTCCGGTTTGCCGTCGGGCGTGCGGGGTGCAGGCGCGTGCAGATTCGGGTTTCCGCCGGGAGTGCGCGGAATCCCGGCCGTGGGCTGATGCAGCCACTGGGCCTGCAAGGATGCCGCGGCGATCAACGCGATCCAGATTCGTCTCATGGCAACGACCTCCGCCTGGGGAATTCTATCGAATGTTCGGGCAGAATGGGATCGTGACCGGCGTCAGGATCGACAAATGGCTGTGGGCGGCCCGTTTCTTCAAAACACGGTCGATGGCGGCGCGGGCGTGCGAGCTCGGCCGGATCGATTGGAGCGGCCAGAATGCGAAGCCCGCGCGCGAGGTTCACGCGGGCGACATGCTGCGCATCAAAAACGATAGCGGCGAATTCCACATAGAAGTTCTCGCTCTGAGCGAAATTCGGGGTCCCGCTTCAGTGGCGCAAACGCTATATCGCGAAACCGAGGAGAGCCGTGAGTCGCGGCGGAAGCTGGCGGAAGAGCGCAAATCCATGCCGCGCCTCGAAACGACGCGCAAGGGCAAACCCTCCAAGCGCGACCGGCGCGAAATCGCCCGGTTCCGGGGCGGCCCGTAAGGCTACGGCTTCAGCGATCCAGCGTAAGCCGCGATCGCGATCATGTCGTCCTCACTCAGTTTCTCGGCGACCTTCTTCATCTGCGCGGCGGCGCTGCTGCTGTTCGCGCCCGTCTGGAAATTGTAAAGCTGCCGCACGATGTAGATGGGGTGAACTCCCGCGAGCCGCGGCACATCGCCCAGGCCCTTCAGTCCCTCGCCATGGCAAATTTCGCAGGCGACGGTCTTGCCGTTCCCTCCGGTCTTCACCAGCGTCTCGCCCTTCTTGATGCTGCCCTGTGGAACGTAGGCGATAAAGCCCGAATGCGGATCGCGGCTCTCGACGCGTTCCGGATCCTGCGGCAGAGTGACAATGCGGTTCCCGAGCGGCTCGGTTCCAGCTCCGGCGAGCGCGAATCGCATGCGGCCCCCATTGACCCAGGTTTTCGGCACGGTCTGCGCTTCCTCGACCTTATACCAGACCGCCGGTTTCAGCGCCGCGAAAAACTCCACGGCTTTGCGCATTTCTTCTTCGGAAAGGCCCCTGGCGATTCCGTTCATGCGAGCGGCGCGCTGCGACGGCTCGTAGACCATGGGGTCCTTGCGCACGCCGCTCTTGAAATCCTGCATCTGGCGCATCATGTATTCGACCGGCAGTCCCGCCAGCATGGCCGATTCTGGATGGCCGTGGCCTGACATCAGGTGGCACGATCCGCAGGCCTGCACCTGGAACCCGTGCTGCACGATGTCCGGCGGCGCGCCATGCTCTTCCGGAAACCAGTCCGGCGGATTGAGCTGATCGTCAATCTGCGCCTGCGTGTAGGACTTCTTGCTGCCAGGAAGTTTCTTCACTTCTTTCGGATCGCCGCCCTTGGGAGGATTCTTATCCGGCACCGGATAGGCCCACTCCAAGGCGCCTCCGCTTTGTTGGGGCTGCGCCACCACAGCGAAGAACACAACCAGCGTTACGGCGAACAGCAACACATGTTTCATAAACGTCTCCTGACGTTTTCGCACTATAGCATTTCGGGAGCGCGGGTGCGCTATCTTGGTGTGTCGCGAGGAGGCATCATGAAACGAGTTCTAGCGCTTGTATTCTTATCGTCAGCGCTGGCGAGCGCGCAGGTTCGCAAGCCGAAGCCTGTTTTCGCGGGGCAAACCGAGGCGCCGGCGCCCGCCAAGGCATCCCCCGCGCTGAACATCCAAACCATCGCCACCGGGTTGAACGGAGCCTGGGCCATGGCGTTCCTGCCGGATGGAAATTTTCTGATTACCGAAAACTCCGGCACCATGCACATCGTGCAGGCGAACGGATTCGTTTCCGCGCCGCTGGCCGGCGTTCCCCCCGTGAAGGCGGTGGCGGCTCAGGGTCTGCACGACATCCTGCTCGATCCCGATTTCGCTCAGAACCGTACTTTATACTTCACCTACTTCGCACCGCCTAAAGGCGAAGCTCCCGGAACATGGCCCATCGAGTATTTCTACGAGAACGTCTGGACCAAGCCTTTCGCGGAGCGCCGGACGTTGCAGATCGGTTCGGAGCGCATCGCCCGCGCGCGGTTGAGCAAAGATGAGCGGAGCCTGGAGGACGTGGATGTCCTGGCCGAGGGCGCCGAGCGGCGCATCGTCCTGGCTCCGGACGGAAAACTGTTCATCACCGGCGCCGACCGTTTCCGGTTCTACGATTCCGATCTGGATGGCGTGGAGCACGACTTCACGGACAATCCGGACGTCCGGCGGAATTTCTCGGGCCGCGTGCTGCGGATCAACCGCGACGGATCGATCCCGAAAGACAATCCGTGGCTGACTCGCGCCACGGTGCCGGCCGATACCTTCGCGCACGGCTTCAAGGATCCGGAGGGCGCCGCGATTCATCCCCAGACCGGAGAACTTTGGGCGATCGACCACGGACCGCAGGGCGGCGACGAAGTGAACATCGTGCGCGCAGGCAAGGATTACGGCTGGCCCGACGTCTCCTACGGCACGCAATACGATGCGCGCCAGGCCGACGGCCGCAAGAACGTTCCGGTCGGGAGTGGGAAAAGTGCCATGGAAGGCGTCGAGCAACCCATCTACTTCTGGGTGCCATCGATCGCTCCTTCGGGGATGGCGTTTTACACGGGCGATCTTTTCCCGGAATGGAAAGGGAACCTGTTCATCGGAGCGATGGCGGGGCAGCACCTGGTCCGGCTGGTCCTCGACGGCGAAAAAGTGGTGGCGGAAGAAAAGCTGCTGACGGATTTGAAGCAGCGGATTCGCGAAGTGCGGCAGGGCCCGGACGGCGCTTTGTACGTGTTCGCCGGCAGCTCGTTGCTGCGGCTAACGCCCAAGCGTTAGATAATTCGGGATATGCGGCGCGCGTTACGAATCATCCTCACGGCGTGGATTCCTGCGCTGGCGTTCGCGCAAAACGCTACTGTAACGGGTACGATCACCGATCCCGACGGCGGCATCGTAAAAGATGCCGTGATCGAGGCCACCAACACCGCCAGTCACGTGCTGGCTCTTCGCGCCTATGGTTCGGATAAGGGCGAATACATACTGACACTGCCTGCGGGAACCTACGATGTCGCGGTTGTCATGCCGTGCTGCCAGTACGGCTCACGGACGGAACGCAATGTTGCTTTACGAGCCGGAGAATCCCGCCGCCTGGATGTCCGCCTGCCCTGGGGCGCGAACCTCGGCACGCTCGGCGACGATCCCATTCTCTTGTTAAACGATTTCCGCGAGCGCGCCGCGGTTCCCTCGGGTCCCACGCCGCGGACTCCGGAAGGCAAGCCCGATCTTTCCGGGATCTGGATCAATGTGTACAACCCGGACGCTCCGCCGCCTCCACTGCAGCCGTGGGCCGCGGAGGTTTTGCGCGAGCGCACGGAGAACGGATCGAAAGACTACCCGGGCGGATATTGCCTGCCGGCGAATGCGTCCTCGATCACGCGCGCGTTCCCCTACAAGTTCGTGCAGACGCCGAAGCTGATCGTGGTGATTCACGAGTCGGACACCCCGGGTCTGCGGCAGATTTTCCTGGACGGCCGCGGCCATCCCGCCGATTGGAATCCGACCTGGCAGGGGCACTCGATCGGCCACTGGGACGGCGACACGCTGGTTGTGGACACCACCGGTTTCAACGACAAAGCCTGGCTGTCTCTTAGCGGCATCCCGCATACGGAAAAGTTGCACGTAATCGAGCGCATCCAGCGCCCTGACTATGGACGCATCGAGGTCGAAATCACCATGGAGGATTCCAGGGCCTTCACGGCTCCGTGGAAGCGCACGTTTACCGCTACGCTCGCCCCGCCGGATGAGGAAATCCTCGAATTCATTTGCAACGAGAACAACACCGACCCGAGACACTATCGGGGCAAGTAAGACGCCGGGCTACTTCCCGACCAGGTGCTTCAGGTCGGCGTTGTTCTCCTGGCAAATGTATTCGAGCGGCTCCATCCCGGGATGGAACAGCATGCTCCAGCTCGTGGTCCAAGGCTTGGAATACGCTCCGGGATCCTCGATGGTCGCCTCGTAGTGCATAATCAGCTCGTTCACCCGGGTGAAGCGCTCGATCACGTGGAGCTGCTCCGTGTGCGGGTGTCCGGCCGCGTCGATCCAGCTTCGGTCGTTGAGGCCGGTGACATCCACCACCAGAGTATCGCCGTCCCATCGGCCGATTCCTTCGCCCAAATAGGTGGGGTTCAGCTTGTCGGGCGGGGTATGCTTGCGTCCGTCCATATAAACGGTTCGCCACATGTGCGCTCCGCCTTCGAACACGAAGAGAATCCGGTTCGGCAACTGGTAAATCTGAAACGGGAACGACGTCGCGTACATGCGCGGGATTCCAGGAGGCAGGCAGTAACCCTCCGGGTCGTCCTTGGTGACGTTGGCGTTGCGGCGATCGAACTCGGCTTTCGCCCACGGAAGAAAAGCCACATCGACCTTGTGTTCCGGCTGAGCCGTGCCTGCGAACCCGCCTCCCGTGCCCGCCATATCGCCGATACCGGGCGGAATCCAGGAACCCTTCGCGTTGCCTAAATCCGGACGTCCGTCCGGCAAACGGGGCGCGGGCGGAATGTTCTTGCGCGTGAGCGCCGCGGCGACCTCTTTTCCGTTAAAATCCTGACCAGCCCCGGAAACACCAAGTAACAAGGCAATTGTCGACCAGGCTAGTTTCATCCCCGCCTCCTCGGAACATAATAATCCGGCGTTCGCCCGGTGTATACTGATCCCCAGCCTGGAGGCAACCCATGCGGAAACACCTGTTGACACTAGTCTGCGGTATTGCAGCACCGGCATTTGCGGCTTCCTGCGATAGCCTCGCGTCGCTCGCACTTCCCGATACAACGATTACTTCGGCGGAAGTTGTGGCCGCAGGTCAATTCACGCCGCCGGGCGGCAACGGGAAAGCCAAAGGCTCGGACGTCTATAAGCAGCTTCCCGAGTTCTGCCGCGTCGCGGCGACGCTCAAGCCTTCCAGCGATTCCGATATCAAAATTGAGGTCTGGCTTCCGACCTCGAACTGGAATCGCAAGCTGCAAGCGGTCGGTAACGGCGGATGGGCGGGCGTGATCAGCTATTCCGCGATGGCCGACGCGGTCAAGGCCGGATACGCGAGCGTGTCCACCGACACCGGTCATGTTGGCGGCAGCGGCAGTTTCGCGCTGGGGCATCAGGAAAAGCTTGTCGATTTCGGCTGGCGCTCCGAGCACGAAATGACGCTCAAGGCCAAGGCCGTGATCCAGGCATTCTATGGCAGCGCGCCACGCCTGTCCTACTGGAACGGCTGCTCGACAGGCGGCCGGCAGGGCTTCAAAGAAGCGCAGATGTTTCCGGACGACTTCGACGGCATCATCGCCGGCGCTCCCGCGAACCGAACGGCAATTTCTCTCTGGATCGCGTTCGCCGTGCTAAAGGATCCGGCCGCCTACATCCCGCCGAGCAAATATCCGGTCATTCACAAAGCGGCGATCGACGCTTGCGATCTGAAAGACGGAGTGAAAGACGGGCTGATTGAGGATCCCACCAAGTGCAAGTTCGATCCCAAGGTGCTGCTGTGCAAGAACGGAGACGGCCCGTCGTGCCTCACGGCCCCGCAGGTGGAAGCCGCGAAGAAGATCTATTCCTCCGCAACGAATCCGCGCACGGGAGCGGTGCTGTTTTCCTCCATGGTCCCCGGAAGCGAGCTGGGCTGGGGCGTGCAGGCAGCCGGACCCGAGCCATCGGCCAATATCTACGACCATTTCAAATACGTCGTCTTCAAGAACCCGGCCTGGGACTGGCGGACGTTCGATTTCGACAAGGGCGTCGCGCTGGCCGATCAGCCCGACAACGCCGTGATGAACGCAACGGATCCGAATCTGAAAGCGTTCTTCGCGCACAACGGAAAACTGCTGATCTACCACGGCTGGGCCGATACCAATGTCCCGCCGCTGAACACCGTCAAGTACTACAACGCGGTGCTGGACACGATGGGCGGCGCTTCGAAAACTTCCAACAATATCCGCTTGTTCATGGAGCCAGGAATGGGTCACTGCGGCGGCGGCGAGGGGCCGAACGTGTTCGACAAGGTCGGAGCGCTGGAGCAATGGGTGGAGCAGAACAAGGCTCCCGAGAAAATCATCGCCTCGCACAGCACCAATGGACAGGTAGACCGCACGCGTCCCCTGTGCCCGTATCCGCAGGTGGCGAAATATAAGGGCTCGGGCACCATCGACGATGCCGCGAATTTCGCCTGCCGGATGCCGTGAGACTCAACGCACGACTTTGTGGGTCCTATCTTGCGTCTGCCTTACGAACAATGAGTTCCATCAGCTTTTGTGGCGGTCTTGCGCCTATTGTGAGCTCACCCAGCTCGGTCCACTCACCCTTGTCGTTGATGCGCAAAACCGATTTCGTGCTGAACTCCCCCAGGGTGAAGCCCCAACTTATGCCCTTGCCGTTGTCCAGAAGCTTCACTTCGCTCTCGAGCCACCGGCCGTCGTTATAGGCCCGCATGCGATAGGTTCCTGAAGCATCGTCGAATGAGATCAACCCGAGCGCTTGCAGGGCGAGGTTGCCGTCGGACCTCGTTCGTCCGGTGCCTTCGATCATCAGAACCAATCCGCCCAACTTGAACTCCGCCGATTCGGTTTGGTTCAGTTCGATCACAACTCCGGGACCACGCGTCGCCGAGGCTTGCCCAGACCACTCACCGATCAGGAAATCTAGCTTCTTCATCGCCGTTCGTTGCGCTTCAAGATTGGGGGTTGGGGGAGTTTGTGCCATAGTGATCAAATTGAACGTCAGCAGAAGTAACAACGGGACCGCGACGCGTGCCATTCGATGGTAGACACCGGGAAAGGGCCTAGAGTTCCCGTTTGATCCGATCACTCCAGTGCGAACACCCACACTGATCCGCCGTCCGGCATCGGAGGCACCTCCCCCGGGAACAGGCGAGCCATCGTGTTCACTTCGCCGCCCGCGTCCTGGCCCCAGCCGGCCAGCACGGCGATGTATTGCTTCCCGTCGATCGCGAAAGAAGTCGGCGGGGCTTCGACGCCCGAGCTCAGAGGAAATTCCCACAGCAGTTTTCCTGTGGATGCGTCGAAGGCGTGGAATTTTCGGTCGGCCGTGCCGCCGGTGAACACGAGCCCGCCGCCCGTAACCAGCATCGATCCCCAGTTGGGCGACCGCGCGTAGTTTTGCGTCCACACCTTCTCGCCGGTGTCGACGCTCCAGGCCTGGACTTCGCCGAAATGATCGGCGCCGGGTACGATCAGCGGCGGGAATCCGCCCTGGATCCCCACGAAGGCTCTGCCCGGCGTGTACGTCACGTTCGGAGCGCCTCCGTTATGCCCGCAAATATTGTTGTTGGCGGGGATGTAGATCATACGCGTCTTCGGGCTGTAGGCCGCCGGAGGCCAGGTCTTACCGCCGTGCACGCCCGGACAGAACTCCGCGGGCGCGCCGGTAGCGGGCTTGTGCGCCGGATCGATATCCGGCCGCCCCGTCACCGGATCGAGCCCGCGAATCACATTGTTATAGACGTACGGCTTACCCTCGACGAATTTGATCGGCCCGTCACTGCGCTCCAAAAACCAGAGATAACCGTCGCGCGCCACATCGATCAGCCCTTTGATCGTGCGGCCGTTGCGCTGGTAATCGACCAGAAGCGGCGGCGAGACTTCATCGTAGTCCCACGAGTCGTTCGGATGGTATTGGTGATAACCCTTGATCGCGCCGGTTGCGACGTCGAATGCGATGGTCGAGGCGGTGTAGAGATTGTCTCCAGGGCGGTTGTCGCCGACGGTCGGACCTCCGTTGCCGGTGCCGAAAAAAGCCAGGTTCGTCTCGGGATCGTAATTGCCGGTAACCCATACGGGAGCGCCGCCCGTCTTCCACTGATCGCCGTCCGGCCACGTTTCGCTCCCCGGCTCGCCGGGCGCAGGCACGGTGTAGGTGCGCCAGGCTTCCCTGCCGGTCTCCGCGTCGAACGCCGCGACGAAGCCACGGATTCCGTATTCGCCGCCCGAAGCTCCCACCAGGACTTTGCCGTTTGCCACCAGAGGTGCGAGCGTCGTGTAGTAGCCGGATCTATTGTCGGCGATCACCGTACTCCACACTTCCGTTCCGGTTTTCGCGTCGAGCGCCACCAGCACCGCTTCGCCCGCGCAAACGTAGACTCGATCGCCGTACAGAGCTACGCCGCGATTCACTTCATGCGGAACGATCGCGCCCTGCGGACGCGGGCGGCGATAGCGCCAGAGAATCGTTCCGGTCAGTGCGTCGAAAGCGATCACCTGGTTATTCGGAGTGGTGAGGAACATGACGCCGTTGTTCACCAGCGGAGCGGCCTCATGCGCGCGCCCTTCTCCTGTGGTCGATCCCCACACCGGGCGCAGCTTCGCCACATTCTCCGGCGTGATCTGGTCGAGCGGGCTGTAGCCCCAGCCATCGTAGGTCCGGCGGATCATGAGCCAGTTGCCATCCTCGGGCTTCAACAAACGTTCGGCGGTGACCGGCTGATAATTTCGCAGGACGGCGGGCATCGGCGGCGGAGGACCCGGCTGGCCCTTCTGCTTCCCGCCTTTTTCTTGGCCGGATGCGCGCGCCGGCATCAGCATGGGAGCAATCGCGCCGATCAGAGCCAGAACCAAAGAGAACGTGAGCTTGCGCATGGGGGTGAGGTCGCTCAGGAATAGTATGACGCAGGCAGCTCTGCAGGTTAACCGCTATTCGAGAGGGAATCCGACATAATTCTCAGCCAAGCTGGTCATCGCCGCGCGCGAGTTGGTCACGTACTCCAATTCCGACAACTGGCGTCGTTCATCGAACGCGTTCGCCGTATCGGATTTGTGCAGCATGGAGGTCATCCACCAGGAAAAACGCTGAGCCCGCCACACGCGCCGTAAACAAGCGTCCGAATAGCAGTCGAGCAGATCCCCCCGGCCGGACTTGTAGTACTCGGAGAAAGCGCGAGACAGCCGCCAGACATCCGCGATCGCGAGATTGAGGCCCTTCGCTCCGGTCGGCGGCACGATGTGCGCCGAGTCGCCGGCCAGGAACATCCGGCCGTATCGCATCGGCTCGGCGACAAAGCTGCGCATTCCGGTCACGCCCTTTTGCGTGACCGGTCCCACATTCGGTTTCCATCCGTCATTGCTCGAAAGCCGGGTGAGCAGTTCCGCCCAGATGCGCTCGTCCGGCCACTGCGAGAGATCCTCATCCGGCGCGCATTGCAGATACAGGCGGGTCACGCTGGGCGAGCGCATGCTGAATAAAGCAAAGCCTCGCTCGTGCAGGCTGTACACCAGCTCCGGCGAGGACGGCGCCGCGTTCGCCAGAATCCCCAGCCACCCGAATGGATACACGCGCTCGTAAATTCGGATATGACTGGCCGGAATCGATGGCCGGCAAATTCCATGGAACCCGTCGCAGCCGGCGATGAAGTCGCACTGGATCTCGCAGACTTCCCCGTCTTTTTTGAAACGGATCTTCGGTTGTTCCGAATCCATATCGTGCACGCTGACACCGGCCACCTCGAACCGCAGAGGCCTGCCCGTCCCTACGCGTGCTGCAATGAGATCCTTGACCACTTCGTTTTGTCCGTAGACTGTGATGTGCCTGCCCGTGAGCGCGGCCATATCGATGTGGCGGCGCTGCCCGTGGACGTTCATGTAGATCCCGCCGTGCGCGAGCCCTTCGCGCTTGAGCCGGTCGCCCACGCCCGTCTCGATCAGCAGGTCGACGCTGGCCTGCTCCAGAACACCGGCGCGGACGCGCTCGATCACGTATTCCTGAGAGCGGTCCTCGACGATGTAGGAATCGACCCCAGCCAGGTGCAGAAGGTGGCCGAGCATCAGTCCGGCGGGGCCTGCTCCCACGATTCCCACCTGAGTGCGGGTTGTTATTCGATCCTCCGCTTACAGAATTGCACTGTCGGGCGCATTGGTGCTCAGAGTGGTCTCAAAAGCCAGTGCTGCACACAAAGTTGGCGGCGTCGTCCGTGCTGCCGGACCCCTTGTATTTGGCAACCTGGGGATACTGGCACAGCGGCCTTGACCGGGTAATGACGCCGGCCTGATCGCGGCGCGCGGCGGTCAACGTTACCGGCGCCTTACCGTCTTCCACCCAGGAAAGCAGCGCGTCCAACTGTCCGAAAGGAGCGGGCCCGGAGCCTCCGCCGCAGTGCGCGACTCCCGGCGCCAGGAAGAACCTCGCAAATTGAGCGGTTTTTTCAGCGCCGCCCATCTGTTGCATGACGCGCTTGTAGTAGTCGATCGTAGCTTCCGCGCTTATGAGTTGATCGGCCCATCCGTGCCAGATGATGGCCTTGCCGCCGCGATCCCGGAACGCAGTCAGGTCCGGATTGTCGGTACCGATGACGATCCCATACTCCTCCACCGACTGATCCCAAAAATGCTCGTAGGCCGCCGGTGTCATGGCGGTCCAGTCGAACTGCGGATTTTCGGTGATCCAGTACTTCAGCCAGTCCACCGTGAATGTGAACGCCTGGGGCTTTAGAGGCGTTCCACGACTGGCCGCCAGGGCATTCAGGTCGGCACCGCGGGACTGCCCGTACCAGAGAAAGCTTCCATCCTGTCTGCGCGGGCCCTCCCACAATTTCCGTATGATGTCCGCATCGGCTTGCGTAAACGAACCACAATCGCCGGCCGGCGTGCCAATCAGCGCCTTGGGATCGTACTTGCAGCGCGACGGATCTTCGATGACGCCGTCCTTGACGCCGTCAATCGAATCGCAGGCCGCGACGGCGGCCGCCGTAGCAGCCGCCAGCTTGCACGCGGGAATCGGATTTCCGGCCGCGTTCATTTGCAGCGTGCCCCAGATCGACTCCATCATCAGCTTCGGCCAGTTGATCGCCGGCGCTCCCGAAACGATGCCGTTGTAGTCCTGCGGATAACGTTGCGCTTCCATCAGTCCCTGGCGTCCACCCGTGGAGCATCCGTTCCAATACGAATACTTGGGGGCGACGCCGTACATGGCCTGGGTCAGCGCTTTGCCGGTGATCGTCATTTCGTGGATTCCGACGTGCGCGTTGTCGCGGATCGCCTGCCAGTTGAGATGACCATCCGGACCCAGAGCAAAGCTTCCGCTGCCGCCTTCGTGCCCGGTATCCGTGGAGCCGGAGGCATATCCGAGAGCCACCGGCTGATTCACACCCGTAGCGGTTCCGCCCACGAATCCGCCGCCGCCGTTTCCCACGAATCGGCCATTCCAGTTCGCTGTGGGAATCGCAAGCCAGATTTTGACCTTGTCCCCGGCCGGCGGATGCGTCGTGATCGCCGTCACACGGCAGATGCTCGCGTCATTGGGGTCCACTGCCGCGGACTCGATGGTCGTGTTGGGCAGCGCGACCATCGCCAGGCTCTCGCAAGAGCGCACGGGTTTGACATTGGGAATCGCAGGTTTCGGCGTCGTGCCCAAGGGCGGTTGCGCACCACGGCCGGCAGCCGCGGGGAGCGCACCCTTCGCTCCGCCGCGGCCGCCTACTTGACCTTGAACTGCCCCAACCAGCAACAAGGTCAACGCCGCCGTCCCGATTACCGTTCGCCCAGTTGCAGGCATTCGAGAATTTTACAGCAGCCCTTTGGACGTTTCCAATAACAAATTCGTATCGTTCCAGAACAGGACCATCTAGTCCTTGAAGGCGCCTTACTCGGACGCCGCTGGAGTCTGCATCCGCTTCAACTGCTGGATGAATCGCCGAAGCGCGGGCGATGCGTTGCTCCGTCGCCATAATCCGATGAGATCCGCATAGGCCGGCGCCCCCGAGATTTTCCGGTAAACGCAGCCCCGGACGCGTAAATGACGGCGGAAGGATTCGGGGACCAGCGCTACACCCAATTGACCCGATACCAGGAACACAGCCGTTTGCAGGAGCCTGGTCGGCTGCAAACGAGGCGCGGCAATACCGCGCGATCGAAGTGTCTCCAGAACGATTTCGTGAAACCCTCGCACCGGCTGCTGGCGCGGTATCAGGAACGTTTCTGCCTTCAGGTCGCTCAGGCAGACCTCCGACGCGGCTGCCGAGTGTCCGGTGGGAAGAGCGGCGATCAGGCGCTCCTTGGAAACCACCACGGAGTCGAGCGTCGGGTCCTGAATGGCAAGGAACAGTAACCCGATATCGATCGTCTCGCGCCGCAAGGCCTCCACCTGCTCGGCTGGCTCCATCTCTCGAATGTCGATCGAGATGTGCGGAGCGTCTCGCCGGACCCTTCGAAGCAGTTCGGGCAAGATGCTGCACACGGCCGTACTGACGACCCCGATCACCAGGTTTCCGGCTTCACCTTGTCCGACGCGCGCTGTTTCCCGGGCCGCCCGGTCGAGATCTTCCAGAATGCGCGCGGCCCGCGCCCGGAAAACCTCTCCTGCGGCCGTCAGGCGGACGCGGCGGTTTGTGCGTTCGACAAGCTGAACTCCCAGTTCGGCTTCGAGTTGCTTGATCTGATGGCTGAGAGCCGGCTGGGCGACATTCAGCAAAAGGGCGGCTTTGGTGAAATGGAGTTGCTCCGCAAGCACGCAGAAGTGGCGGAGGTGCCGTATTTCCATTTGGGTCAAATCATAGCAGCAACCGGACCGCCTCCGAATGCATCCAATCAGCAGAGATTGCGTAGCGTGGGGACGCCCGGAGTGCGCCTGCTCGACTAAGACTAACAAAAGAAAACCTTTAACGCTACCCGGAACGTCCCACCGAGCGCGTGAGAAACATGGAACTTCACGAAAACATCCTGATGGAATCGCCTGATTCGCTGCAACTCAGCTTGGAGGAATCAGCGGGGGCGACCGAATTTCTGGATTCCGAGGTGGAACCGGAAGCCAGCGAGGAAGCCTCCTCGAGCTCCGAGGAGTTGGCCTTCACCGACGACCCAGTTCGGGTATATCTGCGGGAAATGGGATCTGTGTCCCTGCTCACACGGCAGGGAGAAGTCGAGCTGGCGAGGCGCATGGAGCGAGGACGACAAAAGGTCAGGAAGATACTGTCGCGTTCTCCCCTGGTGCAACAGAAGGTTTTGGCCCTGTATCAGGACGTGATTCAAGACCGCATCCGGCCAGACGATGTGGTGGAGACCGGTGGACCCGATACCGCAGCCAGGGATCGGAAACGGGCGAAAAGCATGCGGCAGTTCACCAAGGTTTGGAAACTGCATCTCGACGTAGATGCGTTGGAGCAGGATCTTGCTTCCACACCGCGTGCTCATGTGCATGTCCGCGCCAAGAAAGCGAAAGTCCTGCTGCGGATGCAGGTGAAATTTTCGCAGGCGATTCGCGAAGTGCCGTTTTCCGCAACGCAGTGGACCGCATTCGGCGAGGTTTTCAAGGCCGCCGGGAAAGCCGCATCGGGCCGCGGCGCGTCGGCGGTGCGCCGCCAGTTACTGGCCGTCCAGCAAGCAGAGCAGGATGCCGGCCAAGCCAAGCAACGTCTGGTGGAAGCGAACCTGCGGCTGGTCGTATCGATCGCCAAGAAATACCTGAATCACGGGCTGCACCTGCTCGACCTGATCCAGGAAGGGAATATCGGCCTCATGCGCGCGGCCGATAAGTTCGACTACCATCTTGGCTACAAATTCTCGACCTATGCGACCTGGTGGATTCGTCAGGCGGTCAGCCGCGCGATCGATGATCAGTCCCGCACGATCCGGATTCCGGTGCACATGAACGAGAGTCTGACCAGGTTCGTGAAAGCTTCCCGGGAACTGGAAAAAGAGCTCGGACGGACTCCCAGCAACGAAGAGATCGGCCAGAAGATGGAGACCACGGCGCAGAAAGTTGAGGAGTTGAAGGCCATATCGCGCGATCCCGTTTCGCTCGATCTTCCGGTGGGCCGGGACGGTGAGTCGTATTTGGGGGACTTGCTGGAGGACCCGCGGGCCGCCTCTCCTCTCGACGCGATGATGGGCAATCATGTTCGCGACGGCATGGCGCACGCGCTCCGGATCCTCTCGCCGACCGAAGAGCGGGTCATTCGGATGCGGTTCGGCATCGGCTTCGATCGCGAACACAAACTCGAGGAAATCGGCCGGCAGTTCAATTTGAGCCGCGAAAGAGTCAGGCAAATCGAGGCGCAGGCGCTTCGCCGCCTGCGGTCGGCGGGCCCATCGTACAGCCTTCGATCGCTTATGAGCGCACAGCCCGCCATGGCCATCCAATAGCGGAAACACCTGCCCGGCCGTGCGCGGTTTCACTCACGTTTGTGGCATTTGACGCCGCCAGCGTCACCAGACAATCACTTTTCAGGCTAGAAACAAGTCGTTTCTGGCCTGAGGCTTGCAATGTCCTTACCAACCGGTGACGACAGCCGAGCATCTACGTCTGGAGGCGGCGCGGGACGGGGTCCCGTGGATGAAATGGGGCCCGTACCTAAGCGAACGCGCCTGGGGCACGGTGCGCGAAGACTACTCTCGCGACGGTATCCCGTGGGAATATTTTCCGCACGATCACGCCCGGTCGCGGGCGTACCGATGGAGCGAAGACGGGATCGGCGGCATCTGCGACCGGCATCAGTCCGTCTGTTTCGCTCTCGCTCTCTGGAATGGCCGGGACCCCATCATCAAAGAACGGCTGTTCGGGCTCACCGGCAACGAAGGCCGGCACGGAGAGGACGTGAAGGAGTACCGGTTCTATCTCGATTCCACGCCGACGCACTCCTACCTGAAGTATTTGTATAAGTACCCGCAGGCGGCGTTCCCCTATTCGAAGTTGATCGACGGCAATCAGCAGCGCGGCCGCGCCGATCCCGAATACGAACTGCTCGACACAGGCGTCTTCGATCAAGACCGGTACTTCGACGTCTTCATCGAGTACGCCAAAGCCTCTCCAGAAGACATCCTGATCCGGATCACCGCAATCAATAGGGGCCCGGAGAGGGCCGGCATCGACCTTCTCCCGACTATCTGGTTCCGCAACACCTGGTCGTGGGGCCTGGACGCGCGCAAGCCGCAACTCGCCGCCGATCAGACCGGGGAAGCTCATGGCATCCGTGTCAGCCACTTCGAGGGCGGCGAACGATGGCTGTTCTACGAAGGCGATCCCGAGCTGCTTTTCACCGGGAACGACACGAATTTCGAACGGCTCTTTGGCGTACCGAATCACAGCCCGCATGTTAAGGATGCAGTCAACGACTACGTTGTGGCTGGAAAGGCCGAGGGCATCAATCCGCAGAAAACTGGGACCAAAGCGGCCGCCCGCTATCGATTCATGTTGGATTCCGGGCAGCAAAAAATGGTTCGGCTGCGGCTCACGAGCAGACCCGACGCTGGCGGATTTGGCCGGGGTTTCGAGGAACTCTTCGACTTGCGGATTCGCGAAGCGGACGAGTTCTACGACGCGATCGCCCCCAAAGAACTATCCCCTGACGAGCGCCGGATCCAGCGGCAGGCGTTTGCCACGCTTCTCTGGAGCAAGCAGTTCTACAACTACAATGTCCGGCGCTGGCTGCGCGGAGATCCTTCGGGGCCGGAACCGCCCATGGAACGCGGTCGCGGGCGCAACAGCGGCTGGATGCACCTCAACAACCGCGATGTGATCTCCATGCCGGACAAATGGGAATATCCGTGGTACGCGGCTTGGGACCTGGCGTTTCATTCGATCCCGCTCGCACTGGTCGATCCGGAGTTCGCCAAGGGACAACTGTTGTTGCTGCTGCGCGAGTGGTACATGCACTCGAACGGCCAGCTTCCGGCCTATGAGTGGAATTTCTCCGACGTCAATCCTCCGGTCCATGCGTGGGCCGTGTGGCGCGTGTACAAGATCGAGGAGAAGCATTCCGGGCGGCGCGACCGCAGCTTCCTTGAAAGGGCGTTTCACAAACTTCTTCTGAACTTCACCTGGTGGGTCAACCGCAAGGACTCCGAAGGCAACAACATTTTCCAGGGCGGATTTCTCGGCCTCGACAACGTGGGCGTCTTCGACCGCAGCAAAACGCTGCCTGACGGCGGCGTAATCGAGCAATCCGACGCGACGAGCTGGATGGGCATGTATTCGCTCAACATGATGACCATCGCGCTCGAGCTGGCCAAGGAAAATCCCGCTTACGAGGATGTGGCTTCCAAGTTCCTGGAGCACTTCGTCCACATTTCGCGGGCGATGAACAACATTGCGGGCCAAGGGATCGAGCTGTGGGACCGCAAGGACCATTTTTACTACGACGTGCTGCGCCTTCCGGGGGGAAAGTCGTTTCCAATGCGCGTTCGTTCGTTAGTCGGGCTGATCCCGCTGTTCGCCGTCGAAACGCTGGATTCGGAGTTGATTGACACGTTGCCCGGCTTCAAGCGGCGGATGCAATACTTCATCGACAATGTGCCGGAGTTCGGAGATTACGTTGAAACGCTCACCACTCCGACCAACATCCGGCGATTCCTGTCGCTGGTGAACCGGGATCGATTGCGCTCTGTGCTCAATACGCTGCTGGACGAGTCGGAATTCCTGTCTCCCTACGGCATTCGCTCGCTTTCCCGCTACCATCGCGAGCATCCCTATGAACTGCGAATCGCAGGCAGCGAGCATCGCATTGATTACCAGCCGGCGGAATCGCAGACGGGTCTGTTTGGCGGGAACTCCAACTGGCGAGGGCCTGTGTGGTTCCCAATCAATTTTCTGATCATCGAAGCGCTGCAAAGGTTCGACTACTTTCTCGGCGCCGATTTTAAAGTCGAGTGCCCGGCGAACTCCGGCCGCCGGATGGATCTGTGGAACGTCAGCATGGAGCTGCAACGCAGACTGGTCCGGGTTTTTCTCCGCGACGGGCGCGGCCGGCGCCCGGTCTTCGGAAAGGTCGAGAAGTTTCAGAACGATCCTCATTGGCGTGACTGCCTGATCTTCTCTGAATACTTCCATGGCGACGATGGGCGAGGTTTAGGCGCAGACCATCAGGGCTGGACCGCTTTGGTCGCCAAGTTGATGCAGCAGAGTTACGTGGCGCGCGACGAAAAGAACGAAAGGAGCAGCGGCGTGATCGAACCGCTCGAAGCGAGCGTGCCTTAACGCCGTCAAAGAACCATGGCAACGCTGAAGGGCAGCAAGACGCACGATAACTTGAAAGCCGCCTTCGCCGGCGAGGCGCAAGCCAACCGGCGATATTTATATTTTGCCCGGCAAGCCGATGTGGAGGGATTCCCGGAAATTGCCGGGCTCTTCCGGGATACGGCAGAAGGCGAAACGGGCCACGCCCAGGGCTTTCTCGACTACCTCCGGAGAGTCGGCGATCCGGGGACCGGGTTGGCAATCGGAACAACCGCAGCCAATCTCGAGGCCGCGGTTGCCGGGGAAACATTCGAGTACACCAAGCTCTATCCGGAAATGGCTGCGGTGGCTCGCCAGGAGGGCTTTCCCGAGATTGCCGAGTGGTTCGAAACCCTGGCGAAAGCCGAGCGGAACCATGCCGAACGGTTCCAGCGCGGAATCGCATCCATTCGCGAATTAGAAAAAGAGTTGCAGGTTCGTCCGTAGCGAGCTTGCGAAGCTATTGCTTCGGATGCTCGCGCTCGAAACGCGAGGTCTGGATGTAGTTCCGGACCGCGGTATTGCCCTCGTGGCACGCGTACTCATACATCTCGTACTTGTTGTCGAGGTACATCGGGTACGCCACCGTGTAGGAACCCCTGGTGAACACCGTCGGATCCTCGATTTTCATCGTGAACTCGATCGTGTCCGGAGCCACCCGAGTGAACCGTTCGGTGATCTTCATATTCGGCGTCTCCGGCTGAAGCGGACCCGGAGAACCGGGAACACCGGCGCTGGTATGTCCGACCAGGCCGTTGAAATTCGTCGTCTCCACCACCAGCGTGTTGCCTTCCCAATGCCCGCGCGATTCGCCCAACCACTCCTTAATGTTGGAGTCGAGCGGCGGCATGCCCTTGGTCGGCCCGCTGTTGGTGGGAATGATGCGAGTCTCGTGCGCCATTTCAAGCACGATGGCGACATAGCCGGGCGACTGCATAATGCGAACGCCGTTGTTGTAGTTGCGCGGCTCCATCGAAACGGGCATTCCGCGCGTAATGCAGCGGTCCCAGGCGGCGAAATCGTCCACGCTGTCGAACACGGTTTGCCCCGGCCGGTAGCTGCTCTTCATTTCGGCCTGGAGTTGCTTGCCGTGTTCGTTAAGCTCCGGGAACTGGCCATCCGGCGGGTCGACGATCAGGGACAGTTGGCGCATGGGCCGGTCCGGACGGTCCGCTACCGGAATTGCTTCGCCCTGGCGGACGCCTCGCGGCGCGTAACCGGCAGCTTCCTGATCGGTCCGATACAGGCGATCTCCATACTGTTTCGGCCGCACCAGCGGCACCTGGATCAAATGATTCAGCGGCCAGATTCCTTGCAGATCGGGCTCACCCCAGGGAGTTTTCGGGGGCGTGTAGTTCGGCGGAATGGTGACGTCGTAAGCCCAGAGCTGCCGCTCCTTCGCGGTGCCTGGTTCGGCCGGCGGTACGGGTCCTCCGCGTCCGCGTCCGCCACCTGCATTTTGCTGCGCAAAAACCAGAGAAACGCCCAGTCCACCGAGAACCAGAATGCGTCCGATCATGAGGTAAGCTCCTGTGCGAGATTCACGTCGCCGGACGATTTCCGTCCGCAAATCAATATATTACCTACATGATAGCGTCCAGGCAATGCCATCCCGGTCCGTTCTCAGCGGGGAACAGCCATGGTACGCTTAGGATAAATGCGAATTCCGCGGAATCTATGGATTAGCGCGATCCTCATGACTCTGCTGATGTCCACCGCCCAGGCTCAGCAAGCGCAACGCCCCGCGACCCTTGCGGGCCATCCAAACTTTAACGGCATCTGGCAGGCGATCAACTCCGCCTACTGGAACCTGGAAGCGCATTCGGCACAAGGTCTCGATGATTTCTGGGGTCTGGGCGCGATCGCCTCGATTCCCGCGGGCAAAAGCGTGATTACGGGCGACGGAAAAATCCCTTACCTGCCGGCAGCGCTGGCGCAGCGCGATAAGAATCGCTCCGAGTGGCCCGCCTCAGACCCTGAGGCCCGGTGCTTCATGCTGGGCGTTCCGCGCGTCACCTATCACAACATGCCCTTCCAGATTATCCAGGGCAATGGCGACCTGCTGATGGTATACCCGTTCGAGGCCACGCACCGGGTCATTCACATGACCGATCACAGCGAGGCGCCCATCGATACCTGGATGGGCAAGTCGGACGGATCCTGGGAAGGAAATACGCTGGTGGTGGTAACCACGGCGCAGAACGAATACACCCAGTTCGATCGCGCGGGTAATTTTCACAGCAACCAATTGAAGGTAACCGAGCGGTTCAACCTTATCGATCCGGACCACATCCAGTACCAAGCGACCATGGAGGACCCGAAAGTGTTCTCCAGGCCCTGGACCATCCAGATGCCGCTGTATCGTATCGTCGATCCCAACGCCCAGTTGCTGGAGCACAAATGCGTCCCGTTCGCCGACAAGCTGCTCTATAGCGATCTGATGCATCTGCAACCGCAACAGAAGAACATGCCCGATCCGAAGACCTTTAGGAGTACACAATAACCATGACCACTAAACTGCTGACCATCCTGGGAACCGCCGCTCTGCTCACGTCGGTGGCATCGGCCCACCACTCCTTTGCCGCCGAGTTCGATGCGAACAAGCCGGTCACGCTCGAAGGAACGGTCGTGAAGATGGACTGGACCAACCCGCATTCCTGGTTGTATCTCGACGTAAAGGGACCGGACGGCCAAATCCAACACTGGGCCGTCGAAGGCGGCGCTCCCGGCGTTCTGCTGCGCAACGGCTTCAACCGGAATTCGCTTCCTGAAGGAACCAGGATCATCGTCAAGGGACACATGTCCAAGGACGGGGCTTACCGAGCGAACTCCAGCAGCATCGAGTTCCCCGACGGCCGCAAGCTCGACACCGGCAGCAGCTACACCGGCGGCAAAGACTCCAAAGATTCCAAATCGAAATAGACCGCTGTAAGAAAGGCGATCATGCGCAAGCTCCTGCTGTTGGCTGCCGCTCTTTCTCCGTTTGCGTTCTCGCAGCCGAACGGATGGAACGATCCGTTCCCGCCCTATAAGATCATGGACAACATGTATTACGTGGGGACCAAGGAACTGGCTTCGTTCCTGATCGTCACGCCGCAGGGCAACATCCTGATGAACAGCAACTACGAGTCATCGGTGCCGGTGATCAAGGCGAGCGTCGAAAAGCTGGGATTCAAGATGAGCGACATCAAGATCCTGATCGCGGGGCACGCGCATCCGGATCACGTCGAGGGCGATGCGGCGATGAAGGAGCTGACCGGCGCGCAGGTTGTCGTCGGGCGCGTGGACGCGCCGCGGACCGCCGAGTTCAAGCCCGGCGGCAAGGTTCACCCGATCGATCGCCTGGTGGACGATGGCGAGACGGTTACGCTTGGCGGAACCACCCTCACGGCGCACATCATGCCCGGTCACACGCGCGGATGCCTCGCCTGGAGCACGACCCTCAAGGAAAACGGCAAGAGCTATTACACCTTCATCGAGTGCAGCCTGAACGGCCGCTTCGTGCAGACTTTGGATCAGTATCCGGGAATTCTCGATGACTTCCGGGCGACCTATAAGAAAGCTCGCACGTTCCCGGTAGAGCTGTGGGTCAGCTCGCACGCGTCGTTCTACAACATGACCGAGAAGTACGCCAAGCTCGAAAAGCGCGGCCCGAACGATCCGAATCCGTTCGTGGATCCCGAAGGCTATAAAGCGCACGTAGATGAGTACGAGAAGAGCTTCGAGGCCGCACTCGCCGCCCCTCCCGCCCAGGGCAAGGGCCGAGGGCAAGGCAAAGGCAAGCAGCAGTAACGCCGGCGATCCGGTCCGAACTCGCCTCAATTCTCCGTCGGCTTCTCAATGTGTTCGATGACGTAGGTGTCTACCGGGCCCTTCTGCGACTCCATCCTCAATCCGAGCCGCTCGAAGACCGTGAACAGGGTAGGCAGGTCGCGCAAATCCGCTCCATCCTGCTTAGTTCCCGCCGGGGCAGCCGTAGCCGCCAGTTCCATTGGCTGGAAGGGCTCCGTATCGATCTTGTACAGGCCCTTGAGGCCCGTTTTGTTGAAGAACGGACGATCCGTCCAATTCTGCACGAAGTCCACCAGGTCCGTCATATCCACGGCCCGCGCGTGGAGCCCTCGTCCGCGGCCACCCGTGAATCGATGGCAAGGCGAGTTCGCAGCAGGCGCGCTTAAGGGAATGTCCGGGCAATCTTTTTCCTGGATGTCTGCCTTCTGCAATTTCGGTCCGCCCTTGCCCACGACCAGGGCATAGATCGGCAGTTCCTTGGTCTCACGCCGGATCACCAGCTTGAAGCGATCGGCCAGCAAAGCCTGAAGCATCGATCGCATTTTGTCGGTCCGCTCCCTGGCCGACAATCCTTCCGGAACCGCACCGCTTGGAGCCGTTGCCTCGATCTCGTAAACACTGTCCATCGAATTCGGGTTGGCGTTCATCCAGCTCGGGATTCCCGTTAGGCGCGAATTGAAGCCCTGAAACGGCAGATTGTAAGCAGTCACGATGAGAAGCAGGAGCGGAGTCTTCGCGGTAAACCTGCCGCCGGGCAAGAGCTCCGGACCCCGCAGATCTCTGGCATCGCCTTTGAACGGCTTTACCGACGCAACCTCGAACGCTAACGGCGTTTGGGACTGCGCTCGCGATTGTGCCCCGGCGCCGATCACCACCGGTCCTGCGAGGGCCAATAGTCCGACGCCTGCCAGCAGCGCTTTTCTGCCGGCATCCAATTTCGGCCTGACCCGGTTCATAAGAATGTCCTCGATTCGTGTTTTCAGATTCGTTCCGCTCACCCCAGCGACGCACTCCCTGGGCCGGACCAGGTAGGATTCGCACAGCTTGAGGATCCCTTGGGCATAAACGCAAGGTTCGCTGCCCAGCCGCAGCACCTCTTCGTCGCAAGCCTTCTCGCGTTCCTCGAAGATTCGTTGGCCGATCCACCAGGTAAGTGGATGGAACCAGAAAACGGTTTCCATGAACATCTGGACCGCGCCGATCAGATTATCGCGATGCCGCACGTGACACAGCTCGTGCGCGACGACGGTCTTCCATTGCTCGGATGTCAGGTGCTCGAATATGCCTTCGGGCAGCAGTAGAACCGGACGGAAGATCCCGAAAACGCCCGGCTCCATAAACGACCTAGAGGATATTGCCCGGATCGGAAGCCCAAGCGGCATTTCTGATCCCGCGCGAACGGCAGCCGAGATGCGGCGCCAGCGAATCCACCAGGAACAGGAGATGCCGGCGAATCCGCACCCCCAAACCGTCCACAGGATCGACGGAAGCCGGCTCGGCCGTTGCGCCGGGGCGTCCGGGGCCGGACCCGCCGAAATCGTGAACGGCTCACTGACCTGATCCAGCGCCACTGTGAAACTCGCATGCATGGGCGCCGGCTCGGCGCGCCATGGTAAATAGCTGCCGAGCGTAATCAGCAGCGAGAACGGTACCAAGAATTTCAGCGACGCCGCGACCCACACCCAATACCGCACACGCGCCGAATTCTTCCGCAAGGCGAGTGTCAGTAGACCCACGGCGCAGGCAAACACCGTCGATTGCCACAGGTGATTCGCAATCGCGATCATTTGTCGTCCTCCTTACGCTCGTGCTCCCGCAGGATTTTCTCGGCCTCCCGCACGTCTTCGAGCGTGAACGAGCCGGATTCGATCAGGTGAGCGACAATCGGTCGGCTTCGGCCGCCGAACAAGCCGAGCAGGTCGTCGATCAACTTTCTTTCCGCTGCGTCACGCGTCACCGCCGCCTCGAAAATGAAGGCCGTGCCGATCTTCTTCACCCGCCTCACGGCTTTCTTCGCCTCCAGCCGGTAGACCATGGTCTGCACGGTCGTATAGGCCGGGCGGTTGCGCGCTGGGAACGTCTCGTGGATCTCCCGAACCGAACACGGTCCGTTGGTCCACAAGGCGTCCATGACTTGAAGCTCCAGCTTGCTCAGCTTCGGGCGACCCATAGCATCCTCTTGCTCATGCCTTATTACTCATGTCATCCACTCTACTACATCTGTGGTTACATGGCAAGAACTTTTCGAGCCATACGGTCCGGGATGCTAAGCTAGAAAAACAAACTTAGGAAGTCTGTGCGGTTTCTTGCCCTGCTATTGGTCTGCCTCGGCGCGCTCCACGCCGGGACGCCTCCCAACTGGACTGGAAACTATTCTCCTTGCAATCAGCATTCGGACTTGATGGCCCGCGGTCATGTCGATCTCGGAGTGCGCATGTCTACCGCAAATCCGGTTCTTGCAAAGCAGTTTCGGCGCGCCATGGATTTCTGGTCAAGCATTCTCGATCTTTCCTGGCACGAGGACGATTCCCAAAACTGCGCGCTTCAATTGATCGACGGCGAGAAAGCTCTGTTCGAGCCGCAGGCGATGGCCGCCAGAGCGCAATTGCCGGACCGGCCCGATTTTCAGGGCTGGGTTGCGTTCAATCCTCGAAAAGAACTCAGCGAGACGGAACTGTACCGCATTTCCGTGCACGAAATCGGCCATTTGCTTGGCCTCCCCCATAGCGCGAATGCGAATTCGGTAATGTACGCGTTCGATTTGGACGGTCAGAACTGGCTGGACGCGAGCGACCTCGAAGCGTTGTCGGCTCACCACAAGCTTCGAGCGGCAAGAGGGAGTCAGGCCATCAGGATCGTGGAGGATGCGATAGACTCGTTTGACACGCGGGCTTTCGCCCACCGGGGATGGCCACCACAACGCAGCACGGAATCCGAAGCGGAGCGGATCAAGCAGAAGCCGTAGCCGCGGCGCGCGGAGCCTTCGCGCTGCTCCTTGTCTTGATGGCGGCCAGCGGATGCGCCGCACTGATCTACGAAATCGTCTGGCTGCAACTGCTGCAACTGGTGATCGGATCCTCCGCGATCTCCCTGGCCCTGCTGCTGGCCGCTTACATGGGAGGCTTGTGCGCGGGCAGCGCCTTGCTGGGGCGTTTCGTATCTGCGATACGTCATCCCCTGCGCGTTTACGCCGCGCTAGAAGCTGGCGTTGGCGCGTTCGGTTTGATCGCGCTGTTCGGGATTCCGCTCGTGGGACGGCTGTACCTCGCGGGGCCTACCGGCCTGCTCGCGCGCGGCGTTGTGGCCGCGGTCTGCCTCCTGCCGCCGACACTGCTGATGGGCGGATCGCTGCCGGCGATCGCTCGCTGGGCGGGCATGTCGCCCTCCGGGATCTCGCGCACGGGGTTTCTCTACAGCGCCAACATCGCGGGGGCCGTCACCGGATGCCTGGTGGCCGGATTCTATCTGCTGCGAGTGTATGACATGGCGGTCGCGACGTACGCGGCGGCCGCGATCAATGCGGTGGTCGCTGGGTGCGGCTTTCTCGGCGCCCGCTTGATCCTGGCCGGTCCCGCCGTTCCCGTTTCCGCGCGGACCTCCGCACCCGCTCCCCGGGCGAACCTGGTTTACGCAGCCATCGCCCTCTCCGGCCTCACGGCTTTGGGAGCGCAAGTCGTGTGGACGCGCCTGTTGTCGCTGCTCCTCGGTCCCACGGTTTACACATTCTCGATTATCCTGGCGGTCTTTCTGCTCGGACTGTGGGCGGGAAGCAGCGCCGGATCTTCCTTGTCCCGCCGGCTGGCGAGCCCGCGCCTGGGCCTTGCGATGTGCCAGCTTCTTCTGACGGCCGCGCTGGCCTGGACCGGTTACACCGTCTCGCATTCGCTGCCGTACTGGCCCGTCGATCCGTGGCTTTCGCTCGACCCGTGGTTCAATTTCGAACTCGACCTCGTGCGGGCGGCGTGGGGAATCCTTCCGGCCACTCTGCTGTGGGGCGCCAGTTTTCCTTTGGCGCTCGCTGCTGTAACCGCGGCCGGAGAGGATCCGGCACACCTCACGGGAACCGTCTATGCCGTGAACACCGCGGGCTCGATCGTCGGAGCGCTCGCGTTCAGCCTGTGGCTGATCCCCGCCATCGGCTCGCGCGATTCGCAACACGTGTT
The DNA here is from genome assembly GCA_037916615.1 of Bryobacterales bacterium. GTDB lineage: Bacteria > Acidobacteriota > Terriglobia > Bryobacterales > Bryobacteraceae > Palsa-187. The sequence goes on from JBAIXM010000022.1 coordinate 30,353, forward strand.
GATAGCGTTGACGGTCATTTCTGCGATCCTGGCCGGAGCCTCGGCGCTGGAACTCACGCGCCGGAAAACATGGTTCGCCGGCGCGGCTGCCGCGAGCGTAGTGCTCGGTTGGGGACTGGTCGGCGCAGTTCAGGACGTGCCCTGGGAGGTGATCGCTTATGGCCGCCGCATCGCTCCCATCATCCGAGCCGTCGACCTGTACGATCGCGCTAATCCGACCACCGTTCTGTTTCGCGGCGAGGGCGTGAATTCCTCGGTGTTGATCGCCGAACGGGCAGGCCAGCGGCACTTTTACGTCAGCGGCAAAGCCGAGGCATCCACCGCGATTCTCGATATGCGCTTGGAACGCATGATGGGGCACATGCCGGCCCTGCTCCATCGCAGCCCGCAGTCGGTGCTGGTGGTCGGCTTCGGCGCGGGAGTCACAGCCGGATCCTTCACCCGATATCCCGAGGTCAAAAACCTGGTGATCTGCGAGCTGGAACCGTTCATCCCGCCCGCTTCCACCCAGTATTTCGGCAAACAGAACTATAACGTCCTTCACGACCCGCGAACCAGGATTGTCTACGACGACGCGCGCCACTACATCTTCACCACACGCGATAAGTTCGACGTCATCACGACGGATCCGATTCATCCGTGGGTGAAGGGCACATCGGTCTTGTACTCGAAGGAATACTATGAGCTCGTGAAAGAGCACCTGAATCCGGGCGGGACCGTGGCGCAGTGGCTGCCGATCTACGATAGCGATCCGGAGACGATCCGAACCGAGCTGGCGACGTTCTTCGCGGTTTTCCCGGAAGGAACCATCTGGAGCAACAACCTGAATGGCGATGGTTATGATCTGGTGTTGCTCGGACAGATCCCGCCATCGCCGATCCAGGTGGACGCTATCCAAGAGCGGCTCAACCGCACGGACTATATGCCGGTGACCGAGTCGCTGGGCGAAGTCGGATTCCATTCAGCGGTCGAATTCCTGGCGACTTACGCAGGCCGCGCGCGCGATTTGAGGCCTCTGACGGACGGCGCGCAGATCAACGAAGACCTGAATATGCGATTGCAGTACATCGCGGGTCTGGGGCTGAACTCGATGGCCTACCAGCGGACGTACAAAGATATTCTTAAATACCGCCGCTTTCCCGAAGACCTGTTGATCGGCGCGCCCGGAGGAAGGATGGAGGCGCTGCGCACCTTGCTCAACGCCTCGCAGTAAGACTTAGAAAATCAGCTTCATGGCGAGCTGGACCACGCGATAGTCGCCCGGGATCAGCCCGCCGTTGGTGCTGCTGATATCGTTCGTGATCTGCCCGAAATTTGGGGCGTTCAGGGGAGCGATGCCTCCGAAATTCACAGGAGAGACGCCGCCGGGCGTGCCCGGGTTCAGATGATTAGGAAGATTGAAAGCTTCGCCGCGAACCTGTAAAGCCAGCCCTTCACGAACAGTGAAGTTTCTCGACAGAGCCATGTTCAGTTGGAAGATCCCGGGACCCTTCAGATTGTTGTAGCCCAGATTGCCATAGCTGCCAAGAGGAGCATTTACGAATGCCGGGCTGGAATCCCGAAGGTCCGCGCGAATACCCGGCGCGGTGCTGACCACCCACTTATTCACACTCTGGTTCGCCGGATAGGGGTTCAGCATCACCAGGTTCGGGGTCTGATTGATGGTGGTCGTCAAAGCCACATCCGATCCGGTAACCACGGTGAAGAACTGTGCGGATTTGATCTCGAGGCTGGGCGCGAATTGCCAGTCGCTTGCCAGCCAGCGCGCGGTCCGGTTCGAGAACTTGGGAGTGGTCGCCACCATGCTCAGCTCGAACAGGTGACGCAAGTCGATTCCCTGGCAGTTGCCGCGCCAGGCCCGCCGATTGCCGGGAATCGAATTCCCGTTGCCGGCGGTGGGATTCTGGAACCATTGATCGCTGATGCAATGCGACCAGGTATAGTTAGCCAGCATATTGATACCGTGGCTGAGCCGTTTTTGTGCCGACAGATTCAGGCCGTCATAGGTAGCAGTGCCGCCATCATCCACCAGTCCGATTCCCGAATAGAACTGCCCTAACAGCGGATTTTGCATGTACAGCGGCCGGCGGAAATTTGCAGAGGCCTTGGAACAGTCGGGATAACTCACCGGCACTACCACTCCCGCGGCATTCACCTGTTGAAGTGTACAGGGGCTGGTCCCGAAGGAAATCGAGGGATTCAGATTGGTTCCGCTCACCATGTGGATGGTGCTGGTCGCGAGGAAATTCGCGCTCAGCAGCCAGTCGTTGCTAAGTTGCTTCTGAACGCTCACGTTGAACTGGTTGACATAGGTCGGCTTGAAGTCGTTCAGCGGCGAGCTGATGTATGAGCCAAACGTCGGAAACGGAATGGTTGGAGCGGAAAATCCGAAGCCGCTTCGCGCAGCGAGAATGGCCATGGGATTTTGGCCGGGAGGCAAAAGACCGCCCGCCCCGCCCGGATAATTCTTCCAGGGATCGGAAAGAATCGCGCCCGGTACGCTCACGGTGTTCCCGAACGGCGCGCCGAACTGCTCCTGGCTGAGCGAGAGCATGCTCATCCGGTCGCCGAACATTCCGTAGCCAATGCGGATGGTCATGCGCCCATCCCCTTTGGGATCCCAAGCGAGTCCAACGCGCGGGAAGAACTTGTTCCACTTAGGACAATTGAAATAATTGCCGCAGGCATACTGCGGATCGCCCGAAAACACAAGCCCTGCGGGAGCGTTTTGGTAGAAGGAGCTTCGGACGTTTTGGGCGAATAACGCTGGATCGAAGTGCAGATCCTGGTGCGAATACTTTTGATAAACGGCGGTGTAGGGTTCCCATCGGACGCCATAGTTCAAAGTAAGGCGCCGGCCGATTTTCCAGTTGTCCTGAACATACACCGCTCCGTAATACTGGCGGCTGTAGTACCCGTAAAGCGTGCCCTGACTCCAGCCGTTGGCCAGGCTAGTGCGTCCTAATAAGAAGTCCGCGAAAATATTCCCACTCACCCCACCATCGAAGGTCGCCAGGCCGGTAGCGTTCACGCCGCCGCCAGACCAGTAATTCAACTGTTGCCGATAAATACCGCCGCCGAAGCCGATCTGGTGAGAGCCTCGGACCCAGTTGAAGTCTTCGTTGATGGACCACAGCGGACCATTGTGAGACACGCCTGGGGCTGCACCGCCTCCGCCGATGGTGAACGCGGCGCCGTTGGTGGAAATCGCGATATTCTTCCCGCCAAGAGGCGATACGGAAGCGCCAAAGTCCTGAAACGATCCGTAGAGATCGGGTACCTTCGCTATGTTGGTGCGGTTGGCGCCGATCCGCAAAGAACTCACAAGAGTAGGACTGATCACCCACGTATCGCCGAGAGCCACGCCGTAGACCAGGTCATCCAATCCGTAGTTGGCGATGGTCAGCGGATTCTTCCCGTCGTACGAGGAGCCCTGGGACAACTTTGCCGACAGAATACGGCCATACACCTGGTGTTTCGAGTTGACCTGGTAGTCGATCCGTCCTGTAAATAAGTCCTCGTCCTGATTTCCGACCGTCGAATAGCTCGTGCGCCCGCTGGGGTCCGTAGTGGGCGGAAGGGTCTTGTAGATGGCCAGGGAGGTCTTGTCGAGCAACGTGGGCGAAATCTGGTTTCCCGGAGAGAAACCGAGCGATGCGGGCAGAACAGTCTTGATGGAACTGAAATCCCCTTGCGCCATCGCTGGCGTCGGGACGAACGCGGTATTCGCGGTACCGTCCGAACGCAATGAAGTCCTCTGATAGCCGCCGAAGAAAAACAGCTTGTCCCTTTGAATGGGCCCGCCGATAACGCCGCCGAACTGATTTCGCTTGTATGTATCGCGTGGCCGCCCCGCGGCGTTGCTGAAGAAGTCATTCGCGTTCAGGTCGCCGTTGCGCAGGAACTCGAACAGATCGCCGTGATACTGGTTCGTGCCGGACTTCGTAACCGCGTTGACGGTCGCCGTGGAATGATAGCCGTACTGCGCCGGCGCGGCGCTCCACTCGACTTTGAACTCCTGCACCGCATCGGGAAACGGAAGCGGCAGGCTCAGGTTGTTGTACGGATCCTGATGCACGATGCCGTCCAGTGAGTAGCCGACCGAATCCGGCAGGCCGCCCGCGACGGACACCACAACGGTGGGGTAGTTCCGCACGCTCTGCAAAGAATTGTTGCCGGGGAAATTCGCCATCCCCGCAAGGAAAATAAGCTGGTGGACGTCGCGGCCGTTCAGCGGCATTTCCATAATGCGCGCGTTGTCCACCACCTGTCCGATGCTGTTGGTGCGCGTTTCCACCTGCAGCGTCGAAGCCTCGACGGTCACCTGCTCGCTGACCGCGCCCACTTTCATGCTGAAATCGAGCGTCGGATTGGTGGCGACTTCCAGCACGATTCCCATTTGCACGAACCTGCTGAAGCCCTCTTTGGTGACCTCCACCATGTACGGACCAATGGGAAGGTTCGGCAGCACGTAGCCGCCATCTGCTCCGCTGGTGGTGGTACGGACGACACCCGTGGCGGTTTGTGTGGCCTTGATTGCGGCGCCTGGAACCACGGCGCCGGTTGCATCCCGGACCGTCCCGCTAATTTGCGCGGTCTGCGCCCATAGCCCTAGGGATGTAAAAATGACACCCAATAAAACCCGAATCGCGGTCATAACCCCTCCCTGGCGAACACCCGTCAACTGCGTGAGACATTATCAACGCCTTACTCGGGTGTCAAGGGGGCAGTGACTTTCGGTATCAGATTGGACGCAAATTAGCTGGGATTCCCGGTGGCAAGGGTAATCCCGCGTGTCCGGTTGGATTTAGGATCGCGTGGCGACGGGAGGCTCCACAAAAGCCCGAATCCATTCTTCCTGCGCGCCGAGGAAGATCACAAGTTTTCCTGGGGCGCGCAGAGAGTCCCCGAGGGCCGGGTGATTCTTTCGTAGAGATTTAAGTAGTCGCGGATCATGCGGTCCGAATCGAACCGGGCGACTGCCTGCTGGCGGCAACCATCGCGGGAGAGTCCGCCCACCTGAGACACGGCTTCGGCCATCTCATCCGCCGAATCCACCCGGAACCTGTTTTGCCGTCCTCCACGATTTCCGGCAGCGCCCGCCGGAAAGCAACAACGGGAGTCCCGCAACTCAGCGCCTCCCGGCCCGCGAGGACCAGGTCCAGATCCAACCGGTGTGCGACCTCCAACGCGACATGAACGCCCTTGTCCGCGCAGATGCGGCCTAAGAACGCAACCACGTTTTCCGGCTCCCCGGGAGTATACCGATACACGGGAACGCCGTTGGGGATGACGGGCAGTGTTCGGGACAAGGGGCTGGAGCCGGCCTGGCTGTGCGAGACGCAGTTTAATACCAGCGACTCGGTGCGATTCTCGAAAATGATCGCGGGATAGAACATTATGGGCAGGTGCAGCGTCGCGGCGGAACTTCAGCGGCTGCCAGCGCTTGTTCGAGTTCGCTTCGCCGCAGGGAGGCGTGCTGCTGCCAAGTTGCGCAACCGGCATTCCGGGCGTCCTCGCCGGATCGTGGGGCCCCGTCGGTTACGTGAATCAGGGTGATTTGGGCTCGCAAACCGGGCAGTAACATGCCAAGTCCGAGAATTTCGTCGTCAGGGTGCGCAGCGACGACCAAACAGACCACGAACCGGATGTTGCAACTGTTTTTCCACGGCCGGGCATAAGAAAGTCAGCAAAATAGGGGTCCGGGGACGGACGAAGTTTCCTACCCGGGCGAATTCTGCAACCCTGCCGGTTGGCACATCCGTACAAGTGTCAAGTGTCTGATTGCACAAGTAAATCTCGGCTGACAGGGCTGGCGTTGGAGGCCTCAGAGTGATATCATCACCGAGGCTAGGTAGGTGCCCGAATTTAACGCCCATGGCGGAGGATCTGTGAAACGGCTACTTCTCGTACTCGTTGCTGCCGTACCCTGTTCAGTCGTTCTTGTCCCCGGCCAGTCCCCGAAACCTGCGGCCCAGACGGCGGACTCGTCTCCTCAGCGCGCGGTCATCGACCGGTACTGCGTCGGCTGCCATAATTCCCGGCTGATGACCGCCAACCTGGCGCTCGACAAGCTGGATCTGGCGCACCTGAGCGACCACGCTGAAATCGGCGAAAAGATCGTCCGGAAACTTCGCGCCGGCTTGATGCCGCCGACCAACATGCCGCATCCGGACCAGGCCACCCGCGAGGCCCTGATCACGTGGATGGAGAGCGAGCTGGATCGCAGTGCGGGGACCCACCTGCCGGCGCCCGGCCTGCACCGTCTGAACCGCGCCGAATACACGAATGCGGTTCGGGATGTGCTCGGGCTCAAGGTGGACGCCACGAAATTCCTGCCGTCCGACGACTCCACCCACGGGTTTGACAACATCGCCGGCGCGCTTACGATTTCGCCTGCGTTAATGGAAGCCTACTTATCGGCAGCGGGAAAAATCAGCCGCCTGGCGGTGGGCGACATATCCGCGCCGACTCAGGCGGTTTTCGAAGTGCCCGCCGATACCGCGCAGAACTATCACGTGGAAGGGCTGCCGTTCGGAACACGCGGCGGCATTCTGATTAAGTACCAATTCCCCGCCGACGGCGAATATACGTTCAAGGTCAAGGGCGTCACAGGCTACTTCCAGGCTGTTCTGGGCGGGGTCAAAGGCGAACAGCTCGAGGTCACCGTGGATGGCGAACGGGTGAAGCTGTTCGATTGGGACAAAGAGATCGCCAACACCACCGGCAACGGCAAATCCACGCAGCGCGTGGCGATCAAGGCCGGACTCCACACGGTGGGCGTGACGTTCCTCGCCACTAATGACGTCCCGGGCACCGAATTGGACCGGCCCTTCCAGCGCACCATGAATACGCCCGGATCGATACCCGGATTCCTGTTCTATCCGCACGTCGGCCAGGTCTGGATCGAGGGTCCGTACGATGCGACCGGCGCTACCGAAACGGCGAGCCGAAAGAAAATCTTCGTGTGCCAGCCGCCGGAGAAGAAGGACGCCCGCGAGGAAGCCGCGTGCGCGCGCACCATTCTTTCCACGCTGGTAAAGCATGCCTACCGGCGGCCCGCCACGACTGCCGATCTCACCCTGCTGATGGATTTCTACAATTCCGGCCGCGCGGAGGGCGGGACGTTCGACGATGGAATCGAAGCCGCCATGCAGCGCGTCCTGGCCGATCCGGAGTTCGTGTACCGCTTAGAACCGGAGCCGGCCGGAATCAAAGCCGGCCAACCGTACCGGATCAACGACCTGGCGCTCGCCTCACGGCTTTCGTTCTTCCTTTGGAGCAGCGTGCCGGATGACGAGCTGATCGACCTGGCTTCGCAGAATAAGCTTCATGAGCCGGCGATCCTCGAGAAACAAGTCCAGCGGATGCTGGCCGACCCGAAGTCCGACGCGCTGATCTCGAATTTTACGGGCCAATGGCTGGGCGTAAGAGCGCTGCAGACCACCGAGCCGGTCGTAAATCTGTTTCCGGATTTCGACGACAATTTGCGGCTGGGATACCAGCGTGAAATCGAGCTCTTCTTCGGCAGCGTCGTGCACGAGGACCGCAGCATCCTGGACCTGCTGACGGCCGATTACACCTTCGTCAACGAGAGGCTGGCGAAACATTACGGGATTCCGAACATCTACGGCCCGCAGTTCCGGCGCGCTACGCTTCCGGCGGAGCTCGACATGCGCCGGGGATTGCTCGGAAAGGGCGCGCTGCTGACCGTGACTTCGAATGCGGCCCGGACTTCGCCCGTGGCGCGCGGCAAGTGGTTCTTGCAGACTTTCCTGGGAGTGAGCCCGCCGGATCCGCCGCCAAACGTTCCGGTGATCAAGGACAAGCCGGTTGACGCTACGGGCAACGCGAAAGCTCCCACCATGCGCCAATTGATGGAAGCGCACCACAGCAGTCCGACCTGTGCGTCCTGCCATCAGATTTTCGAACCCATCGGCATCGCGATGGAAAACTACGACGCCGTCGGGGCATGGCGCACCGAGGACAGCGGCTCGCCGATCGACGCGACCGGCGTACTCGCGGACGGAACAAAATTGGACGGGATTGTCAGTTTGCGAAACGTGCTGGTCAAGTACTCGGATCAGTTCGAGCGCGTGGTGACCGAGAGGCTGCTCACCTACGCCCTCGGACGCGGCGTTGAGTATCAGGATATGCCGATGGTGCGGTCGATTGTGCGCGAAGCCGCGCCGGGCAAATTCAAGTTTTCGTCGCTTGTGTTGGGTATCGTCAAGAGCCCAGTGTTCCAGATGAACATGAAGCCTGCCGATGCCCGGAACGTGGCAGTGAACGAGCGCCGCTAGTTCCGGGGCGCTTGAGATTATTGAAACAGGAGAAATACGCAGATGTTTATCACCAAGAAGCACATCTCACGTAGAACCATTCTGCGCGGCAGCGGCGCAGTGCTCGCCCTGCCATTGCTGGACGCCATGATTCCGGCCGGAACGGCCCTGGCCCAGACGGCAGCCAAGCCGAAACCCCGCTTTGTGGGTTGTTTCGTTCCGCACGGGGCCGCCCCCGGATACTGGGTTCCCGAAAAAGAGGGGGCTCTGGAATCGACGCTTCCGTTCAACTGGAAACCGCTCGAGCCATTCCGGGATCACACCGTAATCCTGAGCGGCCTACACTCGCGCTCCGCCGAGCCGCCTCCGGGAGCCACCGGAGCCGATCACTGGGTCGCGGCGGCGTTCATGGCAGCCGTGAAGCCGAAGAAGACGGCCGGAGCCGATGTCGAGGTGGGCACCACCATCGACCAGCTCATCGCGCAGAAGATCGGCACCGAGACGCTGATGCCGTCGATGCAGCTCGCCGTCGAGGATCCGGGCGCGAACTCCAGCAACTGCGGCGAGGGGTACAGTTGCGTCTACACCAACACCATCTCCTGGTCTTCTCCGACCCAGCCCCTGCCGATGGAGCTGAATCCGCAGGTGGTCTTCGAGCGGATGTTCGGCGACGGCAGCACCGCCGAGCAGCGCGCCCAGCGCCGGAAGCGGGACGGCAGCATTCTCGATTCGCTGACCAGCAGCCTGAACCGGCTTCGCACCGAGGCGGGCGCGTCGGATCGCGCGCGCCTGGACGACTACACCGATAACGTCCGGGAAATCGAGCGCCGCCTGAAGATCGCGATGGAAGCTTCCACGGTCGCGCCGACCGACATGTCGGTTCCCGTGGGCGTGCCGCAGACGTTCGACGAGCACATCAAGCTGCAGTTCGATCTGCTCGCGCTGGCCTTCAAGGCGGATATCACGCGCGTCGGCACGCTGCTGTTCGCTCGCGATCTCACGGGCCGCACGTATCCCGAAAGCGAAGCCCCGACGTCCGGGTTCCACGGCGTGTCGCACCATGGAGAAGATCCCAGGAACATCGCCCTGCTGTCGAAAATCAACCAGTATCACATCAAGATGCTGGCGCATCTGATCTCCAACCTGGCCAAGACCCAGGACGGAGACGGTACACTGCTCGATCATTCCCTGGTTCTGTACGGCAGCAACATGGGAAACTCCAATCAGCACGTCCATTACGATGTGCCGCACGTGTTGGTGGGCGGATGCAACGGGAGGCTTAAAGGCGGACGCCATCTGGCCTATCCGCAGAAGCAAGTACCGACCGGCAACCTGCTGCTGAGCATCCTGGATATGTATGACATCCACCAGGACAGCATCGGCGACAGCACAGGCCGTCTGGAAAACCTCTAGGGAAGAAACCACTCCAGGAAAAAACTATGAAACGCGTCGGAATTGGTGTTCTCGCTCTCCTGCTCCCGATCGCCGGTTTTGGCGCTTCCGAGCTCGCCGATGCCGCTTCGCGCGGCGACATGACGGCGGTGCGGACGCTTATCGACCAACACGCAGATGTGAATGCCGCGCAGAACGATGGGGCTACCGCGCTGCATTGGGCCGCCTTCCGCGGCGACCAGGCCATGGTCGATCTTCTGCTTCGCGCCGGCGCCAATCCCAAGGCTGCCAACCGCGAAGGCGCGACGCCCCTTTGGCTGGCCAGCACCAACGGCGACGCTGCAATTCTCACGTCGCTCTTGAACGCCGGCGCGGACGCAAACGAAAAGCTTCCGCTGGGACGAACTCCGCTCATGCTGGCGTCGCGCACCGGCAATGTGGACGCGATCAAAGTGCTGCTCGATCACGGCGCGAGTGTGAATGCGAAAGAAACCCTCCGCGGGACCACCGCGCTGATGTGGGCCGCAGACGAGGGCCACGCCGGGGCGATTCAGCTTCTGATCCAGCATGGCGCCGATTTCAAACTGCAATCCGATCCCGCCGAACGCGGACGGGGACCCGCGCTGGGCAAGGCGAACGATCCGCGGCAGGCGGTCGCGCGGCAAGGAGCCGCTCGCGCCGCAGGCCAGCCGTCTCCCGGGCTAGGCGCCCTTCGGACCGGCGACAATGCGGCAGCGCCAGCCGGTCGAGGCGGGCGAGGTGGCCGGGGCGGAAATGCGGCCGCCGGCGCGGCACAGATCCCTGACGGGAATCAGGATTTCTCCACCGACGATGCCGCGGCTGCTTTCGGATTCGCCGGCACTGGCCGGAATCGCGCGGCGGTGAAAGACGGCGGCGGGCTCACGGCCCTGGTTTACGCGGTCCGCGCCAACGATCTCGATTCCGTCAAGACCCTGCTGGCTGCCGGCGCCGATGTGAATCAGACGACCGGCTATGGCTGGAGCCCCTTGCTGGTCGCCACCCAGAACCGCTATTACAAGCTCGGCGCATATCTGCTCGACCACGGCGCGGACGTGAACCTGGCGAACAAGGGCGGCTGGACGCCTCTGTACCTGGCCACCGACAACCGCAATATCGAGAACGGCGATTATCCGGTGCGCAAGCCGGATATGGACCATCTGGAATACATCAAGCTCCTGCTGGACAAAGGGGCCAATGTAAACGCCCGGATGAAGGACAGCACGCAAACGCGCACGGTTTTCACCAACCAGTGGCTGGATGAGAACGGCGCGACGGCTTTCCTGCGCGCCTCCCAATCGGGCGACGTCGAGTTGATGAAGCTGCTGCTGGCGCATGGCGCGGACCCGAAAATTAACACGACGTTGAATGTATCGGCGCTGCAAGTTGCGGCCGGAATCGGCTGGGTGGAGGGCATCACGTACGAGTGGTCGCCGCAAGCGACACTCGAAGCCGTGAAGATGCTTCTCGACCTCGGCTTGGATCCCAACCTCCAGGCCGATACCGGCCGGACGGCGCTCCACGGCGCCGCGCATAAAGGCCGGACGGACGTGATCCAGGTTCTGGTGGATCATGGCGCGAAACTCAACATCCGCGATTACGGGAACACCGACAATCGCGGCGGCAAGCTCGCGGTTCACACCTGGGAGCCTGTCGATTACGCAGACGGACTGGTTCGCGTCGGGGTGCAGTCCGCTATCGCGCATCCGGAAGCCGGGGCGCTTCTTCGGAAATTGATGATCGCTCAGGGCCTGCCGGCGCCGCCTATGGGACGGACGCTCGAATCGATCTGCATCACCGAAGCCTGCGACTAGCTCATATCCGTTCTATACACACGTGAGCCATCACGCACCTTCCCTCAGGAAGGGTTGTCGTTGCGGCGATCGCCGTTAACTCCTCTTCGAGATCTTCGAGGGCGCTCAACCCGTGGATTTCCAGCATGAAGGGATCGGATTTCCATGTGGCCAGATTCATCGCGTGGAGCCGCGCCATGACCGACGCAGCCACTGGAATATCCTGTAACACGGCGGTGGTGCGTGCCTCCGAAACGGCGCCGGCCAGAGTTTCCAGCTTTTTTCCAATCAAGGTTTCCTGCCCGTAGTGAGCCTGCAGTTGTTCAACGAGCTGGTAGTAACGTGAGAGGGCCGGCACGGGCGACGAGAGCGCCGCAGTTTCCTCGAGAAGCAATCGTCCGCCTGAGCGAAGGTGCCGGACACTCGTGATCAACACGTCAGCCGGCCTGTGAATGTGAGTGAGCAGGAAACGGCAATAGATCAGGTCCGCCTCCTGATCAGGATATCTGGGAGACAGAACATCGACCTCCCGAAACGTGAGCTCGGGATAGCGTTGGCGTGCAGTGGCGAGATAGTTTCGCGAACGCTCATAGCCCACCACGCGCGATGCCTCCGTCATGTCGCGGACCAGAGCCGTCGATATTCCCGTGGCGCTGCCCAGATCCAGCGCCTGCTCCACCCGATCGGGCCGGTCACGTTTCAGAAAACGCCCGGAGGAAGGGGCAAATGCGGCCGCTAGGTATTCGAGCCGCTGCGCGGCCAGCGGATTGTCGCCAAATGAATAGTGAGACTTCGCAGTATCGTCTGATTCCATGTTTTTGCAGCCGCAAGGCGGCCTGATCGTCATGGAATCGGGCAACCTTCAGGGCGCCCTTTCGTCTGAGAATTTTTGCTAAAAAAGTTTCGGCGTCCCGCTAGCTTTGGAATCGCCAACGCCAGAGTCGCGAAAGATTCTGTTGGCGTGGAAGCGACATGGCGTCGATTCTAGCACACGGACGGGAACGAACGTGGGATGGCAGCGGCGACGTTCCGCTTCGGCTCCAGCCTCAGTGCGGCCGCTCATTGAACCCGCGCCCGCTCAGGATCATGGGCGCGCACTTTTCCGCCCGCGCTGCCCGGGTTTTTGCCTGCTTCGCGGATCCGACGTGGAAAATATAGGACCTCCTACGTCCTGGTGTGAGCTTTGCGAATGCCGACCGGAGTCCCGCGTTTGCATTCAGTTTCTTCTGCAACTCCTCGGGAATGGGCTGTTCTGAAGGTTTCTTCCGTTCGACCTTCGCCCCGGACTCCTCCAATTCGATGGCTTCATGGAGATAATCCTTCAGGGTCGATTGTGCGGCCGCGATCTCCCGAAGCGAGGTGAATTTAATCCATCTACCGGCCTGCGTATGTTCTCCGATCCTTTCGAGAACACGCTTTGGATCCTTGAGCAGCGCGCCCTTGAAGAACGAAAGCGCGCACGATTCCTTGAGGGGGATCACGATCGCGACGTTTTTCCTCAGAAACGTGAAGCACGGTTTGCTCCACTTAAGTTCTTCCGTCAGCCCGCAGTCGAGGGCGATTTGTCGTAACCTATCGGTTTCCTTCCGCCACTTCTTCGCATACGGAACTTTCATCGTTTCAGGCCCAGAGGGACCTGATTCAAGTCTGCCAGAAAAGCACTGACCGCGCTCCGGGATACTCACCGTAGCTGGTCTTCTGGTTCCTAGAAATCGATCCTCGCGTTTAACGTGACGGTGCGGTTTCCAGTCGCCGAGCTGATCCGGCCGAAGCTCGCGGAATTGATATCGGTCACGGGATTGCCCCACTGCGGCTTGTTCAAGAGATTGATCACGTCGGCACGAACCGTGACCGAGGTCCCTTCGGTAACCTTGAAGATCTTACTGATGGCGCCGTTGAATCCGAGCTGGCCGGGCCCTCTTAGCAGCGGCGTGTACACCGCCAGGTTCCCGGTCGTGCCCGGCTGTGAGTTCGCCAGAACGACATTGCCATTTTGATCCACGACCACCTGGTTGGTGTAGCGACCGGCCAGCGTCGTGGCATCTGTGCCGGATCCAAAGTTAACCGGTGGAGCGGTCTTGGTGGTCAGAGTCGGGAAGTAATTGACCACATTCGCTCCCTTGAAAACCTGCTGATATCCGGCTGGCAGTTTTCCAACCAGGTCGGCGGTGGCCGTCCCATATTGATTCAGTGTGTTGACGCCCGTGAAGCTGAGCGGGATGCCGGAGGTCCAGGTCAAACCGGAGGAGATCTGCCAGCCGCCGATGGCATGGTCGGCCCACTTGGGCACGTTCGTCAGATAGTTTCCTCCTTTCCCAACAGGCACCAGGTAGCTCATGGCTGCCTGGATCACATGGGTGCGGTCGATGTTCAGCAGGCCCTTGCTGAGTCGGAGATTATTCTCGTCGCGAATCAGGTTGTCGCCCAGGGTTTTCGAGAACGTATAAGAGTACTGCCCCGACAGCCCGTGAGAGAGGCGCTGCGCGAGGTGCACTTGGCCGGCATTGTAAGTCGAATTCCCGTTGTTGCTCTGGTAGGCCATGCTGCCGAATTGCGGGTTGACCACGAAGAAGTTTTCCGGCAGGCCCGATTTGCGAAGAATCGTTCCCGGCAAACCACCCAGAGCCGAAGTCGTGTTGAGGAAGTTGACAAGGTTTCCTACCTGGCCGTTGGCGATGAACGCGTTGGTGCTTGTGTAGCGCCGCAGGGCCGACGAGCCGGTCAGACCGTTCTGCCCGACTGTTCCGACACCGGCGATGGTCACGCCATTGAGCAAGGTATCGAACAGCGGAGCATTTCCCCCGGCGCGGGTGATGTTGAACGCGTCCAGGAAGCCGTTATTGAAAATATCCACATCGTTGATCTGCCGTCCGGTGACCAGCTTGCTGGCCTTGTTTCCGATATAGCTGACATCCACGCTCAGCGAGCGGGTGATCTCGCGCTGAAGAGTGACGTTGAAGCTCTGGATGTAAGGCGTTTTCAAGTTCGGGTCATAAGGGTTTAAGCCGGCCGAACGGTTCGTAACGGGCACCGCCGAAAATGGCTGCGCGCCCTGAGTGCTGACCGGAAGCAGGCCGGAGCTCGCCAGACTCTGAAGGTTTACATAGCTGGCAACCGGATTCGCGGTGTTCAGAATAGTTCCCGGAACGTTGCCGATGTTGGTGTTGAGCGCAAGGAAGTCCACGGCGAAAGTGTAGTTAATTCCATAGCCGACGCGCAGGATGGTGCTGCGCTTGAACCACGGCACCTGCCAGGCAATTCCGATCGACGGGCCGAAGTTGTTCCAGTCGTTGTTGTAGATCGTGTCGCCCGGATTGGGAGAGTTCGCGTTCACAAACTTGATAGTCGTGATGGATCCGGGACTGGTATACCTGTTGCCGCCTGCTGTCGCGAAATTGGTGCCCGAGAGCCCGAAGGGATTGACTACTCTTCCGGCCAATCCGTGACTCTCATACGGAGTGCCGTAGAAGTCGTAACGGAGTCCCAGGTTCACGGTGAGGCTGCGCGTGACCTTCCAGTTGTCCTTGAAGAAGCCGGACCACTGGTTGGCGTGATGCTCGCGATAAAAGAACAGGTTCTTGGTGTAATCCGACCAGTTTGCATCGGTGGGAGTGTTGATCCAGTACTGTTGCGAAATGCTGGCCACGGTTCCGGCCAGGTTGGCGAGAAGATCCTGCGCCGTGGTCACGTCGAAGGCGCTCAATCCTGCGAAGTTCGTGCTGTTGATGTTCGGCACCTGCACGACCCCGACGCCCAGGCTGACGCTCGGCCGCGTCGTCTGCGTGCCTCCGCTGTTTGAGGACTGCGAGTATTCGCGGGTAATATCGAATCCGCCCTGGAACGAATGGGCGCCGTGGTTCCAGCTCACGGTATCGGCGAACTGGTACATCGGGCTGTAGGTCAAACGCGGCGACGCGACATTCAT
Source organism: Bryobacterales bacterium (assembly GCA_037916615.1). Taxonomy (GTDB): domain Bacteria; phylum Acidobacteriota; class Terriglobia; order Bryobacterales; family Bryobacteraceae; genus Palsa-187. The sequence goes on from JBAIXM010000022.1 coordinate 45,763, forward strand.
CTGCGCGTACTGTCCCAGCCCCAGGCTTCCGCCCGGCTGAATGTATTGAAATTGACCGTTTATCGTCGGGAAGCTGGCGCGAGCGTCTTTCGCGGATTGCGCTAGATCGGTGTTCGCCGCGCCGTTCCAGCAGCAACCCAAATCGAACGCGGACGTTCCTTGCCAGATGTCGCGTTTGTAGCCGAACCGGAAT
>JBAIXM010000023.1:0-19684 GCA_037916615.1 Bryobacterales bacterium
CGTTCTATGTCGCCGCGCCGGTGTCGACGTTCGATCTAAGTCTGTCCTCAGGCGATGCGATTCCGATCGAGCAGCGCTCGCCCGCCGAGGTCACGCACGTGTTCGGAGTGCCTGTGGCTCCCGAAGCGATCGCCGCGGCGAATCCCGCATTCGATGTGACTCCGGCGCGCTATGTGACCGCGATCGTATGCGAGCGGGGCGTGGCCCGTGCGCCTTACGAAGAATCGCTGCGCAGGCTCGCGCAGCCATGTTAGCGTGAAATTTATGCGAATTTTTCGTCTCGGGCTCCTGCTGGGAGTCGCCGTCTCACTTTCCGCACAGGGGCTCTCGAACCGCCGCGCGCCCAGCTTTTCGCTGCCCGATTCCGCACTCCAACAGCACGATATTCTCGATTACCGCGGAAGCTGGCTGCTGCTCGATTTCATGGAGACGAACTGTCCGAAGTGCAAGGAGCTTTCCGTCAAGCTGGAAGCCGCGAAGAAGCAGTACGGCTCCAAGCTCGCGATTCTGTCGATTGTTCTCACGCCGCCAGAAACCCAGGCCAGCGTCGCCAAATATGTCGCCGAGACGAAAATGACCACCCCCATCGTGTTCGATTCGAGCCAGGTGGCGATCTCCTATTTCAAAGCGACCCCGCAGAACCCCAGCTTCGATTCGCCGCACCTGTTCGCGATCAATCCGAGCGGGCTGATCGTGAAGGACTGGTCGTATCCGGCGACGCAAGGCGGGGCGTTCCTGGCGGAGCTGGATCGGCTGATCACGGGCGGTTCCAGCAAGGGCAAGTAGTACTAAAGCGAGAGCCCTAGTCTGCCGATTTACCTTCGTGCAGACTGCACAGGTCTCCCCCGAGCTCGCCGATGCCGCGGATGTACTGAGCGATCAGCTACGGTTCCATCTGCAACGCCTGGCGCGGTTCCTGGAACCTCAGGCGGGCCGGATTGACCGGCGCTTTCTCACTCGCCTGCGGGAGATGGGCTTTGAGCCGCAGCAGCGAACCGCGCTGGCCGCGATCACTCCGGGAGCCGCCGCGCGGGTGCTGGTCCGCGATCTGCCCCCGCTTAAATTCATCGAACAGGTCGAGTATAACGGCCGGCGGCTGGCCAAGCTGAACCTGCCTCCCAGTGCGATTCTGGAGGCTTTGCAGGAGTACGATCGCCTGCTGGCGCCCGCGCTGGAAGAGTTGATTCCCGATGAACACGCCAATTTTCAATGGGTGCGCGATCAGCTTCATTTCTGCGTGATTCTCACGCTGAACAATGCGTATTATCAGGTCCGCGAGGCGGAAACACAGGCGTTTTATGAGCTGTTCCGGGTGGAGCTCGAATCGCGCAATCTCGAAGAGTTGCTGCGGCGCTTCCTGGAAACTCTGGTGCACGTCTGCAAGGCCGACGCCGGCCGGCTGTACATGTTGAACGAAGACTCCAGCCAGTGGGTTCTTCGGGCAGGCTGCCCGGATCAACAGATCGTTTCAGTTCCAAACCGGCCCGGTTTGGTGAAAAAACTCTCGAAACAGCGTTATCTGAATGGCGACGCCCGCTCGGCCGACATTCTGCTGGAGGAAAGCTGGCACGAGCGATTCCCATCCTCCTGGTCCATTCCGCTGGCGGCCGAAGGGCGCACCGCCGGCGTCATGCAGTTCGGGTTCGCGAAACCCTATGAATGGCTTCCGCGCGAGCAGGAATTGCTGGCGGCGGCGGCCGAGCGATGCCTGATGGCCGCCGAAAAAGCGCGGCTGGTGGAAGACCTGGCCCAGCGCGAAGAGCAGGTTCGCAGGCTCGCCGAACATATGCTCCATGTCGAGGAAATCGAGCGGCGCCGGATCAGCCGCGAGTTGCACGACGAAGCCGGCCAGAGTCTCCTGTGCATTCGTCTCCAAATGGAACTCCTGGAGCAGGCGCTGCCTGAATCCGAGGGCGAATGGAAAACGAAGCTCCGCGAGGCCCGCGATCTCACCGAGCGAACCATTTTGGAAATGCGCCGCCTGATCGCAGCCCTCAGCCCTGCGGTTCTCGAGCAACTGGGTTTGGGAGCGGCGCTCCGGCAACTCGTGAACCGGTTCCAACGGCTGCATCCGAGCTGCAACGTGAAGCTGCACTTGGCCAAGATGGGCGCTCTGCCCCAGCAAATCGAGGTCATCGCCTATCGTCTGCTGCAAGAGTGCTTTAACAACATCGGGAAACACTCGGGGGCAACCCAGGTAAACATTTCCCTGGCCTCGGCCGATGGAAAACTGAAGCTGATTGTTGACGATAACGGCGTCGGATTCAACATCGACGAGGCCCTGGCCAAGCGAGAATCCTTCGGCCTATCTGGAATGCGGGAGCGTGTAGCCCTTCTGGGGGGTCACTTCCACGTAGAAAGTCGTACGGAAGGGACTAAGAGGGGTACAAAGATTTCCATAGAACTGCCGATAGCCAAATAGCGGCTCTTGTAGGAAGGATTACGTAAGGCAAGGTCTAGAATACTTATGGCCAAAATTCGAATCATGCTGGCGGACGATCACACGCTGTTCCGACAGGGTATCCGGACGCTGATCTCAGCGGAGGCCGACATGGAGGTTGTCGGCGAGGCGTCCAATGGTGGCGACGCGGTGGATAAAGCGAATGAAGTTCGTCCGGATGTGGTGCTGATGGATATCGGCATGCCCGGTTTGAGCAGCTTCGAAGCCACGCGCCAGATCAAAAAGAACCGGCCCGAGACCAAGGTCCTGTTCCTGACCATGTACGACGATGAGGACTACCTGGTCGAAGGCATGGAAGTCGGCGCGAGTGGGTATGTTCTGAAAGACAGCCCCAGCCAGCAACTGGTGGCCGCGGTTCGCGACATCTGCCGCGGCGGCAGCTATCTGAGCCCCCGAATGCTTTCGCAACTGGTGGACGATTTCCGCAGCCGCATCAAGTCGGCCAACCGCCTGCCGCGGTTCGCTACTCTGACCACGCGCGAGCGGGAAGTGCTCAAGATGCTGGCCGAAGGAAATTCCGTCAAAGAGATCGCCTGCGACTTAAACCTGAGCGTGAAGACGGTCGAAGCGCACAAGTTCAACCTGATGCGCAAGCTCGACATTCACAACAAGGCGCAATTGGTCCAGTACGCCATCCAGAAAAAGATCATCAAGATTCCGAATCTCGTATAACCGTATCCTCCTGAGAGTTGGTAAACCTCCTGGGCCGCGGGCAACCGCGGCCCTCCTTTTTTGAATCGCGCACAACGCTGAAAACCGCTGTGCGCTCGTTTATGGCCGGGAATCAACGCAAATGAACGCGAAGGGGATACACTGAGATTGGCGTCCGCGGCCATCTCGACCTATGAAAAAATTCCTGCTCGGATTCGTCATCGGCATCGTGTTTGCCGGGTTAGTGGCGGTGATTCTGGGATTCGCGGCGCTGCGCGTCGCCGCGACGCTGGGCGGCGAGCGTCCGGTTTCGGTCGCCGACAACACCGCCCTCGTGCTGAACCTTCAAGGCGAAGTGCCCGAGCAAGCGCCCGTGGAAGTCGCGCTTCCGATCGTGCAGCAGCAGCCTTCCATCACCGTGCTCGATACCTGGAAGATGCTCCATCGAGCGGCGGGGGACACGCGAATCAAAGCGCTCCTCCTGGAACCGCGCGGCCTCGATGCGGGATGGGCCAAGCTCGAAGAGCTGCGCTCCGAAATCCTCGAGTTTAAGAAATCGGGCAAGCCCGTGTATGCGTATCTCCGCAACGGCGGCACGCGTGAATACTACCTGGCGACCGCGGCCGACAAGATCTACATGGCTCCGGAGGACGAGCTCGACGTCAAGGGAATCCGCGCCGAACTGCTGTACCTCAAAGGCACGCTCGACAAAGTCGGCGTCAACATGGAGTTCGAGCACGTGGGCAAGTACAAGGACGCCCCGGATACCTTCACGCGCACCTCGCCGAGTCCGGAGACGCTCGAGGTCACCAACCAGATTCTCGATCAATACTACGGGAACCTGGTGGATGTGATGGCCCAGGGCCGCAAGCTGCCTGCCGGCGCCGTGCGGGGCGTGATCGATCAGGGCCCTTTCATCGGCAAGAGCGCTCTGGATAGCGGTCTTGTCGACGGGCTGATTTTCGAAGACGACATGGTCGCCCAGCTCAACACGCAGCTCAAGACCGATCTGAAGAAGATCGGAGCGCGCAGCTATATCCGCACTGCGGGAGCGGAGCCGGGCAACCGGCCCAAGATCGCCTACGTCACCGGAGACGGCGAGATCACCCGTGGCGATCCTGGCGAGGACGTTCCGCAGAACGGCATCACGGCGTTCAGCATGGTGAAGCTGCTCAAGCAGGTGGCCGACGATTCGAGCATCAAGGGCGTGATCCTGCGCGTGGATTCGCCCGGCGGCGACGGCATCGCGTCCGATGACATCCTCCATGCGATGAAAGAGCTGAGTAAAAGGAAGCCGGTGCTGATTTCCATGTCCGATCTGGCGGCTTCGGGCGGATATTTCATCGCTATGACGGGCGATCCGGTGCTGGCCTACAACAACACGCTTACCGGCTCCATCGGCGTGTTTTTCGGGAAAGTGGATCTGCGCGGGCTCTACGACAAGATCGGGCTCAAGAAGGAGATCCTGACGCGCGGGCGCTTCGCGGCGATCGATTCCGAGAACAAGCCGCTCACGCCGGATGAGCGCGACAAAGTCCAGCGCGAGATCCAGGTGTTCTACAAGGGCTTCGTGGACCGCGTGGCGGAAGCGCGCAAGCGTCCCTACGATCAGGTGGAACCTCTGGCTCAGGGCCGTGTCTGGCTCGGGGTCCAGGCTAAAAAGAACGGCCTGGTGGACGATATCGGCGGGCTGGACCGGGCGGTGGAGATGATCAAGCAGCGCACCAACATTCCTGCATCCGAACAGGTGACCCTGGTAACCTATCCGCCGCGGCGGACGTTATTTGAGTTGCTATTCAGCCGCTCGAACGATACCTCGGAGCTGGAATCGGCGATTCAATCGGTCGTCGGGCCACTGCCCTGGCGCTCCCTGGCTCGGGGCGGCGTACAGCGGCTTATGCCGTACTCGCTAGTCGTCAAATAATGGTGCGAGCACTCCTGCAAAACCGTCGTTGCGTTTCAGCCCTTCCTGGGGGCTTGAAGCAGTGTGGTAGCATAATAGTGCCTTCCCAGATAACTTTCAGGAAGGCAAAACCCCCTCTCACGGAGACAGAGACAATCACGGAATGAGTTTTACCGTCTTTTTGGGCAACTTGCCCACCTGGGTTACTGCGGACGATATCAAGGGATGGCTGACAGCCGAGAACCTGGTCGCGGACGCAATTAAAGTCATCCGCAATCCCGAAACGCAGGAGTCCAAGGGATTCGCGTTCATCGAGGCGCCGAACACGGAGGAGATGAACGCGATCATCCGCCGGTTTGACCGCGCCCCCCTGGAGGATCGATTGTTACGGGCGAACCCCGCGCAACCGGCCCGGCCCAAGGGGCAGAGCCGTCCTCCTGGCGGTCCCGGACCATCGCACGGGACTTCCCCCGGTCATGGGGCGCCGCATGGCGGTCATGCCGCTCCGCACGGTTCCGACCGGCAATCCGCGCCGCCGCGGCGTACGAAGAAAAACGTCGCCAAGCGCAGCACCGAAAGCCGCGGGCCTCAGAGCTCTTTCGCCGAAGAACTCGCGAAAGCTCTATAGCTTCCCTCCTCGCCTGACAGGCCCTGGAATCCGGGCTAAACAGTGCTATACTCGATCCCTAAGTATTCTTAATCTTGCCCGCAGGGGTGCGGCACAGCGAGCGTATTTATGGGCGAACTACTCGTCATCCGGATTCTCTTCGTCGCCGTTCTGGCTTTCGCCGCCTACTTTCTCCATCCCTTTAACCTGGAAGGACCTCTGGCCGCCGCCGTGGGTGCAGTTTCGGGCGTCGGCGTCGTGATTTTCGAGATCCGGATCAAACAGGTGAGCATGCGTCGCCTGATTGGGGCGGCGTTCGGCAGCGTTCTAGGAATCCTGGGAGCCTACTTGATTTCGCTGGTGCTGGAGCGGGCGATGCCGGACAGCGACAACACTGTGCCCTTTCTCGAAGTCCTGGTTCTGGCGCTGATGACCTACTGCGGGCTGGTGGTGGGCGCTGCCAAGGGCGAGATGCTGAATCTGGCAGCATTCGGCGGCGTCTTCGGCGGCGAAAGTGCCACCAAGAACTCTTTCAAAATTCTGGATACCAGCGTCATCATCGACGGCCGGATCGCGGATATCGCCGAGACTGGTTTTGTCGACGGCGCGCTCGTGATTCCGCAGTTCGTGTTGCGCGAGCTGCAAATGGTGGCCGACTCTTCCGATTCGATGAAGCGCAATCGCGGCCGGCGCGGGCTGGACGTGTTGCAGCACATCCAGAAAATGCCACAGCTCAGCGTTCAGATTCTGGAAGACGATTTCCCGAACATCCGGGAAGTGGACCTGAAGCTGATCGAGTTGGCGAAGCTGTACGACTGCAAGATCGTCACCAACGATTTCAATTTGAACAAAGTCGCGCAGCTTCATGGCGTGGATGTGCTGAACATCAACGAGCTGGCCAATGCGCTGAAACCGGTGGTCCTGCCGGGGGAAACGATTCGCGTATTCATTCTGAAGGAAGGGAAGGAATACAACCAGGGCGTCGCCTATCTGGACGACGGCACCATGGTGGTGGTGGACAATGCGCGCAAGCTGATTTCGAAGACCATCGACGTCGCGGTCACCAGCGTCTTACAGACCACGGCCGGCAAGATGATCTTCGGCCGCTTCGATGAGCGCACTCACGCGATCCACGAGAAAGAACGTCCGCGCGAGGCCGCTCCAGCGGGCGGTGGGGCGTAGGACCATTGGACGGCGCAATCGCCGTTTGACGGTACGTACGAAAAGCGTACGACTAGAGTGGTGCCGAAAATCATCAATGCCAGCAAAGCCCGGTCCAACTTGTACGGTCTCTTGGATGAGACCGCCGAGTCCCATGAGCCGGTTCTGATCACGGGCAAGCGCTCCAACGGGGTGCTCGTGTCCGAGGAGGACTGGCGCGCCATGCAGGAGACGCTGTTACTCTTGTCGATACCCGGAATGCGGGAATCGATTCGCCGCGGCCTGAAGACTCCCGTCCGGTCGTGCGTGAAGAGCATCCGTTGGTAAACTGGCAGGTCGTCTTTACCGGTAGGCCGCGAAGGACGCAAAGAAGGTTAACAGAGCCGGTTTGCGGTCGCAGGCCGAACAGCTTCTCGCTATTTTGGCCACTGATCCATTCATAAACCCGCCGCCTTACGAAAAGCTGGTAGGCGACCTCGCTGGGGCCTACTCACGCCGGATCAATATTCAACATCGCCTGGTGTATCAGGTCCTGAAAAAAGAGCGAGTGGTGAAGGTCCTGCGGATGTGGACGTATTACGAATGAGCCCGCGAGGTCGTTCCCCGTACGGTCATTGAAGCGAAAGGAGGCCTTCCCGGGGCATTAGCGCGGAGTTCGAAAGGAGTGCAATCAGTCTTGCTTAATGCGTCCGCCTCTTGGTGGCTATCGAACTTCCGAACGACGCGTTCCCCGGAATTATTGTATCCGCAACTGCTGGTGTCCGCCGTTCGGGTATACAATCGTTAGTTCGCCCATGAACGTCTCCGTCATCCTACCAGCCGCAGGGCTTGGCACCCGCATGGGTCGCGAGAAATCGGGCACCAGCCGCAAGCAGTTCATGCTGCTGGAAGGCGCTCCGATTCTGATTCACACCATCCGTAAATTCGTGCGGTGCCCCTCCGTCACCGAAATCGTGGTGGCGCTTCGCGCCGAGGACATGGATTGGGCCCGCGGGCTGATTCACCAGGAGCATTCCTCCAAGCCTGTCCGGATTGTGGAGGGAGGCGATACGCGGCAGGAATCGGTCGAGAATGCGTTGGCGAGCCTCGCGGCGAACACCGATCTGGTGGCGGTTCACGATGCCGTGCGGCCGTTCATCGAACCGGAACTGGTGGAAAAAGTGATCGCCGAGGCGGCCAAAACCGGCGGAGCGATCGTCGGCATCGTTCCGGTGGACACCATCAAGCAGGTGCACAAGAACAAGATTCGCGCGACGCTTTCGCGCGAGCATCTGGTGATGGCGCAGACGCCTCAAGTCTTTCGTTTCGATCTGCTGAAGCGCGCCTTCGCCCGGGCACGCAAAGACGGGTTCACCGGCACCGATGAGGCCAGTCTGGTGGAACGGTTGGAAGAACTCGACGTCCACGTGGTGCAGGGCAGCGACCGGAACATCAAGATCACGAAGCCTACTGACATGGATCTGGCGCGTCTGTTCCTCTCCGAAGAAGCCGCGGGTCAGACTGCATCGTGAAGCAAAGACCGTGACAGAAATTCGGACAGGGTTAGGTTGGGATGTGCATCGTCTCGCGGCCGGACGGCCGCTGATCCTGGGCGGCGTGACCGTGCCGAGCGAGCTCGGACTGGAGGGTCACTCGGACGCCGACATTCTCTCGCACGCGATCACGGACGCCTTGCTGGGAGCCGCGGCGCTGGGCGATATCGGAATGCACTTTCCTGATACCGATCCGCAATGGAAGGATGCCGATAGCTTGCAGTTTCTGGCGCACGCCGCGGGACTGGTGCGCGACTGCGGCTTCGCCATCATGCATATCGACGCCACGGTCATCCTTCAGCAACCGAAACTGAAGGATTTCCGGCAGGCGGTCCGGGAATCGCTGGCCAACACCCTGCGCCTGGAGATCGCGCAGGTTTCCGTAAAATTCAAAACGGCCGAGGGCGTGGGCCCTGTCGGCCAGATGCAGTCTGCGGAAGCACAGGCGATCGTGACCTTGGGGCGCTAATCGCTCGCCCCTCAGACCACTTGCAGGATCTCGCGGCTGCCTGTAATCCACAGATCGGTGTATCCCGCCATGGCTTCCCGGAACTTAGGGTTGCTCCGGTAATCCTGCATTCGGGTCTCGAACTCTCCGACATTTTCGGCTTCGTATTCGAGCACCACGCGATTGAACTCGCCGGTCATGTCGGTCAAGACACGATACTTCGGAATCCCGCTCACGGCTGCGGCGTTCTTCAACTGAGCGGCCAGTTTCGTGGCATTCCCCGGCTTGGCGACGAAACAATTGCGGACTACAATCATGAAATCCTCCTGGGGATGGCGCGGATGGCTCCGGTTTTCATCGTAACCTGAGAGCATGCGTGATGCAGCCGCGCACCCGCAGAAATGATCGAGCACATCGCGAAGTACCTGGTGGCGAACTGGGAGAAGCTGGTTTGGCCGGCGGTCCTGTTCGCATCTATCCTCATCGCAGGTTGGTTGTTCCGACGGATCCTGTTCGGCCGGCTCAACCGCTGGGCCTCCGCCACCCGCACGCAGATCGATAACATCCTGATCGATTCGCTGCACGGACCCTTCCTGCTGTGGATTCTAATTCTGGCGATTCACCTGGCGACGGAATACTCGGCCTTGCCGCGCGAAGTGACGCGCTGGTCGGCCAAGGTCCTGCTGGCCTTGTGGATCATTTCCCTCACGCTGGTGCTTTCGCGCCTGAGCGGCCGGATGGTGCGCGTCTACTCGACCCGGCTGGAGGGCGCCCTGCCGGTGGGCACGCTCACGGAGGTCCTTGCCAGTGCGATTATCGGCATCCTCGGATTCCTGACGCTCCTCCAGCAAGTGTTCGAGGTGGATATCCGGGCGATCCTGGCCGCGTTGGGCGTCGGCGGCCTGGCGGTCGCGCTGGCGCTTCAGGATACGCTTTCCAATCTCTTCGCCGGATTCTACGTGAGCGTCGCGCGGCAAATCCGCATCGGCGATTTTGTCCGGGTCGATACCGGGCAGGCGGGATACGTGCAGGACATCGGCTGGAGAAGTACGACGCTGCGCGAACTGGCCGGTAACTTGATTTTCATCCCGAACAACAAGCTTTCGCAAAGCATTGTCACGAATTACTCGCTGCCGGAAAGGCGCGTCGGAATCGGAATCGTGGTCCCCGTGTTGTACGATTCGGACCCGGGCCAGGTGGAGCGGCTGCTGAACGAGGTCGGCTCGGCGGCGGCCGGCGAAATTCCGGGTTTGTTGAAGGATCCTGCCCCGACGGCACGGTTCGTCCCCGGTTTCGGCGACAATTCCATGGACTTCACGCTTGGCTGCCAAGTGGCAGAGTACGCCGACCAGTTTCAGGTGCAGCATGAGTTGCGCAAGCGAATCTATTATCGTTTGCACCAGGAAGGCGTTCGACTTCGAACGCAAACGGCGCCGCCGCAACCAGCAAATCAGCCGCCTTCCGATTCGTAAATACTTCTGCGAATTTCGGCAACGAAACTTTTCTACAGCACATCTTCCTTCTTGACAGTAGCAACGAATCGGCGCACAATGGCCGCAGAGTGGCAGATTGCCCTCTACGTAGAAGGGCGCCAAACGTACCCCTGTCGTTTAGGGAGGTAAAAGGGCGTGAGAACGAATCCAAAGAGCGGGCCCCCTGCGTCTCAGGTTCCCCGTCGAGGGACAACCAGATCCAGAAAGCGAGAAGACGCCGGGCTGACGGCGCTTGAGGAAGGATCTACCGGGCTTCCGGGTATCGATCCACAGAGTGAGGTCGAAAACGGCGAAGTTGTGTCTGCGGGTAATCGGCAGGATATCAACCGGGACGAAATCGCGCGACTCGCGTATTCCTACTGGGAGGCGCGCGGCGGAAGCGGCGGATCGGCCGAAGAAGACTGGTTCCGCGCGGAGCAGGAACTGATGGCGCTTTTGCAGGCCGTGGGCCGCAGGTAACGCGTTCGCAAAATTCGCGAAAGAGATTCCGTGGAGGGGATCCTCACTATCTTGTTGGCAGGAGGCGCCGGCGAGCGCCTCGCTCCCCTTACCAGGGACCAGCCTAAGCCGATGATGCCGTTTGGCGGCATCTACAGGCTGATCGATCTGACGCTTTCGAACTGCCTCAACTCCGGCCTCACGAAAATCTACGTTTTGACACAATACAAGGCGCTGAGCCTGAACCGGCACATCCGCCAGGTCTGGAACATTCTCTCCCCGGAGCTCGGGCAGTTTATTGAGGCCGTGCCGCCCAGCCAGCGCCTGCGGGATACCTGGTATCTGGGCACGGCCGATGCGGTTTACCAGAACATGCAGAGTATCGTCGACGAGCATCTGCCCTATGTCCTGATTCTCTCCGCGGACCACGTCTACAAAATGAACTACGGCCATATGCTGAACTGGCACGCAGACCGCCGCGCGGACGTAACCGTGGCGACAACCCAAATTCATCCGTGCGAATCCGGAAGATTCGGGATCGTAAGCATGGACGAAGACTACTCGATCCGGCAGTTCGAGGAGAAACCTCCGCCGGAACGCGCCGCGCGGTCGCGATTCAATGAAGCGGCGTGCAGCGCTTCCATGGGCATTTATCTTTTCTCGACGCCTGTGCTGCTGGAAGCTTTAATGGAAGATGCCCAAGACGAAGGGTCCTCGCATGACTTCGGCCACGATGTCTTGCCCAAGCTGATCGGAAGGCGGCGCGCCGTGGCTTACGACTTTGTCGATGAGAACAAGAAAGAAATGATCTATTGGCGCGATGTCGGTACGCTCGAAGCCTACTTCGAGGCCAACATGGATCTGGTCGCGGTGACTCCGGTTTTCAATCTCTACGATCAGGAATGGCCTTTGCGAACGTCCGTTCCTTCTCTGCCGCCCGCGAAATTCGTGTTCGCCACCGAGGGCCAGTGCATGGGGCTGGCGCTGGACTCGATTGTGTCGCACGGCTGCATCATCTCCGGAGGCCGGGTTGTCCGCAGCGTTTTATCCCCGGGCGTGCGCGTGGATTGTCATGCTTCGGTCGAGAACTGCCTGCTGTTTTCCGGCGCTCAAGTGGGCGTGCACAGCCGCCTGCGCAACGCGATTGTGGATCAGAACGTCCGGATCCCCGATCATGCGGTGATCGGCCTGGATCCCGAGGCAAACCGGCGCGAAGGTCACACCGTCACCGATTCCGGCCTGGTGGTGGTCCATGCCGACTCGCCTGGAGTTTTGGTTCAGGAGAATCAGCGGCGTCCCGCGGCTTCCGAACACCGAATCTCGCGCCAGGGCGCGCGGAGCGCCTAGTAATACGCGAGCGTCTCGATGCCGGTCCCCGCTTTGAAAGTCTTCACGACTTTGCCGGCCTTCAGATCGATGACGGAAATCGTCCCGTCGCCGTGATTCGAAACCAGCGCGGTTTTCGAATCCGCGGCGAAGGCGATGCCGAAGGGCGTCTTCCCCACCGCGACCACCTGCTGTTTCCCGTGCAGGTCCGCGCTGCCGATGATGTTCGCGAGACCCTGCTGGTCATCGCAGGTCACTAATTTCGACCCGTCCGGAGAGTACTTCACCCGGAACGGACCGCGGCGATTCTGGTCCACGGCTACCGTGTCCACGATCTTATCCGTCGCCGTGTCGATCACGACAAATTTCGGGTCCTTATAATCCACCGCGAGCACGCGTTTGCCGTCCGGAGAAACCGTGATCCCTTGTGTGCCGTTCGGCATGTCAATTTTCCCGGTCATCTTGCGCGCTTTGATATCGATCACGCTGACGAACGGACGGTCGTTCTTGTTGGCGACGTAAGCCTTGCTGCCGTCCGGAAGCACGGCGATCCAGTGGCCGGTACCTTCGGTGTCGATCGCGGAGACGATGCTGCGCGATTTCGGATCGATTACGAGAAATTTCCGGCTGGTGTCGCACGTGGCGTAGAGCATACCCTTGGCGTCCACTTGTAAGCCGTGCGGAGCCAGATAGGGAGAAACGTCGATGGTGCCCGTCATCTTGCGCGAGGCGAGATCGATTACGGCGATCACGTGGCCTGGGTGCGGATTCCGCCCGTACACGCCGTCGCCGTAAACCGGAACGTACGCGGTTTTGTGATCGGGCGAGATGGCCAGTTCGTGCGGCGGCCCGTCCGGGATCGCGAAGCTTGAAAGCTCGGTGAGGCTTACGGGATCGAAGAAGCGCACGAATCCGCCGAGCTTGTCGATCATGATCAGGCCCTGCGTGCCGGTCGGGTTGTTGAAGTCGAGATTCGCGGCGGACGCTGCCGCGGCGAGAACCGCGGCCGCAAGAAGCAATCGGGAAGACCTGCGCGACATACTTTACTCCTTGATCACTTTCACCACAAAGTAGCTGACCGACTTGGGAACTTCCTTGAACCAGTGCGGCGTGCCGGCCGGAATCGTGATGACGTCGCCCTTGCTGAGTTTGTGGGTGACGCCGCCTTTGATATCGGTGCCTCGCCACTGGCCCTCGCCGGTCTTCTTTCCACCTACCATTGTGCCTCCGGTGACGAAGGTCGCCTCGCCGTCGGTGACGTAGAAAATGTCGGTTTCCTTGTCGTGGACCTCTACCTCGCCCACTTTATCGCGATGGCTTCCGGTCACGGTGTAACCCGGTCCTTGGGCGAGCGGCCCGCCCTTGGCCAGCGATGCCGCGACTCTGTCGTGGCCGGCGTAGGTAGCCACGTCAGCTCCCATGAGGATTGCGGCGCCCAAAAGCGCAATCGTTACCACCACAGATTTCATAAGGTTCTCCTGTCGGCCGGGAGTCTATCACAGCGAAGTGCTCGCTTGAGCGGCGCCACCCAGCGCTTTTTTCAACGCAGACCCCGCATCCGCGATCGCGACCTTCGCCATATCGACAATTCCGGCAAGATTGAAAAACGGGTGAATCATCCCGTAGTAGCGCTTCAGCTCGACCGCCACGCCCGCGGCCTGCATCTTGCGCCCGTAGGCTTCTCCCTGATCGCGCAACGGATCGCACTCGGCGGTGATCACCAGGGCCCGCGGAAGTCCGCTCAGGTCGCTGGCGTTCATCGGCGACGCATACGGGTGACGCCTGTCTTCCGCATTCTTCACGTATTGATCGATGAACCAGTCCATCGTCTCGAGTGTCAAGAAGTGATCGTGTCCGAATTCCTGCATGGACGCGCTGCGATCCTGAAAATCAACCACGGGATAGATCAGGAGCTGATACTTCAACCGCGGCCCTCCCTGCTCGCGAGCCATCAGCGCCACCACCGTCGCGAGGTTTGCGCCGCCGCTGTCGCCGCCCACTGCGATCCGTTGAGGATCGATACGGAATTCCTCAGCGTGCCGCGCGATGTAATCCGTGGCGGCGTAGGCGTCATCCACCGCCGCCGGGAATTTGTGTTCGGGCGCCAGGCGGTAGTCTACCGAAATCACCGTGCAGCCGGATGCATTGGCCAGGCTCCGGCATAGCCGGTCATGCGTGTCCAGATTGCAGAGCACGAATCCGCCCCCGTGGAAGAATACCAGCGTCGGAAGAACTTCGCTCAACACCGGCCGGTATACGCGGATTGGAATCGGCTGCGCAGGTCCGGGGATTGTCCGTTTTTCTACTTGCGCCACTCGCTCCTCGGGGCCGCCGAGTTCGATCATCGCCAGCGGGCCCGAGCGGGCCTCGGCCAGGGGAAGCTGTTCAACCGGCTTCCCGCCCGCTGCCGCGAGCATGTCGAGGAACTGTTTGCACTGTGGATGTAGCGCCATATCTACTGGCTCCTTGCCCGGCCGGACATGCCGTCTTCGTAGCTCGACCAGCCCGACAGCATCCCGTAGGGGACGTCATGTTGAATCGCCTCGATGCGGCGCAGCTTCCCGCCCTCGATTTTGTACGCCTCGAAGGCTGCGATGGTCGTCGGGCGGTCCGGGCCGTAGGTCATCGAGCGGCCGTCGGTCAACTTGTAGGTCGCGTATTTGCCCGCCGGTTCGTCCAATTCGGCGATCACCATCGCCAGGCCCCGCTCGCGATCCACGGCCACGAAGCGCCGGTCGCGGACACGCCGGACCCAACCGAACACACCTAGCTTGAACTGTTCCGCGCAACCGAGCTCGGTGATGTTGACCGGCGGTGGAGGCGCTGGTTTCACGGGAGCAGGCGCCTGCTTGCCGCGACCGGGAGCTGGCGGCGGAGTCATTTGCGCGATGGCATTCGGATTATTTGTAGTCTGCACGCCGTTCTGGACGCGTTGGCAGTCAGCCGCGAACGGAGCCTGAATATTGCCGTGGTTCTGCTCCAACGCAGACAAATAGGTGTTGGCGATCCGCACCAGATCGGCGCGCGAAGCCCGCTGCCCCGCTGGGATCGCTTCGAGAAAAACCGGATCCGGTTTGCCGCGCTTCTCAAGATTCGTGGCCGCCAGCGCGTCGCGAACCACCAGATTCTCGATTTCCGTAACCTGGCGATTTTCCACTTTCAGCCGGACTCCGATGATCACCGGAAGGTTGGGATCCTCGCGCATGGTTCCCAGGAACGCGACCTGGCCGTTCTCCGTATCGGTCACGAAGAAACGGTACGAGCCTTTGGCGCTGGCCGTTCGCCAAAATCCGTCGCCCGGATCCAGGCGCACGCCGTCTTCGGTGTTCTTCACGCGCGCGCTCATGGGCAGTTTCTTCGGATTGTGCGCGATCAGCGCGTCCATGTATTGATCGACGAAATTTTCCAGGCACGCGCGGTCGCACGCGCTCTGGCCCCAACCGATCAGCGGCGAAAAAACCGCAAGAGCCGCGGCGAATTTGGTCCGCATCTTACTTCAACTCCGTGATGATGGCGTGCTGCTTGCCGCGGATCAGCGTTTCGGTATGCGTCCGGTCGCGCAGGTTGAAGCGGGCCATCCCGGGCTTGTATGGATTCACGGTTTTCTTGCCGTCGGGAGTGGTGGATTGCAGATCGCCGTCTTCGAGATAGTACACAACCACGTCTTTATCGTGGAAGTGCATGGGAGTGGCTTCGCCGGGCGTCCAGGTGTAATCCCAAACGATCACGCGGGCGTTCTCCAGAACCTTTTTCACGTGCGGCCGCGGAAACGCCAGCGGATAGCCGGATTTATTCGAAAGCGGCGCCTGATTGAAATCCTTCAGTGTGATCAGAATTCCGGCGCCGTCTGCCTTGTGCGACGCGCCTTTGGATAGGAATTCGGCGTGTCCGGAGCGCGTGACGGCTACCGAGTCGGAGGGCATATTGTTGACCGCGCCGTCGATCTCGCGCACTTGGACGCGCTGGTTGTCGATCGCCGTGTTCGAAGGCGCCTGAAATGCGATCAGAGTGAATGCGAGCAGAGTGTACATGGCTTTACTGTTTGGCGACGTCGCGGGCGCGATCGCTTAGCCCGTCTTCCCAGGAGCTCCAGCCGGCGTTCATTCCGTACGGAGAGCGCTCCATGATGGCCTGGATCTGGTGAATCTTGCTTTTCCGGAGTTCGAATAACTCGACGATTTGCCAGGTCCAGGGCTGCTGCGGACCGGCGGTCACCTTGCGGCCGTCTGGTGTTTCGTAAGTTCGCGTGTCGCCGGCAGAGTGGTCGAAAAACCCGAAGGCGAACACCAGCCCGCGCTCGGGATCGACGGCGACGTAGCGCCGGTCGCGAATGCGGGTGACAAAGTGAATCAGTCCGCTCTTGAACTGCTCCATGCAACTCCACTCGCCCGAATACATGGTGGCGGTTTTGGGATCGGCCCGCTGCTTGCCCTCCTTCGTCGGCTGATTCGTGCTGAGCGCTCCGTTTTCGATGCGATTGCAGTCGTCGGCGAAGGGATACTCGCCTTTGCCGTCGTTCTTCTGCATCCCGGAGAAATACATGTTGGCCACGCGGATCAGATCTTCGCGCGACATGCGGTCTGCCGGCGGGACCGATTCCGTCCACTTGTAGCCGATCCGCTCGAACCCCGCCGCGGAATTCGGACTACGCTGAACGAAGTGCTCGGCCTCCGTGATCTGGTTATTGCGGATTTTCAACCGCAAACCGATCATCGCGCCTTTACCGGCTTCCTGAATCGACCCGAAAAACGCGACCTGCTGCGCTTCGACGTCGGTGACGAACAAACGATAGCTGCCCTTGCCGGTCATGGTGTTCCACAGGCCGTCTCCGAGCTCCAGCCGCTGGCCGTTTTCGGTGAACTTGACGCCTTTCGCGAACGGTGCCTTGGACGGATCGTGCGCGACCATCGCATCGAGATATTTATCGACGAACGGTTCCAGGCACGCGCGATTGCACTGGCCGAATGCCGCAGTGGCCGACGCGAGGGCGAAGAGAAATCGGGCAGACATCAGCGCCATCGTATCAAAGTGGCGGGAAGTAGAGATCAGTGACTCTCGCGAGGAATACCCGCGCCGCGGCAACCGACCAGAAAATCGAGGTCGGCGCCCCGATCGGCCTGGAGCACGTGATCGATATAGAGCCGCTGATAGCCGCTATCGCAAGGGGGAGGCGGCGGAGTCCAGCGCGCGCGCCGCCGGTTCAGCTCATCGTCATCGACGCGAAGTTCCAGCTTGCGGGCGTGTACGTCCAGCTCAATTTCGTCCCCATTTGCGACCAGCGCCAGCGGACCGCCCGCCGCCGATTCGGGTGAAACGTGCAGCACCACGGTTCCATAGGCCGTGCCGCTCATCCGCGCGTCCGAGATCCGCACCAGGTCCGTGACCCCGCGCGCCAGCAGCTTGGGCGGCAGCGGCATGTTTCCGACCTCCGGCATCCCTGGATATCCCCTCGGTCCTGCGCCCTTCAGGACCATGACCGAGTTCTTGTCGATCTCGAGATCCGGACTGTCGATGCGCGCTTTGAAATCCTCGATGCTCTCGAACACCACGGCGCGGCCGCGATGCTTCAGCAGGGCAGGCGTCGCCGCCGAGGGCTTGATCACCGCGCCGTTCGGAGCCAGATTGCCGCGCACCACTGCGAGACCAGCGTGTTCGCGGATCGGATTCGCGCGCTCGTGGATCACTTCGCGATTCCAGCACGGAGCGTCGACGGTGTTTTCGCCCATGGTCTTGCCGTTGACTGTGAGCGCGTCGCGGTGGATCAGTTCTGCCAGTTCGCGCACCACGGCGGGAACGCCGCCCGCATAATAAAAATCCTCCATCAGGAATTTCCCGGAGGGCTGGATATCCACCAGCAAGGGAAGATCGTGGCCGATGCGGTCGAAATCGTCCAGCGTCAGCGGCACACCCACCCGCCCGGCGACCGCCAGCATGTGCAAGACGAAGTTGCTCGATCCGCCGATCGCCGCGTTCACTTTGATCGCGTTTTCGAACGCCTGCCGCGTCAGAATTTTCGAGATCCGGAGGTCCTGGTGGACCATTTCCACGATGCGGCGTCCGGCCTGTTGGGCAAGCACATATCGGCGCGAGTCGACCGCGGGAATCGCGGCATTGTGCGGCAGGCCCATGCCGAGCGCCTCCACCATGCTCGCCATGGTCGAGGCCGTGCCCATGGTCATGCAATGTCCCGCCGAGCGCGACATGCAGGCTTCGGCCTCGAAGAAATCGGCGAGCTTCATCTTGCCCGCGCGCACGTCTTCGCTCATCTGCCACACGCCCGTGCCCGAGCCGATCCGCTGCCCCTGAAAATTCCCGTTCAGCATCGGCCCGCCCGAAACGACAAGCGCCGGCAGATCGCAGCTCGCCGCTCCCATCAGCAGCGATGGCGTGGTCTTATCGCAGCCGCACAGCAGCACGACGCCGTCAATGGGATTTCCGCGTATGGATTCCTCGACATCCATGCTGGCGAGGTTCCGGAACAGCATCGCAGTCGGACGAATGTTCGTCTCACCTAGAGACATCACCGGGAATTCCAGCGGGAATCCGCCGGCTTCGTACACGCCGCGCTTCACACGTTCCGCAATCTGGCGGAAATGCGCGTTGCAAGGCGTCAGCTCGGAAAACGTGTTGCAGATCCCGATGACCGGGCGTCCGTCGAACAAATCCGGCGGGAAGCCCTGATTCTTCATCCAGGAGCGGTGGATGAACCCGTCGCGATCCTGAAGACCGAACCAGTGGCTGGAGCGAAGTTTAGACTGAGGCACTAACGGGCAGTATACGATTTGCTGAACTTGTTCCGATGATTCGTCACCGTGAACTTACCGTCGCTCGAGACCGATGCCTTGATCCAGTTGCCCTGATCCGCGGCGCCGTCGTCGAGGTTCGCGATCATTTCTTCCGATGTATTGTGGGCTGCGTCGTTCATCGCACCCTTGTGGCCCTGCCAGATCCCTTCGACGCTTGGAATCTTGGCGATCGTCTCGTATCCGCCGTTGCTGAAGCCTTTGCGCGCCCCGTTGTTGACGACAACCACCTGCGGCTTCAGAGACCAGATGAGCGCGGGCGCTCCGGACTGGCCGTTCGAAAAACCGTGGTGGGTCGCTTGCAGCAGCGTGACCTCGCCGATCTTGTTTTCGGGGCAGGCGAGCATCATTTCGCGGTCCCAGGTGAGGTCGCCGACATCCAGGAACCGGAACTTTCCATAGGTCAGCAGAAACCCGGTGCTGTGGGAGTTTTCGGTCGTGTCCGTGGGCTTGCGCTCGGCGCCCTCGCAGAGCTTGTTGGCAAAACCGCCTTTCAGCGGCTTGGCGATCACTTCCCCGTTCGCGCTGACGACGGTGATATCGACGCCCGCCAGCGGAAGCTTATCGCCGGGTTTCACCACCGTGCGTCTGTTCCCCGCCGCGGCGAGATAGCCCTGCCACAGCGTGGCTCCTTTTTCCTGCGATTTTTCGATCGATTCGCCGTGATCGTAGATCTTGCGAATCGGGATCATTTTGGACAGCGCCGCCAGTCCGCCCACGTGGTCGCCATGAAAATGCGTGATCACCAGGTTGTCGATCTTGGTAAGTCCGGCGGCGGATGCGGCGGCGGCGATCCGCTTGGCATCGCGGTCGTCATTTCCTGGGAAGCCTGTATCGACCAGCAGCGATTCGCCCGAGGGC
>JBAIXM010000024.1:0-2429 GCA_037916615.1 Bryobacterales bacterium
CTTCCAAATACCGGCAGAATTCCTGGTGCGGCTCGACAAAGTGAGCGCCCCTGAGATCCAGTACCCGTACAACTTCTTCTATGGCGAGGGACTGAGTGAAATGGTGAATGCCGGCACGAAGGTCCGCCAGAGCTCGGCGGTGGCGGCTTAAAATGACCGAGCAGCGCGGGCGAGGCCGTCCGCGCTACTCGTTGTCTTACAGCGTCAGTACCTTGATATCCGGGAATCCCATCAGCTTCAGGATGAAGTAATTCACGGCCGCTTCTCCGGGATCATCCGAGACACAAACCAGTTCGCCGTACCGGGGCACGCCTGCCTTGGTCAGGACGTTCCAGATTTCCATCGCTGGTTTCGGCCAGCCATTGGCGTTGAGCAGCTCGGTGTAAGGCACATGCACGACCTTTGCGTCTCGTAGCTTGGTCGGCATGTCCTTGCCAGAAGCGATGAACACCTTCGGATACACGCCTTGAGTGCTCTTGCCGTCGGCGATCACGACGCCCTCCCGAACCTTCGTCGAAAAAGTCGCAGGCGGAATCGCCAGAGGCTGAGTCGGCTTTTTCGGACCAACCACGGTCGGATCCTTCGTGAGTTTCTGCCCTGCATGGGTCCATTTCTCGAATGAATCCATGAACACGGAAACCCGCTTCTGACCGAGTCTTTCGAGCATGAGGTAAGCCAGCGCAGATTCTTTCGAGAGACCGTCGCCGGAGATAACAACCGCCTCATACGACGGGTTCACGCCGGCCGGTCCCAGGACCTCCGCCAGTTTCGCCGGGCTGGCCATGTTGCTCTTGAACACGTCGGCCGGGATATTCAGCGCAAAGGGCAAATGATCCTGGTTGAAAGCTTCGGCAGGTCGCACGTCCACCACCGAGACTTCCGAAATACCGTACATGCGGACCCGCTGGCTGTTCCAGAACTGGAGCCACTGTGTGTCCCGCATCATCAGCGGGTAGTCATAGGTGAAGAAGGGCAGCTCTCTTGGGTCCGATATCCATTCCAATTCCGACCCGGGGAAGAGTTTCACTTTCGGATAATGCAGCATGTACTTGATCGCGAAGTACGGCACACTGGCGGCAATTCCTCCGCCACAAAAACTGTGGACCTGCTGCTCCGGCTTGATGCCGACGTAGTCGAGCATCTTCTTGATCTCCGCGGCTGACTTGAAGGTCTTGTCGGCGTTATAGAAGTCGCCACTGGGCAACATGATGGAATTCGGAGGATGCCCGGGTTTGGCGAAGAATGGGGTTCCTCCGTAGTGCCAATCCGGCTCGAGCGCTTCCACGAGCGCATTGTTGACCGGGTCTCCGGAGGCGGCCAAGAATTCCGGGAGATCCACGCGCACATCCTTATTGATCTTTTCGATTTTGAAGGTACCGGGCTTTGGCGGGGGAGTTGGATCATTTGTGACGGGCAGGTTCTCCGCTTTCCACTTCGCTAAGCCTCCGTCAAGAACGTACATGTCGTTCGTCGGAAATCCGTAATAGTCGAGCGAGAAGAACAGCCGCGTCGCCAGGTAGGTACCGCCCTGATCGTATACAACGATCTTCTTTCCCGGACTGATTCCCCAGGACTGATACCGCTTTTCAATCTGAGTGACAGGCATTTCCTGGACGCCGTACGTGAACAGGTCGTAGTTGATGGCGCCCGGGATGTGCTCCTTGGCATACCCTTGCGCGAACGACGCGTCGAGCAACACGATTTCGGGATTATTCAGATTTTTTTGCAGCCACTGTACGGTAACGAGGTTGCCGTTAATTCCCTCTTCCGCAAGCAAGGGCTGGGAAAGTAAAAGGCAGGTGGCAATGGCGAATACAGACGAGTACTTCAGTATGCGGAACATGTCTTCCCCCTTTCAGTGGGGCCCGACGTGCAAATGGCGGGGTGCAATGAAACGTGCGGTTCGCAAAGATGATGAAGAGACGCACGTCGCCGTTAGGAAACAGTACGCAGCCGGAGGCGGGATAGTTTCAACTATTTTGAGGACAAAAAACAAGGGCAGCAGGGCCGGATGGTCTGGCGCCTATAGCGCCGCCACACGTCTTTGTACCAGGAAGAAGTACAGGGCCACGGCTATCAGCAGCAGTCCGTTCACGCCAAGCACGATCGGCGCCGTGAACACCGGCACCAGCCATCCAGAAACAAGATTTCCCATGGGCATGCCGCCGCGAAAGGCAAAGTTGTAGAGGCTCATCACGCGCCCGCGCATTTCGTTGGTCGTGATCAACTGGACCAGCGAGTTGACCATGGCGAATACGGCCATCATCGCCGCACCCACTACCACGAGCATCGCCCCGCTGACCGGAACGTGTTTCGACACCGCGAATCCGGCGATGCCCGCGCCCAGCAGGATCAATCCGCCGAGGGCGATCCTTCCCTTGTGCTTCGCGTTGCCAATGCTGGCCATCGCCAGCGAGCCGAAGATCGAG
>JBAIXM010000025.1:0-18342 GCA_037916615.1 Bryobacterales bacterium
CCGCATGATCAAATCCTAAGTTCGGTAGTTCAAATTGTCATCTACAACTTTGCTTCCCACCACTCTGGTGGGTTCCTACGCCCAGCCTGACTGGCTGATCAATCGCGACAAGCTCGGCAAGCAGATGCCGCCTCGTGTACGCGCCGCCGATCTCTGGCGCGTCGCTGAAGAATGGCTGGAACAGGCCCAGGATGACGCGACCCTTCTCGCCATCCGCGACCTGGAGCGCGCCGGCCTGGATATCCTGACCGACGGCGAGATGCGCCGCGAGAGCTACTCCAACCGCTTCGCCACCGCGCTCGAGGGCCTGGATCTGGATCATCCCGCAACTATCGTTAGCCGCAGCGGCCACGACGTTGTGGTGCCGCGCATTGTCGGCAAGATCCGCCGCAGGCACGCCGTCCAGGTGCGCGATACGCAGTTTCTGCGCGCCAACACCGACCGCAAGATCAAAATCACGGTGCCCGGGCCATTCACCATGACGCAGCAGGCCGTGGACGAATTTTATAAAGATCCGGCGGCCGTGGCGATCGACTACGCGGCTGCCGTGAATGAAGAGATCAAGGACCTTTTCGCCGCCGGCGCCGATGTCGTCCAGATCGACGAGCCCTGGATGCAGGCCATGCCCGATAAGGCCCGGCAGTACGGAGTCCAGGCGGTGAATCGGGCTCTCGAAGGCGTCCGCGGCACAACAGCGGTGCATATCTGTTTCGGATACGGTGCGCTGGTGGCCGGCCGCCCCGCGGGCTACTCATTTCTGCCGGAGCTGGCCGAATCCACCGCGCAGCAGATCTCGATCGAAACCGCGCAATCGAATCTGGATTGCTCGGTGCTCCAGAAGCTGCCCGGCAAGACGATCATCCTGGGCGTGCTCGATCTGTCAAAACAGGAAGTCGAAACCCCGGAGACGGTCGCCGCGCGGATCCGCCGGGCGTTGCCCTTCATCACACCGGATCGCCTGGTGATCGCTCCCGACTGCGGCCTGAAGTACCTGCCCCGCTCGGTCGCCTTCGGCAAGATGAAAGCGATGGTCGACGGCGCAGCGATTGTTCGCAAAGAGCTGGCTGGCGCCGCTTCGGCGTAACTGCTATGCGGGACACGGAAGAGCTTACGGGCGATGAATCATCCCGCGCCTGGGCGATCGAAGCACAGCGGCGGGATGCCGAGATGGACGCGAATGCTGAGCAGAGCCGTCCCGCCGAAGCGGTCTTTCGCCAAGCTCGCCTTCGGCTCAACGATCAAAAACCGCGTTAACTACGACGTTTGACCAAGACCCTCCAGCTTATAATCGCTGTAACCACGCCAAGAGAAATGCCTCCAACGAGGAGGTCTTTAGCGAAAGCAAGCGAGTAAACAGCTAAAGACAGCGCAGATCCAAGCAACGCCCAGTAGGCAACTCGATTTACCCGCGACACATACTGCGGCGTGGATTTACCATCTGGGTTGTTAAAACCGCCTGGCAAATCGTCTTCATAAGTGGCGACGAGACCATTTAGAAAGATTGCGCCAAGGACTATCAGAAACGACGCCACGAACGATAGTCGCGAAAAACGACTCACGACAAGTGCAATCGCCGCGCAGATCGACAGTGAGATCGCTGTCGACTTCAGGTCGAAGCCGCGCATATACCGTGACTACGCCGGACGCACCATCTCAAACCGATCCTTCGTGCGCACGTACACCGGCCCCGCCATGCGGCCGATGGCATCGAGCTGATCTGCGTCGATCTCGCAAATCTGGTTGATCATCGAATCCTGTACGTGAAACCGCAGCACCTCGCCCATTACGATGCTGCCGCCCAGGAATTTCGGACTCACGTGCACGATCTGGTGCAGCTTGCATTCCATGTTGACGCGCGATTCCTTCACGCGCGGCGGCTTCACCAGCTCGCTGGGCACGGCCGTCAGCCCGGAGACCACAAACTCGTCCACGTCCGGCGGATACTCGCCCGAGCAGAGGTTCATCTTCGCCGCAAAATCCTCGCTCACGATGTTCACCACGAATTCCCGCGTGGCTTCGATGTTCACCAGCGTGTCTTTTTTCGGCCGGTCTCCTCCGCGGATCATCGGGCAGAAGCAGATCACCGGAGGATTCGCGCTGATCACTGTGAAAAAGCTGAACGGCGCCAGGTTCCGGACTCCCTCGGGGCTCAGCGTGGAAACAAACGCGATTGGACGCGGCAGCACGGCGCCTGAAAGCAGCCGGTACACGTCGAATGGGTCTTTTGTCGCGGGATCAATGATCATGGATTTCGCTATTATAGCGGCCCAGCCGCGCGGCGCTGGCGTTATGCATCCATTTGCGCGAAAATAACCTGACGGTCACCGCGTGACGCTCCTGTGCCTGCTGACGAACTGACTCTCTGGCAACGATGGCTTCGCCGCCCTCAGGGCGTCTGGCTCCGCCGGGCTTTATTCCAAATCCACCTCTGGACCGGCATCGGCACAGGACTCTACGTCCTGATGATCAGCCTGACCGGCAGCGCGATCGTCTTCCGCAACGAAATTTACAAAGCCGCGGGATCCGGCACTCGGACCGTCCAGGTGCGCGGCTCGAAACTTCCCGCCGAAGAGCTGAAGCGGGTCATCCGCCAGAAATATCCCGAGAACACCATCAGCTTCGTGTTCGAAGGCAAGCGGCCCGAAACCGTGACCGAAGTCTGGATGGAACACCGCGGCGATCGGATTCAGCGAATCTTCGATCCCTACACCGGCGCCGATCTCGGCGATTCAGTCCCGCGCGCGATTCGCATCTCCGCGTGGCTCGCCAGACTGCACACCGATCTGCTGTACGGAGAAACCGGCCGCAAAGTGAACGGTGTCGGGGCAATCTTTTTGACGCTACTGTGTGTTACGGGACTCATCATCTGGTGGCCGGGCGTCACGAACTGGCGCAGGAGTCTGATCTTCAATCCGCGCTCCAACTGGAAGCGCCTCAACTGGGATCTCCACAGCGCCATCGGCTTCTGGTCTTTTGCGCTGATCTTCATGTGGGCGATCACGGGCGTGTATCTCGGATTTCCGCTGCCGTTCCAGAAAATCATCAACCACTATTCGCCGTTGATCCAGTACGCGCTTCCCGAAGAGGCCAGCGCTCCAGCAGTCGCGGAAACCTCCCTGATCGCGCAACCGAGATCGTTCGAGTTCGGCAAGGGCCGCCGCACACCCATCCGGCGCAGCCCCGGCGATAACTTCATCCGCTGGATCTACTACCTGCACTTCGGAAACTTCGCGGGTCCCAAGACCAAGGCGCTGTGGGTTGCACTGGGACTTCTTCCGGTGCTTCTGTTTGTCACCGGCGCGATCATGTGGTGGAACCGCGTTTTGAGTCCCGCCGCGCGCCGTGCGCGGAACGCACCTGCTCGTGTGGCTGCCATCGACGCTCCTGTCGATGCCTCAGCGTAAATCATGCCCAAAGAAATCGCTTTCGAAATGGCCGTTTCCAGCGTCCGCTTCGGCACTGGAGTCACCCGCGAAGTTGGCATGGACCTCGCCGATCTCGGGGTTCACACGGTCCTGGTTGTCACCGATCCGATGGTACGCTTGCTGGCGCCGGCACAGACGGTCCTGGAGTCTCTCGAAAAGAACCGGATCGCCGCCAGCATCTACGACCGCGTGCGCGTCGAGCCCACTGACGAATCCTTCCTCGATGCGATCGCTTTCGCGCGCCAGTCGCCTTTCGACGCCATTGTGGCCGTCGGCGGCGGATCTACGATAGACACCGCGAAAGCGGTGAATCTCTACGTCACCTATCCGCCCGCGGATTTTCTCGATTACGTCAACCCGCCCATCGGCAAGGGCCTTCCCGTGCCCGGCCCGCTGAAACCTCTAATCGCGATCCCGACCACGGCCGGCACCGGCAGCGAAACCACCGGCGTCAGCATCTTCGACTTAACAAAGATGCACGCCAAAACCGGTATCGCCAGCCGCCGCCTCAAACCCACGCTCGGCCTGCTCGATCCGGACAACACGCGCACGATGTCCCCGCAGGTCGCAGCGTCCAGCGGGCTCGATATCTTAAGCCACGCCGTCGAATCGTTCACGGCGCTGCCGTTTTCGGAACGCCCGTCGCCCGATCGCCCTCTGCTGCGTCCCGCTTATCAAGGCTCGAACCCGATCAGCGACGTCTGGTCCCTGCAAGCTCTGCGCATGGTGGCGCAGTACCTGGTGCGCGCCGTTGAAGACCCCGACGACGACGAGGCCCGCGCGAACATGATCCTCGCCTCCTCCTACGCCGGCGTCGGATTCGGCAATGCGGGCGTGCATCTGCCGCACGGGATGTCCTACCCGGTTTCCGGAAACGTGAAGAGCTATCGCGCGCCCGGTTATGTCACCGATCACCCACTGGTCCCGCACGGATTCTCCGTCATCCTGAACGCGCCCGCCGTCTTCCGCTATACCGCGCAGGCCAATCCGCAGCGCCATCTTGAAGCGGCCGGGGCGCTGGGTGTGGATGTTTCCCGTTGCCAGGCTGCCGACGCCGGACGCATCCTCTCCGAGCGCATCACCTGGTTCATGCAGCGCCTGAAAACCCCCAACGGCCTGCGCGAGATCGGCTATTCTTCATCCGATATTCCCGCGCTGGTCGAAGGCACGCTCCCGCAGCACCGCGTGACCAAGCTATCGCCGCGCCCCGCCGGACTCGAAGAACTCGCGAAACTATTCGAAGAGGCTCTCGACGCATGGTAACCGCAGCCGTTCCATACTCCACCGCAACTGAAATCGACAGCGCCGCGCATTCGGCGCACGAAGCCTATCTGAGGTGGCGCGATGTTCCCGTCGTCGATCGCGTGCAGTTGCTCTACCGATATAAATCCCTGCTCGAAGATCACGCCCAGGAACTCGCCCAGATCCTCAGCGACGAAAACGGCAAGCTGATCGACGACGCCCGCGCCGAAGTCCGCCGCGGCATCCAGATGGTCGAGGTCGCCTGCGGCATGCCTAGCCTGATGATGGGCGATTCTCTCAACGACGTCGCCTCCGGCATCGACTCGAAGACCATTCGGCAACCCATCGGCGTCTGCGCCGGCATCACGCCGTTCAATTTCCCGGCGATGGTCCCCATGTGGATGTATCCCTTTGCGCTCGCCTGCGGGAACGCGTTTCTCCTGAAGCCGTCCGAGAAAGTCCCGCTCACCGCCGTGCGCGCGTTCGAGCTGCTGCAACAGGCCGGCTTGCCGGCCGGCCTCATGAACGTGATCCACGGCGAGAAGGCCGCCGTCGACGCCCTGCTGCATCATCCGCTCGTCAAGGCCGTCTCTTTCGTCGGATCCACGCCTGTCGCGAAACACATCTACGCGACCGCAGCGGCGCAGGGCAAACGCGTGCAGGCGCTGGGAGGCGCGAAAAACCACATCGTCGTGATGCCGGACGCCGATATGCCCAAGACCGTCGAAGGCATCATCGCCTCGGCCTTCGGCGCAGCGGGCCAGCGCTGCCTGGCCAACAGCGTGCTGGTCCCGGTGGGCGAGGCCGCCGGACCTTTGCTCGATCTTCTTGTGCGGCAGACGAAAGCAGGATTCGAGATGGCGTCGCTGATCACCGCCGACCACGCCCAACGCGTCCGCGGCTATATCGAAAAAGGCATCGCCGAAGGCGCAGTCCCGCTCTGCGATGGCCGCGAGGGGTCCGGCCGCTATGTCGGCCCCACCATCTTCGACAACGTCACGCCCGAGATGACCATCGCCAAGGAAGAAGTCTTCGGGCCCGTGCTCTCCGTGATTCGCGTGAACACATTAGAGGATGCCATCGCTTTGGTGAACAGCTCTCCATTCGGCAACGCGTCTTCGATTTTCACGTCGAGCGGCAAAGCAGCGCGCGAATATTCGTCGCGCGTTGAAGCCGGCATGGTCGGCGTGAACATCGGAGTCGCCGCACCCATGGCGTTCTTCCCGTTCGCGGGCTGGAAAAACTCCTTCTTCGGCGATCTCCACGCCCACGGCAAAGACGCCGTCGCCTTCTACACCGAGCAGAAGGTGATCATGTCGCGCTGGTTTTAGCGACGATTTCGGCAACCGCCCGTTTGTGCTCCGGATCCCTCGGCTTTCCCTCGTAGTAACTCAAAATTTCCCAGCCCTTGAAATACGCCGCGAGCTCCCCCGGCTGCACGCTGAATCGCGACTCCCCCAAATGCACGATGACCACAGCCACGCCTCCCGGCTTCAGCCCACGCTTCACCGGCTCGAACAGATCGCGCTGTAAGTAGTAGCAGACTGCGATCAGATCCCAGGCCGCGGGCTCGATCGCGTATTCGCGTTTTTCGAGATCCGCCACGCGCGCGTCGATCCCAGGCGCACGATTCCGCAATAAATCGATCGCGACAGCCGACCCGTCCACGGCGGTCACCTGCCAGCCGTGTTCGGCGAGCCAAATCGCGTTGCGCCCCGTGCCGCACGCCAGATCGAGCGCCCGCCCCGGCTTCAGCTTGCTCGCTGTTTCCACCAGCAGCGGCGTCGGCTTGAGAGTCCCTGGATCGCCGCGATAGCGTTCGTCCCAACCCCTGAGGTCCACGCCGTTACGCCTGCGACATCGTCTCCGGCAGATTCATCATCCGCGCGATCTTCCCCCACCGCGCCGATTCCCGCAAAGGCTTCAGCAGCGGCAAACGGATCCAAGAAACCACAGTCGGTTCGCGAGCCTCGATCGCCTTCTCAAACCAGTCAGCCGCTGCGTCAACGTCGGACCGGATGAGGTGATAAAGCGCCATTCCCGAGGCCACAACGTGACGCCCTTGCGCACTTTCGATGCGCCCGATGACTGTCTCGGCCCTGGCGTGCTCGCCCGCTCGCGACAAAGTTCCGGCAAGCAGGCCGACCATCCGGGGATTCCAAGGAGCCAGGTCATACGCTCTCTCCGCTGCTCCAAGCGCTTCCGGGATCATATTCTTCAGCAAATAGGTCACAGCCAGAAACTGATGCGGGAACCAGTTCTTTTCGTCGATCTCCAGGCCCTTGTTCGCCTCGCCGATGGCGCGGTCATAGAGTCCAGCATAGATAAAGACTCCGCCCAGACTGCCGCGGATGGGCACGTAAAGCGGGTCTGCTGTCACCGATCTTTCCAAAATAGCAATCGCTTCCTGGATTCGTCCCGAAGGGATCAGAAAGCAAATGGAGTAAATGACGCCGTATTCTGGGATGGTCTGTACAGCCTTTGTAGCCCGTACAAACTCCCTTTCTGCTTCCTTCCAGTCGTAATCGTAGGCCGTTGCGACCGCCCCTAAGAGAGCGTGGGCAGCTTCGTCGCCAAGATCCACTGCCTTCCGCGCAGCGGCGCGGAGCAACGGCACCATTTCGTTCGCCGGTCGCATCCCGTTAGTCCACAGGATGAAATATTGGCCCGCCAGACTCGCGTGCGGTTCAGCAAATTCCGGATCCAGTGCGATAGCCTGCTCAAGATACTCCTTAGCGCGCGCCCATCCTTCAGGCGTGGCCTTTTGCAGATGATACCGGCCCTTGAGATATGCCTCGTACGCCTCCACCTTCGGCGTGTGCCGATGCGCCGGAGCCGCCTCGCCCGAGAGCTTCAGCTTCAGCGCCCCCGCGATCGCCGCCGCGATCTCGTCCTGCACCGCGAACACATCCGTCAGCTCGCGGTCGTAGCGTTCCGACCACAGATGATACCCGTCGGCCGCGTTGATCAACTGCGCCGTCACGCGCACGCGATTCCCGGCCCGCCGCACACTGCCTTCGAGAATCGTCTTCACGCCCAGTGCGTCGGCGATCCCGCGGATATCCTGTTCCTTGCCGCGGAACGCGAATGAGGACGTCCGCGCCGTGACCTTTAGCCCCGGCACGCGCACCAGCGCGTTCAGGATTTCTTCGGCCAGCCCGTCGCTGAAGTACTCGTTCTCCTTGTCCGCGCTCATGTTCGAGAACGGCAGCACGGCGATCGAGGGCTGATCCTCAGCGGGCTTTACCGACACTAATTCCAGCGCCGCCCGAACCTCGCCCATCGTCTGGAAGCGCTCCGCCGGATTTTTGCGCAGACACCGCGCGACGATCTTGTCGAGTTCGGGAAAAATCTTCAGCGTTTTCGGCTCGTCGCGCACGATCGCCGCCATCACCGCGATTCCCGTATCCGCCGAAAACGCCCGCTGCCCCGAAAGCATCTCGTACAGCACCAGCCCGAACGAAAATATATCCGATCGCGCGTCCAGCGGCTTCGCCTGCGCCTGCTCCGGCGACATGTACGCGACGGTTCCCACCACCGTACCCGCCATGGTCATGCTCAAGGTCTCGTCCGAGGCCTCTCCAGTCGAACGCAGCTTGGCGAGCCCGAAATCGAGCAGCTTCACGCCTGCCTGCGTGACGAAAATGTTCCCCGGTTTCAGATCGCGATGAATGATCCCCTTGGCGTGCGCAGCTTCCAGCGCCAAGGAGATCTGCGTTGCCAGGCGCACCGCATTCTCCAGCGGCACCGGCGAGCCCAGCGGAGCGCCCTCCAGGTACTCCATCACCAGGTAATCCGGCCCGATGTCGTGGATCGTGCAAATGTTGGGATGATTCAGCGCCGCGATCGCCCGCGCCTCGCGCTCCAGCCTTTCCAGGTGCGCGCCTTTCAGGAACTTGATCGCGACGGTGCGGCCCAGGCGCGTATCCGTGGCTTTGTAGACCTCGCCCATGCCGCCCGAGCCCAGCAGAGCCTGGATTTCGTACGGCCCGACGCGTGTTCCCGGAACAGCCATGACAGTCTCTCGATTCTATCCCAGCCGGTTCGCCAGCAACTTCTCCACGTGTTTCGCCAGCACATCGACCTCGACATTCACCCGCGACCCGACGCGCATCTGCCCAATAGTCGTATTCGCGAACGTATGCGGAATGATCGTGACAGCGATCACGCCGTTATCGATCGATGCAATCGTCAGGCTGATTCCATCCAGCGTGATCGATCCCTTCTCCACCAGATAGCGATCCAGCGCCTGCGGGACTCGCAGCTTCAGCCACCAGTTGCCCTCACCCAAAGCGTCCAGCGCCACGACCTCTCCGGTCGCATCCACATGCCCCTGCACGATGTGCCCCGACAGTCGCGTCGCGGGCGTCACTGGACGCTCCAGATTCACACGCGCGCCCGCCTTCAGATCGCCTAAATTGCTCCGCGAAAGCGTCTCGGGAGCCAGATCTGCTGCGAATCCGTGTTCATCCACGGAAACCGCCGTCAGACATACACCGTTCACCGCAATGCTTGCACCGATCGAAAGATCGGAGAGCACCGTGGCACATCGCACCTGTAACCGAGTCCCGGCTGAAACGACCGTTCCCAGCTCCTCTACGATGCCGGTGAACATTAGTCGGCTCGCTCCAGCCAGGCCTCCACCGCGAATTCATCCCGCGCGATCGAATGCAGACGCACGTTATGGAACTGAATCGCGTCCTTGCGCCGCCGCCGTCCCGTTCCGCCCGCCACCGGGAGCGATTGCGTTCCTCCCAGGATTTTCGGCGCGTAGTAAAAGAAAATCTTGTCAGCGACACCGGATTCCAACGCGCTCCAGTTCACCCGGCTGCCCGCCTCGATCATGAGCGAAAGATATTTTTCGCGGGCCAGCAGCTCCACCACGCCCTGCAAACTCGCGCGCCCGTCCGTGCGCTCCAGCACTTCCACGCGCACGCCCATGCTCTCCAGCCGCCGCCGGCGATCGGCCGAAGCGGCCGACGTGGTCACCACCAACAGATCGCTGTTACACGACGTGACCAGGCGCGAATCCGAAGGCAGCCGCAACTGCGAATCCA
Organism: Bryobacterales bacterium; assembly: GCA_037916615.1. Classification (GTDB taxonomy): domain Bacteria; phylum Acidobacteriota; class Terriglobia; order Bryobacterales; family Bryobacteraceae; genus Palsa-187. The sequence goes on from JBAIXM010000025.1 coordinate 9,725, forward strand.
GCACGATCCGCAACAGCGGACGGCTCCGCTCCAGCTCCGACCGGTCCGTCAAACGGCAGTCGTCCGCCAGCACCGTTCCAATGCCCGTCAAAATCGCATCCGAGCGATGCCGCAACGTCTGCACGTGCGCGCGCGCCGTCTCGCTGGTGATCCAGCCCGCGTTGTCTTCCGGCGCCGCGATTTTCCCGTCCAGCGTCACCGCAGCCTTGAGCGTCACCAGAGGACGCCCCGTGCGCATGAAGTGAACGAACGGCTCGTTGATCTCCGTGGCGCGCGCGGCGTATTCCCCGGCGACTTCCACCTCGATCCCCGCATCCCGCAGGCGCGTGAATCCCCGCCCTCGCGTCTGCGGATTCGGATCCTCGATCGGCGCGATCACTTTCCGCACGCCCGACGCCAGAATCGCGTCGATGCACGGCGGAGTGCGGCCATGGTGGGCGCACGGCTCGAGCGTCACGTACAGCGTCCCGCCCCGCGCCCTTTCGCGCGCTTCCTCCAGCGCCAGAACCTCGGCGTGCTTCATCCCCGACCAGGTGTGATATCCGCGGCCGACCACCTCGCCGTCGCGCACTACCACCGCTCCCACAGCCGGATTCGGAGAAGTCGCGCCCCAGCCGCGTTCGGCCAGCGCCAGCGCCTCTTCCAAAAAATTCATGCTGTCCTTAATCGAATATAGACGAGACGAAGTTGGCCGGCTCGAACGGCAGCAGATCGTCAAGCTTTTCGCCGACGCCCACATAGCGGATCGGCACACCCAATTCGCGCGAAATCGCCACCACCACGCCGCCTTTCGCCGTGCCATCGAGCTTAGTGAGGATGATCCCCGTGACTTCCGCCGATTCCGTAAACTTCCGCGCCTGTTCCAGCCCATTCTGTCCCGTGGTCGCTTCGATCACCAGCAGCACTTCGTGAGGAGCCCCCGGAATCACCCGCGCGGCCGTGCGGCGCATCTTCTGGAGTTCCGCCATCAGGTTCTCTTTGGTGTGCAGCCGGCCTGCTGTGTCGATGATCACATAGTCGGTTTTACGCGCCTTGCCCGCCTGTAGCGCGTCGAACACCACCGCGCTCGGATCCGATCCAGGCTGCTGCTTGACGATCGGAACGCCCGCGCGCTGCGCCCATACTTCCAATTGTTCGATCGCCGCCGCGCGAAACGTGTCCGCAGCGCAAATCAATACGCTCCGTCGTTCTGCCTGGAACCGGTGCGTCAGCTTGCCGATCGACGTCGTCTTCCCCGCCCCGTTGACCCCGACGACCATGATCACGGCCGGCGGCTCGGTCACCTGCGGTACCGGCCGCTCGGTGGCTTCCAGCACTTCCAGCAGATACTGCCGGATCAGTCCCTTCAGCTCGCCTGCGTCCCCCACCAAGTGCCGCGACACCCGCTCGCGGATGCGTTCAAGAATTTCCGCCGTAGTCTTCGCCCCAATGTCCGCCGTAATCAGCGCGTATTCCAGCTCTTCGAGGACTTCAGCATCGATTTCCTTGCGGCCGCTGACCGCGTCCTCGATCTTCTCCATCAGCCCCGCGCGCGTTTTCTGCACGCCGGCTTTCAGCCGTTCGAGTAGAGTGGGCTCCTTGCTCGCGGTGGTCGAGCCAAACAGAGTTTTGAACATGTTGGTAGCGCCGGCTTGCAGCCAGCGGTCAGGCCTGCTAATCGCTATGGTAGCCTGAACTCCACCCGCCGGTCCCGATTGATCTGCTCGCTGAACCGCCGGTCCACGCTATCGAGCGGCGCCGTTCTCTCCTCGTGCTCGCGCGTGATGAAGCGAATCTGATCCCCTTCGACCGTATAGGAAAGCGCTGCGCGAATGGTGTGATCGTTAAACGCGATCAGGTAATAATCGGGCGTCCTATAAAACGAACCGGCGCTGGCCGTCCCGATGTTCTGATGGATCACCGTAGGCGGAGCAGGCGGTGCCGGCGGCGCAGGCGCCGTATAGGCAATGCTGCCGTAGTACGGCGCATCGTAATAATAGGGATCGTACGAATACGGATAATACGAATCGTAGAAGAACGGATCGTAATAGGGATAGCTGTATCCGAAGCCCAGAGAGAATCCCGGGTAGTAATAGCCTGGATAGAAGAAACCGCCGCCGAAGAACCGGTTCCCGCGGAATCCGCCGCGGATGATCGTGTTGCCGCGGAAGCCTCCGCGAAATCCGTTATTGAACCCGCCTCCCACGCGGCCGCCGCGAGCGAATCCTCCACCGGCAAATCCGCCACCGCGTGAAATCGAGCCGCCGCGTGCGAAGCCGCCGCCTCCACCAATGCGGGCTCCGCCGCCCCCGCCGATTCCACCTCCCCGAGATCCGCCGCCGCGCTGCGCCCACGCCAGCGCCGGAATCACCGAGAGTAAAACCGCTATCCGGAGGAATTTCATAATTTCTTTCCCTCCCGGCTCCATTTTACTCCCGGTGACGCAGAACCACTCGCCTAGTGTCCCGCGGCGGCCGGCTGGGCTTCGTCCGCCGACGGACCGTACATTCCCGGAACAGGCACGCCCGTCAGACGGAAGTACACCGTCAGTTGCGCCCGGTGGTGGATCACGTGGTTCATGATCATGCTGCGGATCACCGCCACGCGCGGCATGCTGAACATCGTGTTCCCCGCGAACTTGAGCGTCCATTCCTGCATCATCGCCGCATCGCTCGCGCCCTCCAGCGCCTTCCGGGCCGCGGCCACCGACGCATCCAACTTGTCGAGTATCTGTTTCCGCGAAGTCCCGATGAACGGCTTAAAATCCGGCTGTATGTCCATGGACGGAGTCTCGATGGTATCTTTCGTCCACCCCACCATCTCGGCGACGTGGCTAGCTAACTGGCCCATGGGCATCGATTTCGGATCGGGTTTGTAATTGAGTTTGTCCTCCGGAACCCGCTCCAGAACCTTTCTTGTGTTCGCCATCTCATGGTCGAATTCGCCCAGCATCGATTGCGCAATGCTCATGAATGTATCCTCCACCGCGATTGTACCCGAGGCCTCGTCCGAATTGAAGATAAAATCGAGAGAGTGCAACAAGTCGGCCGTTACCAAATCGTATCCGAATTGGGTCGCGGCGCCATGGGGATTGTATACAAGGCGCTCGATCCAGCCATCGGCCGCACCATCGCGATCAAAAGCATCCGGCTTCAGGACCTCACCGATGAGACCGAGCGCGCCCGGCTCCGGGAACGCCTCTTCCGGGAAGCGCAATCCGCCGGCATCCTCTCGCATCCCAACATCGTCACCATCTACGACATCGCCGAGCAGGACGGCATGGCCTACATCTTCATGGAATTCGTCAACGGCCCGCCGTTCGAGAAGATGCTCAAGGTCGACAAGACGCCCGATAAAGAAACCCTGCTGAGCATCTTCCGCCAGACCGCCGCCGCGCTCGACTACGCCCATAAAAAAGGCATCGTCCACCGCGATATCAAACCCGCCAACATCATGATCCACGAGGACGGTGTCGCCAAGATCACCGACTTCGGTGTCGCCAAGATCATGTCGCAGCAGATGACCCTGGCCGGAACGATGATGGGCACGCCCAGTTACATGTCGCCCGAACAAGTCCAGAGCGGCACCATCACCGGCCGCGCCGATCAGTTCGCGCTGGCCGTCATCGTTTACGAAGCGCTCACCGGCGAAAAGCCGTTCGCCGCCGAATATCTGCCGACCTTGCTCTACAAGATCGTGCGCGAAGAGCCGGTTCCGGCGCAGCGCCTCAACAACACCCTCAGCCCGCAGGTGGACAAGATTCTTCGGCAGGCGCTTTCGAAAGTTCCCGAAGACCGCTATGAGACTTGCACGGAATTCATCAACGCGCTCGCTCTGGCCTGCAACGCCAATCCCGCCTGGACTCCGCTGCCCCGCGGCGCGAGCCCCAACATGCCCACGGCCGGTTCCGCGGCCGAGATGGCTGAAACCGTAGCCGACGCGCGCCCAAGCTCGCCTTCGGCCGCAGTGAATGCGGATGCCACCCGTATCCTGCCTTCGCCGCCGGCCCGTATTCCGGAAATCGAACCCGAGCCGAGCCACACGCTACGCAATTTTCTCCTGAGCGCCGCGATGGTCGCAGCCCTCGGATTGGTAGTGTTCTTCGCCACGCACAAGCGCGAGGCGTCCGCGCCACCTTCGGCGCCGGTAATCGCCGAGACTCCGGCTCCCGCTCCTGCTCCTCCTCCCGCGGATGCGGCTCCAGCGCCGGTCCCTGCGGACGCGGAACCGCCGGCCCCGCTCAAGCCTGCCATTGCCGAGCCGAAGTCTTCAGCAACTTCCTCCGAAGGCAGCTTCGCTCTCACGACCACGCCTCCCGGAGCTACCGCGAAATTCGACGGATCCGGGACCGAATGCACCACGCCCTGCAATCTCACGCTGCCCGCCGGACGCCACACGTTCGTGCTGCGTCATCCCGGCTTTCGCGATACGCAGAAAATCATCACCATTCCGGATGACACCGGGCTCATCGTAAACATGCCTCCAACCAGCGGCACGCTGAACCTGATCACCAACCCGCCCGGTCTGACTGTGATGATCGACGGCCGCGAGCAGGCGCAGAAAACGCCGCTTAGCCTGGTCCTCCCGGTGGGATCGCACAAAGTACAAGTAGTTCGAGGCAACGAGAGTCAGGAACTTCAGGTCGACCTGTCTGACGGCCAGTTCATCTCCAAGACCATCTCCTGGCAGTAGCGTCAGCGTCTCCCTGACTTAGCGGAAGCCGTCCGGGTAATTATTGCTTTGGTCTCCGAACACGCCCCGCAGACTTCCAAATTCAGCACGTCCCCGCCCCGGGGACCGAACGGAATCAACATCGTATGCTCTTTACAGATAGGCCTCTGGCAACCGGCACAAACCGTTCTGGCGCGTTTCCCGCAGCCCATCGAACACAACACCGAATTCTTCGCCTTCTGCCTGGGAATCTCCGGCCGCTTCCGGGACAAGTCTCGCCGGCCTTGTTTGGTCTTCATGGCCGATAACTTCGTGAGATGAAGTTAGCGTTGGTTTCAGAAGAAATCGCTGAAATACAGGGATTCCGCTGATTTCGTAGCCTAGACCAGATTAAGGCCGAACCAGCCGCTTGTCTGTCAGAAAACGGACCGGGTTTATCAAAAAATGGCTAGGCCGTGGCCTGTTTGTTGCCGAAAAGCGTCCAGCGATACGCCGCAGGTGTGATTCCGAGCCGCCGGCGGAACTCAGCCGTGAGATGACTCTGGCTCGAAAATCCCACCAGAAGCGCCACCTCGACAATACTCAGTTCGCCGCGTTGAAGCAGGTATATAGCGCGGGAAATCCTGGCTTGCAGCACGTACTCATGGACCGTCACCCCGGTACTGATTCGGAACAGCTTTCGAAAATAGTGACGTCCAATGCCTGCAAGAGCGGCCAGTTGCTCGATGCTCAAGTCGTCGCCAAGATGAGCATCGATGTATTCCAGAACCGCCCGGAGGCGCGGCGCCGGCAGACCCTGTCGATAATTTCTGAGTTGAAGATTCCTCACCGCATACCGTTGTAAGGCGCGCATCGCGATGGAGGTGCAAATCGACTCGCCCAGCAGATGCCCGGTAGGGCATCCGGCGGCCAGGTCCTCCTGCAGTGCGACCATCAATCGATTCAGGAAGGCGTCTTTGTCCCCAAAAGTCGGCATGAGCTGGCAATCCGCGGCTCCCGGCACATCTGCCGCGACCGAACGCATCGTCTCGACGCTGATTCCCAGGATCAAAACATTCAACGGTTTGTCCCAGCGAAAATCGACCAGTTCCTGCTGGGAGCGAATCAGCACGTCCGTTAGGCCAACAGTCTGGCGCTGAGCCCCGCCATTCTCCCGCCAGTGCAAATCGACTGGTGAGGGCGAAGTGACCGTGCAGACTACGTGCTGCAGGAGCGTCGCTTGCGGCGGCAACTCGCCCGCCGGCAGGCGAAGATCCTCCAGTTCAAAGCCGCTCCAGGTGCCCGGCGATGTCGCCAGCACAGGCATCTCCGCAATCGCTGGCTGGACACCCTGCGCTGTGTCCACCAGAACCGGCCTATTGGGCATGAGACCTCCAGGAATCGATCTGGCTCTGCCGTCCGAAGTATGTCGAAATAATACTCTGGTGCGCAGCCCGCCGAAAGGGGGGCCTCCGCAGTAAACTGTTGAGGCAGGCACCCAGGAGGTCCCGATGCACACCATCATTTCGGATCTGGTCAAACGCTTTGAAACCGGCGCTCTCACCCGCCGCGAATTGGTCCAGGGACTCACGCTACTCGCCGCGGGCTCCGCCGCTTCCGAAGCGCGCGCCCAGGACACAGCGCTCAAGGCCGTGAACATCGATCACGTCAGCATCCAGGTCAGCGACCTGCCCCGATCCATCGCGTTTTACGAGAAGATCTTCGGCTTCAAAATCATGAGCGAAGATAAGCCCAACGAAATCGTTCGCCTCGGCTCGGGAAAAATTCTCGTCTCCCTCCACCACAAAAACCCCACGGCCATCGTCGACCACTTCGCCATCGGCGTCGAGAAATTCAACCGCGAAGCCGTCACGCGAGAATTGAAGGCGCGCGGCGCCAATCCGGAGGAAAACCTCGATGCCGGATTTCACATCAAGGACCCCGAGGGCATCAGCGTCCAGATTGTCGGAGCAGCGTAATGGCCCGATCCGCAGCGCTCGCATTCACCCTTCTCGCTCCGGGACTCGCCCTTGCTCATCACGGCGGCAACGAATACGATCTGGGCAAGACCATCGAGTTCAAGGCCAAGCTCACCAAAGTGGATATGATCAATCCCCACGGCTGGCTGTACTTCGATGTCACCGAAACGGACGGCAAGGTCAGCCACCATCGCTGCGAGATGCGCTCGGTACACGTGCTGCGCCGTTCCGGCTGGACCAAGGAGCTCTTCCCGATCGGCCAGCAGGTCACCATCGAAGCCTCGCCGAATAAAACCGATCCGGCTTCCTGCTACCTGCAAACCGTCCTGATGGCCGACGGCACGCGCATGGATCGCTACGGCCAGTACGTTAAGGCATCCACCGGCGGGCTGAAAGAAGTGCGCGGGCCGATCGCCGCGCCGCCTGCCAACCGCCCTGCCCGCCGTTCTACCGGCGAACCGAATATTTCAGGCGATTGGGCGCCGATCCAGCAAGTGATGGTGAATCCGCGCGGCACCGGAGGCGGCCTGGTGCCGCTCAACACGCTAGATCAGTATAAAGATCAGTACAAGGACGGAGCCCGGCCCGCGAACAAGGGTCCTGCGAAGGGCGCCGCCGCGCCCAAAGGCCCGCGCCTTTACGGCGGCACCGAGCTGACCGAAGCCGGAGATCGCGCTGCCGCCGCATTCCAGCGCGACGACAATCCTCGCTTCCGCTGCGAGACCACCAGCATCCTCTTCGACTGGACCTTCGACGGCCCGGTCAACCGCATCACGCAAAACAAAGACACCATCGTGCTCGAATACGGCCAGTTCGGGTTGAAGCGCACGATTTACATGAACGCGCAGAACCATCCTGCGAATATCAAACCGAGCCGCGCCGGCCACTCCATCGGCCATTGGGAAGGCGACACGCTGGTGGTCGATACGGTTGGGTTCGCACCGGGCTATCTGAATACGCCGGTCCCGAACAGCGAGAAGCTTCACGTCGTCGAACGCTTCTCATTCGATCCAGCCAAGATTTCCCTGACGCGCAGCTATTTTGCCGAGGATCCTGTGTACCTCAAGGGCCGCTACAGCGGCTCGGATACCGTCTTTGTGGCGGACGCCCCGTACAATCCGGGCAAGTGCAAAGAGCTCAACTTCATCGACTATTCCAAGCAGCAGAAACAATAGGGCGACTTCTATTCGGCCATTAAAGCGAAGGTCCACACCGCTCCGCCAGCCGGAATTGCGTGTGCCGCGTAGCGGGTGGCCAGAATACCGCCGATACCCGAGGCCACGGTCACATACTGACGGCCTTTGTGCGTATACGTGATCGCCGTGGCATTCACGCTCGAGCCGGTCTTGAACTGCCATAGCGTTTTCCCGGTGTCCTGATCGAGCGCCAGGAATTCGCCGGTCATCTTGCCTGTGAACACCAGTCCGCCGCCCGTGGCCATCATCCCGGCCGAGCTCGGAAAATCCGTGAGCGGAACCTGCCACTTCTTCTCGCCGGTCAGGGGATTGACCGCGATGAAATAGCCCAGAACGTCGCCGGGTTTCGCTTGCGGAATCCGCGAAACGACGCCCGTCGAGTCCTTTCCAAGCTGCACCGGCCGCGGCGGCGCGATCTTCTGAATCCGCGCAATGTTCCAGGTGCTGGCGTAAATCAACCCATTCGCGGGATTAAACGCGATCGGAACGGCGTTGGTTCCGCGCGAGGGCCAGATCTCGACTTCCTCGCCGGCCGCGAAGCGCTTGTAGACGTCCGTTAGCTGCGGCCGGCCGGTCTTCGAGTCGATCTCCGTGGCCCAGTTCACCTTCACATACGGATGCGCCGCGATCAGCTTGCAGTTGGTGCGATCCAGAACGTACATAAAGCCGCCCTTGTTCGCCTGGATCATCACCTTCCGGGGTTGCCCGTTCACCTGAATGTCCGCGAGCACCTGCTCATCGGTGGCGTCCACGTCGTAAACGTCGTTCGGCGTGTACTGGAAATAGCAGGCGATCTCCCCGGTCTTGGGGCGGA
>JBAIXM010000026.1:0-41356 GCA_037916615.1 Bryobacterales bacterium
CTTCTCCACCTTCTCGGCTTCCAGCATGTCGAACAGGGCGTCGTAGAGCGGGCGCAGGTAGGGGTCCACTTTTCCTGAAACGTTCCGGGCAAAAATCCCAAACGCTCGCCGGCCTCCACCGCGGGCCTGGTCAGAATGATGCGGCTCACGCGCTTGGCCAGCAGCGCGGAAACGGCCATGGCGACCGCCAGATATGTTTTTCCGGTGCCCGCCGGCCCGATGCCGAAAACCAGGTCGTAGCGCTCGATGGCATCGATGTAGCGGCGCTGCATCATGCTCTTCGGCGCGATCACTTTCTTGCCGAACGTGCGCTGTTTCCCGCTTTCCACGAGACTGCGCAGCGAAGTATCCGCATCGGCCGTGACCACGCGCAGGAAGCTGTTGAGATCGCCGTTGTTGAAGGCGTGCCCTTCCCGCACCAGGCCCACATAATCGTTCAGGATCTGAGCCGCGCGCAGGACGCTGGCTTCTTCGCCCTCGAGTTCCAGCGAATCGTTCAACAGCCGCGTACGGATGTTGAGGGCACTTTCGATCAGGCGAATGTTTTCGTCCCGGGTCCCGAACAGGGACTCAATTCCACGGCTGATCTGGACAATGGATTTCATTCAAGGCGGGACGGGGAAGGTCCCAGGAGAGCGGACATCCGCTGGCGCGGAGGCAGGAACAACATCTGGTTATAGGATACCAAAACCCGAAACCAGAGCCGCTTCCCGGGGCGTTCCCGCCAGCCGGAAAAAAATTGCCAGCCGTGATCGATTTCGATCGCATCTTGCGCCCGTTCAGGTGTAAGGCAGTTCAAGACAATCAATAAAAGGACACGAAAATGAAAAACAACTGGACAAATATCGGAACCGGACGGATCGCGCTGGCGGCCGTTCTTGTGGTCACCATCGGGGGCGCCTTCGCACAGGGAAACAATCAGCCCTCCGGGCAAGCCGGCGGCACCGGAACCAGCAACGTGGTCGTCACCAATACGGCGGCGCAGCCCGTGCCGGTCAAGGAACAGAATAATCCGGCGTTTCAGCCGTTCCAGTGGCAGCAGGGCGTTTCCATGCTGGGCGCCAGCTTCAGCTACTCGTTTACGATCCCCGTGCCGGCCGGAAAGAGACTGGTTGTGGAGATGATCAGCGGATACTTCGTGGGCAGCACGAATGGAAGCATCCCTCGCATGAGCCTGCAAACGCACCTGAATGGAGCGCTCAGCGCAATCTGGGTCCCTTTGACCAGCGTCGGCTGGGACGGGTACAACTACCAGTACAACGCTTCGCAGCCTGTCCGGATGTACGCTGACGGGAGCACGAACATGACGGTATTCGTGAGTAAGAGCGCGGAATTCAACGGGCAATACACTTCTCCAATGTCCGGAGCAATTACCGTGACCGGATACCTGGTGGACATCCCCTAGGGGGATCCCTGGTCTCTCCTGCGCCCGCCCGATTTTTCGGGCGGGCGCTCTGCATTTCGGATAAAGTGTTATGAAAGTCCATGCCAGCCGAGGAAGTCACCAGGCTCCTGTGGGAGTGGAAGAACGGCAACCAAGCCGCAGTCGACGCGCTCACGCCGATCGTCTATTCCGAGCTGCGCAGGCTGGCCGCGAACTACATGCGCGACGAGCGCGCGGCCGCCACACTTCAGCCGACGGCTCTGGTCCACGAAGCGTATCTTCGTCTGGTCGGGCAGAACATGCCCGATTGGGAGAGCCGGTCCCATTTCTTCGGCGTTGCGGCGCAGCTCATGCGCCAGATCCTGGTGGATCACGCCCGCAAACACAGGAGCCAGAAGCGCGGAGGCGGTGCGGCCAAAGTCGCCCTGGAAGATGCGCTGGGCTTCGCCCCCGAGCGCAGCGATTCGATGATCGCGCTCGACGACGCGCTCACCGAGCTGGCCAAGATCGATCCCCGCCAGGCCAGGGTGATCGAACTGCGCTTCTTTGGCGGATTCAGCGTGGAGGAGACTGCGCAAGCATTGGGCGTCTCCGTTGCGACCATCGGCCGGGAACAGCGCCTGGCCGAAGCCTGGTTGCACCGGCAGATGCAGCGCAGCGAACGGGAGGCCGCTTCGGGCGCATGACTCCGGAATCCTGGCGCCGCGTGGGTGAGCTGTTCCACGAGGCAGTGGCTGTGGCGCCCGGCGAACGCTCCCTCTGGGCCGTCCAGGCCTGCGATGGCGATGAAGAATTGCTGCGCGAGCTGAAGTCTCTGCTCGAAAGCGACCGGCAGGCTCGCGAAGGCTTCGTGAGGGACCAGGTCAAGGCCGGCCTGGTCAGTTTCTACCGCGCCGCCGAGCGCCCCGAGCCGCGGCGCGCCGGTCCCTACCGCCTGATCCGTGAGATCGGACGGGGCGGCATGGGAACCGTGTATCACGGCCAGCGCGACGATCAGGAGTATCACATCGACGTCGCTGTGAAGCTGGTGAGCCAGGGCATGGACACCGCCTTCGTGCTCCAGCGATTCCGCCGCGAACGCCAGATCCTGGCGAGCCTCGACCACCCGCACATCGCGCGGCTTCTGGATGGCGGAACGATCGGCAACGACCTGCCGTACATCGTCATGGAGTATGTGAATGGCGCGCGCATCACGGATTACTGCCGCCAGCGCGAGCTGAACGTTGCGCAGCGGCTGAGTCTATTTCTGGACGTCTGCTCGGCGGTCGAGTATGCGCACCGGAGGTTCGTGGTGCATCGGGACCTCAAACCGGGAAATATTCTGGTCACCCATGACGGCGTGGTGAAGCTGCTCGATTTCGGAATTTGCAAGCTGCTGTATTCGCATCCGCTGGGGGAGGACACCGTGACGGAAGCAGGCCGCGCGATGACCCCGGATTACGCGAGCCCGGAGCAAATCCGCGGCGATCCGGTCACCGTGGTCTCCGACGTTTACTCACTGGGGGCGGTGCTGTACGAGCTGTTAACCGGCAGAAATCCGCATCGCTTCGCAAATCGTAGCCTGCTGGAAATCGAGCGGACCCTCTGTGAACAACCCGTGATCCGGCCCAGCCGGGCCGTGGAGGATCGCAGCCTTGCGAAGCGGTTATCCGGCGATCTGGACACCATTTTGCTGCGGGCGCTCGACAAAGACCCCAAGCGCCGGTATCAGACCGTGCCGGAATTCCGCGACGATCTTCAGCGGCATCTTGCCAGCCTGCCCGTGAAGGCCGTCCCGGACCGGCTCGGATATCGAGCGGGGAAGTTCCTGCGCCGTCACTCTGGGGCCGCTGCGGTGGCTTCCGCAAGTCTGGCGCTTATCGTTACCGGCGTTCTGATCACACAGAGAGAAGAGCGCCGGATGAATGACAGCCTGCGGCTCGATCTGGCTTCGGCTCAGATCCGCATTAGCCGGTTGTACTTCAGCCAGCGCGATAGGGTGCGCGCCAGAGCGGCTTACAGCGAGGCGGCGCGCATTCTGGCGTCGCTTGCGCCCGCGCGTGGCGGCACGGCGATCGACGCTCTCAAGGTCGAAATGAAGGCGCTGGAGGCGGATTTGGCCGACCCTGAACCACGGTGAGCATGAGGATTTCGTATGACGCCTGAACAAATACGGCTGATTCGCGAATCGTATCCGAACATTCGCGAAGTCTCTGGGCCGCTGGTAGAGCTCTTTTACGGGCGGTTGTTTCAGACCGCTCCGTCGGTGCGCCCGATGTTCCGCAATGACATCGGAGTCCAGGCCCGGAAATTCAGCGACATGCTGGAGGCGCTCATCGAGGGGCTTGAGAACTTCGATCAGCAGCAGCCCGCGCTGCGCGCGATGGGGCAGCGGCACGTCGCCTATGGTGTCCTTCCCGAACATTATGACGTGCTATCCGCCGCTTTCCTGTGGGCGCTCGGCCACATGATGTATCCCGATTTCCCTCCGAGCCTGAAGGACGCTTGGGCCGCTTTGATGCGCGAAGTGAGCGATGCGATGAAAGCGGGCGCGGCAGAATTATCTTCCGGCGGGCACCCGTGATCGATTCCGGCTTTGGTTTGCGCCCGTAGGGGTGAAGGGGACGCAAACAAATGAAAACTGGAATTCGAGCGATGTTCGCGGTTGCGGTTCTTGGCGCGGCAAGTCTTCCCATCCATCCGGCGGAGCCGAACTTATATGAGCGGCTTGGCGGATTGCCCGCTATCCGGGCGGTGGTCGATGGGCTTTTGAACCGGATCGTTCAGGATGTCAGGGTCAATGCATGGTTCGGCTGGGCATCCAACCCCAGCGCCGCGGCTGCGTACAAGGCCAGTCTCGCGGATTTCGTCTGCCAGGCAACGGGCGGGCCGTGCAAATATCGTGGGCCGGATCTGAAGAGCGTCCATAGCGGGATGGGAATCACCCCCGAGGCGTTTGGGAGCGTGGTGGAAGACCTGACGGCTGCGCTGGATGAACTGCACGTGCCCGCTGCGGAGAAGAAGGAACTCTTGGGACTGCTGGCTCCCTTGCAGGCGCAAATCGTGGAGCGCTAAAGCTGCTTCGCCTCGATCCTGTGCTATTCTGGGTACGCCGACCTGGCGATGCCGCAAGTCCGCGGCAGCCCAAACAGCGGGGACGTAGTTCAGTTGGTTAGAACGCCGGCCTGTCACGTCGGAGGTCGCGGGTTCGAGCCCCGTCGTCCCCGCCAACTCCCGCAAATTCAGTCCTTAGTCCGCACCAGCAGCACCGAGCACGGGGCGTTCCATGCGACCTTACTCGAGACGCTGCCGAGCATCTGATGCTTCAGGTCGACGGCTCCGCTGGCGCCCATGACAACAAGATCGTAATCGCCCGTTTCAGCCTCTCCCAGGATTTCGTCTGAAGGGATGCCGCGATAGATCAGAGTGGTCACCGTCGTGCGCACAGGCAATCGGTCGCGAGCCGTTTCGAGGATGTCGTCACCTTCGCGTTCGAACTCGCGTTCGAACTGCGCCTGTGGATCGATCTCCTCGTCTCTCTCCTCCTCGTATCCCAGCCACTCCTGATCGTCCCCGGAGTGAAGCCAGGGCGTCTCGACGACATGCACCAAAGTCACGTCGGCCGTGGACAAATCCACCAGGGACGCAAGCCTGTCCAGCGCGCGCAGCGACCCCTCCGATCCGTCCACCGGCACCAGAATCTTCAAGCCGGAATCGCTGACGAGCTCACGTCCCAGCAACACCGTCCCGTTTGAATGTTCGGCAACCCGGCTGGCGACGGGGCCCAGGCCCGCCGGAGTCCGGTCCTTGTGGCTCTGCGCTCCCAGCACCGTAACGTCGTAATTCAGCGAAGCGGAGAGCAGCACTCGCGCGGGCGAGCCAACTTGAACGATGGGCTTCGCGCTGACGCCCTCGGCGGCCAGCGCGGTCCGGGCCTGTTCCAAAATGCGCGCGGCGCGCCGGCACAGCTTGACTCTGTGGGCCTGCTCTTTGGCGCCCACAGCGGGTGCGACGCAGATCAGGTCCACTTCGCGATCCTGGGATGAAAAGATGCGGGTTGCGGCCAACAGTGCGCGGCTCGCGTGCTTGGATCCGTCAGCCGCCATTAGAGCTTTCATGGAAGTTTCTCCATTGAGTTTGATTCCGCACGATCTGCGTGCAACGGTCGGTCCAAATCCGAACCGGCCATCCGCGCGCGTACGACGAACCGGTGGGGCGCGGGTCCCACATAGTCAAATGGAAAACATGTGATCAGAGTCAAGGACTTAGATGCGGGCGCGTCCCGGAACGCCAGCGATTGTTCCGGATCCACAACCTGAATCGAATCCACCACGTAATCGAACTGGCCATTCCGTGTTTTCACCCGGATGGAGTCGCCTTGTGCGATGCCGCGCAGCGGACGAAAGAATGTGTCGCGATGGCCAAGAAGAACAACGTTTCCCGAATCACCGGGAAGAGCGCTGGCCGGCAAGTGCGCAGCAGCCTTGCGGAGGCTCGCCTCGTCGGCGCCCTCGCGCACCATCACCGTCAAATGAACGCTTGGAATTTCGAGCCGGCCCAGGAGCAGTGGATCGGGCTTCGGCAGAGCCGGCGCAAGCAAATGCCGGATCGCAATCCTCGGCGCCGGCGCTGGAATACTCGCGGTCGGCTCGATGGAAACCGCGGGCGCTGTGACGGACTCGAACTGCACGGCTTGCGAGTACTGATACAGGGCTCCGTCGGCGAGACCCCAGCTCCAGGCCAGCAGCCCGGCGACGCCCACCACAATAAGAAGGTCCGCCAGAACCCTCACGGAAATCTTCCAGAGCGGTTCTGCGCGGACCCTCACGATCATTTCACCATCTCCTTCTTTCGAAATGCGCTCGACAAGCGCCTCCTGACGTTTCCGCGAGCTGCTGGCCCGCAAAGGGCGCGCGGGCACCCTCATTTCATGAAAGTAAACCGCCCGCGCGCTCCGGTTTGCGGGCTGTTACTTAGGAGGATCTGCGATATCCCAGCCGCCGAAGGGTCAGGCCTGCGCCAAGCGCCATCAGACCGATCAAGCCGAAGCCGAAATACGGGCTGGCCGTTGCAGGCAGCGGCTCAGGCTCGGGAGCGGCAGCCACTTCGACCGGGGCGGGCTCCGGAGCGGCAGCCACGGGCTGGGGCGGCGGAACATAGGCTTCCGCCACTTCGAGCGGAACCTCTTCGCCGGCCTCCGTTGCTCGGGTGACGGGCGCCGTCTCCAGCTCAGCCGCGGTTTCCGCGGGAGTGCTGAGAACCGGCTCATGAACCCGGCGCGCGATAATCGGAGCCAGTCCCTTGGGGTAAACAAATTCCTGCCCCCAGTTATCTCCGGGCGCGAACCAGGATTTCAAAGCGGGCGGATTCCCCGTGGGAGTCTCCCAGTACGTGAACGTCGTGTTCTCCTTCGGGAACAGCCGGTAGTTCGGAATCGCGAGAACCGTCGTGTACAGCTTGTCTCCACGCTCGTTGAAGATCTGCACGATGTTCCGGTTATGATCGTGATTCATCAGCTTGATCAGGTACGAGCCGGGCTCGAGCGTCACTACCGGAACGCCGGCCACCAAAATCGGCTCATTCAACTGCACAATCGTCTTCTTGTCATAGTCGCTGCCGAGCAGTATTCCTGCTGCGAGCGCGAAAACACACAGTAATACAACTGCTTTTATACGCATAACACCCTCCATACTTCACCCAACTAACATCCGTGCCGGATCACACACTCACCACCGGACACGGAGCATCACGCACAATCGAATAGGCGTTTGGCCGCAAACGCCCCGAAACCCCCTCTTTCGGACGCCGGCCGATCACCGCTACGTCCGCATTCCTGCGAGTGGCCGCGGCTTCCACGACCTCGGACGGGCGCCCTTCCTCGATCAGAATTTCGCCTGGAACGGCCAGTTTTCTCAATAGACACGCAATGAACTCGCGCGCTTTGGCCGCCCCGATCGCTGCCGGATCCTCCGGCTCCATTTCGTGAACCGCATGGACCACGATCAACTCTGCATTGAACTCGGCCGCGAAATCGCGCGCCCAAATCAGCGCGGGCTCCGCATCGTTCAGCTCAATCGCGCACAATACGCGCCCGATGCGCTTCCAGGCCGGAGATGTTTCCTGCAAATGCGCACCGGTCCACACCGGCGTATCGACGTCGTGCAGAACCTTGGCGGTAGCCGAACCAAGCAGGAATCGGCGGAACGGGCCATAGCCGTGGGTCGGCATAACAATTAAATCCGGCTTCTCCTTCTGTGCAAACTCCACGATTTTCGACGCGGGATCGCCTGTGACCACGTTTTTCGAAACTTCAATTCCGGTGAAAACCGCTTGCCCGTAGTTCTCTAGCCGGGTTCGGCCCTGAGCCTCGAGCGCTGTGATCCAGCCCGTGTCGATCACGCCGCCCAAGTCGCTAAGCGTGGTCACCGCGGGAACGTTGATCGGATTCACGTGAAGCAGAACCAGCCCGGCGCCGAAGTGCCGGGCCAATCCGGCCGCGTGCTGAGCGGCTGCCTCGCCTTGGTCGGAGAAATCCAGCGGCAGCAGAATCTTCTTGAGTTTCATCGATCGCCCCTCCGATCGCGTTTCCCAGGATCGTCTCAGTACCGCAGGATCGCGGCGAGCGGCTCGTTCGCAGTCATCTTGTCCTGCGGCAGCATGAATACCTCGCCTCCGGCCCGCAACGTGTCGACAACCGCGGAATTGACGAAGTCTTCACCGTGGGGACCCAAGAATTCTGTTCCAGTCCGCACGCACAGTCGGTGCACCCGTCCATCGGCTGCCGCTTTTCGCACTTCCGCAACATCGCTGAGGGTGCGGCCGCGATCCGGCATCTCCCGGTACTCGGCCAGGACTCGTTCGGCCAGGAAATCGCAATGCGCCCGGACCGTTTGCGCCGCGTGTTCCGCTACTTCGGCAGCCGAAAGAAAATCGATATTGCCCACGAAGTCCGGCGTCAGAATATGGGCGTGTTTCGCGATTCTCCGATACGCGGCCAGCTCCTCGTGCACCCCCATCAAAAGGAGCGGCTTCCCATTGAGCGTGGACTTCAGTCCGCGATCTACAAGCGTGAAGAAGTGCTGGAGGTATTCGCGTTGCGCTTCGCGATCCGAGAGCGTTCCAAAACGAACCGCGCGCATGCCCCCCGGTCCGCTCGAAGAGCGATTTTCCAAATCGTGATCGGGACGATCGAATTCCCCGGCAGCCTCCAGGCTTGCGGGTACCCGCGCCGGCAGAGCCATCTCTTGCGCCTCTCCGTTCACGTAGCGGAGCAGGCGGAGATGTTTCCGGCTCAGTCCCAGAACGAAGAATTCGTGCGGAGCAAATGCGTCCGTAACGAACGGCGCAAGGTAGAAGCGGTCTCCGATCACGATCCTCTCGGCCGGGCTTCCGGCAAGGTAATACCGGGCGGTGTTTTCGGGCGAGCGGAAAATCGCAAAACCCGCGCCACCCCCGCTCGCTCCGGACTCCTCGGCGATTTCTTCGAGGGGCGCGAGCAGCTCCGCGACCCTGCCTCCAAATCTGCTGCGAGCCATCTCCTCGCCGGCCTTTCGGACCAGCGCGTGTACCAGAGCCCGCCGGGAGCCCTCCTGTGCGCCGGGATGGTGTGCCGGAACGGTGATAGTGATACATGGACCTCGGCATCCGGCCAGGAACTTCATGGCGTGGCTATCCAGGATTCCGGAGGTCGCACTCAGTGTTGACGTAGTCATTGTGGTAGCCTCATCCCATCTCCGTGCACGGGAAGTGCCGGAACGTAACCCCTGCGGGGAAAGCGATAAGAGCTACGGCGTCAATCGTTCTGCGCTAGGGAGCGCAGTCTTCATGCGCTCTTTTACGCAGGAACGTAGGTTGGACTTGGGGAAAACCCTACCTGCGGGCGGCGGCGGATTCCAGCGCCTCCGTGCGGCGCCATAGTTGATATCCGGCAAAGCTGACAGGCGAATCGGCTGGACGATAGTGGGAACGCATCCAGGCTTCCAGTTCGGTAAAACGCCAGTCGAGTCCCGCGCCGTTGGGAAATACGCGAAGAAAATCCTGCGGCGAGAGTTGGGTAAACAGCAGCCATTCCGGTGGCCGCGCCTCCAACTCGCTCAGGGCTTCGGCGGCTTGGGATTGAGTCATCATCCCGGGCATGAGGTAGGAGTAGCGCGTTGGATTCCTTGCTTGAGTCAGGAAATACTGCATCGGCATGTACGGATACACGAACAGTGTTTCGCCGGGCGGGACTTGCCGGAGCAGGTGCTCGATATCGGGCGCCTGGGCCTTGGCCACCCGCAGCGTTCCCACCGGAGACTCTACGCGTGCCGAGTCCTGCCATCCCCGGCCGTAGTTCGAAGCGAAAATTGCCGCCATCGTGATCGAGCCCAGCGCGAGCCAGCTCGCGAAACGTCCCGGCAGGAGCCAGGCGAGCGCACACCCCGCGACCGCGTAGGGCAGAGCCGCCACGAAACCGAGGTGCATTACATCCGCGCGCGGAAATACGGTGAGCGCCATAGCGGCCACGCCGGGAAGCAGCAACATCAGAACGTCCCGCCGTCCGTAATTCCTGCGAAACATCGCAGTCGCCCCTAGTAGGATTGCCAGGGGAGGAACAATCGCCGGCAGCGCCACGCAGGCGACCAAGGCCAGCCGCACCGCGGTTTCCAGCGGTCCTGTGCTGCCTTCGAGCAGGGCGCGATAACCTCCAATAATCGATCCGTACGGCAGGACGTTCACTCCGGAATAATTCCGGCGCAGCCAAGCCATTTGCGCGAGAAACGCGAGCAGGCTCCCGGTCGAGAGCAGCAGGACGATCCCGGCGATTCCAACGGCTGTTGCACCGCCGATCCACGGCGCCAGGTTTTTCCGACGCGCGGGCGCCCAAGCCAGCCATGCTGCCGTCACACCCGCGACGATCCCCATCGACGGTGTACACCAGACTGCGGCCGCCAGAGCGCCTCCGCTCGCGGCCCAGCGCCCCCAGGCCGCCTTGCGATCGAGAGCGCCTACTGCCAGACACAACCCCGCCAGGGCGAAAGTCGCGCTATCCCACCGGTGAGCCGAAGTGAGAAACGCCGGATCGGCAATCTGGAACCCGAAAAACGCCAGCGTCACGACGGTCGCCGCTTTCCAGGAAGCCAGCCGCGCGGCGAGCCAGTAGAGGAGACCGCACTGTGCGGCGAAATCCAAAATCACGATCAGTCGGCCGGTCCGCAAAGACACGCCGAGGAGGCGGAATACCAGAGCCTGCAGCCAATAACTGCCTGGGCTCATGTAACCGAAAAAGTCCACGTAGATTCGCGATCCAGACACCATGCGCTGCGCGGATTCGAGAATGATCCCCTCATCGTTGGTCATCACCACGCGATTGCCATGGACCGCGAGCAGCACGCCGGCCACCGCGGCGAAAATCGTGAGCGCGATTCGATTCTGGGTGCGCATGAAGCTATGCATTGCGCCAGATGCCGAGCACGCTCTTGCCAAGGCGTCCGGCGAAGAGCGGATCGATCCGCCGTGAGAGGGGAACCAGGAGCCGGTCCCAGGTCAGGATCTGCCGCTCCGTGGGCATCGCGCGTTGCAGCAACAGTCGGTTGCCTGCCGACGCCAGCATTCCGGCCGCGTCCAGGTAGACCAGTTTTTCCACGCGAAAACTCGCGGGTGCGGCCGCGCCTAAAGAAGACCGCGTGTAGCGCCGGAAGTGCCCGATGGCTGCGTCGAACGGGGTGAACAGAAAGGGATGCGCCGGCGCCAGTACAATCAGGGCTCCGCCGGGCTTCAGATGGTTCGCGGCACGCGCCAGCTCAGCGCGATCGTCCTCGATGTGTTCCAGCACATCGATATAGAGGATCGCATCGAACTTTACTTCCGGCCGCAGGTCCGCGATCGTTCCAACCGAGGCTTCATGCCGTCCGCCGGGAGGCAGAGCGATGTTTGCGGCCAGCGCGGCGTCGGGCTCCAGGCAAGTCCAGCGCTGGTACTCCAGTTCCGCCAGCGTGAGCGTGTTCGCTCCGATACCGGCGCCGACCTCCAGAACTTCGCCGCGAACGAATCCGGCAATCTCGGAGCGCCAGTAGGCTTTCCAATTGCGCGCCTTCTCAAACAGCTCGAGCTCCGAGCCGGCGTATTTGAATCTCGAATCCGCGACGGCGCTCATTTAGTGATCGGCATTGGCGGCTCGAGAAGGCTCGCGAGCCGCAGCGGCCTGGTACGCGGTGGTCTTGCCGAGAATGAAATAGGGCGCATCCCGAGTTAATAAAAAGTTCACCGAACTGCGGCGGCTGGCGATCAGGAACGCGAAGAGCGTCGCAAAGCTCAGTAATTGGACGACCAGCAACAGCAGCAATCCGACGGTGAATGTGGCCCACCCGGGTATCGCCAGGTCCGTGAACCAGCGAACGGCGGCTGTGACGCAAATGAGTGCCACGGCCAGCGCGGCCAGCCCTACCGAAGCCGTCAGCAGGCGCGCGCTTACCTGATCGCTGAAAACGGACATGGCGCTGAGACCGTGGATCAGCAGGCTGACAAAGTTCATCTTCGATCGGCCGGCCAAGCGGCGCCCTCGGGGCGTCGGAACAAGTTTTCGCGGCAGGCGCGCGCGATACACCGAAGCGGCATAGTGGTTCCACAGATCCGGAACCGCCATGAGCCGCGCCAGCGCAGGACGAGGAACAACGCTGAAATTGCCTACGCGCACTTCTACGCCGGTCAGGACCCGGTGAAGCAACCGGTAGGCGCGATAGCCGAGCCGGAACGCTGGACTCTCCAGCCGTTTCGTCCGGGCGGCAAAGACGACTTCATCCGGATCCCCCGATAAGAGGGCTTCCAGCAACCGGAGCACGTCCTCCGGCCGGTCCTCGCCGTCGCCATCCATCACGACGACTGCCTCTGCATCGGTGAATTCGTGCAGGTGATACAAGCCGAGCGCGATCGCGCGCTGGTGGCCCTGGTTGGCGCGGAGCCGCAGAATTTCGATCGAATCAAGCGCGAGGAACTCCTGGCCGGGCCAGCCATTCGGAACTGGCTCTGTGGAAGCGTCGTCGACTACCAGCACGAACACCTGGCTTTCGAGTTCCGCCATCTCCCGGTCGAGTTGCGGAAGCAGCAGGCGCAGCGATTCCCAATCATTGAAATTGGGGATCAGAATTGCCAGCGATGCGCGCCGAGCCGACACTTCGGCCATGTTTTTCGCCATAATCGCAGCCCGCATAACCAGCTTACTTCCATCGGCAATTCCTTGCATTGCCTACATATGCAGGCAGATGCGGGCCGCGGCGGGCGCGTGCTAGACTAGGATCTTTGGTTTTCTTCACCTGAAGACCGTAGGCAAACCCCTGGAGGCTACTGCAAGTGTCTGATCGAATGCGACATATTTTCACGTCGGAGTCCGTGACTGAAGGTCACCCCGATAAGATGGCGGACCAGATTTCGGACGCCGTATTGGATGCGGCGCTGGCAGTGGATCCGACCAGCCGCGTGGCCTGCGAAACGCTGGTGACCACCGGCATCTGCATGGTGGCCGGCGAAATCACCACCAAGGCGACTCTCGATGTTCCCAAGCTCGCCCGGCAGGTGATCGCCGACATCGGATTCACCGACGCGAAGATGGGCTTCGACGCGAAGACCTGCGGAATTCTCAACGTGATCCAGACGCAGTCGCCCGATATCGCCATGGGCGTGGACACGGGTGGCGCCGGCGACCAGGGATTGATGTTCGGCTACGCCTGCGATGAGACTACCGAGCTGATGCCGCTGCCGATCCAGTTGGCGCACCAACTGGTCAAGCACCTGAGCGACATTCGCCGCACCAGCAAGCTTACTTATCTGCGTCCGGACGGCAAGAGCCAGGTCAGCGTCGAGTACGTGGACGGGAAGCCGAAACGGATCGACGCCGTGGTCATCTCCACGCAGCATGACGATGACGTGACCACCGAGCAACTTCGCGCCGACGTAAAGAAGTACGTCATCGATCCGATTGTTCCAGGCAATATGGTCGATTCCGGCACGAAGTATCACATCAATCCGACCGGCCGGTTCGTGATCGGCGGACCGCACGGCGACACGGGTCTGACCGGCCGCAAGATCATCGTCGACACCTACGGCGGCATGGGCCGGCACGGCGGCGGAGCCTTCTCAGGCAAGGATCCGACGAAGGTGGACCGCTCGGCGTGCTACATGGCCCGCTACGTCGCGAAGAACATCGTGGCCGCAGGTCTGGCGAAGCGCTGCGAAGTGCAACTGGCATACGCCATCGGCGTGGCCGAGCCGGTTTCGGTGATGGTGAACTGCTTCGGCACCGGAACGCTTCCGGAAGAGCGCCTGGTGGATATCGTCCGCGCGAACTTCAACTTGACCCCCAAGGGCATGATCGAGACCTTGAAGCTGCGCCGGCCGATTTATCGCAAGACCGCGGCGTTCGGCCACTTCGGCCGCACTGAGGACACCTTTAGCTGGGAAGCTACGGATAAGGCGCACGCGCTCAAGGAAGCCGCGCAGCCGGCCGCGGCTGCCCGCAGCTAGCACCGCTCGATTACTCTCGCGGCTCGGAAGCGGCGAACGGCGCCGGCTGAGCCGCCATCCGTTGGAGAACATGTGGCTTTAATCGAAGGCTGCAAGCACGCCCTGGAGATCACTGTCCCTGTAGCGGAAGTGGAAAAGGAAACCGAGCGAGCTGCGGCCACAATCCAAGGCAAGGCGCGCCTTCCGGGCTTCCGGCCCGGCAAGACGCCTATCGGCATCATCAAGACGCGTTTCGCCCACGATATCCGGCAGGAAGTGCTGGATGCGCTGGTGCCACGCTACTTGCAGGCCGCGGTCGAACAGGACAATCTGCATCTGGTCGGCCGCCCGTCAATCACCGACGTGCATTTCCACTCGGGCGAACCGTTGCGCTTCAAGGCGGAGTTCGAAGTCGCTCCGACGTTCGAGCTCGGCGAATATCGCGGCATCACCATCACCTACGACGAGCCCGAGGTGACCGACGCGGACGTCGAGGGACGCCTGGAACAGATCCGCGACCAGAAGGCGCAGTACGTGAACGAAGAGCCGCGGCCGCTGGCCGACGGCGACTACGCGGTGGTTTCGCTCGAGAGCCTGGAAGGCGTGGCGGAGAAGGTCTCGCAGGATGAGCTGATGCTGAAGATCGGCGACGAGGCCACCATGAAGGAGTTCAGCGAAAACCTGCGCGGGGCTTCGCCCGAGGAATCGCGCGAATTCAGCGTGACCTATCCCGAAGACTACGATCGCCCTTCGCTGGCCGGCAAAACCGTCAAATTCCGCGCCGTGGTGAAGGCCGTCCGCCGCAAGGAACTCCCCGAGTTGAACGACGAATTCGCCAAGGATCTGGGCGACTTCAAGACTCTGGACGAGCTGAAGGAAACCATCCGCAAGACGATCCTCCAGGAGCGCGGCCACCGCGCGCAGGAGGAAGCCAAGCACCAGTTGATCGAGAAGCTGGTGGACACGCACGAGTTTCCGGTGCCCGACGCCTACATCGACCGCCAGATCCAGATCAACGTCGAGAACCAGTTGCGGTCGCTGGCGGCGCAGGGCGTGGATCCGAACCAGATCAAGCTGGATTGGGAAAAAGTGCGCGAATCGCAGAAGGATCGAGCGGTGCGCGACGTGAAGGCCTCGTTGATCCTGGACAAGATCGGCGAGCGGGAAGCGATCGCTCCGACGCAGGAGGAGGTGGATCGCGAGGTGCAGCGGATCGCCCGCCAGCAGCGCGAGGCGGTCGCCGTGACGCGCGCCAAGCTCCAGAAGGAAGGCGGCTTGGCCCGGATCGCCGGCCACATCCGCACCGATAAGACGCTGAATTTTCTGTTCGAGCAGGCTCGCAAGGAAGCGGCAAAACAAGAATCCTAATTTATGCGCAAGAAAATTACTGTAGTGGGCGGAGGCAATGTCGGCGCAAGCTGCGCCGTCAACCTCGCGTATAAGGAATTGGGCGATGTGGTCCTGGTAGACGTAGTCGAAGGCGTCCCCCAGGGCAAGGGCCTGGACATCCTCCAGATGGGCCCCGTCGAGGGCTACGATGTCCGCCTCGCCGGCGCAAACGACTACGCGCCAACCGCGAACTCGGACGTGGTGGTGATCACGGCCGGCCTCGCGCGCAAGCCCGGCATGAGCCGCGACGATTTGCTGCTGGCCAATCATGAAGTGGTGAAGGGCGTGACGGAGCAGGTCGTCAAGTATTCGCCCAATTGCATCCTCGTGCTGGTCACGAATCCTCTGGATGCGATGTGCTGGACCGCCTTCAAAACCTCTAAATTTCCGAAGAATCGCGTGATCGGGATGGCGGGAGTGCTCGACTCGGCCCGCTTCCGCACGTTCATCGCGCAGGAACTCGACGTCTCTGTGGAGAACGTGACGGCCGTGGTGATGGGCGGCCACGGCGACACCATGGTGCCGGTGGTCCGGCTCTCGGGCGTTTCCGGGATTCCGCTGACGGAACTGATTCCAGCGGACCGGCTCGCCGCGATTGTCGATCGCACGCGCAACGGCGGCGCGGAGATCGTGAAGTATCTCAAAACCGGCAGCGCGTATTATGCCCCGTCGGCTTCGGCGGTGGAGATGGTGGAATCGATTCTCAAGGACAAGAAGAAGGTCCTGCCTTGCGCGGCGTATCTCGAGGGCGAGTATGGAATCAACGGCTTATTCGTCGGAGTGCCCGTGAAGCTCGGCGCCAACGGCATTGAGAAGATCTACCAGATCAAGCTGACCGAGGAAGAGAAGAGCATGCTCGCCAAAAGCGCGGCCTCGGTTCAGGAACTGGTCGACGTTTTGACGACGAAGTTCTAGCCGCTGGAAACCGAGAGCCAGACGTTGTAAAACTGTATCTGGTTGACAGGAGGCGGAATGACCTCTCGCTATCTCGTTTCTGGCTCTCTCGTTTCTCGCTTTCTCGTTTTTCTAAGCGCGCTGGCGCTCACAATCGCGCTCATGACCGGCCCGATGGCGGGCCAGAACTCTGCTGCTAAAACCAGGCAGCCCAAGTCCGCGAAGACCTACACTCCGCCGAAGACGCCTTGGGGCGACCCCGATCTGGAGGGCGTATGGCCGGGAAACATGGGCGTTCCGATGCAGCGGAGTCCCAACCTCGGCGAGCGCGCGACGTTAACCGACGAGGAGTACGCCGCGAAAGAAGCGCAGGCGAAGAAGCAAGCGCAGGCTGATGCCGAGTCGTTCGCCACCAGCGACACTAGAGTCGGAATCGGTCCGCCTTCGTATTGGACCGAGCGCGGCAAGCCTTCGCGACAAACGTCGCTGATCATCGATCCGCCGAACGGCCGCTTGCCGGCGCTGACGGCGGAGGCCGAAAAATATCGCAAGGAAGCGCGCGGCGGCAAAGGGCTGCCCGGCGAGTGGAAAGGCCAGGCGGACAGCTACGACGACCTCAATATTTACTATCGCTGCATCTCGCGCGGCCTGATCGGATCGGTGATCCCGGTGGTCTACAACAACGGGAACCAGATCGTTCAAGGTCCCGGATACGTCGCCTTCCGCAACGAAATGATCCATGAGAGCCGCGTGATTCCTTTGGACGGCCGCCCGCACGTGAGCCCGACGATCAAGATGATCATGGGCGACTCGCGCGGGCATTGGGAAGGCAATGATCTCGTCGTCGAGACCACCAATTTCACCGACAAGGATGCCATCGGATCGAACGGCGCCGGATATCCGGGCGACCCCGGCTACCACAGCGATCAGCTCAAGGTGATCGAGCGCTTCACGCGCACCAGCGCCACGACCATGGACTACAAGATCACCATCATCGACGAGAAAACCTGGGTGAAGCCGTGGACCATTCTGATCCAGCTCGAGCGCAACGACGATTATCAGATGGCCGAGTACGCGTGCCACGAAGGCAACTACGCGATGTCGGACATCCTGAGCGGCGCGCGGGCGGATGAGACGGGGAAGAAGTGAAACCCGCCATCTTGCTGGCGTGGTTGCTCGCCGCGGCCGCATTCGGAGAGAGCGTGAAACTCGATGCTGGGACGATTTCCGGCGTCACGGGCGCAACTCCGGAAATGCACCTCTACAGAGGCGTCCCGTTCGCTTCGCCTCCCGTCGGAAATCTGCGCTGGCGCGCGCCGCAGCCAGTGAAGCGCTGGGACGGAGTGAAAAGCGCCGATGCGTTCGGTCCCGTGTGTATGCAGAACGCACCCGGCGGCGGCGATCAGAGAGCCAGTGAGGACTGCCTGTACCTGAATGTCTGGACGGCGGCAACGACGGGCGAAAAGCGTCCCGTGATGGTGTGGATCTACGGGGGCGGCTACAACGTCGGCTCGGGATCGCAGCCGGAGTACGATGGCGAGGCGCTGGCGAAGAAGGGCGCGGTCGTCGTCACGTTTAACTATCGCCTGGGAGTCTTCGGATTCTTCTCGCATCCCGAGCTGACGCGGGAATCCGACCGCCGAGGCGCGGCGAATTTCGGACTGCTCGATTCGATCGCGGCGCTTCAATGGGTGCAAAGGAACATCGCTGCCTTCGGAGGCGATCCGAAGCGCGTGACCATTTTCGGCGAATCCGCCGGCGCTGGGCTGGTTGCGAATCTGATGGTGTCGCCGCTAGCCAAGGGACTGTTTCATCGCGCGATCGGGGAAAGCAGCTCGTGGACCACCGCGACCATCTCGCGCCTGGCGACGCTCGCCGACGCCGAACAGGCCGGCTTGAAATTCGCTGACGGGATCGGCGCGAAATCGCTGGCGGAACTGCGCGCCAAGCCGGCGGCGGACATTCTGAAGGCCGGGCGCGCCGCGGGGCCGGTGGTCGACGGGTGGTCGATCCCCGAAGACCCCGGACTCGCCTTCGCGCAGGGCAAGCAGAATGACGTCCCCGTGCTGGTGGGATCGAATCGTGACGAATCGTTCGGCGCGACTCCGGCCAACGCGGCGCAATACTCCGAACAGGTTCACCGCCGTTATGGGGATCTGGCTGACGCGTTCTTGAAAGTGTATCCGGGCGCGACCGACGAGCGGGCCAAGGACTCGGCCTTCAGCGCGGGCCGCGACGAGATGGCCTGGGTCATGCGCAACTGGGCCCGCATGGAAGCCAAGTCCGGAAAGTCGAAGGCGTACATTTTCTTCTTCACGCATCAGCCGCCGGCCCAAGCGAACGCGAAGGGCGGGAAGTTCGGCGCAAGCGCTCGTGGCACCGCCGTGCATACTTCCGAGATTGCGTACGTGTTCAACAATCTGCGCGGCAACCGCGCCTGGACCGACGTGGATCGCCAGGTGGCGGACGCGATGTCGTCCTATTGGGTGAACTTCGCCGCGACGGGCGATCCCAACGGCAAGGGCTTGCCCAAGTGGCTGCCCTACGACGAAGCCAGGAACAAGAGCGCGATGGAATTCGGCGATCAGCCTGCGATGGGTCCCGCGCCGGATGAAGCCAAGCTCGCGGTTTTCCAGACCTATTACGACAAGCTGTACGCGCACTGACGCATGCGAGTGTACTTGCTGCTATGCGGGGCGCTGTTAGCCTCCGCGCAATCGAAAACGCCCGCATCGGACTGGCCGACGTTCAACCGGGACCTGGCCGGCACGCGCTTTTCTCCGCTCACGCAAATCAACGCAAGGAACGTGGCGAGTCTGCGCCAGGTTTGGTCCTACCGCTTGCAGCCCGCGAATTTCCGGTTCGCCACGGCGGGCGGAGCGGCCGAAGTTGTGCCGATCGTCGTCGGCGGCGTGATGTATCTCTCGACGCAAACACGCGTGGTGGCGGTCGATCCGGAAAACGGCAAGGAGCTTTGGAGCTACGAAGTAGCGGGTCAACAAGCTTCGCCGCGCGGCGTCGCGTATTGGCCGGGCGACCGCCAGAATCCGGCGCGGATTCTGTTCACCGCGGGCCGCAACTTAATCGCCCTGAATGCGGCCACAGGGAAGCTCGAGCCGGGTTTCGCGAGAGAGGGTGTTCTGGACATGGTGGTGCCGTATAACGGCGTGCCGACCATTTTCAAAAATATGGTGCTGGTGGGCGCGAGCACGGGCGAGCGCGAAAACGGTCCGCCGGGAAACTCGCGCGCCTACGATGCGCGCACCGGGAAGAAGCTGTGGGAGTTCCAATCGATTCCCGGCCCAGGGCAAACCGGTCACGAGAGTTGGTTGAATGACGGCTGGAGGGACCGCTCCGGCGCGAACATCTGGGGCTGGTACATGACTGCCGATGAAGAGCGCGGCATTCTCTACATGCCCTTCGGCGCGGCTGCGGCGAACTATTACGGCGGCGACCGGCCGGGCGCGAACCTGTTCGGCAACTCCATTGTGGCGGTGGATGCGAATACGGGGAAATACAAGTGGCATTTCCAGGTGGTGCATCACGATCTGTGGGACTACGATCTGCCGCCCGCGCCGGGCCTGGTCGATATCGTGAACGGCGGCAAGAAAATTCCTGCGCTGGCGGCCATTGGGAAGTCGGGTTGGATGTTTATCTTGGATCGTGTGACGGGGAAGCCTGTGTTCGGCGTGGAGGAGCGTCCGGTCCCGAAGGGCGACGTGCCGGGCGAATGGTATTCGCCGACGCAGCCGTTTCCCTTGAAGCCTCCGGCATTGGCGCGCACAAGCCTGCACCGTGACGATATCGTCACCGCGGAAGACACCACTCCGGAACACGCCAAAGCATGCCTGGAACTCTGGGAGAAAAATATCTTCTATAACGACGGGCCGTTCACGCCCTGGCTGTTCCACGAAGAAGGCGCTCCTGCGCGCGTCACGATTTCATTCCCGGGAGCGACGGGCGGCGCAAGCTGGGGCGGCATGGCGTCCGATCCAAAGTCGGGTTACGTGTTCCTACAGACCAAGGACAGCCCGCTGACCGGTTGGATCGAAAAGAAGAAAGAAGGAACCCGCTACGAAAACGCGAATCTGCCCTACGATCGCGTGAATGGGACCGCGGGATCGTTCAGCATCGGCGGCATCCCGTGCTATAAGCCGCCATGGAGCCGAATCATCGCCGTCAACGCCAACACAGGCGATATCGCCTGGCAGACGACGCTCGGCACCAACGCGCTGCTCCCTGAAGGGAAGCGGAATGCGGGTGGATCAGGGAGCGCGGGTCCGATGGTCACCGCGGGCGGGCTTGTTTTCATCGGCGCTGCGACCGATAATCGCTTCCGCGCGTTCGATTCGAAAACCGGCAAGGAGCTGTGGGCCGGGCAGCTCGAGCGGCAGGGCAATGCGGTGCCCGTGACGTATCTGGGCAAGAGCGGAAAGCAGTACGTCGCGATTACCGCATCGGATACCGTCGTGGTGTTCGCGCTTCCCGGGCCGCTCTTATTTGCCGACTAGGTGCGGGCCGCTGCGATCGTTTTCCTGGCAGATAAATTCGATCAGGTCCGTATCGGGCATCAGGCGATGCACGACGCGTACCGTGAACGGCATCGTGTACACTTTCGGATCCTCGATGGTCACGTCGATTTGTAGCGTGCCGTAGTTCAGGCGCTTGAAGCGCTCAATCATCTTGCCCGAGTTGGTCAGTGGGCTGCCGTCGATATCCAGCCAGACGTCGTCGCGGAATCCGGTGGTTTCCACCACCAGCGTGTCGTCTTCCCAATGGCCGACAGAGTAACCGTACCACCACGGCTGAACGTCGCTCGGCGGCAGGGAACGTCCGTCGGTGAAGATCTGCCGGATGCCGCCTTGGGCTTCGTAAAGAATCACGATTACGCCAGGCGTTTGAATGATTTTTCTCGGCTGCGGATGCATGTGGAGCTGCATCAGGCCCAGCGGAAGGCAATGCGCGTCGGGATTGTCCTTGCTGTTTTCGCCGCGGCGCGCTTTTAGCAGGTCCGCGGCCCCGGGCAGCAGCGGCAAGCCTTCCTTGAATCCGGCGCCGATGTTCTTAAATGTCGCCATGGGCGGAGTTCCAGGAGGAAGCTCCGGGGCTTTGCCTTTGCCGCCGCCTTTGCCTCCGCCAGGGCCGCCGGGACCGCCCCCGCGGGCCAGAGTGCCACGAAGATCCCACACTCCGGAAAGATCGGGATGTCCGTCCGGCGCCTTTGGAGCCGGCGCGTCGAGCTTCACCTTCCCGTCGTCTGCGCGCGGAGCGCTCTTTGCCGGATAGTTCGGCCACTGCGCGGCGATGGGAATGACCACGAGCACAATCGCCGCCGCGAACGCGTTCAGCAAGGTTTTCATCGATTCCCCCGTATTCTAGTTACCGCGCCCGCCGCCCGCGCCGCCGCGACCACCGCCCTGCTGGGCCGGGCCCCCGGCGATCGCGACGTACTGTTTGCCGTCGAGCATGAACGTCATCGGCGGTCCCATCTGAGACAAACCGGTGGCGATATCCAGGAGTTGATCGCCGTTATCGGCGCGATACACGATCAGTCGCGTGTTCACGCTCGCGAACACAAGATTTCCGGCGGTGGAGAGCGTGCCGCCCTGATTGAATCCGGCGGAGAGCCCGCGCCAGCGTTCCTTGCCGGCTACGGGATCCCAGGCCACCAGAATGTTCCCGCGTCCCTCAGGTCCGATCGAAGGCGGCGATGGAGGAGGCGCAGCGCCTTGGCCCCGTCCAGCGCCACCGCCTCCGCCTGCTCCGCGTCCGGCTGCTGCCTGACCGGCATTTTGGGGAGCAGGTGCATCCGGTAACGTGGCTTTTCCATCCAGCGCGTAGACCAGCAATCGTGACCTCTGTTGAGGTGTGGGAGCGCCGCCGCGGGTGGCCGCCGCGGGATCGAGTCCGGGAGCCAAGCCCGGTGCGGCGCCGCCTGGGCCACCTCGCCCGGGAGCCGCCGCTGCGCCGGGGCCTCGACCGGCACCACCACCTCCTCCTCCACGCCCCGTACCCATGTTCATCAGCCCGCGTCCCGTAGGCCCGATATCCGTCGGCTGCGGAACGAAATCAGGATTTGCCTGGAAGGTATAGCCGTTGCCGATCGTGCTTGGGATGTAAACCAGGCCGGTGTTCGGATTGAAAGACCATGGCGGCCACACGTGCCCGCCTCCGGGACCCGGCATGATGCTCACGGCATCGGTCTTGTAACGCGCTTCCGGATTTATACGTGGTCTGCCAGTTTTGAGATCGACGCCGGAGGCCCAGTTCACGGTGACCCAGGGATCGGCCGAAAGCAGTTCGCCGGTGCGCCGGTCGAGAACATAGAAGAAACCATTCTTCGGCGCGTGCATCAGTACATGCCGCTGTTTCCCGTTGATCGTCAGGTCGGCGAGCATGATATCGGCGATCGAATCGAAGTCCCAATCGTCGCCCGGCGTGGTCTGGTAATGCCAGATATATTTGCCGGTCGCGCCGCGCACCGCGATGATGCAATCGGTGCAGAGGTTGTCGCCCGAGCCGCGATGCATCGAGGTCCAGGGGCCGGGCTGCCCGGTGCCGACGTATAGAATGTCGGAATCCGGATCGTACGCCATGCCGTTCCACACCGGCGCGCCACCGCCGATTTTCCACCATTCGCCGGACCAGGTCTTGGCCCAATCGGCGAGTTCCGGCTGCTCGAACGGCTTGGACGGATCGCCCGGAACGGTGTAGAAGCGCCACGCGCGTTTGCCGGTCTCCGCGTCGTAGGCATCGAAAAATCCGCGGACGCCGTACTCGCCGCCGCTCACGCCGACAATCACCTTGCCGCCCTTGATCACGCGGGGCGCCATGGTGATCGTGTAGGGCATGTTTTCCGGCGAAACCCGCGTCTCCCAGGCGACTTTTCCCGTGGCCGCGTCCAGCGCACGAAGTCTCCCGTCCACCACTGGAGCGATCACCTTATCCTGATAGAGCGCGATGCCGCGATTCACCACGCCGCAGCAGATCCGCGATTGCCAGACTTGCTGGTTGACGTCCGGGTCCTGATGCCAGACGTCTTTCCCGGTGCGCGCATCCACGGCGTACACGACGCTCCACGGAGCGATGCTATAGAGGATCCCGTTGTGGACCAGGGGCGTCCCCTCCTGGCGATTCTGCGGATTTCCTTGGGCCGCGGGGATATCGCTGTACCAGGCGAGTCCCATCCGGTTCACGTTCTGCGCGTTGATTTCGTTGAGCGGGCTGTAGCGCTGCTCAGACCAGTTGACGTTGTAACTGATCCACTCTTCACCCGTGCGTCCAGCGTTGAGAAGCGCCGTATCGTCGACGGTTCGAGGCTGCTGGCCCTGAGCGATCCAGACCACCGTAGATCCAAGGGCCGCGATAAAAGCTGCTACTTTGAGCGTGCGAGACAGGCACATGGGCGTGCTCCTTCAGCTTGAGATGCAATCGCCGGGCAGCATGGAACTTGACTGCGAAAAACTAGGCCCGACCCCCGGTCGGCAAATAGCTTCATAGTATGCTATCACGCGCCGCTAGGTTCCATTGAACACGCGAGGCCTGTAGATCCGGTACTCCCCGAGACTCGAGGCGAGCTCATAAGAGGATAGGATCGCTTTGGCCACGGCCGGCGAATACGGCTCCATGGCCGACTCGTCCGGATCGACAATGGCGACAATCAGGGAGAATTGCTGATGCCGAACCATATTCACAAAGGGACGTTCGTCCCAGAGCCCGGCTTTAGCTAGGTACTCGATCATGGCCGGGTCGGCAGGAATCTCTTTGCCCGCCTTAAATAAGAGGTTCATGTCTTCGGAGAAGACCGGAGTGCCGGACGTGTTTTGGACCGTGGCCAGCATCCGCTGATAGATCTCAGCTTTCTCGCGATCCGCCGCCAGCGGCCCGTGCAACGCGCGGATCCAGCCGTCGCGCGCGCGGTCGAATCCCGGTTCGAGCAGGAGCAGGGGAATCACAAGCGCAACGAGCGATACGGGCTGTAGCCGGACCGACCCAGCGAGCGCAATTCCCGCCCGGAACAGCAGGACTCCCACCAGCGGCGTCAGCGAGAAATTCCACTCGAGAAAATAGTTGATGTCGGAGCCGGCTTTTCCAAAAGTCAGCGAAATCACGCCCGCGAGCGTGCTGTACAGGGCGAATAGCGCGATGATTCGCCGGCGGTGGTTCCCGCGCAACGTTGCGCCCAGCAGGTCCAAACGCCCACGACGCATAAGCCGCTGTGCCGTCCGTAAGACCGGAAATGCAGCGCCGCCGGCCAGGAGCACAGGGCCGGCCACATGGCGTAGGTTCATCAAAATTCCCTGGACGGCTCTGGCGGCGGAAAATGCGATGCGGTTGTATCGCACCAGGTGCACCAGGGCTTGTCCGTGTGTCCACCATTCCAGCCAGCCGAAGGCGAACGCGCCCGACGCTCCCATCGTGATCAGCATCCTCAGGAACATCCTGCGATCGATCAGCCACGCCAGCAGCAGACACGCGAAGGGTGCGGCCAGCGCTGTCTGTTTCGTAAAGAGCGCGGCGATCATGAGAACGGCCGCGAGAATCTGCGCCGGCAGGCGATCCGGCCGCGCCGCGAACACCGCAACGCCCGAGAATGACAACAGAACGGCGAGCATATCCACTCTCGCCAGCCAAGCCCATTCAAAGTTGTAGAAGGCGGTGGGGAGCGCCGCCGCAAACGTGGCCGCCAGCGTGCGCCCGAGCAGGTCTGCGCGCCGCGGCAAAATCTGAAACGTGATCCAGCCTGCGACCGCACACAGCAGCGTCGCGGAAATGAGGGAAACGGCTCGGCCGGCGCCGAGCAGATCGGTAGTTCCCACCAGCTCCGCCAGAGCTCGCGCCGTCCAGTGGTAGAACGGCGGATATTGAAACACTACGAACGGATACCGGTCCAGCGGGACGTAAGCGCGCGCCGAATCCGTAATATGGGCTGCCTGCCAGGCGATGAGTCCTTCACCGTAGTTCCGTTGATACGGCTGTCCGGCGAAAAACACACCATTGCAAAGGACCCCGCCTGCGGTGGCAATCATCAGAGCCAGCAGCGCGCTGAAGTAAAGCCTCCGCCCGGGCATCATGCCGGGGAGGATAACAGATTCCCGCTTGGCTGAGAAATGCGGAACCTAGTCCGCTTGATGCCGCAGGACGCGGCGAAGGTGGGTACGAATCGAAGAGAGGGTGGAGGTGACGCCAGGCCATGGGTCATCCCAGCGAAAGAAAATATCCTCGACGTTCTTGCAGGAGCGCAACCAGCGCAGGAAGCCTCCGATGCCGGGATCGGTTGCCCAGTGCGCCGCAAGGTCATACGTCAAGTGAACGCAACAGCGGCCGACGTCATAGGTGTTGACGGTTTCGACCGGATGGCCCAAAGCGTCCGCGTACGCCATGCCGCACAGATCGACGCCGCATCGCGTCGCGAATTCGACAAACCACCACGGTCGCGCATTGACCTCCAGAATCTTGAACCGCCCGTCGCGCGCATCGTACTTGAACTCCGCGTCGAAAATGCCGCGATATTGGAGCGTCGACCACATTTTCTTCAAAGACTCCACCGCGCCGCGGACCTGATCCAGAGGAATCGTTTGAGAGCGCGAGCTGTTGCCGAAGTGCGGTGGATACTGGCTCAATCGGCGGCGGGCAATGAACGCGCGGGTACAGCCGCGCCTGTCGACGAAGCCGTCGACTAAATAGTAGTGGCTCGTCGGGCCTGGGATGTATTCCTGCAACAGAATCGGAAATCCATTTTGCCCCTCGCCTTGCAGCTTAGCCATGATTTCCAGGGCGTGCGCGCGGTGCTTCAGGCGAAATGCCTTGACACGATATCGCCGTGCGAACTCCTGAGAATCGAGCGGCTTCAGGAACATGTCCCGGTAGCTCTCGTCATCCAACTCTGCCATTTCCTCCGTCGAATGAAGAAGCAAAGTTCTGGGACGTGGAATGTCCAGAACGTCGAGCATCGAGGCAAAGAGCCATTTGTCCGTCATCGTCTGCACCACGCGCGGGCAGGCGACGCTCGATGGAAAACGGTCTTTCAGCCTATCGGGGAGCCCGGCGATCGCGCGCGTCCAGTCGTCGGAACAAGGGACGAGCACGGCCCGATCCAGCGGGCAGCTTTCAAGGTACGCGCACAGATCCTCGGGAGCAGGAGCAGCAGCCGTTTGATTCGACGGGGGGTGCCGATACCACCTCGATCTTACGGGAAGTTCGTTTCCCGGACATACCGAATACGCTGTAACCCCCGCGGCCCGGAAGCTGCGGAGTACGCCTAAAGCGGTTAAGCCGGATCCGAAGATCAAGACCGGAATCTCAGCTTCTCTTTTGCCGAAGCGCTGCGATTTCAAAGTGGATGCCCGTGAAAGGAGTGATGGCAACCGGAAACGGGTCACGGCGGCATCCGTTTCCGCCACGGAGGGCAGGAGGGGCCGCCTGATTGGATCCGACGCGGGATGAGTCATTCTTGAAAAACTCACTTGCAGAACTCAGCACGCCTATGGCCAAGTGATCAGGGATCACCCTGGCCCGAACTGCGCGACTACGTGCTTGTCACAGACTGTGCCGGCCAATTGCAGTACATAATTTCCCCTTCTGCTCCCCGGGTCGCGACTGCCGCGGCGTAACCCTTGCGCGGCTCGAAGTCCTGAAGTCGGCAGGAGAGATGGTCTACGCTACGGGACTTCGAGTCTCGGAATGAGGTATTTTCGGTTTCAAGAAGCGTCTCGAAATTGCAAATGTTTTCCGTGAATTCGAGGTCCAATGCTTTCCCGTAGGCTTCCATGCGGGTCCAGCCCCGGAAAAATGTCTGAATTCGGCGAGGTTCCGGCAACTTTTCCAGGAACCGGAGGGCTCGCAGGGAAAGGAACCAGCCGCCGATCTCGTCTTCGACGCCTGCCCGGATGCGCTCGACATCGATTCCGACGTCGAAGCGTCGGCTGACCGCGCATACCATCAATCCAAAGGAACTCGAAACGTTGAACCGCAACTCGCCGTTCGCTAGCTGCGGTTTGCCGTTCTTGTTGTAGGTAATTTTCAAATACCGCGGGTTGGCGCGCAAATACCGGCCGAGGATGATTCTCCGCAAGGCGCACGCCAGAATGTAGCGGTCCCGTTCCAGCGCGCGGGCATGCTGCCGGGCTTCCCGCCGCTCCGAAAGCGGTAAGGCGCCCTCCAGATCGCCGCGTATCCGGTTCAGATCCGCTTTCCAGATGTGGATTTCGTTTTCCCTTAATTCCGGCCAATGGGAAAACGTTTTCCAGCGGCGCCGCAGGCTGGGTTTCACCGGAACGCCTCCACCGTCTCCGGGACATTTTCCGCGAAGCCGACGTTTGCGCCCCGCCGCCCGATCAGCACGTTTTCCAAGAACAGATATTCGATCCCGGTGCCGAGGAATGTTTCAATGGCCTCTCGCGGTGTGTTTACGATGGGTTGGCCCTTGACGTTAAAACTCGTGTTCAGCACCATTTCGCGGCCTGTGGTTCTGCCGGCGGCCTTGAGAAGCGTGTGGAAAGCGGCGTTATCCAGCGGCGAGACCGTCTGCACTCTGGCCGATCCGTTCACGTGCGTAATGGCGGGAAGCTCGGCGCGGAACTCGGTCCGGACATTCACGGTGGCGATCATATAAGGCAGTTCCGTACCTGGAGGAACATCGAACCAGCGGTGCACCTGTTCAATGGACACGGCGGGAGCGAAAGGACGAAATGCCTCCCGCATCTTGACCATCGCGTTAATCCTGTCGCGCATTTCCGGATGCCCGGGGTCGGCCAAAATGCTGCGATGTCCCAAGGCACGCGGTCCGAATTCCATGCGCCCGCGATACCAGGCGATCACGCGGCCATCCGCGATCAGTTGGGCTGCGAGGGCGCAGCTTTCCTCGAGAGTTTGGCAGCGGCGGACCTCGATTTCAGCATCGAACGAGGCCAGGGCCGACTCAATCTCCTGGATGCAGTGGGCCGGTCCCAAGAACGGGGCAGGGAAGCGAACGTTCGAAACCTCTCCCACCTGGCCCGCCCAATACAGCGCCGCCCCGAGCGCGGAGCCGTCGTCTCCGGCAGCCGGCTGGATGTAGAGCTCGTCAAAGAGTCCCGATCGAAGCAAATGGCCGTTGGCGGTGCAATTGAGCGCCACACCGCCCGCCAGTGTAAGCCGCCGCATGCCGGTGGCCGATCCGAAATGCCCGCAGATGTGCAGCATTGTTTGGTCCAGGCATTCCTGAAGGGCGGCAGCCAAATCCCGGTGTTCGTCGGTGATGTCGTCGTCCGGATGGCGTGCGGGAAGGAGGCGCTCGCTTAGGCACCGTCGCGTCGCAAGATAGTTCTCGCGCTCTTCGCGCGTGCGATTGAGGCCGAGAACAGGAATCCGGATGGAGCCGTCGGAACGCAACTGGACCGCTTCCTGAAAGAAAGACCGGAAGCGCGACGGGTCTCCATAAGGAGCGAGTCCCATTATTTTGTACTCGTCGGAGTTAAAGTCGAAACCCAGATGCAAAGTGATCAGGGAATACAGCACGCCGATCGAATCCATCGCGGATATCTCGGCTATCGAACTGAGTTCTCCGTGCCGTCCGAGATACGCCGAGGCGCTCTGTGCTTCCCCCATTCCGTCAATTACCATCACCAGACATTCATCCCATCCGGAGGTGTAGTACGCACTGGCTGCGTGCGCCAGATGATGTTTGACCTGCCGGATCCGCTCTTCCGGGAAACCAGGCAAGTATTTGCCGGCGAGCGCCAGTAGGGCGTTGCGCGAAAAAACGTTGTCATATAGCTCGCGGGTGATGGGGTTCAACGAATACGCTCTGCGATACGGTGAGTAATCGAAGGAATGAGCCAGAACGTCAACATCATCCAGATCCAAACCCGCATGCTGCAAACAGTATTCGATCGCCCCTATGGGGAAATCTCCACTATGCTTCCGGCGATTGAACCTTTCCTCGGCGGCAGCCGCAACCGGCACGCCATCGACGACCAGAGCCGCCGCAGAGTCGTGACCCTGCGAGATCCGGTATTCCCTTTCGTCCAGACCAGGCCAGTGCTTCTTCTTGAACGCCATGGCCCCTTCGAACCCGCTGATTCCCAGAACTTTCATGAAGCTGCGATCACCTTCCCTGCGGTGCGGCGGCCGCCTCGCGAGCTGTCTCCAGCGGCATCTTGATCTTGTGGTTTTCCACGAGATTCGCGAGCGCCCGCACGGATCGTATATCGTCGATTTGCATCTCTTCCAGGGGAATTCGAATCCCGAAGTGCTGCTCCAGCCCGACCAGCAACTGGATCAAGCTGAGGGAATCGAGGACTCCGCTCGACAGTAAATCCTCATCCGGAGAAGAAACCTCCAGAAGCAGTTTGTCGGCGATCAAGATCCGAATATCGTTCACGAGGGTGTCAGAGGCGTTGTTACTGGACATGCGCGTGAGCCTCCTTCGACCTGGATTGTGGTTGCAGGCTTGCGGTCGCGCCTTCTTCGAGTTGTTGGCGGAACAATTCTCTTATGCGCGGGCGATCGGTCTTCCCGTTTGCGTTATAAGGCATAGAATCCAGAATCATCCAGCGCGCCGGTAACATGTAATGCGGCAGCAGGCGCTTCGCTTCCTTCTTTATTGCTGCAGGAGGCAGATCCTCTCCGGGGTCTGCCAGGTAGGCGCAGCAGATACTCACGCCTTCGTCTCCCTCCGCATCCAAAGCGACAACGGCCGCGTTCTGCACGCCGGGTACGGCTTGGATCGCCGCTTCGATTTCACCGAGCTCGATCCGATATCCGCGGCTCTTGATCTGGGAATCCGAGCGGCCGATCAGATAAATCATTCCATCCTCGCCGACTCTCGCCAGATCGCCCGTTTTATAAATTCGATCGCCCGGAGTCGAGGCAAATGGAGTCGGGCGGAATACCTGGGCCGTTTTCTCCGGGTCTTTCAGATAACCGGGACTGAGGCCGACTCCGCCGATATAAAGATCGCCGATCTCGCCGGGGGCCGAGGGCCGCATTTGCTCATCCACAACCAGCAGGAACTCTCCATCGCATGCGGAGCCGATCGGAATTTCCGCTTGATCGTCCTCGGGGCAGCGCGGAACACGGTAGTAGCTGCTCGCGATGGTCGCCTCGGTCGGGCCGTACAAGTTCACGAAGGTTACGCGGGGCAACCGGTTCATAAGATATCGAAGAGCCGGAACGGGGAATTTTTCTCCACACCACAGCAGCCGTTTTAGTGACGGGAAATCGTCCTGCGTGAGCACGTCGAATTTTGCCAAGGGGACCAGGGCTGAAGGCACCGAGAACCATTGCGTAAGCTCCGACGCTCGGATGAAGTCGGCGAGCCGGTGCGGCAAAAGGCTGATCTCGGGGGGCAGCAGGTGTAATTCCGCGCCCGCCGCGATGGTTCCATAGATGTCGAACGTGGACAGATCGAAGTGAAGCGGCGGGTGTCCCGAGATACGGTCGCCGGGCGCGATGCCGAAATACGGAACCGCCCAGTTTACAAAATGAATCACGTTCGAATGCGTGATCACAACGCCTTTGGGCATCCCTGTCGACCCGGAAGTGAACAACACATGGGCCGGATCTTCCGAACGATTTCTTGAGGTGATCGGCGTATCCGGAAACCCTTCGACATCGTCCCAGAATAAAGACGAATCAGGACCGGACAAATGCTCGGAGCGGCGGTCCATCCAAACGATTTGAGGGCGCTCGGCGATGGCTATTTCAGCCACGAGCGCGCTAAGCAGGCCCACGGTGGAATCCTCCGCGATCAGACAGCGGCACTCGCACGTCTGAAGAATTCGCTGGATTCGCGCCGACGGGCTGGAAGTGTCGATTGGGACGTAGGCGCAATCGGCCTTCAAGACTCCGAACATGGCGATCAGCGCCTTGGGAGACTTCGGCAGGAGCAGGGCCACGCGATCGCCTCGGGAACAGCCGGCGGCTTGCAGGGCCCGCGCAAGACGGTTGCTCTGCTGTTCCAGCGATCCGTAGGAAATGGCCTCTCCACGGAAAATCAGCGCGTTCGTTTCGGGCCGCCGCTCTGCCTGCGCGGCTAACCAATCCTGCATCCGGACGATCATGCGGCGGCGCTCCGGGCGGCCGATTGAAACACCTGGCCTATGTGCTGGAACTCTTCCTCGGAAGCCGGGATGTCGAGGATAAACGTGCGGAAGCCGAGCGCGATATAACGAGTCAGATGATCCGTGACCTGTTCATAGCTTCCGACCAGATAGGGGCAGTTGGTCTGGTAATTTTCGAATGGGTGAAGCCAGTAGGTATCCCGGGAATCGCATTCCCGGCCGATCTGAGAGAGCCGGTGGTGCCAGGCCGAGTCTGAGATCTTGGTCGCAAGCTGACGCGTAAGCTGCCCTTGCCGGTCCTCGGGAAAGCGCTCGAAGGCAACGTTCCAGGCGTCCTGCTCGCGCGGGCGCGTGACAATCCCGATGCGAATCCCTTTCTGGCCTTCCGCGGGCTGGGGACTGGGGGTCTCCCCAGGGGGCTCCGGATATTGGACCGCCACCGCTCCCGTGGCTCGAGCTGCCGCAAGTCCAGATTCCGAGGAACCGGACATCAGAAAGCCGGGGTAGAGCTCAGAATCGAGCACCGGCCGCAGACTCAGGTTTTTCACCCGATAGAAGTCCCCCTCGAAGGTCACCGGACTTCCGGTTTTCAGGAGCGATTGGATGATCCGGGTATACTCGACCAAACGCTGATATCTGCTGTCGTGGGGGGTGGCATCGCCGAGGGACATAAGGTCGTTCTTGAACCCCCCAGCGACCATATTGAGGAAAACTCTCCGCCGGTAAAGAAATCCGAAGGATGTCACTATTTTTGCAACCCAGTACGGATGCATGTAGACAGGCTGAACAGCCACCAGAGGCGACAGTTTGCCGGTGTTTTCGAGTATGAGCTGGCTTACAAGCCACGGGTCCACCAGGGAGTTGTCCGTGTAAATCAAAATTCCGGTGCATCCGGCGGATTCGCTCCAGCGAGCTACGTCACGGACTTTATTGGCATAATCGTTCGGCGTGAGGAGGGAAGAGGGACAAGTGGAGAACACCTGAAGATACTCCGGCGCCGAGCGTACTGGGTGTTCTAGGATGAAGGCGGCATCGGTCGCCATTGCTGGTCCTCCTCAGCACCGGCGCATGAAACCTGCATTCAGGCAAGGCTATCGCCGGCTAAAGTGCCCCGAACTTATGCACTTGAGCCTGAGTGAGAGCACGAGAGCTTCCAAAACCGAGAAGTTATTGCCTGCCCGCTCGCAGGCGCGCGAAAGAGGGATCAGAGGTTCCACAGAGTGGAACCCGCCTTCCCTCACGCTTCGACCAGCCGCTTACGAATCGCATAGCGGATCAATTCGCTGCGATCGTGGAGGTCGAGCTTCCGCATCAGATTGTATTTGTGAGCGTCCACGGTTTTAACGCTAAGGTTCAGCCGCGTAGCGATCTCTTTGAGCGACTGCCCTTCGGCGAGCAAGACCAGAATCTCCCGCTCACGGTCGCTCAGCAGGTCATAGCCGCCCCGGAAATCGGCGGGCTGTGCGATGTACTGGCGGACCACGCCGGTAAGAACCCGCGGGCTCATGTACTGCTCGCCGTTGAACACAGTTTGAATCGCGTACACAAGCTGGAGCGGAGGCGAGTCCTTCAGGATGTAGCCTGCGGCCCCGGCGTCCAGACATCTAGCCACCAGGTCCTCGTCGTCATAAACCGTCAGGATCAGAATCTTTGCCTCGGGGCGAGCCTTCTTGATCCGCCGGACCGCATCGAAGCCCTTGAGAACCGGCATGGAGATATCCATCAGGACGATATCGGGCGAGAGCCGGATGGCTTCCTGCACGGCTTCTTTTCCGTCAGCCGCTTCCCCGATAATCTCGATGTCGGGCTGCGAATTCAAAATCGTTTTCACGCCTTCGCGAAACAGGGCGTGATCATCGCAGACCAATACCGTAATCTTCTTTTGAGAACTGCGATTCACTTTTCGTCTCCTCCGGGCAGCGGGAGATCGACTTCAATCCGCGTTCCATGTCCTTTGGACATCGAGGTAGCAGTTTTAGATTGGATGTGGATTTTGCCGCCGAGGACTTCAACTCTCTCTCGCATTGCCGTTAAACCGAAAGAACGGCGTCCGGGTTGAGCCGCCGGATCAAACCCGACTCCGTCGTCTTCTATAACCATGATTAGCACGGAGTCTTTCATGCTCCCCAGCGAGACCTTTACGTTCTTGGCAGAAGCATGCTTCAGTACGTTGGACAGAGCGCCCTGGAGCAGGCGATAAAGGGCGACCTGGTGGCTGGAAGGGATTTCGGACGGCAAGTATCCAGTGTGCAAGTTCACGTTGATTTTGGTGCGTGCCGAGAACTGGCTGATGTAGGTCCGCACGGCGGGCAGGAATCCGAGGTCCTCAAACACCGCCGGTCCGAGATCCAGGATCAGACGCCGCACCGAATCGATCGCATGGGACACTAGCGCGATGGCTTCCGCCACACGCGGCTGGACGGATGCTAACTCCTCGCGATTCTCCATCGCGATCATCTCCAGATACAGCTTTACCAGCATCAGGTCGTGGCCGACCTCGTCATGCAGGTCTTGAGAGAGCCGGCGTCTTTCCTGTTCGTAAATCCGCGTGACATAGGCAGAGGCTTCATGGCGCCGATCCTCGGCTTCCGCAAGGCTCGCTTCCACGAGCGTCTTTTTCCCGCCCGCCCACTGGCCGCTGTAGCCTGACACCATCAGCAGGCTTACCAGCGCATGAAGCCGCGCCAGCGCCAGCACCGGTGTCGCGCGTTTGGGCGCGCGCTGGATCACGTAGGGCAGAGCTGTCTCAAACAACCGGTTCACGGCCGCCACGGCGCGGGCCAGGCTGATCTTCTGTTCCGCCAGGCGCTCGCCAAATTTCTGAAATGTTTGGCGGAACCCAGGGTAGGTCGTTTTACGCAGCAGCTCGGCGAAATCTCCGAAATCCAGCGGCGATCCGGCTAGCAGTTCGCTGGGCTGAAGATCCAAAGCCTGGAGCTGGCGTTCCCAGGCGGCCAGGATCTCGCGGGAGTGCGGAGCAAGAATGTCGAGCGCCTCCGAAGAGGGCGCTCGGACAGTGGAATAGAATCTTCGTTGCGAGATCCCTGGCATGCGGCCAATGGCTGCCTTTTCCGGCACCGCGGCACTCATCTTAAATAGCAACCCGGTGGCCACTACGTGCCGCACGCGCAATATCGGCTGCCTTCGCCGGCGCAAGGGAAGACTCGTGCCATAACTAGGACCCTCGCTGCCACTTGGCGGCCGCCTTCCTGTCGCGCAGATCGCTTCGCGGGCCGCTAAAGTCACGCGCTCCGCGCGACATACATCGGCATGAACGTTTTGGGCCGGGCGATGGCATCGGCCTTGCTGCTGCCGATTCTGTAGCAGGTCTCTCCATGTGTGAGAGAGCGGTAGCTTTGCCAACCCGATGCAAAATGAATCCATTACCTTCCCTGAACCTCTCAGCCTCCCGGCGGAGGCGGAAAAGAGGTGGTTCGCTCTCAGCGTAAACGTCCGGCACGAGAAACAAGTCTCACAGATTCTGAACAACAAGGGCTTTGAAACGTTTTTGCCTTTGTATACCCGTCGTCATCATTACGAACGCCGTGTGCGGGAATTCGATCTTCCCCTGTTTCCCGGATACGTGTTCTGCCGCGTCGATCCTAAAGTCCGACTGCCGGTTCTGACAACGCCGGGAGTCCTGAGAATTGTAGGCGCCGGACGCGTGCCCATCGCGCTTGAAGATCACGAGATCAGTTCCCTCCAGCGGGCGGCCGAGTCGGGAGTCCCGATGCAGCCGCATCCTTTCTGGCAGACGGGACAAATGGGCCGCGTGATCGCCGGTCCCCTGGCCGGCATCGAGGGGATCGTCGTTGGCACCAAACATTCGATGCGCCTGGTGATTTCCGTGAGCTTGCTGCAGCGCTCGGTTCTGCTGGAAATCGACTCCGATTGCGTGGCGGCCGCATGAACGGAGCCACGGAAAATCGCCTGGGGCGCGCCATGGACATCTTCGGAAGCCTGGGCATCCTGATTCTGCTTTCGCCGCTGGTGTTGCTCTCCGCCGTACTGATTCTCATCTCTGACGGCAGGCCCGTCCTTTTCCGGCAAACGCGCATCGGCCGGAAGGGGCTTCCATTTCGACTCGTCAAGTTCCGCACCATGCGATCCAGAAACTTCGGGTCTCCGATTACGGTCATGAACGACGGCCGAGTCACCCCCATCGGCCGCTGGCTCCGGAAGCTGAAGATCGATGAGCTGCCCCAGCTATGGAACGTGCTGCGAGGGGAGATGAGCCTCATCGGGCCCCGGCCTGAAGTGCCGGAGTTCGTCGAATTTTCGGACGCTCGCTGGCACAAGGTGCTGGAGGTGCGCCCTGGGATCACGGACCTTGCGAGTCTGGCGTTTCGCAATGAAGAAGATCTGCTAGACCCGGCTACGGATCCCGAGATCCATTACCGCTCTGTCATCCTGCCGGAGAAACTCAGCTTGAACTTGCATTATCAGCGCTCGCGCTCATTCTCGCGTGATCTGAAGCTTTTATGGATGACAGCGCGGTACAGCTTCGTCCCTTGGGGTTTCGATAGAGATCGAATTCTGCGTTCCCTCGGATCCCGATGAATCAAGCCCTGTTCACGCCAGATCGGCAGTCCGACGCTGCTGCCAAGCCCAAACCACCGACCATGCAAAATCACCCGTTCATCCCGTTCCACGTCCCGTCAATCGGCGAAGAAGAAGTGCACGCGGTGGAAGCGACGCTGCGTTCCGGCTGGCTCACTACGGGGCCGCGCACGGCTCAATTCGAAAAAGAATTCGCGGCGTACGTGCGAGCTCCCTACGCCATCGCAGTGAACTCCTGCACGGCTGGTTTACACGTGGCTTTCGCGGCTCTCGGGATCGGCAGGGGTGATGAAGTCATCACCACACCGCTCACGTTTTGCTCGACGGTTCACACCATCCTGCACGTCGGCGCCAGACCCGTGAT
Source organism: Bryobacterales bacterium (assembly GCA_037916615.1). Classification (GTDB taxonomy): domain Bacteria; phylum Acidobacteriota; class Terriglobia; order Bryobacterales; family Bryobacteraceae; genus Palsa-187. The sequence goes on from JBAIXM010000026.1 coordinate 36,092, forward strand.
GGCCGATATCGGTCCGGACGGAAATATCGATCCGGCGGAAATCGCGCGGGCCATCACGCCGCGAACGCGCGCGATCGTGCCGGTTCATTTCGCGGGTCTGCCGTGCGAAATGAACGCTATCTGGGCGCTTGCCCGGCAGCACGGTCTTTTTGTCATCGAGGATGCCGCCCATGCCGCCGGCACGCACTACCAGGGTCGCCCCATCGGGATGACTTCCTCGGAGCAGGGCGAAGACTCAAGCGACGCCGTTTGCTTCAGTTTTTATGCGACCAAGAACATGACCACCGGCGAAGGCGGGATGATCACCACGCCGCGCGAGTCGCTGGAAGCGAGAATGCGAATGCTCTCGCTGCATGGGATGAATCGGGACGCCTGGAAACGTTATTCCGAGCGCGGCAACTGGTATTACGAAGTCGTCGATACCGGGTTCAAATACAACCTGACGGACATTCAATCGGCTTTGGGCATCCAACAATTGCGCAAGCTGGATTCGTTCATCGAGATCCGCGCGCGCTACGCGGATATCTACAACCAGGTGTTGGGGGAATTGCAGGAGGTGGAGCTTCCGGCCGATCCCCCGGGTGTCCGCCACGCCTGGCACCTGTACGTTCTGCGTCTGAATTTGGAGCGGCTGAATATCGATCGCGCCGGGTTCATCGAAGAGCTGCGAAGGCGGGGCGTAGGCGCCAGCGTGCACTTCATACCGATCCCGCTGCACCCGTACTTCTCCAGAATGCCCTTAGCCCAGCGGCCGTGCCCGCGGGCTCTCAGTCTATATCCGCGAATCGTCTCCTTGCCGCTTTATCCGGCCATGACCGAGGAACAAGTGCGCTATGTCGCCGAAACGGTCAAGGATATTCTGCTCAGCCACCGGCGGAACGACCGCGTCCTTCTGACCGAAGCCGGCTAGCTGGCGAAATCCGAATTACGCAGTCACCTGAATCTGGTAGCCCAGCAGGCGCTCCGCTTCCTCGATACCACCCTGGAGATCGCCCACGGTTTTCATCTTGGTGAGATCGACTCCGATGGTTACCAGGGTCTGGGCGATTTCCGAAGACAGGCCGGTGACGATCACCGTCGCTCCCATCAGCCGCGAGGCGTCGACGGTCTGAACCAGGTGATTCGCCACCGTGGAATCGACCGAAGGAACGCCTGTGATGTCGATGACGACGACTTTAGCGCGATTCGAGCGGATGCCGCGCAGCAACTGCTCGGTGAGCTGGCGGGCGCGCTGCGGGTCGATCACTCCGATAATCGGCAGGATCAGAAGGCGCTCGCGAACCTGCAACACCGGAGTTGAGAGTTCCCGGATCGCCTCCTGTTGCTGGCGAATAATACGCTCGCGCTCCTGAACGAAACTCACGCCGACGGTATTGGCGATGCGGTTCGCCGCCGGCTCGTATGCATCCAGGACGTGATTCAGCATGCTGAAATCGCTCTGGTATTTTTTGAAAAGCGAACGCGCCAGCACGTCGCGAAGCAGGAGTACAATGCCGAGCACTTCGTGTGTTTCCACACCCCGGGGAATGATCCGCTCGGAAAGATCACGGGCGTATTCCTGGAGCGCTTCCACGGAGCCGGTTTCCAGCACGGCCACATAGTTGTCGTATACGGCCGTGGCTTCGACGAAAATTTCTTCCTGGGTCATCGCCGTCAGCAACCGCGATTCGGTGATCCTGCGCGCCCATTCTTCCCGAAGCTGGGTTCGATTCTGCCGCAAGTGTGCGACCAGCTCGGTCAACAGCGCTTGCGCCGCTGATTCTCGCGAAGGGCCCGCCGGCGTCCGAGTCATACGAACCAGCGGTCGTGGATGTTTGCTTCTCATGATGTTCTCCTCCGCAGCTCGTTAGCCGGGACGCGACCCGGTGTGAACTGCCTCTCTGTCTTCTGTCAATTGACGTATGACGGCCGAAATTTCCTCTACTTCCGCCGGCTTGTTGATGCACGCATTGAAACCAGCGCCAATCGCCCGATCGATATCCTCTTTGGATCCGAATCCCGTCAGCGCGATGGCCGGTGTTTCCTTCAACTGCGGGAACTTCCGAACGGTGCGCATCAGTTCGTAGCCATCCACGGACGGCATTTTCACATCGGAAATGATCAGATCCAGTTCGTGTTTCCTGGCGGCATCGATTCCGAGTTTTCCGTTGTTCGCGGTAATGACCTTGTGGCCCATCGATTCAAGCTGCGTTTTCATCAGGAAAAGAATGTCCTCGGAGTCTTCAACCAGGAGAATTCGAATTCCTACGTGCGGCTTCTCCTCGCGCGCGGACGATGTATTCGAAAGAGGCAAGGCCGCGCCGGGGGCCGCTTTGGGGAGGCGAATTCGAAACGTACTTCCCGTGCCGAGCCCGCGGCTCTCTCCCCAAATGCGGCCGCCGTGCATCTCTACGATCCGCCGCGCGATCGCCAGCCCGAGGCCTAATCCGGATTTCGATGTGAGCCAGGAACGGGAGCCATGCCGGAAAGGCTCAAAGATCTGTGCCAGAAACGCCGGATCGATTCCGATCCCTGTGTCTTGAACCTGAAGCTCGACCTCGTCGCCGGCCCAAACAGTCCGAACGGAGATGCACCCGCCTGGATCCGTGTACTTGATCGCGTTGATCAGCAGATTGAGAACAACCTGTTCCAGACGCATGGCGTCCCCGAGCACCAGATGAGTATCGGCCGCCAAATCGATATTCACTTCAATCTGACGCTCTGCCGCCATTCCGCGAACCAGTTCCACAGACGCGGCAACCACGCTGTTCAGATTCAGGGGCGCCCGGTCGATTTGAATCATGCCTTCCGAAATCTTGGTCAGATCCACGCAATCGCCCACCAGCCTGGTAAGCGTTTTCGCATTCTTCTCCAGGGCCTTGATGCCCTCGGCCAGCACCGGATCCTTGGAAATCAGCGCATGGTTTTTGAAGACCTGCGTCCAGCCGACCACAGGCGTCAGCGGATTCTTGAGCTCATGGCCGAGAATGGCGACGAACTCATCCTTGGCTCGATTGGCGCGCTCCGCCTTGTCGCGTTCGGCGGCCATTTCCCGGTACAGCCGGGCGTTTTCCAGCGCCAGAGCGCAACGCCGGGCAAGATCGTCTCCCATCACGCGATCGGAGGGGCGGAAACGGCGGCGGCCGCCCGGGGAAATCAACACGAGCACGCCCATCAGGCGATGGTGAAATCGGAGGGGCAGGAGCATCGCCCCGCCTCCGTTCATCCTGCGCAATAACTCCGCGTGGCCATTTCCATCGGCCACATGCTGATACCATTCCGCCGTCAACGGTTCGACGATCTCCAGGCCCTCGGGAAGGTTGCCGGATTCGCCCGCCGTCAATCCGCTAAAGAGACAATGCCGGCGAAGTTCTTCGGCCAGGCCGGCAGCGGACGGGTCGGCATGCGCTACTTCGAGCTGGCGCAGGGATCCATCCGGTTCCACGACGCTGATGAAACACCAGCCCGACAAAAACGATGCCGCCAGATGCGCGAGGCGGGTTAGGCTCGATTCGACATCGAGCGATTCGACCAGCAGGGAACTCGCCTGGGCCAGGAATTCGAAGCGGCGTGCGGCTTGCGCGCGCGCGCGGCCCACCAGCCAGCGGGCACGCTCTTTCTCCAACCGCTTGCGCTCCGTCACATCGCGGATCAGCCACCGCAGGCTGGCCACCGCCGGAACCGTGCGCTCCGACACAACGGTCAAGGCCGCCGGTATCGGCGAGCGATTCCGCGGCTGAAGCGAGACTTCCCAGTCTTCCAAGCGTTCCAGAGAGCCCAGATGCAGTTGATGGAGCCTTTCCCGAAATAACTCCCGATCCGCGCGGACCACGAACTCGCTCAGCGACTGCCCCGGCAGAAGGGTCTTGGGGGTATTAAGAATGGCCGCGGCGGCCGTATTCGCCTCCCGGATGGCTCCTTCCAGTCCCGTTACCAGGTACCCATCCGGAGCGAAATCGAACAGCGCCTGATAGCGGCTGCGTTCCTTCTCCACGGCGCGATGCGCGGCTGTGAGCCTTTCATTCTGCTGACGAAGTTGTTCTTCGACGCGTTGCAGGCTTGTGATGCTTTGTTCCAGGCGGGCATTCGCTTCGCGCACTCCCCGCAACACCATCTCGAAAGGCGAGAGGCTCTCTGCGAAACAGTCCAGCGCCTTGTTGCGGATTCGGTCATGAGCACGGGCATCCGGTTCGCACCGCAAGACGTGCAGAATCGATTGCTGGTGGGCCGCCGCCATTTCCAGGATGCCCAGCCCTTCCGCCAGCGCGCGTCTTCCGGCCTCGTAGGCTCTGCGCAGGGCTTCTTCGCCATGGCCTTTGACATAGTCCTGCATGGCCGCGGTGTATTCGCGGGTGAGAAAAGAGCCGAGGTTCGTCATTCGGCCGACCCCACGTAACGCAGGACCAGAACCAGGCCGTCGTCGTCGCCCTTGCGGAAGTTCGACGAGATGTATTCGGCAATCCGGGAAGGTTGATCGTCCGGAGAAAAATGAGCCGCGAAGTCTGCGCGGATCCCGTCGGTGTTCAGGATGAAGAGGTCTCCGGGCATCACCGGCGTGACCACCGCCTGCAGCGCCGGCAGGCGATAGCCGAGCACGCCTGGACGCAGGAAAATCGATTCGACGTGCGGATGGTCGTCCCAGCGTCCGTGCAACAGCATCCCATCGATGTTTCCGACACCAAGCCAGGTCACTGTATTCTCGAACCGATCGAAGGAAGCCAGGCTCATGACGACTCCGCGCGTATACCGGAGCCTCTCATGGCATCGCCGGATCAGCGGAATGACGCCCTCATTGGCGTGGCTTTCCAGAATCGAGATCGCGATCCGGGCCGCATCGGCTGCTTCCGCGCCGTGGCCGAGTCCGTCGACGACCGCAGCCAGTGCGCCGCGGAACGTCGGTTGGACCAGGTACTGGTCGCCCGATTCGGTCTCGCCGGGCGCGGGTATGGAGGAAACCCCGTACTCCAGCAGCGGTAATGTGTGCGCAGAGGGACGCTTCAAGGCAGCCATTTCCTCATCGTGACCTTCGTTCCAAGGCCTACTCTGGATTCCAGTTGGAAGTCGTCCATCAGGCGGCGCGAACCGGGCAGACCAAGCCCCAAACCTCTCGAGGTAGAGAACCCGTCCTGCATGGCTTGTGAAACGTCAGCAATTCCAGGGCCTTGATCTCGCGCCACGACTTCCAAGCCTCGCCTGGTTCCGTTCTGAATCGGAGCGATGACCACCTCGCCAGCCTTGGCGTACTCGATGATGTTTCGCGCGATCTCGGAAACCGCGGTCGCAATC